>NZ_JAALFW010000009.1:0-210222 GCF_011800485.1 Pantoea sp. EKM20T | reverse complement strand
GTCGTTAGCTCAGTTGGTAGAGCAGTTGACTTTTAATCAATTGGTCGCAGGTTCGAATCCTGCACGACCCACCAATTCAGAATAAAGCGCCTTTATGGCGCTTTTTTCGTTTCTGCTATTGAGAGATTTCCTGCGCTTCAGGGTAAAACTGCTTTTTCCAGCTATTTCAGACTTTAAACAAAGTGCTGGCTCAGGGAGCACAGGCCTTTCGCAAAGACGCAAAATCGCCATCCATGGCAGGCTCAGCGCGGGCGATTACGCACCTCATCCCTGAGGTGCGCCCGCAGACGGGCCAACGCTTTGCGTTGTTCAAAAACGCTCCCGGCGTTTTTGTCCCTGTCCCGCGATGCTTTGCTACAGGCCTGTGATCCCCTCGCTTTAAGTTTATCTGCTGTCTTTTAGCCCTTTTTGGTGCCTGTTTTTTTTTCTGCTGCACTGACATTGGCTTAACAGATAAGCTCTCGCCTTTTCGCAACCTTAACAATTTCAGCTCTCAAGTCGTTTCACAGCGTGCCGATAACGTATCTGACAACTTACAGGGAGAAAAATGATGTCTTCAATTTCCGGAATTCTAAGCAGTGCAGTCAGTGGCGGTGACAGCGGTGGCGGCAGTGTTGCCTCGCAGGTCGCGGCGCTGAATAAACAGATTCAGAACGTCTTAACGCAAGTCAAAGAGCTGGCCGACAACAAAGAACTGACTGACGAACAGAAGTCTGAAATGCAGCAGATGTATCAGTCACAAATCACCATGTTGCAGGCACAGATTGCTCAGCTGGAACAGAAGCAGGCCGAGCAGGATCAGCCAAAGAGTGACAGCTCGTCCGTCAGTGAGAGCAAAGCAGACGGGATTAACCGCCCTACCGACACAAACAAAATTGATGTCTACATCTAAAATGCGGGCCTGGCCTCGCGTTGTTGCGCCAGCAGCGTCGCCTGCTGGCGCACCTCCTGCCAGATCGCTTCGGCAGCAGGCGTCAGCGAACGGTTTTTACGCTTGATCAGCGTAAGGCTGCGATTGATCTCCGGATATAGTCGCCGCACCGTTAATGCGCGATCCGCCGGTAACGGTAACGCCAGCGCGGGCAGAATACTGATGCCGATCCCCACCTGTACCATCGGAAACAGCGTAGCGGGATGACCAATCTCCTGAACGACTTCAGCCCTGATATTCTGCTGCTGCATCGCCGCATCAATGAGGACCCGACTGCCCGAAGCATAGTCCTGAAGCACCATGGTGCGGCCATCCAGCATTGACCATTCTGCCCTTTCCACCTGCGCCAGCGGATCATCATCACGGCATAGCAGCAGGAAAGGCTCATCCAGAATCGCGATGCTGTCAAAATCGCTGTCGCTGAGTGGCCCAATCACAATCCCGAAATCGACTTCGGCGTTACGCACACTTTGCAGCACCCACTGCTGGGCGCGATCGTGCAGTATCACTTTGATGTCAGGAAAGTGTTGCTGGCTGGCGGCCAGACATTGCGGCATCAGATGAGCGGAAATGGTCTGGCTGGCTGCCACCCTGACGGTACCACTGCGCTGTTCGCCAAAACTGCGGATATCCAGCAGCGTGGTATGAATCTCCTCCAGCAGGCGCTCCATGCGTGACGCCAGCTGTTTTCCCGCTTCAGTCAGCATCACCTCCCGGGTGGTTCGATCCAGCAATCGCACGCCGGTTTCCGCTTCCAGCTCTTTAATACTGTGGCTTACCGCCGACTGACTCAGACCTATCGCCTGCCCCGCCTGGCTGAATCCGCCATAGTGAGCCACCGCAATAAAGGTTCGTAGCTGACGCAGGGTGTAATTCATCGATTCTGCTCATAGATTAATTCAATAAATCAATTTTATTTCTAAACAGGTTTCACGCACAATCGCGCTATTGAAAAATTTACCGGAATTTAACAATGGGATTTTTAAAACTCGATCCGATGATGGTTAAACTCATCATCACTGTACTACTGGCCTCTTTCCTGCCAGCCAGAGGGATCTACGTCGATATATTCAGTTATCTCGCGACAGCAGCGATAGCACTGCTGTTCTTTATGCATGGTGCCAAGCTGTCGCGTGAAAAGATCATCTCAGGCAGCAGTCACTGGCGGTTGCATCTGTGGATTATGTTCAGCACCTTTGTGCTGTTTCCGGTGCTGGGTCTGTTGCTGGTCTGGTGGCATCCGGTTAATGTCGGCCCGGAAATTTATACCGGCTTTATCTACCTCTGTATCCTGCCTGCGACCGTGCAATCCGCTATCGCGTTTACCTCCATGGCGGGCGGTAACGTTGCGGCAGCGGTATGCAGCGCCTCTGCATCAAGCCTGCTGGGTGTGTTTATTTCGCCGTTGCTGGTGAACCTGGTGATGGATATTCACAGCAGCGCGCCCAGCGATGGACTGGAGCAGATCGGGAAGATTATGCTGCAACTGATGGTGCCTTTCGTGCTGGGACACCTCTCACGGCGCTGGATCGGGGGCTGGGTTGAAAAGCACCGCAGCCTGATTGGCAAAACCGACCAGACCTCGATTCTGCTGGTGGTCTACTCCGCCTTCAGTGAAGCGGTGGTTAATGGCATCTGGCATCGCGTTGGGTTGATTACGCTGCTGTGGATTGTGGCAGGCTCAATCATTCTGCTGACCGCCGTGCTGATTATCAACCTGCTGGCCTCGCGTCTGTTCCGCTTTAAACGCGCCGATGAGATTGTGGTGCTGTTTTGTGGTTCGAAGAAGAGTCTGGCGAATGGCGTGCCGATGGCGAATATCCTGTTCCCGGCCAGTACCGTGGGGATTATTGTGCTGCCGCTGATGATTTTCCATCAGGTACAGCTGATGGTCTGCTCATTTATTGCCGGACGTTATAAGAAGACCAATGAGAAGCAGCAGCAGGCTGTGCAGGTCAAGGATTCGGTAATGGAGTCTCAGAAATAGATCGGCTGCCCGCCAGTGCGGGCAGCGTTACTTACGGGTCTGAAGCGGTTTAACTAACCCTTCCAGACCCTCAATTTTTATTGTCAGGGTGAGTTGCATGAGATCACCCAGCAGACCAGACGGAAAGTCCCCACTGCGGGCAAACCACAGCAGATAAGGCTCAGGCAGATCGATCAGCATCCGCCCCTTATATTTGCCAAACGGCATAGGCGTATTGGCTATCGCCACCAGCTGATGTTCATCCATCTGAGGCTCCCAGCAGGCGGATCATTTCCGCTTCATCAATCACTTCAATGCCAAGCTCCGCTGCTTTCGCCAGCTTTGAACCAGCCGCTTCACCGGCAATCAGCAAATCAGTTTTCTTTGAGACACTGCCGCTGACTTTTGCGCCCAGCGCGATCAGCTGCGCTTTGGCATCATCGCGGTTCATCTGCGACAGTGAGCCAGTCAGCACCACCGTTTTACCCGCGAACGGACTGTCGATCTCTTCGGCTCTCACCACCACCACCTGCGGCCAGTGAATACCGATATCCTCGACCAGCTGGCGGATAACCTCACGGTTGCTTTCCTCTTCCATGAAGTTGCGCACGTGTGCCGCAACGACTTTGCCGACATCCGGCACCGCAATCAGCGCCTCAAGATCGGCATCCATGACCTTCTGCAACTCACCAAAATGGTTAGCCAGATTGGCAGCGGTGGCTTCACCCACTTCACGAATGCCCAGTGCATAGAGGAAACGCGCCAGCGTAGTCGATTTCGCTTTCTCCAGCGCGTCGACAACGTTTTGCGCCGATTTCGGCCCCATGCGATCCAGTCCGGTCAGTTTGCCCGCCGTGAGACGGAACAGATCCGCTGGCGTGTTGACGTACTCTTTCTCCACCAGCTGGTCGATAATCTTATCGCCCATGCCATCAACATCCAGTGCCCGGCGCGAGACAAAATGCTTCAGCGCCTCTTTGCGCTGAGCACCGCAGATTAAACCGCCCGTGCAGCGCGTGACCGATTCCCCTTCGACCCGTTCAACCTCGGAACCACAAACCGGACAGTGTGCCGGGAACAGGACTTCACGCGTCTGTTCAGGGCGCTCGGCGAGCACCACGTTGACCACCTGCGGGATCACATCACCGGCGCGGCGAATGACCACCCGATCGCCGATGCGTAATCCCAGCCGCTCGATTTCATCCGCATTATGCAGCGTGGCATTGCTGACGATCACGCCCGCGACCTGCACCGGCTCAAGGCGAGCTACAGGTGTGATAGCCCCGGTGCGGCCAACCTGAAATTCGACGTCCCGCACCCAGGTCAGTTGTTCCTGTGCCGGGAATTTAAAGGCAATCGCCCAGCGCGGCGCGCGCGCCACAAAGCCCAGTTTTTCCTGCAGTTCCTGTGAATCGACTTTGATCACCACGCCATCAATATCAAAACCCAGATTCGGACGCTGTTGCTCAATATCACGATAGAAGGCCAGGGCTTCTTCTGCGTTGTGCACCAGCTTAATGCGGTCGCTGACCGGCAGGCCCCAGGCTTTAAACTGTTGCAGACGCCCCATGTGACTGTGCGGCATCTCACCGCCTTCCAGCAGGCCAAAACCGTAGCAGAAGAAGGTCAGCGGACGTTTGGCGGTAATGCGCGGATCCAGCTGACGCAGAGAACCGGCTGCTGCATTGCGCGGATTAGCAAAGACTTTGCCATCAGTCCGGCGTGCTTCCTCATTCAGCTTTTCAAAGCCGCGCTGCGTCATAAATATTTCGCCACGCACTTCCAGCCGTGCCGGAATGTTGTCGCCTTTAAGCCGCAGCGGGATAGCGCGAATGGTGCGGACATTGGCGGTAATGTTCTCGCCGGTTGTGCCGTCACCGCGCGTTGCGGCCTGGACCAGCAGACCATTTTCATACATCAGGCTGACCGCAGCGCCATCGAGCTTGAGTTCACAGCAGTAGGTTATGTCGTCACTGCTTTTCAGGCGATCCTGCACCCGCTTGTTGAAAGCCATAAACGTGGCTTCATCAAAGGCGTTATCCAGCGACAGCATCGGGACTTCATGGCGCACCTGCTCGAAGACCGTCAGCGGCGCGGCACCCACGCGTTGTGTCGGCGAGTCTGGCGTAATGAGATCCGGGTGTTCCTCCTCCAGCTGACGCAGTTCGCGCATCAGACGATCGTATTCAGCATCCGGCACTTCCGGCGCATCCATAACGTGATAGAGATATTCATGATGGCGCAACGTGGTGCGCAGTTCGGTGATGTGATCCTGGACGGATTTCATAAAGCCCCATCAGATAAAAAACCCCCGACAGGCGGGGGTTTGTTTTTAACAATTCAGATAGCGTTTAGCGCAGGTCTCAGACGCCAACCACATCGCGGATACGCGCTTTGTAAGTTTCCAGCTTCTGTGGCGTCATCATGCGACGCTCATCATCCAGCACCACGCCACCTACATCATCAGCGATACGCTGAGCCGACTGCAGCATCAGCTTGAAGTTCTGATTCGCATCGCCATAAGAAGGCACCATCATAAAGATAGAGATGCCAGGCGTGCTGAAATCGGTCATCAGGTCAGGATTGAACGAGCCCGGCTTAACCATATTGGCCAGACTGAACAATACCGGGCCGCTGCCAGCCGGACTGAGATGACGATGGAAAATGTTCATTTCACCAAACTGGAAGCCCGCCTGAAGAATACCCTGCAGTAGGGCCTCACCGTTCAGTTCACCGCCCGAGTGTGCGGCAACATGCAGCACCAGTACCGCTTCTTTCGGTTTTTCCGCTGGCGCTTTAGCAGCAGGCTGTGCCGGCGCGGGGGCCGGTGTCACTTCAGGCTGCGGCTCAGGTTCTGCCTGGTACTGCGGTGCTGGCTGTACAGATTCCAGCGGATCGAGATCCAGCAGCGGGTCGGCCTGAACGGGCGGCGCGACAAAAGTGGGTGCGGGCTGCTGACGAACCGGTTCAGGGCGCGACTGCGGAGCAGGCTGCGGTGCCGTGTTAAAAAGCGGGTCGCTTTCAGGTTCGGGTTGCGGTGCGGGTCGTGGCGCAGGCTGACGCACAGGCTCAGCGGGCGCAGGCTTACGCGGCGCTTCTGGCTGTGGCTCGCGAATCTCATCGAAACGCGGTTCCTGATGTACGTTGCGATCAGAACGAACGCGAACCTCGCCGACGCCATCATCCTCGTCGTCAATCAGGTCCTGCTCATCATTTTCATCACGTTGTTTTAGACGTTTGTGCGGGCGATCGCGGAACACTGACGAACGCTCTTTACGGCTGGTCCACAGCCCGTGAAGAAGGAGCGCTATAATGGCGATCGCGCCAACAACGATTAATATCAGACGCAAATCCTGCATCATTGTATTCTCTGTTGTTCCAATACCTTGCCACCGCGGCAAACTTTATCCTCTAACTGTATTTGCCCTGCTACACAAGTGCAAGTCTGTGCACTATTTTCTGACAAATAAGATAGGCAACCCACGCTTTTTCGCTGTTTTTTTACCCAAACGGCACCTGGCCTGGAGAAAAAGCCAGGTTATAGTGGGCGCGCCTTAACATCTTCAGGAGAACTGGCTTTATGGCCCTTGAGAATTCCGTCTCAAATTTTAACGGCATGCACTACTTTAGCCAGGGCTGGAAACTGGTACGTCTGCCTGGCATTCGCCGCTTTGTGGTGATGCCGTTGCTGATCAATATCGTGATGCTGGGTGGCGCTTTCATCTGGCTGTTCTATCGTCTCGGTGACTGGATCCCGCGTCTGATGGCCCATATTCCGGACTGGCTGCAGTGGCTGAGCTATCTGTTATGGCCGCTGTCGGTGATTGCAATTGTGCTGGTGTTTAGCTACTTCTTTTCGACCCTGGCAAACTTAATTGCCGCTCCGTTTTGCGGCCTGCTGGCCGAGCAACTGGAAGGCCGCCTGACAGGCAAGCCCCTGCCGGACAGCGGCTGGGCTGGAATGATCAAGGATGTGCCGCGCATCATGAAGCGCGAGCTGCAAAAACTGGGTTATTACCTGCCCCGCGCGCTGGGTCTGCTGCTGCTCTATTTTATTCCTGGCTTTGGCCAGACCGTTGCGCCGGTGCTGTGGTTCCTGTTCAGCGCCTGGATGTTGTCCATCCAGTATTGCGACTATCCGTTCGATAACCACAAAGTGCCGTTTCAGCAGATGCGCAACGCCCTGCGTCAGCACAAAACGGCCAATATGCAGTTTGGCGCGCTAATCAGTCTGTTCACCATGATCCCGGTTCTGAACCTGGTGATCATGCCGGTTGCCGTCTGCGGTGCCACCGCCATGTGGGTCGATCGCTACCGGTCAACGCTGGCACGTGATGAGTTGCGCTAAATTCATCAGTGCGCCTTATGCTCTTTTTAGCAGGGCTTATTGCCGGGCGACATATAGATATACGATTTCTTTCCTTCCGCCACCAGGCAGAAAAGGTATGCTCATAGGGTTCCCAATAATTCATACAGTTAAGGACAGGCTATGAGTAAGATCTATGAAGACAACTCTTTGACAATTGGTCATACGCCATTGGTTCGACTGAACCGCATCGGTAACGGCCGCATCCTTGCGAAAGTTGAATCCCGTAACCCGAGCTTCAGCGTAAAATGCCGTATCGGTGCCAATATGATTTGGGACGCAGAAAAACGCGGTATTCTGAAACCGGGTGTTGAACTGGTTGAACCGACCAGCGGCAATACCGGTATTGCTCTGGCCTATGTCGCCGCAGCGCGCGGTTATAAATTAACGCTGACGATGCCAGAAACCATGTCAGTTGAGCGCCGTAAATTGCTGAAGGCGCTGGGCGCGACGCTGATATTGACCGAAGGCGCCAAAGGCATGAAAGGTGCCATCAGCAAAGCTGAAGAGGTTGTTGCCAGCAATCCGGATAAATATGTGCTGCTGCAGCAGTTCAGCAACCCGGCCAACCCGGAAATCCATGAAAAGACCACCGGCCCGGAAATCTGGGAAGACACGGACGGCGAAGTGGATGTCTTTATTGCCGGTGTCGGCACCGGCGGTACGCTGACCGGCGTGAGCCGCTACATTAAAAACACCAAAGGCAAAAAAGATCTGATTACCGTCGCGGTTGAGCCGACCGATTCCCCGGTGATTGCTCAGGCGCTGGCGGGCGATGAGATCAAGCCCGGCCCACACAAAATTCAGGGTATCGGCGCAGGCTTTATCCCGGGCAACCTTGAGCTGAATCTGGTGGACCGCGTCGTGGCCATCACCAATGAAGAGGCGATCAGTACGGCGCGTCGGCTGATGGAAGAGGAAGGTATTCTGGCCGGTATCTCATCCGGTGCTGCCGTTGCCGCGGCGCTGAAGCTGCAGGAAGATGAAGCCTTCGCCAACAAAAATATTGTGGTGATCCTCCCCTCCTCCGGTGAACGCTATCTGAGTACCGCCTTGTTTGCCGATCTCTTCACTGAAAAAGAGCTTCAGTAGCAGAGGCCGATAGTCCGAAAATGGAGAAAAAAGCACCCAATCGGGTGCTTTTTTGTGGTGCAGATCTCACTTTCATCACCCGGCAGATTGATTTCAGTGACGCCGCTCTGGTATTTAGACTGCCAATTATTTCGATGCCTGAAATTAATCCGCGTTTGAAGTGGATCAAGCTGAATCGATTTACGGATTCAGTGAAACGGCGAATCACGGCATAATTAACCGGTGACGTGTAGAATCGGTTTTGAGACGCAACGGACTGTAGATTTGACGCATGCGCGTCTTTGGTCAGCATGAAGCTATACCCGCGCACCTACACAGGCTAAAGTAAAGGCTCCAGGCTAGACTTTAGATCCATAACACTCATCCTGATAACGTTGGGGAAATAGAATGTTCCAGCAAGAAGTTACCATTACTGCACCAAACGGTCTGCACACTCGCCCAGCTGCGCAATTCGTTAAAGAAGCCAAAGCTTTCCAGTCAGAAATTACCGTGACCTCTAACGGTAAATCAGCGAGCGCGAAGAGCCTGTTCAAGCTGCAGACACTGGGTTTAACCCAGGGAACGGTTGTGACCCTTTCCGCGGAAGGTGAAGACGAGCAGAAAGCAGTTGAGCATCTGGTCAAACTGATGGCTGAACTGGAGTAATCTCCGCTCAGCTCTCCAGCAAATCGACTCCTCTGCGCCATTGAGTGCAAACATCTTGATCGCGGACAACCTGTCCGCGTTATTGCTTTCGTAGAGTACGTGTCCCGCGACAATGGCACCGCACAGAGTCCCATCAGCCATCGTGATTAAAAGGTAGCGTTATGATTTCAGGCATTTTAGCATCACCAGGTATCGCTTTCGGCAAAGCACTGCTGCTGAAAGAAGACGAGATCGTCATCAACCGCAAGAAAATTTCTGATGACCAGGTTGAGCAGGAAGTTCAGCGCTTCCTCGATGGCCGCAGCAAAGCGGCATTACAACTGGAAGCGATTCGCGTCAAAGCGGGTGAAACCCTCGGTGAAGAGAAAGCAGCAATCTTCGAAGGCCACATTATGTTGCTGGAAGATGAAGAGCTGGAGCAGGAAATCATCGACCTGATCAAAAAAGATCACGCTTCTGCCGATGCTGCTGCTTACTCGGTCATCGATGGCCAGGCGAAAGCACTGGAGGAGTTAGATGACGAATATCTGAAAGAGCGTGCGGCTGACGTACGTGACATCGGTAAGCGTCTGCTGCAAAACATCCTCGGTCTGCATATCGTTGACCTGAGCGCTATTCCGGACGAATCCATTCTGGTGGCAAAAGATTTAACGCCGTCAGAAACCGCACAGCTGAACCTGAAGAAGGTGCTGGGCTTTATCACCGATCTGGGTGGCCGTACCTCACATACCTCAATCATGGCGCGCTCGCTGGAGATCCCAGCCATTGTCGGTACCGGCAATGTGACCGTCACGGTTAAAAATGGCGATTTCCTGATTCTGGATGGCGTTAACAATGCGATTCACGTCAATCCTTCAGAAGCGATTCAGGAAGAGCTGAAAGCCGTACAGAACCAGTATCTGTCGGAAAAACATGAATTAGCTAAGCTGAAAGATCTGCCAGCCGTTACGCTGGATGGTCATCAGGTTGAAGTCTGCGCCAACATCGGTACTGTGCGCGATATCGCCGGTGCTGAACGTAACGGCGCTGAAGGCGTGGGTCTCTACCGCACCGAATTCCTGTTTATGGATCGTGACTCACTGCCAAGCGAAGAAGAGCAGTTCCAGGCGTACAAAGCCGTCGCTGAAGCCATGGGTTCACAGGCCGTTATCGTGCGTACCATGGACATCGGCGGCGACAAAGATCTGCCTTACATGAACCTGCCAAAAGAAGAGAACCCGTTCCTCGGCTGGCGCGCTATCCGTATCGCCATGGACCGCAAAGAGATTCTGCATGCGCAGCTGCGTGCAATCCTGCGCGCCTCCTCTTTCGGTAAACTGCGCATCATGTTCCCGATGATTATTTCGGTTGAAGAAGTACGCAGCCTGAAAGCGGAACTGGAACTGCTGAAAGCGCAGTTGCGTGAAGAAGGTAAAGCCTTTGATGAGAGCATCGAAGTCGGCATCATGGTGGAAACCCCGGCTTCAGCCGTGATTGCTCATCATCTGGCGAAGGAAGTCGACTTCTTCAGTATTGGGACAAACGATCTGACGCAGTATACTCTGGCGGTCGATCGTGGTAATGATTTGATCTCGCACCTGTACAACCCAATGGCGCCGTCTGTGCTTAACTTAATCAAGCAAGTCATTGATGCATCTCACGCTGAAGGTAAATGGACCGGCATGTGTGGTGAGCTGGCAGGTGATGAACGTGCTACACTACTGTTACTGGGAATGGGGCTGGACGAGTTCAGCATGAGTGCCATTTCTATCCCTGGCATCAAGAAAATCATTCGTAATACTAATTTTGAAGATGCGAAGGCATTGGCGGAGCAGGCACTGGCTCAACCGACAGCGGAAGATTTAATGAACCTGGTAAACAAGTTCATTAAGGAAAAAACGCTCTGCTAATCCGCATGATGCTGGCCCCAAATTACTGCTTAGGAGAAGATCATGGGTTTGTTTTCTAAACTTTTTGGCGAAAAAACGGATAGCGCTGGGACAATTGACATCGTAGCGCCTCTGTCAGGCGAAATCGTGAACATTGAAGACGTACCAGATGTGGTGTTTGCAGAAAAAATCGTGGGCGACGGTATTGCGATCAAGCCCAGCGGCAACAAAATGGTTGCTCCTGTTGATGGCACTATCGGTAAGATTTTTGAAACCAATCACGCTTTTTCGATCGAATCAGACAATGGCATTGAGCTGTTCGTCCACTTCGGTATCGATACCGTAGAACTGAAAGGTGAAGGCTTCAAACGCATCGCTGAAGAAGGCCAGAAGGTCAAAAAAGGCGACGTGGTTATCGAGTTTGACCTGCCGTTGCTGGAAGAGAAAGCGAAATCAACCCTGACACCGGTTGTCATCTCCAACATGGATGAAATCAAGGAATTGATTAAGCTGACTGGCCAGGTCACCGTCGGCGAAACGCCGGTGATTCGCATCAGAAAGTAAGCATTCGTTCATAACATAACGGCACCCGCGGGTGCCGTTATCGTTTCTGCTGTATGCCTGTTCAGGGCTGCCAGTGCGGCAGACGCAGCGTCAGTTCCAGTCCGCCTTCTGGCCGGTTTCTTGCCTCAACCTCACCATGATGCGCCAGCACCACCTTGCGCACGATAGCCAGTCCCAGACCATAACCTTTGCCCATCAGCGGCGAATTCACCCGCACAAACGGGTCAAAGATGCTGGAGAGCTTATCCTCATCGACACCCGGCCCCTGATCGCGCACCTGAATCACCAGCCACTGCTGTTCTGCGCGCAGATGAACATCAATCCGCTGCCCTGGCTGAGAGAAGCGCAGCGCATTGCGTAATACATTCTCTGCTCCGCGCCGTATTAGCTCTGCATTGCCCCGCACGGTGTAATCAGCCCGATCGTCGACCTGCAACTCTACCTGCACGCCTGGGATCTGCGCTTCATAACGGACATCGGTAATAACCGCCTGCAGCAAGCCGGTCAGATCAAAATATTGCTCATCCGGGATGCTTTCATGCTCAGCCCGCGACAGTGTCAGCAGTTCACCGATCATCTTGTCCAGCCGACGCGCCTCTTCATCAATGCGATCAAGCGAACTGTTCACACTTTCTGGCGTCTGTCTGGCCAGCCCGGTCGCCAGCTGCAGTCGCGCCAGCGGTGAACGAAGCTCATGTGAGATATCATGCAACAGTTCTTCACGGGCGCGCACCAGGGTATCGAGCCGCTCGACCATGGCGTCAAAGGCTTCAGCGACGTTTGAGATCTCGTCGTGGCGCTTACGCATGATCGGAAACAGCCGCACGCTTAAATCGCCCTCAGCCACGCGGGAAAATCCTTCCCGCAGCTGACGCATAGGTCGCGTCAGATTCCAGGCCAGAAGCAGACTGAACAGCAATCCCACCGAACCGGCGAAGACAAACATCGGCTCAGGAATATTCAGAAATTTTCGCGGCATCATGTTCAGCGTGCTGTCTTTACGCATGCCATCCAGGTCGTAGCGCAGATGATAGGCTTTGCCATCCGCGCCGCGAACCCAGCGCACCACCTCTTCAGGAAAGCGCCCTCTGATATCCAGGTTGCCGCTGTTTTCTGATTGGGACGGTTTTGTCTGTTGGGTGACGTGGAAGAACTGCCGATCGCTGTTATCCCAGTCCGAGAGCATCGCATTCAGCGCATCAGGCCCGCCCCGCTCCAGCACTGACGCGGCGGAGGTCATCTGCAGATCCACAATACGACGGATAGCCACGAGTTCAGGCGGTTCATGCCGTTTACCGGAGAGCGTAAAGCCGAGCCAGATAAGCTGGCTCATAATGACGAAAACGATCCAGAAGCCGATAAAGATCTTCCAGAACATGCGTCCACGGTAACTCTGCTTCATCGAATACGGTAGCCGATGCTGCGAACGGTTTCGATGTTGATGCTGTCAGCGGTTAATGCACTGAGCTTCTGACGAATGTTACTGATATGCACATCGACGCTGCGGTCATAGGCTTCACGCGGACGACCGAGTCCCTTTTCGGAGAGCTCATCTTTTGACACCACTCTGTCCGGTGCACGCAGCAGCAGATCCAGCAGATTAAATTCCGACGCCGTCAGATCAAAGGTTTTACCCTGCCATTCGCTAATGCGGGTGGCGGGATTAAGCATGAGTTCCCCCCAGCGCAGCGGCTCTCTGGCGTCTGGCTGTGGCGCCTGCTCTTCGAAACGGCGCAATACGGCGCGCAGTCGCGCCACCAGCTCTCGGGGATAGCAGGGCTTGGGCATATAGTCATCCGCGCCCATCTCCAGACCGATCACGCGATCAATATTATCGCCTTTGGCGGTCAGCATAATCACCGGTATCCGGCTGTTCTGGCGCACCTGACGCAACACATCAATGCCGCTCATGTCAGGCAGCATAATGTCCAGGATCATGGCGGTGAACTCTCCCGATAACGCGCCCTGCACGCCAGCGCTGCCGGTCAGAACCAGCTGGGCATCAAACCCTTCCCCGATCAGGTACTGACTTAACATCGTGCCTAATTCAACATCATCATCAACAAGCAAAATTTTCATGGTTATCTCTCTGGAGAATTGCCGCTATTTTGTCCTGTGCTGAACATTCGCGCAGCCTGATTTACGCGATCCTTACAGATTCAGTCTGTCTGGCGCCGAAAATTGGGGTTAAAAAAAGGCCTGTGGGCAGTTAATGCGCGCACAGGCCTGATTCCGCATTGGCAGAGGTTACTGATGATAGAGTCCGGTAGAGAGATAACGGTCACCGCGATCGCAGGCGATCGCCACCACCACGCTGCCAGGATTGGCCTGCGCAATGCGCAGCGCACCCGCCACCGCGCCGCCTGAACTGACGCCACAGAAAATGCCTTCACGGCGTGCCAGCGCGCGCATCGTCTCTTCCGCTTCCTTTTGCGTCATATCCATCACATCATCCACCAGATCGGGACGGTAGATCCCCGGCAGATAGGCCAGCGGCCAGCGACGAATACCCGGAATACTGCTGCCTTCGCTGGGCTGCAAACCGATCACCTGCACGCCCGTATTAAGCTCTTTCAGATAACGCCCCACGCCGGTAATGGTGCCGGTGGTGCCCATGCTGGAGACAAAATGAGTCATGCGCTGGTTCGACTGCTGCCACAATTCCGGGCCGGTGGTCTGATAGTGGCCCAGCGGATTATCGGGATTATTAAACTGGTCCAGCACCCGGCCTTCACCGCGCGCCGCCATCGCCTGCGCCAGATCGCGTGCGCCCTCCATGCCCTGTTCACGGGGCACCAGAATTAACTCTGCGCCATAGGCGCGCATCGCTTCCTGCCGCTCCTGACTCATATTGTCGGGCATCAGCAGGCGAAGTCGGTAGCCTTTCATCGCCGCGATCATCGCCAGCGCAATCCCGGTGTTGCCGCTGGTAGCTTCAATCAACTGATCGCCAGGTGAAATATCACCACGCAGCTCTGCCTGATTGATCATCGACCAGGCCGCGCGATCTTTTACCGAACCTGCCGGATTATTGCCTTCCAGCTTGAGCCAGACCTCGCTGCCGTTGGCGGGCGTCAGGCGCTGCAACTTAATCAGCGGGGTATTGCCGATGGTATTTTCGAGAGTCGTCACGGTGCGGTTCCTGGCATCTTACAAACCAGATGCGAAAAAAAGGCGGGAGTGTCACTCCCGCCCGGTGTTGAAGAGAAAATATCAGGCGCTTTGTGCAAAGGCAACTGCGCGCAGTGGCGTATCGCCCTTATAGAGACGCGCCTGCTGCAAGCCAACAAACAGACGCTCGCCGCGAATCGGCGCTGTCTGCTCACCTTCAAACACCACCGAGACCGGCTCGCTTTGCCAGCCTGCAGGCTGGACGACCAGCTGCCAGAAGTGTCCACGCGGGCTCACTTCCAGTACCTGTACCGGCAGCGGGGTTTCCAGACTGCTGCGGCGTGACACGTCGATTTCCCACGGACGCAGGAACAGCTCAACCGCGCCCTGGTGGGCCGAGGTATAGCCCAGCGGCCAGTGGTGCGCGCCAACGTGGAACTGTGATCCCTGAATCTCCCCATCAAAGCGGTTCACTTCACCCAGGAATTCCAGCACAAAACGGGTCGCCGGATCGCGCCACACATCATCTGGCGTGCCGACCTGCTCGATGTTGCCCTGGCTCATCACCACCACGCGATCTGCCACTTCCATCGCCTCTTCCTGGTCGTGGGTGACAAACACGCTGGTGAATTTCAGCTCTTCATGCAGCTGACGCAGCCAGCGGCGCAGCTCTTTACGCACCTGAGCATCCAGCGCGCCAAAAGGTTCGTCCAGCAGCAGAATCTGTGGTTCAACCGCTAACGCACGCGCCAGCGCCACACGCTGTTTCTGGCCGCCCGACAGCTGTGCCGGGAAGCGATTCGCCAGATGAGCCAGCTGCACCATCTCCAGCAGACGGGTAACACGCTGTTTGATCTCCGCCGTTGAAGGACGCTCACGACGTGGCAGCACGGTCAGGCCAAAGGCGATGTTGTCGAATACCGTCATATGACGGAACAGCGCGTAGTGCTGGAAGACAAAACCGACCTGACGATCGCGAGCATGCAGGCGGCTGACATCGTTGCCATGAAAACGGATGTGACCGCTGTTCTGATGCTCCAGCCCGGCAATGATGCGCAGCAGCGTGGTTTTACCCGAGCCTGATGGGCCAAGCAGCGCCACCATTTCACCCGAGGCAATATCCAGAGAGATATCGTTCAGCACCGATGTGCGACCAAAGGATTTGTTGATCTTGTTAATCTCAATGCTCATGATTTCCCTCCTGTTGCAGGCGTTTGTGCTGTTGCTCTAAACGCCACTGCACAATGCTTTTCAGAAACAGCGTCACAATTGCCATCAGGGTTAACAGGGCGGCCGCGGTGAATGCGCCAACGGTGTTGTAGTCCTGATGCAATAATTCAACCTGAAGCGGTAATGTGTAGGTCTCACCGCGAATCGATCCCGATACCACCGAGACCGCACCAAATTCACCAATCGCACGGGCGTTGGTCAGCACGATGCCATACAGCAGCGCCCAGCGAATGTTCGGCAGCGTTACGCGGCGGAACATCTGCCAGCCAGAGGCGCCCAGCAGCACCGCCGCTTCATCTTCATGACTGCCCTGACTCAGCATCACCGGGACCAGTTCGCGCACCACAAACGGACAGGTCACAAACACCGTCGCCAGCACCATGCCAGGCCAGGCAAACATAATCTGGATGTTATGCGCATCCAGCCAGCCGCCTGCCGGGCCATTAACGCCCCAGAACAGCAGATACATCAGACCGGCCACAACCGGCGACACGGCAAAAGGAATATCAAACAGGGTCAGCAGCAACTGACGCCCCGGAAAGGTGAAGCGCGTCACCAGCCAGGCGAGCAGCGTGCCGAACACCAGGTTAACCGGTACGGTGATCAACGCCACCATCACGGTCAGCCAGATGGCGTGCAGCATGTCCGGATCCGCCAGATTGCTGAGAGCGACAATGAGCCCCTGATTCAGCGCTTCCCAGAAGATGGAGGCCATCGGCACCACCAGCAGCAGAATCGAGATCAGCGCGCCGATACTAATCAGCAGCCACTTGCCCCAGTTCACTGGCTGACGTGCAGCGTGATTAATCTGTGAAACCTCAGCCATTAGTGACCTCCTAGACGACGGCCAAAGCGGCTCTGTAATGTGTTAATCGCAAATAACAGAATCAGCGATGCCGCCAGGATCACCGAGGCGATGGCGCTGGCCGCCGGATAGTCGAACTCCTGCAGCCGGACAAAAATCATCAGTGAGGTGACTTCCGTTTTCCAGGCGATGTTACCGGCAATAAAGATCACCGCACCAAATTCACCCAGGCTGCGGGTAAAGGAGAGCGCAGTCCCGGCCAGCAGCGCCGGAGCCACTTCCGGCAACACGACGCGGCGGAAGCTCTGCCATGGCGTGGCACCCAGCGTTTCGGCCGCCTCTTCATACTCCGGGCCTAACTCTTCCAGCACCGGCTGTACGGTACGCACCACAAACGGAATGCTGGTAAAGGCCATGGCGATGGCGATACCAATCCAGGTGTAAGAGATTTTGATGTCGAACTGAGCGAACCACTGTCCATACCAGCCGTTGACCGAAAAGAGTCCGGCCAGGGTCAGACCCGCCACCGCCGTAGGCAGTGCAAACGGCAGATCCATCAGGCCATCCAGCAGCGTCCGGCCCGGAAAACGGTAACGGGTCAGGATCCATGCCATCAGCATGCCGAACACCGCATTAAACAGTGAGGCGACGCCTGCAGAGAGCAGCGTTACTTTATAGGCGGCAATCAGCTGCGGATTGGTCACCACATCCCAGTACTGTTGCAGCGTCATCTGCGACAGCTGCATGATCACCGCGCTGATAGGCAGCAGCAGAATCAGACAGGTAAAGAGCAGACTGGTGCCGAGGCTGAGACCAAAGCCGGGCAACACGCGTTTCTGGCTGGCTGCAAACATTATCCGCGCCCCGCCGCTAACAACTTATCAAGCTCACCGCCGCTGACGAAGTGCGTCTTCATCACCTTATCCCAGCCGCCAAACGCCTCTTCCACCCGGAACAGGCTGGTCTGCGGGAAGCGATCTTTCTGCTCCGCCATCAGCTGTGCATTGTTCACGCGATAGTAGTAGTTAGTAATAATATTCTGCGCTTCAGGTGTATAGAGATAGTTCAGATAAGCGCTGGCCGCATCAGCGGTTTTATTGGTGGCGACGTTTTTATCCACCCATGCCACCGGAAACTCCGCCAGAATGTTGGTTTTCGGCACCACCACTTCATACTCATCTTTGCCGTACTGGTTGCGGATGTTATTCACTTCGGACTCAAAGCTAATTAATACGTCGCCCAGACCACGCTCAGCAAAGGTCGTGGTCGCACCGCGACCGCCAGTGTCGAATACTTCAACGTTTTTCAGAAATTGCGTCATAAAGGCACGGGTTTTGGCCTGATCGCCCCCGTCCGCTTTCTCCGCTGCGCCCCAGGCGGCCAGATAGGTGTAGCGGCCATTCCCGGAGGTTTTCGGATTCGGGAAAATCAGCTTCACATCACTGCGGGTCAAATCTGACCAGTCGTGAATCTGTTTTGGATTCCCTTTGCGCACCAGAAACGCCATGGTGGAGTAGAAAGGCGAGCTGTTATTCGGCAGACGGCTTTTCCAGTCTGCGGCAATCAGGTTGCCTTTATCGTGCAGCACCTGCACATCCGTAACCTGATTGTACGTGACGACATCCGCGCGCAGTCCCTGCAGGATAGCCAGCGCCTGCTTCGATGAACCGGCGTGCGACATCTTAATGGTCAGTGGATCGCTGGGATGACTGGCATCCCACTGTTTAACGAAGGGAGCATTCAGGGCGACAAACAGCTCCCGCGAAACATCGTAAGAGCTATTGAGGAGTTCAGTGGCATTGGCTGCGCCGGCCAGGCTCAGCGACAACGCGATACCGCTCACGATTTTTTTCATCGCTTGTAATGTCATTTGGCACCCTGAAAAAGTTTGATGCGGATCTCACCCGCTGAGGCACCAGTTTATTTATAACTCAGTGAAAACCAGTAACGGTTTTATATATCGTTTGATGATTTCAAAGTCGAAAAAAGCATAAGACGACGGCACTGTTTATGCAGAAATCAGCAAAAGCCGATAGGGAGGAGGAACCCCGTGCCGTGCGCGCCGGCAAAGGTTTCGGGAGGCTCAGCGGCCGCCTGACGGGCGGCGCGCTGAAGACGAGGAATTAATGCTGCCAGACAATCTTGCTGATTTTCCAGCTTTTCAGCGTATCGTCCGAGGGCATTAAGCCCTCCGGTCCATGCCAGTCACCCTGATAAACATAGGTCAGATGCTGACTGCCAGGCGCACGGCACGCCACGTCACGCGCATCGGTGCCGCTGGCTAAGGTGCAGTTGTCGAAGGCTTTGCTGAACTTATTACTGAAGACATCACCCACTTTGCTGCCATCGCTGCTGGCGATTGCGCTGTCCATGACCTCAATACGTTCGACCTGCGACTGCCCGTAAATAACCAGCTTAACGTTGCCATCATCCAGCGCCTGCCAGAAAGAGACCACCTGACCATTCTGGCTGCGCATGCCCTGACGCAGGCTATAGTCACCGTTCAGTCCGGCATTAATCGCGTCCTCTTTCATGGCGGTCGAGGCAGTTAACCCACCCACACCCTGTTCAGTCGCGGTCAGCGAGGAACCGAACCAGTTCCACGGCAGCGCCGAAGACCAGTGATACGTCAGCGGATTCCACCAGCTTGCCTGCTGGCTGCTGTCAGCGCCGGAACCCGAACTGGCACAGCCGCTCAGTACAACCGCGGCGATCAGTAGCGTGGAACGAACAGCTTTCATGAGAACTCCTGTAAATGCGATGCCGGAAAGGCGGAACTGATTGGAGTCGCAAAGCGACAAAAAGTTTAGTGAAGATGATGTTCGGGCAGAAAGCAGTCGCGACAGCGGCGGCTGGATTGCAGCCAGATCAGCGCCAGCAGGTCAAAGAGCGTCAGCAGCAATGGCAGCGGTGAGGTGAGCAGATCGCCCTGCACAAACTGCATTCCCTGCCAGAGCAGATTCACCAGCAGCGACAGCGCCAGCACGCTGCGCCAGTGCTGCCAGAGTCGCGGCAGGCGGGTGCGATACCCGGTCAGCAGCAGGCCCGCCAGCGCCGGTAAACCCAGCGCAAGACCGATCCAGAACGCCTGACGATCCGGATAGAACAGCGCCAGCAGATCGTTGCCCTGCTGCCGTGACGCCCCGGCCATCACCAGCAGCAGCCAGGTCCGTGCCTGGAGTAACAGGATCAGCCAAAAAAGAAACGGCAGCCGCAGCTGCCCTCTGGCGTCATACTCGTCCGGCAGATAGCCCGGTGACGGCTTAGTATTCACGATCTTCGATCAGACGTTTACCAAACAGCAGCGCATCAACCGGCTCATAATCGAGCTTCTCATAGAACGCCACCACCTGATCATTCTCTTCGCGGATCATCAGATGCAGTTTCGGACAGCCGCGCGCGATAAGCTTCTTCTCCAGACGGTTCATCAACGCATTCGCAAAGCCGCGTCCCTGATAGTCGGGATGCACGGCCAGATAGTAAGCCGCGCCGCGATGGCCATCATAGCCGCCCATCAGTGTGCCCACGACCACGCCGCCCACTTCAGCGACCAGAAAGAGATCGGGGTCGTGATTCATTTTGCGTTCGATATCCAGCTCAGGATCGTTCCATGGCCGTAACAAATCGCAACGTTCCCATAAGGTGATCACTTCTTCAAAATCTTCCTGGCGGAAGGCGCGGATTTCCATCTTCTTTACCTGCAAATAAGCACAATTTGCTGATTATCACGCATTCTCTGCCGCACGCAACCCTCCATGACGGGCGACAAATAAAAAAGCGCAAATTTACTGTTCGCGACCTGCAATACAAAGTAATGCCCTGAAATGGTTCTGTGATCGCAGGCAGCAGCCCCTTAGGCTATAACACCGGCAAGATTCCTGTTACCGGACCCGCACATGCACCTGCTTAAACGTTTGATTCATCGCCGTCAGTTACTGCTTTCCGGGCTGGCTCTGGCCATTTTATCGCCGCGCGCGGTTCAGGCTAAAGAGCAGTCTGCGCTTACTGGTGCAAATCGTCACTCGCGCCCTGCCCCGCCCGCAAAGAACGGTAAACGTATCGTGATGATCGACCCCGGTCACGGCGGCATCGACTCTGGTGCCGTTGGCGAAGAGGGTTCCGAAGAGAAACACATCGTGCTGGAGATTGCCGGCAACGTACAACGTCAGCTACAGAGCCATCCGCGTATAGAAGTGCGTCTGACCCGCGACAGCGACCACTTTATTCCGCTCTATCAGCGGGTGGAGATCGCCCACCAGCACGGCGCAGATCTCTTTATGTCGATTCATGCCGACGGTTTTACCAGTCCCGATGCCAGCGGTGCCTCGGTGTTTGCGCTCTCTAATCGCGGTGCCAGCAGCTCGATGGCGCGTTATCTGTCACAGCGGGAGAACGATGCGGACAAGCTGGGTGGCGTGAAAGCGCAGCAGCAGGATCACTATCTGCAGCAGATTCTGTTCGATCTGGTGCAGACGGACACCATCAAAAACAGCCTGACGCTGGGCAAGCATGTACTGGATCAGATCCGCCCGGTTCATCATCTTCACAGCCAGCACACCGAGCAGGCGGCCTTCGCAGTACTCAAGTCACCGTCGATCCCCTCGGTGCTGGTCGAAACCTCCTTTATTACTAATCCGCGTGAAGAGCAGCTGCTCGGCACCACCGCGTTTCGTCAGAAAATCGCCTCGGCTATTGCCAGCGGCATCGTCAATTACTTTGATGAGTTTGATCGCCGCAACGCCTGATGCATGTCGTCGGTTCAGGCCGTGCGACTCGCCGCACTCATGCAAGCGGCGCGGTTTTGCGTATAATCGCGTCAGACTTTGACAAACCATAAGCGAAAAAATGGCTGATATTTCCCGCGTAAAAGCGTTCCTGCTCGCATTGCAGGATGAGATTTGTAACCAGCTGGCGGCTGAAGATGGCGGCGCAGCGTTTGCTGAAGATAGCTGGCAGCGCCCTGGCGGCGGCGGCGGTCAGAGCCGTGTGCTGCGCAACGGCGCGGTGTTTGAGCAGGCGGGCGTCAACTTTTCGCACGTGCATGGCGATCAGATGCCGGCATCCGCCACTGCACACCGGCCGGAGCTGGCGGGTCGCAGCTTTGAAGCGATGGGCGTGTCGCTGGTGATCCACCCGAACAATCCCTATGTGCCCACCAGCCACGCCAACGTGCGCTTTTTTATCGCGGAGAAACCGGGTGCCGATCCGGTCTGGTGGTTTGGTGGCGGATTTGACCTGACCCCTTTTTATGGCTTCGAAGAAGATGCGCTGCACTGGCACCAGACTGCCGCTGACCTCTGCCAGCCTTTTGGCGAGGATGTCTATCCGCGCTATAAAAAGTGGTGTGATGACTATTTCTATCTGAAGCATCGTGATGAGCAGCGCGGCATTGGCGGCCTGTTTTTTGACGATCTCAACACGCCCGACTTTGAGCAGAGCTTCAGCTTTATGCAGGCGGTAGGCCGCGGCTTTATGGATGCCTATCGGCCGATTGTGGCGCGCCGTAAAGATCACCCGTGGAGCGATCGTGAGCGCCAGTTCCAGCTCTACCGCCGTGGTCGCTATGTGGAGTTTAATCTGGTGTGGGACCGCGGCACGCTGTTTGGTCTGCAGACCGGCGGTCGCACTGAATCGATCCTGATGTCGATGCCCCCGCTGGTGCGCTGGGAATATGATTATCAGCCCGATGCCGACTCACCTGAAGCCGCCCTCTATCGCGATTTCCTGCCGGTGAAGAACTGGCTGAATCTGCCAGTCTGATCGTTTCTGCCGCTGCAGCGCGCGTCTCAACCCGCGCTGCGCTTACCTCTCGCCTGATCGGCCTCTTCTTTTTTACAGGGCACAGATTGCTACAGTGTGGCCTGCGTCATTCCTCCTGACTGCTATGCTTATGGGTGGAATATGGCGCACCCCACGGTTAACACCGCATGACGGCTCCTTCGCACCGCCTCGCAGCGCAACAATCAGAGAAACCGCATGTTCATCAGAAACTCTCTGTTGCAATGTTATGGGTTCGCGTTCCCGGTAGCAGAACATGCCACAGACCGGCTGCGAGGCCTGAGGTGCCCCCTGTTCGCTTTCATTTTTCTTTTCAAGGAGTTTAGAGATGAACCAGCTAGAAGCCCTAAAACAGTTCACCACCGTGGTGGCGGACAGTGGTGATATCGAATCGATTCGTAATTACCATCCGGAAGACGCCACCACCAATCCCTCACTCATTCTGAAAGCGTCCGGTCTCGAAGGGTATAAGCACCTGATGGATGACGCGATTGAGTACGCCAAAAAACAGGGCGGCAGCAAAGAGACGCAGATTATTAACGCCAGCGACAAAGTGGCGATCAACCTTGGTATGGAAATCCTGAAAAGCATACCGGGCCGTGTTTCGACCGAAGTGGATGCGCGCCTCTCCTTCGATCGTGGCATGTGTGTGACCAAAGCAGAAAAACTGATTCGGATGTATGAAGAGCACGGTATCGATCGCTCACGCGTACTGATTAAGCTGGCCTCAACCTGGGAAGGCATCCGCGCAGCGGAAGAGCTGGAGAAAAACGGCATCCAGTGCAACCTGACACTGCTCTTCTCCTTTGCTCAGGCGCGTGCCTGTGCCGAAGCGGGCGTGTTCCTGATCTCCCCGTTCGTTGGACGCATCTACGACTGGTATAACTCGCGCAAACCCATGGACCCCTACGTGGCAGATGAAGATCCGGGCGTGAAATCCGTGCGTCGCATCTACGATTACTACAAAAAGCATCGTTACAGCACCATCATCATGGGCGCCAGCTTCCGTAAAGTGGAGCAGATTATCGCGCTGGCAGGCTGTGACCGCCTGACCCTGTCACCTAACCTGCTGGAAGAGTTGCAGAACAGTGATGCGCCGCTTGAGCGCAAACTGGAGCCTTCAACTGAAGGTTTCCACCAGCCGTCGCCGCTCTCCGAGGCGGAGTTCCGTTGGGAACATAATCAGGATCCAATGGCAGTTGAAAAACTCTCTGACGGCATCCGCCAGTTCGCGGTTGACCAGCAGAAGCTGGAAGATGTGCTCGCCGCACGCCTGTAGTCTTTATTTTAGTCGGGCGGGACTTTCCCGCCCTGATGCATAACAAGGGAGAACTTTATGTCCTCACGCAGAGAGTTGGCAAACGCGATTCGTGCACTGAGCATGGATGCGGTACAGAAGGCAAATTCAGGCCACCCTGGTGCGCCAATGGGAATGGCCGATATCGCCGAAGTGTTGTGGCGCGACTTCCTCCAGCATAATCCGACCAATCCCGCCTGGCTTGATCGCGACCGCTTTATCCTCTCCAACGGCCACGGCTCGATGCTGCTTTATAGCCTGCTGCACCTGAGCGGTTATGACCTGCCGATTGAAGAATTGAAAAATTTCCGTCAGCTGCACTCTAAAACGCCAGGTCACCCGGAAATCGGCTACACCCCAGGCGTTGAAACTACCACCGGCCCGCTGGGTCAGGGACTGGCTAACGCCGTGGGCTTAGCCATTGCAGAACGCACGCTGGCCGCGCAGTTTAACCGTCCGGATCATGAGATTGTCGATCACCACACCTATGTGTTTATGGGCGATGGCTGTCTGATGGAAGGCATCTCGCACGAAGTCTGTTCACTGGCGGGGACCCTGGGTCTCGGCAAACTGATCGGCTTCTATGACCATAACGGTATCTCGATCGATGGCGAGACCGAAGGCTGGTTTACTGACGACACCCATAAACGCTTTGAGTCCTACAACTGGCATGTGATTGGCGACATTGACGGCCATGACGCTGATGCCATTCGTGAGGCGATCAAAGAGGCGCAGAGCGTCACCGATAAGCCTTCACTGATTATCTGCCGCACTATTATCGGTTTCGGTTCGCCGAACAAAGCCGGTAAAGAGGAGTCGCACGGCGCGGCGCTGGGTGAGGCAGAAGTTGCCCTGACCCGCAAACAGCTCGGCTGGAACTATCCGGCGTTTGAGATCCCGGCTGAAATCTACCAGCAGTGGGATGCCAAAGCGGCGGGTGCTGAACGTGAAAAAGCCTGGGATGCAAAATTTGCGGCTTACAAAGAAGCCCATCCAGAGCTGGCGAAAGAGTATGAGCGCCGGATGAATGGCGAAATGCCCGCCAACTGGGAAACCGAAGCGACCCGTTTCATTCAGGAGTTGCAGGCTAACCCGCAGAAAATCGCCAGCCGTAAAGCGTCACAAAACTCGCTGGAAGCCTATGGCAAAATGCTGCCGGAGTTCCTCGGCGGTTCTGCTGACCTGGCACCGAGTAACCTCACCATCTGGTCAGGTTCTAAATCGATCAAAGAGGATCCGGCCGGTAACTATATTCACTACGGCGTGCGTGAATTTGGTATGACGGCGATTGGTAACGGTATCGCGCACCATGGCGGTTTCGTTCCCTACACCGCAACCTTCCTGATGTTTGTCGAATATGCGCGAAACGCCGCGCGTATGGCTGCGCTGATGAAGGCACGACAGATTCTGGTCTACACCCATGACTCCATCGGTCTGGGCGAAGATGGCCCGACGCACCAGCCGGTAGAGCAGATCGCCAGCCTGCGTCTGACACCAAACATGAGCGTATGGCGTCCGTGCGATCAGGTCGAAACGGCTGTAGCGTGGAAAGCCGCCGTCGAACGTCATCACGGTCCGACAGCGCTGATCCTCTCGCGTCAGAATCTGCTGCAGCCGGAACGTACCCCGGAGCAGATCGAAAACATCAAACGCGGCGGCTACGTGCTGAAGGATTGCGACGGCATACCAGAAGTGATTCTGATCGCGACCGGTTCAGAGATTGAGATCACCCTGGGTGCAGCGGATAAGCTCACTTCAGGCGGTCACAAGGTTCGGGTGGTTTCACTACCTTCTACTGACCTGTTTGATGCGCAGGATGCCGCTTACCGCGAATCCGTACTGCCGAGCGGCGTGAAAGCGCGTGTGGCGGTAGAAGCGGGTATTGCTGACTACTGGTTCAAGTATGTCGGTCTGGACGGTGCGATTGTCGGTATGACCACCTTTGGTGAATCCGCCCCGGCCAGTCAGCTGTTCCCGGAGTTTGGCTTCACGGTTGAGAATATCGTCAGCCACGCTGAAGCATTACTCAAGCCAGTTTAATGCTTATGCCCTTCCCGGCTCACCGGGAAGGGCCATTTCCACTTATAGCCTGATACATAAAAAAAACTCCATTCCCCTCTTCCCGCCCTGCGCAAACTCATTACTATAGAGCCGTCATACTTAATGCTGCCTGTGCGCTGGCTGTCCGTCTGTTCCTGCTGTTGTTCTGCCAGGATAACGCGGTTCTGTCCTGATGCATCCCGATGAGTGAAGGCAGATTTCCTCCGATTTTATAGCGAAGCCACTTCCGTTGAACATGCGCACACCCTATTTACTGGCCCTGATGGTTTCACTGCTTCCATTAAAAAGCATGGCGCAGGTCGCGCCCGATCCACTGCTGGCCTCTCAGATTGTTGATCGCTATGCGGAACATATCTTTTACGGCAGCGGTGCAACCGGCATGGCACTGGTGGCGATTGATGGTAATCAGCGGGTGTTCGCCAGCTTTGGTGAAACCCGTCCCGGCAACAATGTCCGTCCGCAGAAAGATTCGCTGATTCGCATCGCCTCGCTGAGTAAGCTGATGACCAGTGAAGTGATGGTGAAGCTGGCTGAGCGCGGACAGATCCGCCTCGACGATCCCCTGAGTAAATATGCGCCGCCGGGTTCACGCGTGCCCACCTACAATGGTCAGCCCATTCGCCTGATCAATCTCTCGACCCACACCAGCGGACTGCCTCGCGAACAGCCAGGCGGCAAAGCGCAGCGTCCGGTATTTGTCTGGCCGACCCGTGGTGAACGCTGGGCGTGGCTGTCGCGCGCTAACCTCAAAGCGGCGCCAGGCAGCAGTGCCGCCTACTCCAACCTGGGCTACGATCTGCTGGGTGATGCGTTGTCGCGCGCCACCGGCAAACCCTATCCGGCGCTGTTTCAGCAGCTGATTACCCGCCCGCTCGGCATGAAGGACACGACGTTTACGCCGTCGCCAGAGCAGTGCGGACGCCTGATGGTGGCGGAAAAAGGGGCCAGTCCGTGCAATAACACCCTGGCGGCGATTGGCAGCGGCGGCGTTTACTCAACGCCGGATGATATGGGCCGCTGGATGCAGCAGTTCCTTAACTCTTCTGTTAACCACCGCACGCCGCAGATCGATCGACTGCAGACGCTGATCTATCGTCGCGATCAGCTGAGCAAAGTAGAAGGCATGGATGTGCCGGGTAAAGCAGATGCGCTGGGGATGGGCTGGGTCTTTATGGGGCCGAAAAATGGTCGCCCTGGCATTATTCAGAAAACCGGCGGCGGCGGCGGTTTCATCACCTATATGGCGATGGTGCCGCAGCATAACGTGGGGGTATTTGTGGTGGTGACACGCTCGCCGCTGACCCGCTTTACGCCAATGAGCGACGGCGTGAATAATATGCTGGCCGAACTGGTCGGTAATCAGCTTGGCTCACCGATGATGGTGCAGGCGATTCGTTAACGCTGCTGTACGCCACCGTCAGACTGGCTGACCCACAGGGTTGGCCAGTCATCACTGCTGTGCCAGGCGTCACAGGTCGACTCTTCCGCATACTCCGCTAACACAAAACGCGTGCCATCAAACTGCCAGCGAGTGGCACTGCCGCAGTCACCCAACCCACGTCCTTTACCAAAGGTGTAGAGCTGGCCGCTGGCCGCATCATATTCGGCGTTAATCAGCTCAAGCTGTCGATCACTGGCACCTGGTGGGGTAAACGGCAGAGTTAAGGTGATGCCGCGCGCGACATACGGCTGGCTGCGCGTCACTTCAAACGCCAGATCGATCACGTTATAAGCCCCCATTTCACAACTCACCAGCAGCAGCGCGCGCTGATCGGTGAGTGGCGCCACGCTGACTTCACGGCGCAGTGGATCGAGTGAGCAGGAGTCGGTATTGACCCGCCAGGTGCCGTAATCAATTAATCCGCTGGTCTCGTCGCGCGTCAATGCCGCGGGTGGCTCGACAGCAGGCGGCAATGGCGGCAGCGCAGGCGGTGGTGGAACATCCCAGCTGGCGCGATCGCCACGTTTGACCCATGCGCTCATGCTGTTGACCCGCCCCTGGGTGTCATCCATCAGCAACAGTGCGGCCTTCATACCGCGCAGGGAGATCAGCGCATTGGGATCGAAAGTGAGCTGAAGGGTTTTCGCCTCCATCACCAGATCAAGAAACTCATCAATTGCGATGGCATTGCTGGTGGCAAGATGGTGCGGTTCAACCGTCCAGTGTTTGAGGTCGGGTTTCAGACGGCGCTGATCCAGTAGCAGGTTATCCTGAAGCGAACCGCCAGGCAGCGCGCCACTGTAGGCACTGCCGTAGTCGATTCGCAGCAAGGGGCGATCGTTGACGCCCGCATGCCGCGAAATCGTCATCACTAACCCTTTGTCGCCCGGAATATTGCGCGCCACGCAAAAGGCTTCATTGTTGCAGGTGATTTGCCAGTCGTTGAATGACTTTTGCAACGGTTCCGCCTGAACACAGGCAACCCACAGAGACGGCAACAGCCACAGCGATTTCATCCAATACGACATTAAGAAAATCGATCCCCGAATACCCAGAGTGGAGAGGATAGCGCATCAACGGGCCTGCCAGGGTTCCCATTCTGTGAACCTGTGCAAAAAGCGCAGTTAACTGCTTAAAAAGCGTGCATGAAAAGTGGATTATGCTTCACTTTCCACGCTCAACGCCGTCACGCTGCAACAGGCTAACTGCATGATTTTTTATGGTATCAGCCAGCCAGCAATCTGCGCATGCTGCAACAGCATGACGGTTTTGCCGTCGCGAATGCGGCCATCGGCGACCATTGCCAGTGCATCAGGGAAAGGCAGTTCCAGCACGTCGATCGACTCATCTTCAACGCCGCCGCCCGCATTGTCGCGCAGCGATTCATTATATTCTGCCGCGAAAAAGTGGATCAATTCAGTGACGCCGCCCGGCGACATATAGCAGGCATAGAGTTTCTCCACCTCGCCCACCGCATAACCGGTCTCTTCAATCGCCTCTTTGCGAATGCAATCTTCCGGAGAGTCGTCGTCCAGCAAGCCGGCACAGGCTTCAATTAACATGCCGCCCTCGTTACCGTTGACGTAAGTGGCGATACGGAACTGGCGCGTCAGGACCACGCTGTTCTTTTCACGGTTATAGAGCAGGATGGTCGCCCCGTTTCCGCGATCGTAGACTTCACGTTTATGGCGGATAACCTCGCCACGACGATCGGTGATCTCATAGGTGTAGTTACGCAGCACAAACCAGTTTTCGGACAGGAGCTTATCTTTGATGATGTTGATCTTAAACGACATGAGGACTCCGCTACCGCATAAAGGGAGCCTTTCATCATAGGGGCAAGCTTGCGGGAAAACTATCCTAATTCTCGCGGTGAATGAGGCGGTTTACGCCAAAAAAAAGCCAGCCCGAAGGCTGGCCTGATTGCTGCAGCGCTTATCAGCGCGAGGTGTCGTCAGCCAGTCGGGTCGGCTGAGGCTCCTCTTCGTGATGATCCTGTTCGGTCTCAGCTATGGCGTGAACACGCTTACGCACGCCAAACCATCCCAGCACCAGCAATACCGCGATCAGCGGAATGGAGGCGATGGTGTAAGTCCCGTTCGGGTAGTCAAACGCCATCAGCACCAGCACGCTGAACAGGAACAGCAGCGTCAGCCATGAGGTAAACGGCGCGCCTGGCAGCTTGAAGCTGACATCATCCGCCTTGCCCTCTTTAATCGCTTTGCGCAGACGCAGCTGACAAACCACGATAAAGGCCCAGGAGGAGATAATCCCCAGCGAGGCGATGTTCAGGACGATCTCAAACACCTGAGAAGGCACATAGTAGTTAAGCACCACACCAATCACATAGACGGCGATGGTCACCAGAATACCGGCATAAGGCACCTGCTGACCGTTCATCTTAGACATGAATTTCGGTGCAGAGCCACCCATCGACATGGAGCGCAGAATACGCCCGGTTGAGTAGAGGCCCGAGTTCAGGCTGGAGAGCGCCGCACTCAGCACCACGATATTCATGATGCTGCCAACGTAAGGCACGCCCAGCTTCGAGAAGAAGGTAACAAACGGACTCTGACCCGCCTGATAGGCGTTCCACGGCAGCAGCAGCACCAGCAGGACCACAGAGCCGACGTAGAACAGGCCGATACGCCAGATCACGCTGTTGATCGCTTTCGGCAGCATGGTTTTCGGGTCTTTACATTCCCCCGCCGCCGTACCTACCAGTTCGATAGAGGCAAAGGCGAACACCACACCCTGAATCAGCACCAGCGCAGGCAGTAAGCCGTGTGGGAACATGCCACCGTTATCGGTGATCAGATGGAAGCCGGTGCTGTTGCCATCCAGCGGTTTGCCGGTGCCAAGGAACACCACGCCCACCACCAGGAAGATCACAATCGCCAGCACTTTCACCAGCGCAAACCAGAACTCCATCTCGGCAAACCACTTTACGCCGATCATGTTCATGGTGCCGACAATCGCCAGCGCGCCCAGGGCGAACACCCACTGTGGCACATCACCAAACGCGCCCCAGTAGTGCATGTAGAGCGCGACGGCGGTGATATCGACGATGCCGGTCATTGCCCAGTTGACGAAGTACATCCAGCCCGCCACGTAGGAGGCTTTCTCACCCAGAAATTCACGGGCGTAGGAGACGAAGCTGCCGCTGCTGGGACGGTGTAACACCAGTTCGCCCAGCGCACGCAGAATAAAGAAGGAGAAGATGCCACACACCAGATAGATGATGGCTAAGGCGGGGCCAGCAGCCTGCAAACGGCCACCTGCGCCCAGGAACAAACCGGTACCAATGGCACCGCCGATCGCAATCATCTGTACGTGACGGTTACCCATCGCCTTCTGGTAGCCGGCGTCATGAGAATTGAGCCAGCGTCGTTTCGCAGCGCGCATCTCGCCTGGGGTTTTGTTTTTAGATTTCATAGCATTCCTGTTTGTCCTGACTATCAGTCGTCGCCCCCATTTCAGGCGTAATGCCCTGTGAAATGGGGTATTTTCCTCTGTGCGTTTGCCTGTGAGTGAGTGCCAGGCAGCGCGGGAATTTACGGCGATGAATCCTACCCGTTCTGCAAGAACGAAGCAAAATATACCGGGCAGATGCACAGGCTGATTTGTAAGAATCCATCCTGATGCACAAAAACAAAAAAACCGGCCATTTTCAGGCCGGTAAAAGCTACAGGGATGGAAACAGGAGGGTTGGGTTAGCGATAAATCTCTGCGGTGCCGCTCCACAGGCTGGAGTCGCCTGGGTTATCGACACCGATAACGCGGTAATGGCTGGCGCCCATCTCTTCCGCTTTTTGCGACAGCTGGCGATTCGCATCGTCCAGCGAGCCGCGAACGCCGGAGACCGAAACGCTACCGATGCTCTGCATACTCTGCGCCTGCGACTGATCGACCGGCGCGGCGGCGAAAGTGGCAAATGAGGCGGTAGCCAGTAATGCGCCCGCCAGGACAGCATTCAGCTTTTTCATTGGATGCTCCTTAATCTGTGATCGGGGTTGAGTTGATGACTGGATGAATTATTAGCGCTGCAATGAAAAGCAACATCGGGACGATGTAAACCTGTTCCTTTTTTAAGCGTTGAACAGCAGCACGTCCTGGGAACTGTCAGTTGCGGTCATTTTATGTGCGATGTGTAACGTCCTGTGCGATAAACAGGGAATGGATCATTTGCGTTACGTTAATGCGCTCTTATAATTCCCGCACTCTCAACAGGGCCATTCATGTGATTGTTAAACGTTCCGTAACTCAAAGCATCGCTCAGGCGCTCAGCGCCATTGTCCTGCTGTCGCTGCTCACCACCGGTCTGGCATTAGTCACGCTCCTGAGCAGCCAGCGCGACGCGGAGGCGATCAATCTGGCAGGTTCACTGCGCATGCAGAGCTATCGCATGGCCTGGGATGCCAGCCGTCAGCCGCAAAATCTGGCTCATCATCTGGCGCGCTATCAGCAAACGCTGGATGCGCCGGTGCTGCAGAAACTTGATCGGCCCTGGGTACCCCGTGAAGTAAGTGTTCGCTATCAACGGCTGCGTGCCGCCTGGCCCTCGCTGCAGCAACAGTTGCAACAGGGCGATACCGTGGCTTATCAGCAGCAGGTGCCAATCTACGTCGGTGAAATCGATCGCTTTGTGCTGGGTCTGCAACGCTATACCGAGTTGAAAATGCATCTGGTGGCCGCCAGCAGCCTGGTGGGGGTCATTGCGATTGTGGCGCTGGCACTGATGACGATTCGCTTTACCCGACTGCAGGTGGTGCGCCCGCTTAATGCGCTGGTCACCGCCAGTCGCTACGTAGAGAGCGGCAACTTTGCTTTTCCGCCGCTGCACGTTGAGCAGCAGAATGAACTGCGGGTGCTGTCGCATGCCTTCAGCGGCATGGCGGCACGGCTGCATTCGCACTACCAGCTGCTGGAAAGCACGGTGCGCGCCAAAACAGAAGATTTAACCCAGGCGAATCGCACGCTGTCGCTACTCTATGACAGCTCACAAATGCTGACCGCCAGCCCGCTGCATCCGGCACTGTTTGAAGCCGTGTTAACCAATGTACTGACGCGCGAGAAACTGACGGCGATCCGGCTCGACAGCGACCAGTTTCAGTTTCGTGCCGGTGATGATCAGGCAGCCGGTCAGTGGCAACGTCTGCCGTTACAGCAGGACGAGCAGCAGATTGGCGAGCTGCGCTGGCAGACAGCTGGTGCCTCCCCTCCGGATGAACTGATGCGCAGCCTGGCGGCGATGCTGGGACGGGCTATCTGGATCTGGCAGGCACAGCAGCAGTATCAGCAGATGCTGCTGATTGAAGAGCGCACGACCATTGCCCGGGAATTACATGACTCGCTGGCGCAGTCGCTCTCGTTTTTACGCATTCAGCTGACCCTGCTGCGCCGCGCCGTTGATAAAGACGATAGCGCCGCCCATACCATTATCGCGGACTTCGATCAGGCGCTGGCCGAGGCCTATCGTCAGCTGCGTGAGCTGCTGACCACTTTCCGTCTGACCATTGAGCAGGCGGATCTGGTGGCGGCCATGCAGGCGATGATCGCCTCGCTGCAGGAGAAGAGCAGTGCAGAGATACACTTTAACTATCAGACCGGCCTGCAGAGTCTGGAAGCACAACAGCAGGTGCATGTGTTGCAGATCGTCCGTGAGGCGCTACTGAATGCAATTCGTCACGCCAGTGCGCAGGTTATCCGGGTGGATTATCAGCACAGTGAAAAAGGTGAGCACTTACTGACAATTACCGATGATGGCGTGGGGATGAACAGCACTGACGAACCGCCGGGCCATTACGGCCTGACTATTATGGCGGAGCGCGCTCAGCGCCTGAGCGGCCATCTGACCCTCCACGCACAGCCACGGGGTACCAGGGTGGAGTTGCGCTTTCCACCGCAACCGGCGCGCCCGCTGGAATAGCAGGCCAGAGCGGGTCTTAATTTATTAAAATAATCTATCGGTTTGCGACCGCGGACTATTCGATACAGAACAGGGTGTTGTCCCTGAACAATACCGTCTGATCTGCCGCAGTCTGAAACCTATGCAACGGAGAAAATATGCAACAGCCCGCATTAACATTGATGATTGTGGATGACCACCCGCTGATGCGCCGCGGTGTCCGTCAGCTGCTGGCGCTGGATCCCCGGCTGGAGGTGATCGCCGAAGCCAGCAACGGCACTGAAGCGCTGGCGGAGGCCCGCCATCAGGAACCGGACATCATTCTGCTCGACCTGAATATGAAAGGCATGTCCGGACTGGATACGCTGAAGGCGCTGCGCCATGAAGGGATCAGTTCGCGCATTCTGGTGCTGACCGTTTCTGACGCCCGCAGCGATATTTTTGCCATGGTGGATGCCGGTGCTGACGGCTATCTGCTCAAGGACAGCGAGCCGGAGGTCCTGCTGGCGCATATCCTGCAGGCATCACGGGGCGAAAAGGTCTTCAGCGAGGGCGTCGCCCGCTATCTGGCTAATCGCCAGCACAGTGCCGATCCTCTGCGTCAGCTCACAGAGCGCGAACGGGATGTGCTGCAGGAAGTGGCGCGTGGCCTGTCGAATAAAGAGGTTGCCGCTATTCTGCATATCTCTGAAGAGACGGTAAAAGTGCACATTCGTAACCTGCTGCGGAAACTGGATGTCCGCTCACGCGTCGCCGCCACGGTGATGTGGCTTGAAAGCCGCAAATAGCCAACGAATTTACATTTTCTCCTCAATTTCTCCACGATTTCCCCCGCTGCCGCACGTAGAGTAAACGGCGGCGGAGAAACGTGGCAAAGACCCGCCGAGTTTCCTGCCAGAGCGCCCGTTGCTGGTGGGCCTGACCAACGATAAAAGTAGTGAGGAGTGTCGATTTAATGTCGAATTTCTTTATCGACCGCCCTATCTTTGCCTGGGTTCTGGCGATTCTGCTGTGCCTGTGTGGCACGCTTTCGATTATTTCGCTGCCTATTGAACAGTACCCCGATCTGGCACCGCCCAACGTGCGCATCACCGCTAACTATCCGGGCGCATCCGCCCAGACGCTGGAAAACACCGTTACCCAGGTGATCGAGCAGAACATGACCGGCATCGATAATCTGATGTACATGTCCTCTAACAGCAGCAACACCGGCCAGGCACAGATCACCCTCACCTTTACCGCCGGGACCAATCCCGATGAAGCCCGTCAGCAGGTACAGAACCAGCTGCAATCCGCACTGCGCAAATTGCCACAGGCGGTGCAGTCGCAGGGTGTGACCGTCAATAAAACCGGTGACAGTAATATTCTGATGGTGGCATTCGTTTCAACCGACGGTAGCATGGATAAGCAGGATATTTCAGACTATGTCGCCAGTAATATTCAGGATCCGCTAAGCCGTATTGATGGCGTCGGCCAGGTTGACGCTTACGGCTCGCAATATGCGATGCGTATCTGGCTCGATCCCAATAAACTGATCGCCTATTCGCTGACCACGGAAGATGTGGTCAGTGCGATCCAGTCGCAGAACACCCAGGTTGCCGTGGGTCAGGTGGGTGGCCTGCCGTCGGTAGAGAAACAGGCGCTTAACGCCACGGTCAACGCCCAGTCGATGCTGCAGACCCCTGAGCAGTTCCGGGCGATTACCCTGAAGAACAATCCCGATGGTTCGGTGGTGACGCTGGGCGATGTCGCCAGCGTGGCGCTGGGCGCTGAGAAGTATGATTATCTGAGTCGTTACAACGGCCAGCCCGCGTCAGGCCTGGGGGTGAAGCTGGCATCCGGTGCCAACGAGATGAACACCGATAAGCTGGTGCGGGCGCGCATTGAGGAGCTGTCCCACTACTTCCCGCACGGTCTGGAAGCAAAAATCGCCTATGAAACCTCCCCTTTCGTTAAAGCGTCAATCACCGATGTGGTGAAGACGTTGCTGGAGGCGATTGTGCTGGTATTTGGCGTGATGTACCTGTTTATGCAGAACTTCCGTGCCACCTTAATTCCTACTATTGCAGTGCCGGTGGTGCTGTTCGGCACCTTCAGCGTGCTCTATGCCTGCGGGTTCAGCATCAATACCCTGACCATGTTTGCCATGGTGCTGGCAATCGGGCTGCTGGTGGATGATGCCATCGTGGTGGTGGAAAACGTTGAACGTATCATGCATGAAGAGGGACTCTCGCCGCGTGCCGCCACCCGAAAATCGATGGGCCAGATTCAGGGCGCGCTGGTGGGCATCGCGCTGGTGCTCTCTGCGGTGTTTGTGCCGATGGCGTTTTTCGGCGGCACCGTCGGCGCCATCTACCGTCAGTTCTCAATTACCATTGTGTCGGCGATGGTGCTGTCGGTGCTGGTGGCGATGATCCTGACACCGGCGCTCTGTGCCACGCTGCTCAAACCCGTGGCGCAGGGCGAGCAGCCTGAGCGTCGCGGCTTCTTCGGCTGGTTCAATCGTCACTTTAATCGCAATGCTGACCGCTACGAGCGCGGGGTCGCGAGTATCCTGCGCAAGGGCGGTCGCTGGCTACTGCTCTATCTCGGCATCATCGGCCTGATGGCCTTTCTGTTTCTGCGTCTGCCGACGTCGTTTCTGCCGCTGGAAGATCGCGGCGTATTCCTGACGCAGGTTCAGCTTCCGGCAGGCGCGACGCTCGAGCAAACTGCCAGCGTCGTCGCCAAAGTTGAAAACTATTATCTCACCGAGGAGAAGGCCAACGTGCTGTCGGTCTTCTCCACCATCGGCGCAGGTCCGGGAGGCAATGGACAAAACGTGGCGCGTCTGTTTGTGCGGCTGAAAGACTGGGAAGCGCGGCCCGGTGCCGATCGCACCTCGTTCGCGATTATCGATCGCGCGACGAAGGCATTCCAGAAGATCAAAGAGGGCCGGGTGATTGCCAGCAGCCCGCCAGCCATCACCGGCATGGGCAGCAGCTCCGGCTTTGACCTGCAACTGCAGGATCACGCGGGCGTCGGTCATACCCAACTGATGGCGATGCGTGACAAACTGCTGGAGATGGCGGGCAATGACAACGCGCTGTCGCGGGTACGACACAATGGACTGGATGACAGCCCGCAGCTGCAGATCGATGTTGATGCACGTAAAGCGCAGGCGCTGGGCGTGTCGCTGGATACCATCAACGACACCCTGACCACCGCGTGGGGCTCCAGCTACGTGAATGACTTCCTGGATCGTGGCCGGGTGAAGAAGGTCTATGTGCAGGCTGCCGCTGAATTCCGCATGCTGCCAGACGACATCAACAAATGGTACGTGCGCAATAGCAGCGGCAAAATGGTGCCCTTCTCCGCGTTTGCCACCAGCCGCTGGGAGACCGGTTCCCCACGTCTTGAACGCTACAACGGCTATTCATCGCTGGAGATTGTCGGCGAAGCGGCCAGTGGCGTCAGCAGTGGCACGGCGATGGATGAGATGGAAAAACTGGTTAATGCCCTGCCCCTGGGCGTCGGGTTCCAGTGGACCGGTGCCTCTTATCAGGAGCGGCTCTCCGGTTCGCAGGCGCCGGCACTTTATGCGATTTCGCTGCTGGTGGTCTTTCTCTGCCTTGCCGCGCTGTATGAAAGCTGGTCGATCCCGTTCTCGGTGATGCTGGTAGTGCCGCTGGGCGTGGTCGGGGCGCTAATCGCCACCTGGATGCGTGGGCTGGAAAATGACGTCTATTTCCAGGTTGGCCTGCTGACGGTAGTGGGGTTATCCGCCAAAAACGCCATCCTGATTGTAGAATTTGCTAATGAGATCAACAGCCGTGGACGCGAGCTGGTGGAATCTACGCTGGAGGCATCGCGTCAGCGCCTGCGGCCGATTCTGATGACCTCGCTGGCCTTTATCTTTGGTGTACTGCCCATGGCGATCAGCAGCGGAGCGGGCTCCGGCAGCCAGCATGCCGTGGGAACCGGTGTGATGGGCGGAATGATCTCTGCCACACTGCTGGCGATCTTTTTTGTGCCGCTGTTCTTTGTGCTGGTACGCCGCCGCTTCCCGCTCAAAGAGAAGCCGCTCGACTAAGTAGAGGCGCAAATAAAAAGCGGTCACTGATATCAGTGGCCGCCTTATTTCTGTGTGTGGTAAGAATTCCAGCAAGCGGGATTAACCTGCTTTTTCTTCGCGCGTTACTTGTTGCGTAACATCGCTTCGATAAATTCTTTCCAGGTTCCCATTTCGGTGTCAATCATAATGCCCTCTCTTATTGTGCTGGCAATGTTACGCTCTTTTTTTATACAGGTGAATACGTTTACACCTGTTATATCTATCGGCATACGCCATAAAAACATGAATGTTGCTGGTTTTGCAAGCTGACGCACACTTCAGCAACTCCTTAACCCCGTTGAAAATAATTTATTTTAAACCCAGCGGTAGACTATTTTATCAACATGGCGAAATTCCTAAGCTCTTATTGATAAGCAGGGTAATGGTTAGCTGCGAAATTGATAGCGTTTACCCGATGCCGGACGATGACCTCGCTGCCGTGCTCTGTGGCCCGATTCCCGCGCCTGTGCAGATGCCGCAACGGATCACACTATGGTAAACTCGCACTTTGGCTGCTTTTTTCAGCTTTCACTTCTCACAGGACAATAAGGATCGGGCAATGAGCACGCAGTGGGTGATGTTCGGGATTAAAAATTGCGACACCATAAAAAAAGCCCGGCGCTTTTTAACAGACGCAGGCGTTGACTATCACTTCCACGACTACCGTGCGGATGGCCTGAACGATGCCCTGCTGCAGGAGTTTATCGATGCACTGGGTTATCAGGCTCTGCTTAACACCCGGGGCACCACCTGGCGTAAATTGCCTGAGAGTGATCGCGACGCGGTTACCGATGCCAGCAGCGCCAAAGCGCTGATGCTGGCGCATCCCGCCATGATTAAGCGTCCGCTGTTGCGCGCCCCGGATGGCTCCCTGCTCGCCGGTTTCAGCGAAGCCACCTATCAGAATGCTATCCAGGAGAAGTCATAATATGTTTTGCCCGGTCATTGAGCTGACGCAGCAGCTTATTCGTCGCCCCTCTCTCAGCCCCGATGATGCCGGATGTCAGGCTCTGCTGATCGCCCGTCTTGAAGCCATTGGCTTTAAGATTGAAACGATGAACATCGACGACACCCTGAATTTCTGGGCCACCCGTGGCGAAGGTGAAACGCTGGCGTTTGCCGGTCACACCGATGTGGTGCCGCCTGGCGATGCCAGCCGCTGGATTAATCCGCCATTTGAACCCACCATCCGCGACGGCATGCTGTTTGGCCGCGGCGCGGCCGACATGAAAGGATCGCTGGCGGCAATGGTGGTGGCTGCCGAACGTTTTGTTGCAGTGCGTCCCAATCACCGAGGGCGACTCGCCTTTATGATTACCTCTGATGAAGAGGCCAGCGGGGCCAACGGCACGGTTAAAGTGGTTGAGCGGCTGATGGCGCGCCGCGAACGGCTCGACTATTGCCTGGTCGGCGAGCCCTCCAGCACGGAAGTGGTGGGTGATGTAGTGAAAAATGGCCGTCGCGGCTCAATCACCGCTAACCTGATGGTGCATGGCGTGCAGGGCCACGTCGCCTATCCGCATCTGGCGGATAACCCGGTTCACCGGGCGATGCCAGCGCTGAACGAGCTGGTCGCGACCGAGTGGGATCAGGGGAATGAGTTCTTTCCGGCGACCAGCATGCAGATTGCCAACGTCCAGGCGGGTACCGGCAGTAACAATGTGATCCCCGGCGAGCTGTTTGTGCAGTTTAACTTCCGCTTCAGCACCGAACTCACCGATGAGATGATTCGTCAGCGGGTCGCAGAGCTGCTGGATCGTCACCAGTTGCGTTACACCATTGAGTGGAAACTCTCTGGCCAGCCCTTCCTGACCACGCGCGGTAAGCTGGTTGATGCCGTCGTGAAAGCTGTAGCGCACTATAATGAAATTAAGCCGCAGCTGCTGACCACGGGCGGAACCTCCGATGGCCGCTTTATTGCCCGGATGGGTGCACAGGTGGTGGAACTGGGGCCAGTGAATGCCACCATTCATAAAATCAATGAGTGTGTGAAAGCCTCCGACCTGCAGATGCTGAGCCGGATGTACCAACGCATCATGGAACAACTGATCGCCTGACGGCGGTTTTAAGGAGCAGCAAATGGAATTTATTAAAGATTACTGGTGGATCCTGGTGATCCTGCTGATGGTTGGCGTGCTGATGAACGTTTATAAAGATCTGAAACGCATCGATCATAAAAAATTTATGGATAACAAACCTGACCTGCCGCCGCATCGTGATTTCAACGATAAATGGGATGACGACGACAACTGGCCGAAGAAGAAGTAAACGAAAAAGCCCCTGCTATGCAGGGGCTTTTTTATGGTTCTTCACAAAGTCAGCTCTCATCAGCGTTAAGATCGAGCTTGCGCAGGGGCTTTTTTACATCATCACGATAACATCATCGTCACCCGGTTTTGCGCCGCTTAACGCCTCATCAAAGTAGCGTTTTGGCACCGTATAACGCAGATGATTCAGCGCCAGCTCCATGCTGCGGTGATCGATGGCGTGTTCCAGATCGTCAACGATATCCAGGGTAACATCGCCACCGCAGGCGGTCAGCCGATGCTCCGCCTGCTGCGCATGGTGCAGCGGGACCTGCTCATCATAATCACCGTGGATCAGGTGAATGGTGGTGCGGGTACTGGCCTTCTCCGGCAGGGTAATAAACCGGCCATTAAACACCACCGCGCGGCCCGCCAGATCCGGATGCGCCTTAATCCCTTCCAGCACCATACTGCCGCCCTGCGAAAAGCCAATTAAGGCTGTCGCTTCCGGCCGCACGCTGCTCTTTTTTTGCCAGTGACGCACAGACCCAACAAACTGCGGCATGGCCGCATCAACCCGCTGCTGGACGGTCTGATCGTGCAGGTCGGTTTCGCCGAACCACTGACGACTCGCACCAGGCGAGCCGACGGACACCACCAGCGCGTCGGGAAACGTTCGGGCAAACCAGTTGCCAATCTCGCCCATTGAATCCGGGTTATCGCCAACGCCATGGTAGAGCAGAAACAGCTGTGCTGTGGTGGCAGGCTGTTGAACGATTACATATTTCAGTGTCATGTTGACCTCCTGTGTTCACTCTACGCCGCCTGGCATAAAATCATATGAGGATAATTTGAACCAGCTGGTCGAATTATTTCAACGGCAGGTGCAGCAAGGCTGCATCAACGCCCAGTGTCTGGAGGGCCGCTGCCGCCTGCTGACGCAGCGCTGCGACTAGCGCTTTGCGCCCGCTCACTCCCGCCTGCTGGGCCAGTTCGCCCAGGGCTGTGGGTGTGGCCACCGCCGCGGCCAGCAGCGGTACAGAGGCTGAACTGGCCTGCACCAGACGCTGCAACACCGGCAGGCTCGCTTCCAGTGGCCGCTGCGCCCAGGCAAAACCCGCCGCCAGACGAATATCCTGCGCGGTCAATCCGTCGTCAGTAACCTGATCAAACTGCAGTTCCAGTGCGATATGCTGGCGCAACAGCGGCCAGTCTCGCGCCAGCTGTTCTGCCGCGCGGTGCTGCAATGCCTCACCCGCAGCAGAACAGGGCAACATGGCCATCGCCGCGTAGCAGCCGCTGCTGGCTTCGCGCTGACTGCCAATCCGCACCAGGCTAAAGCCACAGGCGCGCCAGAACGCCCAGAGAGATTCAGTGTAGCCGAAGCTGACGGAGAGGTAGTCATATCCGGCTGCCGCACTGGCCGCTGCCGCAACCAGCTGCTGTCCGGTTCCCAGACGACGCCGCTCCGCCGCCACGGCAATACGGCTGATGCGCAGCGAGCGCAATGTCGCCGCCTCAGCCAGACCAGCGTGGGCTGCCAGCGACTGCGCCACCAGATTCCCGCGGGGTCGCCGGGTGCCCGCCCAGACCGCCTGTGCCAGTGCAGGTTCAAGACCGCCCTCTTCCACCAGCCAGAGCGCGCCCTGTAACGCCGGCGCGTCGCCGGCCCGCCACAGCTGCATGCCCGGAGCATCCAGCAGGCGGCGCAGATCAAGTGGCGAGGTACGATAGTGTGCACTGGTCAGCAGACGATACGCGGCCTCCAGCGCGCTGAAATCGTGGCGCTCAACATGATGAGGCGTTACAGGAGAATCGGGTGCGGTCGCGGCGGCATCGTCAAACAGCAGCGCCTGGTTCAGCCACTGCTCCAGCGGATCGAAACGCGACCAGCGCAGCGGCTCATCGAGCGTAAAATAGTGTGCATCAGGAAGCCCGGCGCAGAATTTAAGGATAAACCCGCGCCCGCTTCCTTCGTAGCCCTGTACGGTGGTGGTGAGCAATACGCGGGGATATCGACTGACCAGCGCCTGCAGCAGCGGTGCCGGGATCGCCGCCGCTTCATCCACAATCAGCCATTCCGCCTGCGGCGGCGTCTCCAGCGCCAGCAGCGCATCGGGTGCCATAAAGTGAAAAGCGTCAGCGGCGAAGGTGCTCAGCACCTCCGTTGAGGCTTTGGCCGGAGCCGTCACCAGACAATGTCCGTTCAATCGCGCCAGCATACCCGCCAGCGCCGATTTACCGCGTCCGCGGGGCGCGGTCAGCACGGCAACCCCCGATGGCAGCCTCATCAGCTGATCGAGTATCGCCTGCTGCTGCTGCGGTGCCTGACAGTGCCACTGCGGCCAGTCCGGCTGCGCCGGAAACCGGCATGGCTGATGCTGCCGCTCCAGCAGCACCTGGTCATCCGCTAATATCAGCTGTTGCAGGTGGTGAACAAAATAAGGGGTGGCGATGGGTTCAGCGACATCGGCCCAGCGCAGGCTGTCGCTGTCAGGCTGCTGCGCCCACTGTTCCCAGGGCGGCACCAGCAGTAACAGCCAGCTACCGGCGGTGAGCGTGCCAGCCAGCGCAGCGAAAGCGTCGGCATGAAAGCCCTGACGAGCGTCAAACAGAGCATGACGAAATTCACGGCCAAGCAGCGTGCGCACCGCAGCAGGCTGTTTGTGCAGGACCGGCGTTTTATACTGACCCGGCCCTTTATCCGAAGCAGAGAACAGCGGTTCCGGGCTCAACGCCAGCCAGTCGCCGGTCAGCGTTTCACGCCACGCCGCAGCCCGTAGTAAACACCAGGCCGGGTCGCCGCTGATCACCGCCAGACGACGCACACCGGCCTGCTGCATAAGCTGCGTAAGAGGCTGCAGACTCATTAGTTGCTGGCGAAGGTGTTGCACTGTCCTGGATTGCCACCATCAAACCCGCGCTTGAACCAGGTGTAGCGCTGCTCAGACGTGCCGTGGGTGAAGCTGTCCGGCACTACGCGGCCCTGACCTTTCTGCTGCAGGCGGTCATCGCCAATTGCCTCGGCGGCATTCAGCGCTTCCTGCAGATCGCCCGCTTCAAGGATATTTTCCTGCTGCATATAGTGTCCCCAGACACCGGCAAAACAGTCCGCCTGCAGTTCCATTTTGACGGAGAGCTGATTAACCTGCGTCTGGCTGGCACCCTGCTGCATTTCACGCACTTTCGGTTCAATGCCCAGTAGTTTCTGGACATGGTGGCCAACTTCATGCGCGACGACGTAGCCCTGGGCGAAGTCACCGTCCGCGCCGAGTTTGGTTTTCATCTCGTCATAAAAAGAGAGGTCGATGTAGACGGTCTGATCGGCAGGACAGTAGAACGGCCCCATGACTGACTGTCCGGTACCACAGCCGGTGCGGGTTGCGCCGCGATACATCACCAGCTTCGGCGGCACATACTGTTTGTTCATCTGCTGGAACAGTTTGCCCCAGGTATCTTCCGTGGTGGCCAGAATCACCTTCGTGAATTTCGCAGCCTCATCATCATTGGCGCTGACGCTGCGCTGTTGCTGCTGGCTGGTCGGTGCAACTTCGCCGCCTGTCAGCAGTGCGGTCAGGTCGTAACCGTAATAACCCGCGATGGCCACGACAATCAGCAGCACAATACCGCCTTTACCGCGCGGCAGACGAATCTGGCGGCCTCCGCCGCCTAAACCGGACGATTGATCGCGACGGTCTTCTACATTGTCGCTTTCGCGACGCCCTTGCCAGCGCATGCTGTGTTCCCTCAGTCATTTTTTCAGATGGCATGATTTTAGTTGTGTGAAGCAGCAATCACCAGCTTTACCCTGAAATGAAAAAAGGAGAGCCGGGGCTCTCCTTTTTCTTTCTGCGCGGCAGGCAAACTCAGTCAAGCTTCACGCCCAGCCGCTGTGCAACCGCCTCATAGGCTTCCACCACGCCGCCCAGACTCTGGCGGAAACGGTCTTTATCCATTTTATCCAGCGTCTCTTTGTCCCACAGGCGCGCACCGTCTGGCGAAAACTCATCGCCCAGCGTCACTTCGCCGTTAAACAGACCAAACTCCAGTTTGAAGTCGACCAGAATCAGGCCCGCATCGTCGAACAGTTTGCTCAGCACCTCGTTGGCTTTAAAGGTCAGCTCCTGCATCCGCGCCAGGTTCTGTTTGCTGACCCAGCCAAAGGTTTCGCAGTAGGATTCATTGACCATCGGGTCATGCTTTGCATCATCTTTCAGGAAAAGATCAAACAGCGGCGGATTGAGCACAATGCCCTCTTCCACGCCCAGACGTTTTACCAGCGAGCCTGCGGCGCGGTTACGTACCACGCACTCTACCGGCACCATCTCCAGCTTCTTCACCAGCGCTTCAGTATCTGACAGCAGCGCTTCCATCTGGGTCGGGATACCCGCTTCCTGCAACTTAGTCATGATAAAATGGTTAAACTTGTTGTTAACCATTCCCTTGCGATCAAATTGCTCGATTCGGGCGCCATCACCTGCTGACGTATCGTTGCGGAATTCGAGTATCAGCAGATCCGGGTTATCGGTGCTGTATACGGTTTTCGCTTTACCGCGATACAACTCAGCTCGCTTTTGCATCTTGTTCACTCCAGACTTGAAATAACGGGTGTTCAGCGGCCAGTGCCGCTGCGGCGATTGCCTTGACGCAATCGTTTACTTCGCCGCGCGCTATTATGCCAAAAACAAAATAAAAAGGCCGGAGAATCTCCGGCCTTGGGCAACTTTATTTGTTCAGCGCCGCCTGGAACACGGCCACCAGCGCATCGTTCTGCGACTGGGTCAGCACATGCCCTTTCGGGTCGATGAATTGCAGACTGGTGCGGTTGTCGAGATCGCCGACCTGCACTTTGTAATCACCGTTTGGTAATTCCGGATCTTTCGCACCGACTGAATCCCAGTCGCTGCTGCTCAGTGACTTGTAGGTCACCTTCATGCTGCCGGTTGAGCGGGTCGTGTCGGTCACTTCCATCCCGACGCGTTTCATTGCATCAGGCAGACGCTGCCATGCCACGTTGTATGGCGTACGCAGGATCAGCAGTGGCAGGCCGGTATCATCTGCACCGCTCTGCACATCAATGGCCCCATTCACCCGACCAGAGGCCGCGTTTTCACTCGCCGTATCAATCTTGTCCATACCGGTGCTGATGTCATTCAGCATCTGCGCGGTGTAACGCTGGATCTGCACAGGTGAGGTAATGGTTTTACCATCCTGCTGCAGCTCCAGCAGACGAACGGTTAACTGCTGCTGATAGCTCTGCGACTGCACGCTGATCTGGTAGCGACCACGATACTGCTGATCTTCATCAGCACGGTTCCACTGCACCCAGTCCGTCGTCAGCTGCTGGCCTGCGTCATTACGTGAGGCAATCGGGAATTTGTATGACTGCACCACGTTGACGACCTGCGACCAGACTGAGCCGCGGCTGTTATCAATCATCAGCGCGCCGGTATTGTTGCTGAACTGTGCGCGGGTGCCGTTCATCAGCGCCAGCGGCTGGGCTGGCGGACGGATGTCGAGCTGCTTGCCGGTGGGTGCCTGACTGGTCGTGCGCGGCACGTCGAAATCACCACGCTGCACCGGCAGGATCATTCCGGCAGGCGCTTTCAGTTCATTTAACTGACTGGCTTCAAGATAAGATTCGTCACCGCTGACCTGGCGCTTATAACGCTGATCGCTTGAACAGGCCGACAACAGCATCAGGGTAGAAAGCCCCACCACTGTGGCTACTGTTGACCGCTTTACTGAGTAATTCATTCAAACTCCCTAAATTATCGCAAACCCGCTTTCACCAGCGCCTGCTCCACTTTCGGCTGGCCGGCTGCAGTCAGTGGCGTCATTGGCAGACGCAGCGTGTCGTTAGCGATTAATCCTAGCTGTTTCGCAGCCCATTTCACCGGGATAGGATTGGGTTCACAGAAAAGCGTCTGGTGCAGATGCATCAGACGCTGATTCAGGCGGCGTGCCTCGACGAAATTGCCCTGCTGTGCGAGTTGACACAGTTCGACCATTTCGCGCGCAGCCACGTTGGCCGTCACCGAAATAACGCCTTTGCCGCCCAGTTGCATAAAGTCCAGCGCAGTCGCGTCATCGCCACTCACCAGAATGAAATCTTCATTAACCAGCTCTTGGATCTGACTAACCCGCGATAAGTTCCCGGTTGCCTCTTTGATTCCGATAATATTTTTGATTTCGGCCAGGCGGGCAACGGTTTCCGGCAGCATGTCACAACCGGTACGCGAAGGAACGTTATACAGCATCTGTGGCAGGCTGGTGCTATTCGCAATCGCTTTAAAGTGCTGGAACAGCCCTTCCTGCGTCGGACGGTTGTAATATGGGGTCACGGTCAGGCAACCCACAACGCCGGAATTTTCAAAACGCTTAGTCAGAGAGATGCCTTCAGCGGTGGCGTTTGCCCCGGTTCCGGCAATCACCGGAATACGGCCATCGGCCAGCTCCAGGGTCAGCATCACCACATCACCATGTTCTTCATGGCTCAGGGTAGCAGATTCGCCTGTGGTGCCGACGGAAACGATCGCCGCGGTGCCGCTGGCGACGTGATAATCAATCAGTTTTTTCAGACTCGACCGGCAGACATTACCGCTGTCATCCATTGGCGTAACGAGTGCAACAATACTTCCCGTAAACATTGGCGATCCCCTCGACAAACAAGTGCTTCATGGTACGTTTTACACTTAGGGAAAAGCAAGCCAGCCACGCCATTCCCGCGCTTGTCAGCAGTTTTTTTTATGTTTACCTTATGGTTATTAGCGAAAGCAGAGGAAAAGCCATTTTGCCGCAATCTCAGCCCCATCATCTGGTGATCACCGCGCTCGGTGTTGACCGTCCGGGTATCGTCAACACCATTACCCGACACGTCAGCAGCTGCGGTTGCAATATTGAAGATAGCCGTCTTGCCATGCTTGGGGATGAGTTCACCTTTATCATGCTGCTGTCGGGCAGCTGGAACGCGATCACACTGATTGAATCGACCCTGCCACTGAAAGGGGCAGAGCTGGAACTGCTGATCGTCATGAAGCGCACCAATGCCCGGCTCCGTCCGCCTATGCCCGACACCGCGTTCATTCAGGTTGAGGTGGCTGATTCGCCGCATATTATTGAACGCTTTACCGATCTTATCGATAAGCATCAGATGAATGTGGCCGAACTGGTGTCGCGCATTACACCAGCGCAACACAATTTGCCCCCTACGCTCTATATTCAAATGACCGCTCACAGTCCGACGCGAACCAGTGGCACCCCGTTTGAGCAGGCGTTTAATACCCTGTGTCAGGAGCTGAATGCTCAGGGAACGCTGCGCCTTTACAGTGTGTCAGATGCCGACAGCAGCGAATCTGTCAGCGCGGTACGCTAAGCTTTGGTCAATTAACCGGAGTTATTTCTCCACATTACTGCCACTGAAAGGTGACCGGCTATGTGGTGAAATACCCCCTGATGGTAATTTTCCCTCTGGCCGTTTCTGACCGGATGGTGTATTACCCACAGCCTGAATAAGAAAATGGAGAGATGTAATGAATCCACTGAAAGCCGGAGATACTGCACCCGCATTTAGCCTGCCCGATCAGGACGGCGAACACGTGAATCTGACCGACTTCCAGGGACAGCGCGTTCTGGTGTACTTTTACCCGAAAGCGATGACACCAGGCTGCACCGTGCAGGCGTGCGGTCTGCGTGACAACATGGATGAGTTGAAAAAAGCGGGCGTGGAAGTGCTGGGCATCAGCACCGACAAACCGGAAAAACTGTCAAAGTTTGTCGAAAAAGAGCTGCTGAACTTTACCCTGCTCTCCGATGAAAACCATGAAGTCTGCCAGGCGTTTGGCGTCTGGGGTGAAAAAACGTTTATGGGGAAAACCTATGACGGCATTCATCGCATCAGCTTCCTGATAGATGCTGAGGGCAGGATCGAAAAAGTGTTTGATAACTTCAAGACCTCGAATCACCACGACATGGTGCTGGATTACGTCAAGTCAGCCTGATGTTGAGGGGCGCGGTAGCCTTAACGCCGCGCCCTGCTTAACTTCCCCTTCCCCACCCATTTTTATCCTGCCGTTGCGAAACACTGTGAGTTAACGCGATTACGCGGCGGCCACGATAACGCAGTTGCGCCCGGCATTTTTCGCCTCATAGAGTGCCGCATCCGCCTGTTTTAAACTGCCTTCCAGCCCGACATCCTGCGAACCATTCCAGGCCGCGACGCCGATAGACAAGGTAATGCGTCCCACGTCGGTGAGCCAGGCTTCTGCAATACCCAGTCGCACGCGCTCGGCGATAATCTGCGCCTCATCCAGCGCCGTTCCCGGCAGCAGCATCAGAAACTCCTCTCCGCCGTTGCGGCACACCACATCAGACTGACGGGCGCTGGCACGCAGCGTGCTCGCCACCTGCTGAATCACCCGGTCGCCCACATCGTGGCCCCAGCTATCGTTGACGTTTTTAAAGTGATCGATATCCAGCGCCAGCACCGAGAAAGGCTGGCGTAGCGTGCGGTAGTACTCCAGTACCGCATTAAGACCACGGCGATTCAGCAACTGAGTCAGGGGGTCGGTCTGGGCTTCCGAACTCAGACGACCGATTTTGTCCTGCACCAGTCCGATGCCGGTGAGTAGCGCGCGCTTGACCTGCGCCGCCTCAAAATACCAGGCACTGATGCCGCCAATCTCTTTTGATACGCCCTGCGCATCCATACGGCTGGCTTTGCGGGCCAGCTGGAACAGTGGTCGGGCAATCAGCCGTGCCAGTCCTAACGCAACCAGCAGGGTCAGCAGTGCGAACGGCACCGAGTTCTTCAGGACTTTCATTAACAGGCCTGAAAGCGGGTTCAGCGTGACGTTAATCGGCTTCAGCGCCACCACCGTCCAGCCGGTAGTCGGCACGACGGCATAGCCCGCCAGCTGCGTCGACTCACCTGCACCCGCAAGCATCAGCGAGCCATTGGTCTGCTCGTCACGCGGACTGACGATGGCGGGCAGAACTTTACCAATCAGCTGACGATTCTGGTGATACAAGACCTCATTATTACTGTCGAGCACATAGACCGTGGTGCCATCACGGTAGAATTGTTCACCCAGTAGCGCATTCAGAATGCTTTTTTTCTTCAGATAGATCGTGCCGCCGATGTAGCCCAGATAGTCGCCATCGGGACTCCAGATTGGCCAGGAGACAAACACCAGCAGATTATTGGCTGCAGAAAGGGTCGGTTTACTGATGATCGGCTGCCGCAACGTCAGCGCTTCGCGGGAGGCGTCGCTGGTGACACGCATCCCTTTCAGCGTCAGGGATTCGGGCGAGATCGCTTTGATCGCGCCCTGCTCATCCACCACAGCAACCGAGTTGAAACTGGTAGTCTGCTCACGCAGACGATTGACTTCGCTATTCAGCAGTCCTTCATTATTAAAGTCACGGCTTAGCTGATTGGCGCTGTAGTGCAACTGTGACTGCGCCAGCTGAAAAAAGATTTCACTGGTTGAGGCCAGCTTGGCGGCATAGGCCCGGTTAGCCTCAAGCGTGGTGTCAATCAGCACCTGCCGCTGCACCCGCCAGGTGGCGTAGAGCGTATTCGCGAGCGTGATAACAATGCTGACAATCACCAGCAGGGCGATCAGATTGCGCAAGTCGGCCTTGGGCCGAAAGAGCTTTAACATGGCGTCGCCGCCCCGGAGAAGAGTGTCATGTCGTGAATGCCTGATTATTTTTTTAATGTGTGCCAGAAGCCCTGATAGCCGGGCTTAAGTCTACACTGTGTCGGCATTTTTGAGCAGCATTAAGACAAATATCACCCCGCTTAATACAGATTTAGCTGGCACTAATCGATTAACCCCTGACTATCGTAAAATGGCCAGGGTCCCGAAAAGTGGCCAATCGCGCACTGATGCGTGACCATTCCCTGCATTGGCTGCCAGCAATGGAGCAAAAAGCCGGGCGGCTCCAGAATAAAGTGAGCCGGCCCCTCCGGGTGCAGATCCAGAGCCACCTGATGCGACACGCCGGGTGCGACACAGGCCAGGGTTCCGGCAAAGCGGGTCTGCAGGCTGCGATGCAGATGACCACAAAGCACCCGCTCAACCTGCGGATGGCGGGCAATGATCGCCTCAAGTGCCTCAGGATGGCGTAACCGTTGCCGATCCATATGCGCAATGCCACAGGCAAAAGGGGGATGATGCAGCATCACCAGCGTGGGCTGATCCGCGGCCTCGCGCAGTGCCTGATCCAGCCATTGCAACTGCTGCTCATCCACCTCCCCCCACGGCTGTTGCGGTACGCTGGAGTCCAGGGCCAGCAGCCTGACGCCGCCCACACTAAGCTGCCAGTTCAGGGTTGGTCCCGCCTGCAGGTAGGTGTGATCCGGGAAGGCAGCACGCAGTGCCTCGCGATCGTCGTGATTGCCCGCCATCAGATAAAAGGGCAACTGGAGGCGCTGCAGGGCTTCCCGCAGCGTCTGATACTCTTCCGGCCTGCCAAAATCGACCAGGTCGCCGGTAATCACCACCACATCGGGGCGCGGCTGCAGCGCGTTAAGGGTATCGATAACCTGCAGTAAAGCGGCATGGGTATCGACCTGTTTATAAGAGAGACGACCAAAAGCCTTGATATGCAGATCGCTGATTTGCGCGATGACTGTGGGTTGAACAGACACAACAGACTCCTTAGCAACTAAATTCCAGCGCGGCCTGGCGGGTCAGCGACCAGCTGATGCGCTGTCCCGCCTGCCAGATTTCGCGGGCATGACGCTCGACCTGAATGGGGTTATCCAGCCCGATATCGATCAGTAAGCGCTGCGAGGCGCCAAGAAACGTACTGCCCACCACCACACCGCGCTGGGCATAGCGGGTGTCGTCGGCCAGCAGCACATCTTCCGGGCGGCAAAAACGCAGGGGATGACCGTCGGGATCGTGCGCAATGCAGTTTATGGCGCCCACAAAATCCGCTACAAAGCGGGAGGCCGGGCGCTGATAAATTCCCTGCGGAGTATCGAGCTGCACCAGACGGCCCTGCTCCATCACCGCGATGCGATCGCCCAGCGCCATCGCCTCCTGCTGATCGTGGGTGACGTAAACCGCAGTGATCGCCAGCCGCTTGAGCAGCGCGCCGATCTCCAGCCGCAGCCGATCGCGCAGCCTGGCGTCAAGCGCCGCCAGCGGCTCATCGAACAACAGAACTTTAGGCCGGGCAGCCAGCGCACGTGCCAGCGCCACCCGCTGCTTCTGCCCGCCGGACAATTTATCAATCGCCCGGTGGGACAGATGTGTCAGGTCAACCAGTGCCAGCATTTCCGCGACCCGCGCATCACGCTCGGCACGTGGCACGCCCTGCACCTTCAGACCATAGGCGACGTTCTGCGCCACGTTGAGCGTCGGGAACAGCGCGTAGTTCTGAAACACCATGCCAACGTTGCGTTTCTCAATTGGCAGCGCGGTGACGTTACGCTTGTCAAACCAGATCTCTCCCGGGGGATCGCTGCTATCCAGACCGCTGATAATACGCAGCAGCGTGGTTTTGCCACAGCCTGACGGCCCCAGCAATACCAGTGTTTCACCGGCGTGAACCTGCAGGTCGAGCGGATGCAGCGCGACCTGCTGATTAAAGCGACGCGAGCAGTGGCGCAGCGTCACGTTGACGGCCTCATTCATACGGTTTCCTCTCTCTGCTGCCGCGAAGATTGCCGTTCCAGCCAGTGATTACAGGCGTTGAGCAACAGCAGCAGCGGTAAAATCATCATAATAAAGATCAGGGTATAGGCGGACCCGACTTCCAGCCGCATCGAGGTGTAGCTGTCGGCCAGACCGACCGGCAGGGTTTTGGTCAGTGGCGTGTGCAGCATCCAGGTAATGTTGAACTCCCCCACCGACAGGGTGATCACCATAAATGCGCCCGCCAGAATGCCGTTGCGGCAGTTCGGGACGACCACGGTAAAGAAGCGGCGCCAGAAGCCCGCCCCCAGGCTGGCGGCGGCTTCTTCAAGGCGCGGCAGATCAATTGCCTGCATCACCGACAGCACCGGTCGGATCATAAAGGGCAAGGTAAAGAGCACATGGCCGATAAGGATGAAGAGCCAGCTGTCGCGCAACGCGCTGAACTGACCATAAAGCAGAATGATGCCCAGAGCGGTGGCGAGGCCCGGCAATGCGACTGGCAGCATCAGGCACTCCTCAATGCGGCTGGCCCAGCGTGACGGTGATTTCAGTAAGCCCCAGGCGGCCGGCACGCCAGCGATAACCGTCACCGCCAGACAACTCAGAGCGATCAGCAGCGACAGCCAGAAGGTGTCGGCATACATCTGCCACACCTGTTCCACCCACTTCAACGTCAGGCCGCTGCGCAGGCCAGTGAAATAGTTCTGCGTGACGCCCGCCAGCATCGAGAGCACAACCGGCACAATCATAAACAGCGCGGTGAGGCTGGTGATCACCACCTGCAGCCAGAACAGCCCCCGGCGTTTCATGTCTTCTCCTTACGGCGGGCAGCCAGTCCGTTCGCCAGCATCAGCGCCAGCCAGGCCACCGCCCCCATCACCACCGAAAGCGCCGCTGCGGTGGCAAAGTTGGCGTAATTAGTGAACTCGCCATAAATGGTCAGCGGCAGCACCGCGAGCTCTGTGCCAAGGGTAAATGCGGTGCCAAAGGCGCCCATGCTGGTGGCGAAACAGAGCGCGCCGCAGGAGAGCAGCGCCGGTTTCAGCCCAGGAATGATGACGTCAATGATGATGCGCCACTGGCTGGCACCCAGCGATCGGGCGGCCTCTTCCAGCGAACGGTCCAGCTTTTCACTGGCCGCCACCAGCGTCACGATGGCGCGCGGCAGCGAAAAATAGAGATAGCCAATAAATAAGCCGCTGAGCGAATAGGCCAGGATCCAGCGCTCATGAAACAGGCTGAGACTGAGTTGCGCCAGAACACCCTGACGCCCCGCCAGCATGACCATCAGAAATCCCACCACCACGCCCGGAAAGGCCAGCGGAAAGGTCAGCAGCGCCAGCAGCGTGCCTCGCCCGGTAAAGCGCTGCCGTGCCAGAAAGCAGCCCACCACCGCAGCAATCAGCAGCGTCACCAGTGTGACCGCTGCCGAGAGCAGCACGGTATTCAGCAGGCTTTGCAGATATTGCGGCTGGCTGATTACCGTCCAGTAGCCGCTGTGGTGAGTTGTACGATCTTCCGTCATACCGATCTGCAACAGACGAGCAAACGGCAACAGCCAGAAGGCAGCAAAGAACAGCAGCACAGGCAGCAGCATCCACGGCCAGTTTGCCCCCAGCGGCCGAAGGCGGTGGCGAACTGAGTCGCCAGCAGCAAACGGATTGATCTCTGAGAGTGACATCAGCGGATCTCGTTCAGATAACGGGCGGAGAAGCTCTTCTGCGCGTCGGCCATCTGCTGATAATCCACCGTGTGAGCGCGCGCATAGTCGCTGTCAGGCAGAAAATATTTCTTCGCTTCGGGTGACATCGCCCCCGCCCGGACCGGACGCAGCCAGGCATTAGCCCAGATCGCCTGACCGGCATCTGACAGCACGAAATCGATCACTTTCTTACCGTTGGCCGGATGCGGCGCATTTTTCACCAGGCTGATGACGTAAGGCACCGTGACCGTCCCCTCGCTGGGGATCACAAATTCCACATTGGCGTGATCTTTGTAGCGGGCGCGATAGGCGTTGAAGTCGTAGTCGATCAGAATCGGGATTTCGCCTGAAATCAGCCGGGCATAGGCGGTCTGCTTAGGCACAATCGGCTGGTTGCGTTGCAGTGCTTTGAACCAGTTGATGGCCGGGGTGAAGTCATGCAGGCTGCCGCCTTTCGCCTGGTTCACCGCGACGGCTGCAACGTAGCCCACAAAGGCGCTGGCCGGATCAAGATAACCCACCATGCCTTTATATTCCGGCTTCAGCAGATCATCCCAGGAACGCGGCACCGGCGCGCCACCCAGCGCATCAACATTGACCATAAAACCCATGGTACCGGAGTGCAGCGCTACCCACTTGCCAGCAGGATCTTTCATGCCTGCCGGGATCTGATCCCAGTTTGCCGGTTTGTAAGCGCTGACCACGTCTGCACTGACTGCCTGAATGCCGAAGCTGACGCCGTAATAGACCACGTCGGCGACCGGATTGCTTTTCTCGGCGACCAGCTGCGCCAGCGCCTGACCCGAATTTTTATTGTCCTGCGGCACATGAATGCCCGTCGTTTTTTCGATCGCCTGGAGCTGTGTCGCCCAGTCGGCCCACTCTGGCGGGCAGTTGTAGCAGATAGCATTTTCAGCCGCCTGCGCCCACGATGAGGCAAGCGTGCATCCGGCCAGCAGCGCAGCGCTGGCGATAGGTTTGAAGTTAACGGTGAGTGACATGATGTTCCCCTGAAAAAGAGCCATGAAATGCCGGGGCGACACTCTCCCCGAAACGTAAATGATGTGCCAGCAGATGGGTTTTACCGCCGACGGGATTCAGAAGCAGGTCAATAGCGCGCGCGCCCATTAGCGCAATCGGCTGCACCACGCTGGCCAGTGAAGGTGAAAGCTGTTCGCCCAGCTCAATGCCATCGAAGCCGATCACGGAGAGCTGATTCGGAACGCTGACGCCGGCACGCGCAGCGGCACCCAGCAGGCTGATAGCCAGCAGATCGTTACTGCAAATCACCGCCGTCAGCGGCAAAGGTGCATTAATCAGCGGCAGCAACGGATGGAAATCGGACTGGATATGGCTGGGCATCTCAATCATCGCCTGCGGCGTCAGACCGGCCTGCTGCATGGCATCGCAGTAGCCGAGATAGCGCAGACGGGCGCGGTCAGATTGCTGCATAGGCCCCGCAGCCATCACGATGTGGCGGTGGCCCAGTGACACCAGATGGGCGGTCGCTTCGGCAATGGCTTTGCGGTTATCTACGCACAGCGCGGGCCATTCGTGCTGTTGCGGAACGTTGTGGGTCAGCACGAAGGGCATCTTCGCCGCCGCCAGTGTCGGCAGCAGCGCACTGCTGTCGGCATCTGCCACCGTCAGTACCAGACCGGCGACACGCTGGTGCAGCATATGTTCGACAATGGCCGCTTCCCGCTCAGCCTGATAATCACTGGTTGCTACCAGCAGCCCATATCCCGCCAGACGAGCCTGCTGCTCCATCGCCTGTAACTGCATGGCAAAAACCGGATTGAGCAGTGAAGGCAACAGGACGCCAAGCGTGGTGGAGTGCTGGGTGCGGAGCTGACGGGCAATATGATTCGGGCGGAAACCGATCTGTTCCGAGGCGGCAAGCACCTTTTGCAGCGTGCCCGGTTTTAGCAGATGAGGGTCAGAAAAGGCGCGCGCAGCGGTTGCGCGGGAGACCCCTGCCAGTCTGGCTACGCTGATTAAATCGGTCATGACTGCCTCGTGTATTGTCGATGAGATCGATCTCATTGCGACAACACTAGCGGCGTTCTATGACAGGGGCATCACAGGAATTTGACTGGCAGGTGACAGCGGCAGTGACGCCGCTGTGGGGGAATTAAAGCATCAGGAAGGCGTAACCGCTGTTTTCCAGGGTCGCAACGGTGGTGCCGCTGGAGATGGTGTGAGTGACCATCGGGTCGATCCAGTTGCGCTCAAGCTGATGAAACGCCACTGACTGATCGCAGATAGTGACCTGAACGCCCGCTTTTTTCAGCTCGCTGATCAGCTTCAGGTTCGGGTTATCGACGCCGTAGGCTTTGCTGAACTGGTCATTATTCAGCGCTGATGAAACCGCGTCGCCGTTAATTGACACCACAAATTTCAGCTGGTCGAGTGGCACACCCGCCGCATAATAGAGGTTGGTGACGCGCGCTACGCGCTCCAGACCGAGATTCGGCTTACGAATATCCCCTTCACTGCGGTTGATCTGGAATACTATTTTATTACTCAGGCCCGCTGTCGTGCCGGGTTTAAATGCAGGCGTATCGACATAATGTATTTTGCCGTAGCCTTCAATCGCTGGCGTACTCCAGAAATCAGCAGGTTCGGATTTATTATCCGCCATTTTTCCGCTGACCTTATCGAATAATTCCGGCAACTGTAAAACATTGCCTCCGATAAATCCCGCTACGGCTGCCATCACCACTAAAGCTGCTGGACGCATTAACTCTTCTCCCGATCGTTTAAAACATCAATTACATTGCCAGCCACGCGTATCCCTGGTTTTGCAGGGTTGATACGGTGGTCGGACTGGAAAGCGCATGGACCACAGATTTATCAATCCAGTTATTGGGATAGTGATGGAATGCCACGGACTGATCGCAGACCGAGACTTTCACTCCCGCCTGATTCAGCTCATTAATCAGCTTCAGGTTTGGATTTTCGATGCCATAAAACTTTTTAAAATGGGCGTTATCCAGCATGGCGGGCGTCGCATCGCCGGTGACCGAAACGACAAACTTCAGCTGATCGGCCGGAATGCCGGAGGCGATATATAAATTCACCACGCGCGCCACACGCTCCAGTCCCAGATTGGGCGCGGTCATCGCGCCATCGCTTCGGGTAATCTGGAAAACAATTTTATTGCTCAGGCCCGCCACCGGTTTAAACGCGGCGTCGGGCTCATAATGAATTTTGCCGTAACCTTCAATCGCCGGTGTACTCCAGAATCCCGGGGCTTCCTGTGGCTCGGTTGCAAAATGGCGTGTCACTTTGTCATAAATCTCGCCACTCTGTGTGACAGCCGCGCCAACGACTCCGCCAATAATGGCGATTAACGCGTATGAAACAACTGAACGCATAACACTTCTCTCCGGCAAATAATGTCTGGCAGATTCAGGACTGAATCAGGTCGGCTATCTATATCACAGCGCAGGCATAATTCTCGCCTGCGTAAATTCAGGTCAGCGCGCGGCTGATAACCGCTGAAATTATTCACCTTCCGTATTAATCGAAAAGTTTCATTATGAGGAAAAAAAGGTCTTAATCAGAATGGACCTGACTCTTTGTGCTCTTTTCACTTCCTGTGACATTAACAGCAATAAATAACAGCCAGGCGTAGCTGGAATAAGCAGGATAAAGGCGGGAGCTACGATTTAATTTATCAATGGCGAAGAGGAGATTCACGGCTCAGAGAGGGCTATTTTTTCAGAGTAGACCTGGAAAAACTCATGCCATAGTCAGTTTTTTTGAGTGAATTTACATAACTTTAAAAAAATCCGCTCACAGGCTAAATCTGCGCGGCAGCAGATTCTGCTTTATTCTGCCGAAGCGCATTGGGAATAAATGAATAAGGCGTTACTTAACCGCTCACAAACCCGGCGATACTCCGCCGGTTTTTATTCGTTTAACCGCGGTTTAAGTTGGCAGGATGTTCAGTTTTTTTCGTCAAAATGGGTGATCTTGCACAAATTACGTCGGTCGTTTGCCAGAAAACGACATTTCATTCTTTTGATGCTCTGGTTAAGATAGTCACGAACCGTCGTTATCTGCGAAAAATGGAACATTCCCGCTGCGCACCTGTCCATTTTCAGGGCCTCTCTACAGGATTAAGGCATGTTGAACCGGTTAAAGAAAACGCTGATCGCCGCGCTCCTTCCGACGCTCATTTTCACTACTCTGTCACCTGCTTATGCCGATGTCAGTGATTCACTTCCCGATATTGGCACTACGGCCGGTTCGACGCTGTCGATTAATCAGGAACTGCAGATGGGCGACTTTTATGTGCGCCAGCTGCGTGCCAGTGCGCCGCTGATCAACGATCCGCTGCTTAATCAGTATATTAATCAGCTGGGTCAGCGACTGGTGTCGCACGCCGACTCAGTGAAAACCCCGTTCCACTTCTTTCTGATTCAGAACGATGAGCTCAACGCCTTTGCCTTTTTTGGTGGCAACGTGGTGCTGCACTCAGCGCTGTTTCGCTATACCGAAAATGAAAGCCAGCTGGCGTCAGTAATGGCGCATGAGATCTCACACGTTACCCAGCGCCATCTGGCGCGCGCAATGGAAGATCAGAAGCGCAATGCGCCACTGACATGGGTCGGTGCGCTGGGCTCTATTCTGCTGGCGATGGCCAATCCGCAGGCAGGCATGGCAGCACTGACCGGCACCCTGGCGGGAACTCAGCAGGGAATTATCAGTTTTACCCAGGGTAATGAGCAGGAAGCTGACCGCATCGGAATTCAGGTACTGCAGCGCGCCGGGTTTGATCCTCAGGCGATGCCGAACTTTTTACAGAAGCTGGCCGATCAGAGCCGTTTCTCCTCGAAGCCTCCTGAAATTCTGCTGACGCATCCCCTGCCCGACAGCCGTCTGGCGGATGCCCGCAACCGCGCTAACCAGATGCGGCCGGTGGTGGTGCAATCTACAGAAGATTTCTATCTGGCAAAGGTGCGTTCACTGGGCATGTACTCCACCGGGCGTAATCAGCTCACCGACGAACTGCTGAGCCAGTATGCCAGCGGCAATTCTCGTGAGCAGCTGGCGTCACAATATGGCAAAGCCATACAGTTTTTGCAGGCGAAAAGCTTTGCCGATGCGAAGCGGATTATGACGCCGCTGCTGGCGAAACAGCCGAATAACGTCTGGTTCCTGGATCTTATGTCGGACATCGATATCGGCCTGAATCAGCCACAACAGGCGATCGCCCTGCTCAGCGCCGCCACCAGTGCAAAAAACAGCCCGGTGGTGCAGCTCAACCTGGCCAATGCCTACGTTGAAGCGAAACAGTATGCCAACGCCAGCCGCATTCTGAATCGCTACACCTGGGCTAATAAAGATGATCCCAACGGCTGGGATTTGCTGGCCCAGGCGTCTGCACAGCAGGGACTGAATGATGAAGAGTTATCGGCGCGGGCAGAGAGTCTGGCGCTGAATGGCCAGCTCGATCAGGCGATCACCGCGCTTGGCAGCGCCAGCGCACAGGTGCCGCTCGGCAGCCTGAAACAGGCGCGCTACGATGCCCGTATCGATCAGTTGCGCCAGTTACAACAGCGCTTTAAGCAATATCAGAAAGGCTGAGCATTCACGCTGCGAATAGAGGAGAGTCTGAGATGGTGACGATTTACCACAACCCGCGCTGCAGCAAGAGCCGCGAGACGCTGGCGCTGCTGAACGCCCGCGGGATCGAGCCGGAAGTGGTGCTCTATCTGCAAACGCCGCCCGATCGCGAGACGCTGCAAATCCTGTTACAGAAACTGGGAATGCAGAGTGCACAGCAGTTGATGCGGACTAAAGAGGCGATCTATAGCGAACTGGCACTCAGCGACAAAAGCGAAAGTGCGCTGCTGGATGCGCTGGTGGAACATCCGGTGCTGATTGAAAGGCCGATAGTGATCAATGGCGACAAGGCGCGGATCGGGCGTCCGCCCGAAGCGGTGCTCGACCTGTTTTAAAGGCCGAGTGTCTCTTTCACAAACGGAATGGTGAGTTTACGCTGGGCGCTGATCGAGGCGCGATCAAGCCGATCCAGCGTATCAAACAGGGTGCGCATTTCACGATCCAGTCGCTTCAGCAGGAAGCGTCCCACATCTTCCGGCAGCTCAAATCCGCGTAACCCGGCGCGCAGTTGCAGCGCCTGTAATTTATCTTCGTCGGAGAGAGGCTGCAGGCGATAGATCTGCCCCCAGTCCAGCCGCGAGGCGAGATCGGGCAGTTGCAGATTAAGCTGGCGTGGTGGACGATCGCCGGTAATAAACAGGCGCGTATTGCCGGTTTCCAGAATACGGTTATAGAGATCGAAGATCGCCATTTCCCATTCAGGCTCGCCTGCAATGCACTCGATGTTATCGATGCAGACCAGTGACAGCTGCTCCATCCCTTCCAGTACTTCCGGTACAAACCAGGTGCGTTTATCCAGCGGAACGTAACCGACCGCTTCGCTGCGCGCTGACATCTCGGCGCACGCGGCGTGCAGCAAATGGCTCCGCCCTCCGCCTTCGCGTGACCAGAAGTAGAGATAGCTGCCATGTTGTTGGTTGAGAGCGCCTTTCAGCGCGGCAATCAGCGACGGGTTTTCCCCCGGCCAGAAGCTGGAGAAGGTTTCATCGTCAGGTAAATAGAGTGGCAATGACAATTGTGCCGGCGTGTTCAGAAGCACCTCAGCAAGAGAACAAGCAAAAAATCGGGGGAAGTCTAACACAGTTTTCAGAAAGAGATGAATGGGGCGTCCCTGCCCCGATCCTGTCAGGCTTGCTGCGATCACGGCTCGCGCGATTCTTCAGCCTCCAGTACCACTTCTTCCGGACGCAGCAGTGAGATCACACGGAAGATCAGCGCTAATCCAACCCCTACGATTGTCGCCAGCGCCATGCCTTTCAGCTCCGCAGCACCGATATGCACCTTCGCACCGCTGACGCCGATGATCAGGATCACCGAGGTCAGGATCAGATTTTGCGCTTTGTTGTAATCGACTTTGGACTCGATCAACACCCGAATACCGGATGCGCCGATCACGCCATACAGCAGCAGCGACACGCCGCCCATTACCGGTACCGGGATCGCCTGGATCACCGCCGCCAGTTTGCCGACACAGGAGAGCAGGATCGCCAGAATCGCCGCGCCGCCAATCACCCAGGTACTGTAGACGCGGGTAATTGCCATCACACCGATGTTTTCGCCGTAGGTGGTGTTAGGCGTTGAACCAAAGAAGCCGGAGATGACCGTTGATAAGCCGTTGGCGAACATCGAACGATGCAGGCCAGGGTCGCGAATCAGATCTTTCTTTACGATGTTGGCGGTGACCACCAGATGACCGATATGCTCGGCAATCACCACCAGCGCCGCAGGCAGGATCGTCAGCATCGCCACCCACTCAAAGCGCGGGGTATAGAAAGTTGGCAGCGCAAACCAGGGTGCTTTGATCACGCCGCTCCAGTCAACAATGCCCATAAATGCAGAGAGCAGATAACCCGCTACCACCCCGACCAGAATCGGGATGATCGCCAGGAAGCCACGAAACAGCACGGAACCGAATACCGTCACTGCCAGCGTGACCAGCGAAATCAGCACGGTTGTACTGTCGGGCGCACTGCCTTCCGCGGGCAGCAAACCCGCCATATTAGCGGCTACCCCTGCCAGCTCCAGACCGATGACGGCGACAATCGCGCCCATCGCCGCCGGGGGAAACATCACATCGAGCCAGCCGGTGCCCGCGCGTTTGACAATCAGCGCCACCAGACAGAACAGCACGCCGCACAGGATAAATCCGCCCAGCGCGACCTCATAACCCAGCGGCAGCAATAGCAGTACCGGCGAGATAAAGGCAAAACTGGAACCGAGGTAAGCGGGAATTTTGCCTTTACAGATAAAGAGGTAGATCAGCGTGCCTACGCCGTTAAATAACAGCACCGTCGCCGGGTTGATGTGGAACAGAATCGGTACCAGTACCGTGGCACCAAACATGGCGAACAGGTGTTGCAGGCTGAGTGGAATGGTTTGCAGTAACGGCGGTCGTTCACTGACGCCAATGGCGCGACGAGTCATCATTTATCCCCTTGTGTTATTTATCCCCCAGGGCGCGCGCCTCTGGCACAGCAGCAGGCACGCCGGTGAGCCTCGCAGACACACCAAACCCGTTCGGGGATCTTTTTTTTGCCAAAAAAAAGCCGACTCTCTGGTCGGCTGTGCGATTTATTTGGTTCCGAAAATCTTGTCCCCGGCATCGCCGAGCCCGGGAATGATGTAACCCTTCTCATTCAGTCCCTGATCCACTGACGCGGTGTAAAGCTCAACGTCAGGATGCGCTTTCTCCAGCGCGGCAATCCCTTCTGGTGCGGCAACCAGTACCAGCACTTTAATGCTGGTGCAGCCCGCTTTCTTCAGCAGGTCGATGGTGGCGATCATGGAACCGCCGGTCGCCAGCATAGGATCGACGACCAGCGCCAGGCGCTCTTCGATGTTAGAGACCAGCTTCTGGAAATAGGGAACCGGCTCCAGTGTCTCTTCATCACGGTAAACACCCACCACGCTGATACGGGCGCTGGGAACGTGCTCCAGCACCCCTTCCATCATGCCCAGGCCGGCACGCAGAATCGGCACCACCGTGATTTTTTTGCCTTTGATCTGATCGATCTCTACCGGGCCATTCCAGCCCTCAATGGTTACGCGCTCTGTTTCCAGATCGGCGGTCGCTTCGTAGGTCAGCAGGCTGCCCACTTCAGACGCCAGCTCGCGAAAACGCTTTGTACTGATATCATGCTCACGCATCAAGCCCAGTTTATGTTTGACCAGCGGGTGTCTGACTTCCACGATCTTCATTGGTGTTCTCCCGGAATGAGTTGAGCTAAAAAAAAATCGCGGGATTATACCGCCTTTTACGCTCCGCGCCACCTGCTCTTGCGCAAAGCCGCGGGTTTTACCGGGACAAATAGAGGATTAATGAAAATCGCCCGATGCGCAATCCCGGACTCGCAAACGTTTGCCTGCACTGATAGAATTGCCGCGCTTTATTTTAAACCACCAACCGCAACTCGCGTGGGGACCTCGCAGTGACCGACAAAACCTCTCTCAGTTACAAAGACGCCGGTGTTGATATTGATGCTGGTAACGCTCTGGTTGACCGTATTAAAGGCGTAGTGAAAAAGACGCGTCGCCCGGAAGTGATGGGTGGACTGGGCGGTTTTGGTGCGCTTTGCGCGCTGCCGCAAAAATACCGTGAACCGGTGCTGGTCTCCGGCACCGATGGCGTTGGCACCAAGCTGCGTCTGGCGATGGATCTCAAACGTCACGATGCCATTGGTGTTGACCTGGTGGCGATGTGCGTCAACGACCTGGTGGTACAGGGCGCCGAGCCCCTCTTCTTCCTCGACTACTACGCTACCGGCAAACTGGATGTGGATACCGCCTCTGCGGTGATCACCGGCATCGCCGAAGGTTGTCTGCAGTCGGGTTGTGCGCTGGTGGGCGGTGAAACCGCTGAGATGCCAGGCATGTATCACGGCGAAGATTACGATGTGGCCGGTTTCTGTGTTGGCGTGGTGGAAAAGTCAGAGATCATTGATGGCAGCAAGGTGCAGGATGGCGACGTACTTATCGCTCTCGGCTCCAGTGGCCCGCACTCCAACGGCTATTCGCTGGTGCGTAAGATTCTGGAAGTCAGCAACACCGATCCGCTGGCTGAACAGCTGGAAGGCAAACCGCTGGCCGATCATCTGCTGGAACCGACCCGCATCTACGTGAAAAATATCCTGAGCCTGATTGAGCAGGTCGATGTGCACGCTATCGCACACCTGACCGGCGGCGGCTTCTGGGAGAATATTCCGCGCGTGCTGCCCGACAACACTCAGGCCGTCATCGACGAGAAGAGCTGGCAATGGCCGGCCGTCTTCAGCTGGTTACAGCAGGCAGGCAACGTCAGCCGTTTCGAGATGTACCGTACCTTTAACTGCGGCGTCGGCATGATCATCGCCCTGAGTCCGGCAGACGCGGACAACGCGATTGCGCTGATGCAGGCTGCGGGCGAGAAAGCCTGGAAGCTTGGCGTGATTAAAGCGTCTGATGCCGAAGAGCGTGTGGTCATCAACGGATGAAAAAGCTGGTTGTACTGATTTCCGGCAACGGAAGTAACCTTCAGTCCATCCTTGACGCCTGTGCAAGCGGGCGGATTCACGGCAGCGTGGCTGCCGTATTCAGCAACCGCGCCGCCGCTTATGGCCTGACGCGGGCGCAGGAGGCAGGTATTCCTGCCCACTCGCTTGCCGCCAGCGACTTCACTGACCGCGAAGCCTTCGATCGCCAGCTCATCGCTGAAATCGAAGCCTACAGTCCAGACCTGATTGTGCTGGCAGGATATATGCGCATTCTCAGCAGCGCGTTCGTGGCCCATTTTCACGATCGCCTGCTGAATATCCACCCTTCCCTGTTGCCGAAATATCCGGGTCTGCATACGCATCGTCAGGCTCTGGAAAATGGCGATAGCGAACATGGCACCTCCGTACATTTCGTCACTGACGAGCTGGATGGGGGTCCGGTGATCCTGCAGGCAAAAGTCCCGGTTTTTCCCGGCGACAGCGAAGCGGAGATTACGGAGCGGGTGCAGCATCAGGAGCATGCCATCTATCCGATGGTAATCGGCTGGTTTGTTGAGGGTCGTCTGGCGATGCGTGACGGCAAGGCCTGGCTGGATGGCGAACCGCTGCCGCCGCAGGGTTATGCTAACGACTGACCCGACAGGGGAAGCCGGGGCTTCCCCTGAAGTGCTGGCGGTCCGGCTAAAGGCTCAGGGAGCTTTTGAGCCGTCTGACATAACAACCTGCTCTGCTCCCGTTACTGACTTAACCGTAGCGCCCCGTAATGTAATCTTCGGTCCGACGCTGTTTTGGCGCGGTAAAGATACGGTCAGTCTCATCAAACTCCACTAACGCGCCCTGATGCATAAACGCGGTGTAATCTGACACGCGAGAAGCCTGCTGCATGTTGTGCGTCACCAGCACCAGCGTGAAATGCTGCTTGAGCGTGGTCATCAACTCTTCAATCACCAGCGTGGAGATGGGATCCAGCGCGGAGGTCGGCTCATCCAGCAGCAGAACTTCCGGTTCAATCGCAATGGCGCGGGCAATCACCAGCCGCTGCTGCTGTCCGGTCGAGAGCGTCAGCGCATTCTGTGACAGCTGATCTTTAACCTCACTCCACAGCGCCGCCGCGCGCAGCGCACGTTCACAGGCTTCGTTCAGCACCCGCCGATCGCGTACACCCTGTAAACGCAGCCCGTAGACCACATTTTCATAGATCGATTTTGGAAAAGGATTGGGGCGCTGAAACACCATGCCGACCCGACGACGCAGCGCCGAGAGATCCTGCTCAGGTCGCAGGATCGGCTGCGATCCCAGCAACACCTCACCCTCGACCCGGCAATGATCAATCACATCATTCATGCGATTAAAGCAACGCAGCAGCGTCGATTTGCCACAGCCGGAGGGACCAATCAGCGCGGTAATCTTGTTTTTTGGCACCTGCAGCGAAATAGCCTGCAGCGCCTGGCGCTCGCCATACCACAGCGACAGCTGGTTAACGGTCAGCGCGATATCCGTGTCGGACGTCATAGTCATAGCCTGTTATTGAGTCATAAGGCGATAGCGTTCACGCAGACGGTGACGCAGGCCCATCGCCAGCAGATTAAGCGACAGAATAATCAGCACCAGCAGCAGCGCGGTGGCGAACACCAGCGGCCGGTCAGCTTCAATATTCGGACTCTGAAACGCCAGATCGTAAATCTGGAAGCCCAGATGCATAAATTTGCGATCCAGATGCAGATAAGGAAACACCGCGTCGACGGGCAGTTCCGGCACCATTTTTACCACGCCAACCAGCATCAGCGGCGCGGTTTCACCAGCGGCACGCGCCACCGCCAGAATCAGGCCGGTCAGCATGGCAGGCACCGCCATCGGCAGCACCACGTTCCACAGGGTTTCCGCCTGAGTCGCGCCCAGCGCCAGCGAACCCTGCCGCAGGCTGTTGGGAATGCGGGATAGTCCCTCTTCGGTCGCCACAATCACCACCGGCAGCGTTAGTAACGCCAGAGTCAGCGACGCCCACAGCAAACCAGGTGTCCCGAAGGTGGGATTGGGCAGCGCGCTGGCGAAGAAGAGCTGGTCTATCGTGCCGCCCACCAGCCAGACAAAGAAGCCCAGACCAAATACGCCATAGACGATTGAAGGAACGCCTGCCAGATTGACCACCGCGATGCGCACCAGTCTGGTCAGCGCATTGCGTCCGGCATATTCATGCAGCCAGATGGCGGCGATGACACCCAGCGGCATCACGACCACCGACATCAGCAGCACCATCAGCACGGTGCCAAAGATCGCCGGGAACGCCCCGGATTCACTCTCGCCTTCAGCGGGTGAATCGCTGACGAAACGCCACAGCTGATGCAGAAAATGCAGCGTTTTGCCGGTTAGCGTCATCGCGTTCGGCTTCCAGCTGTCAACGATTTCGGTCAGCGGGATCGCATGTTCGGTGCCATGCACATCCCGCAGGATTAACAGATCGCGCTGACTCTGCTGTTGCAGCGAAGCCAGTGTCTCGCTCAGCTGATTAAACCGGCGCTGCAAAGCGGCCTGATTGGCCTGATATTCTGACTCGGCCTGCAGATCAAAGCGCCCGGCAGCACGGTTTTTGGCCGCCTGCTCATCAAGCTGCTCACGCTGGCTGTTGAGGCGCGCCATATCGACCCGGCGAATCTGATTAGCCTGCCGCACCAGCATCTGCACCTGTCCGAGCCGCTGATGCAGCAGTGCATCGGGATCCTGCGCAGTCAGCTCTTCATTATCCTCACGCAGGCCGACAAACCAGCCGTATGCCTGACCGTGGCTGCGGCGCTGCAGCACCATGATGTCCGCGGGCTGGCTGACCTGCGCCGCCGTGCGACTGTAAACCACCCGGAAATCGGGTGCGTCCCAGTCACGGTTACCGGTTTTAATCAGATAGCGATTAACCTGTCCGCCGCTGTTGCCCTGCTCATCTGCCGGGGCCGGAAAGCGCCGCTGATGTTCCAGGGTTTCACCCAGCAGCCGCGTCTCGCCCCCTTCAGGCTGGCTAAACGTGTAGAGATCGACGCGCTGCGGCCAGAAAGCGCGCACCCCCTGCCAGGCCAGTAACCCAATCAGCAGCGTAAAGGCCAGCAGGCAGACGGCTACGGCACCGGCGGTTAGCCAGCGCCAGCGATCGTTCTGTCGCATCGCTTTCATGCCTGCTCCTCGTGCTGGCTGTAGCGCTGGCGCAGTCGCTGACGGATCAGCTCGGCAACCGTGTTGATCACCAGCGTAAACAGCAGCAGCATCAGGGCGCTGAGAAACAGCACGCGATAATGAGCACTCCCCGCCGCCGCTTCCGGCATCTCAATGGCGATATTGGCGGACAGTGCGCGCAGGCCGCTGAACAGGCCACCTTCACTTTGCGGCGTGTTGCCGGTCGCCATCAGCAAAATCATGGTTTCTCCTACGGCACGCCCCAGACCAATCATCAGGGCGGCAAAAATACCGGCGGAAGCACCCGGCAGCACGACGCGGGTCAGGGTTTGCCACGGCGTCGCGCCCAGTGCCAGCGAGCCCTGCCCTAACGCTGCGGGCACGCTGAACAGCGCATCCTCAGAGAGGGTAAAGATCAGCGGTACCAGCGCAAAGCCCATCGCCAGCGCGGCCACCAGCAGATTGCGCTGTTCGTAATGCGGCAGCCAGTCGCCCGCATCCGGTATCAACAGCGTGGGCAGCCACAGCGTCAGCAGCGTGACCAGCAGCAACAGCGGCAGCAGAATCAGCACTTCACGACCCGGCTGACGCCAGCGCGGCGGTAAACGCGCGATGAATACGCCGCACAGCAGCAGCGTGCCCGCCAGCGTCAGCGGCAGCAGCAGCACACCTACCAGCGCCTGACCAATATGCGGCGCGAGCCAGATCCCGGCAATCAGCCCCACGACCACGCTTGGCAGCGCACCCATCATCTCAATGGCCGGTTTGACCCAGCGTCGCAGGCCTGGCGCCATAAACCAGGCGGTGTACATCGCCGCCGCCAGCGCCAGCGGTGTGGCAAACAGCAGCGCTAAACTCGCCGCTTTCAGCGTACCCATCACCATCGGCATCAGGCTGAACTTGGCCTGATAACTGTCACCCGCCGCGGTCGATTGCCAGATCCAGTCCGGTCCGGGGTAATTTTCATACCAGATTTTTTGCCAGAAATTGCGCCAGGTGACGTCCGGCCACGGATTATCAAGCCGCAGAGTCTGCCAGCTTCCCGCCCGTTCAATCAGCAGGCTGTCGCCACGTGGCGAAAACTGCGCCTGCACAATGCCAGGTTCCAGCTGACGCTGCAGTATCGGGCCATTCTGCTTGCTGGCAAACAGCCGCAGCATCCCCTGTTTACTGAGCGTCGCAAACACGCGGCGTTGTGATTCCGTCACCAGAATGGTCCCACCGTCGCTGTTGGCAAAAGTACGAATGCGCTGCAGGCGCGGCCCCTGTTCGCTGGCGATAGCAAACCACTGCGTGACGCCGCTGCCATCCTGGATCAGCAGGCTTGTGCCGCCCACCAGCAGATGCAGACTTTTTGGCCGCTGCGGCAGGGCGTGCGTTTCGCGCAATAGTGCACGGTCATCGTCAAGTTGCCAGACCCGCAGCAGATTGCCTTCAGTGGTGTAGAGCAGATCGCCGGACGGCGAGAGCGCCAGCAGATCCAGCTGGCGTTGCGGCAGCGGGATAACCGAGGCCTGGCGATCGGTGCCGAGCGTCAGCACCCGGAGTCCGGCCTCAGTGAGTGCGGCTATACGCCACTGACCCGCATGGCGCGTCGCCAGCGCCATCTTCGTCACTGCGCCATCAGGCAGATGAAAAGGTTTATCGCCCAGCGGAAAATGCCACTGCTGGTCGGCGGTTGGCTGCATCAGTGTCAGCGCACCCTGCATATTCAGCAGTAGCGTCTGCTCATCGGCACTCCGCACTATCTCCCCGGGTGGCGGGGTCAGCGCCAGTGCCGGTTCCGCAGGCTGACCATCCAGCGGAATAAAACGCGCCGCACCGCGCTCGCTGATGCGCCAGCCGACCTTCCCCTGATTGCCAATCGCTAAGGCTGGCGCACGATCCCAGAGTTGCTGGCTGGCCGCAATCTGCAGGCCCGGCGCATTAAACAGCGGTAATACCACGCCAATCAGCCAGCAGAAGAGCAGCAGCATCAATAGCAGGATCGCCACGCCACAGCAGGTGACCAGTCGCCGTGTCAGACGGTCAACGGCACGACGCTTACGATCGCTGAATTGGACAGGAATGTGGTTTGCGCTCATGCGGTTCCGCTAGCAGGCCAAAATAAGCCGCTATGTTGCCCGTAGCCGATTGATAAGACAACTCCTGGCGTTGGACAACGCTGCCATACTCTCGCCATAATGTTGGTGGATACTGGATCTTCAGTCCTGCAACCGCTAAATGGAGTGAGAATGGGTCAGGTAAAGCTTTATATTGAAAAAGAATTAAGCTGGTTATCCTTTAATGAACGGGTTTTGCAGGAAGCAGCAGACAAAAGCAATCCACTGATTGAGCGGATGCGCTTTCTGGGTATCTACTCCAATAATCTCGACGAATTCTATAAAGTGCGTTTCGCCGACCTCAAACGCCGCATTCTGATTGGTGAAGAGCAGGGTTCCGCCAGTACACCACGCCATCTGTTTAAGAAAATTCAGCAGCGGGTAATGAAGTCCGATCAGGAGTTTGATGCGTTATATAACGATCTGCTGCTGGAGATGGCACGTAACCAGATCTTCCTGATCAACGAACGTCAGCTCTCCTCCAATCAGCAGGCGTGGCTGCGCCACTACTTCAAGCACGAGCTGCGTCAGCATATCTCGCCGATTCTGATCACCCATGAAACGGATCTGACCGAATTCCTTAAAGATGACTACACCTATCTGGCGGTAGAGATCATTCGCGGTGACAATATTCAGTATGCGCTGCTGGAAATTCCGTCCGACAAAGTCCCGCGTTTCATCAATTTACCGGCTGAGCCACCGCGCCGCCGTAAGCCAATGATCCTGCTGGATAACATTCTGCGCTACTGCCTGGATGACATTTTTAAAGGTTTCTACGACTACGACGCGCTCAACGCCTATTCAATGAAAATGACGCGTGACGCCGAGTACGACCTGGTCACGGAGATGGAGTCGAGCCTGCTGGAGCTGATGTCCTCCAGCCTGAAGCAGCGACTGACGGCGGAACCGGTGCGTTTCGTCTACCAGCGCGATATGCCAGACACGATGGTGTCGCTGCTGTGCCACAAGCTTTCCATCTCAAACCTGGACTCCATCCTGCCAGGCGGCCGCTACCACAACTTCAAAGACTTTATCGGCTTCCCTAACGTCGGCAAAAATAACCTGGTGAACCGCCCGCTGCCGCAGATTCGCCACATCGGCTTTGATGGCTTCCGCAACGGCTTTGATGCGATTCGCAATCGCGACGTGCTGCTCTACTACCCGTACCACACCTTTGAGCATGTGCTGGAGCTGCTGCGTCAGGCGTCGTTCGACCCCAGCGTGCTTGCGATAAAAATCAACATCTACCGCGTTGCTAAGCATTCCCGCATCATGGATGCGATGATCCATGCCGCCTACAACGGTAAAAAAGTCACGGTGGTGGTGGAGCTGCAGGCGCGCTTTGATGAAGAAGCCAATATTTACTGGGCGAAACGCCTGACTGAAGCGGGCGTGCATGTCATTTTCTCCGCACCAGGCCTGAAGATCCACGCCAAGCTGTTCCTGATTTCACGCCGCGAAGGCGAAGAGATTGTGCGCTACGCGCATATCGGTACCGGCAACTTTAACGAGAAAACCGCGCGTCTCTATACGGACTACTCGTTGCTGACCGCGGATGCGCGCATCACCAATGAAGTACGTCGGGTGTTCAACTTTATTGAGAATCCCTACCGGCCCGTGACGTTCGATCATCTGATGGTCTCGCCGCAGAACTCGCGCCGGATGCTGTATGAGCTAATCGACACCGAAATTGCTAATGCGCAGCAGAATAAGCCCTGCGGCATTACTCTGAAAATCAACAATCTGGTGGACAAAGGTCTGGTTGATCGGCTTTATACAGCCTCCAGCGTAGGGGTGAAGGTTAATCTTCTGGTGCGCGGAATGTGCTCATTAATCCCTGACTTGCCCGGGATCAGTGAAAATATTCGTGTCATCAGTATTGTTGACCGTTATCTGGAACACGATCGCGTCTATATTTTTGAGAATGGCGGCGATAAGAAGGTGTTCCTCTCCTCCGCTGACTGGATGACACGTAACATTGATTACCGTATCGAAGTGGCAGTGGCGATTCTCGATCCCCACATCCGGCAGCGCATACTCGACATTATTGCTATTCAGTTGAGTGATACGGTGAAAGCCCGCATCGTCGATAAAGAGTTGAGTAACCATTACGTCCAGCGCGGCAATCGTCGTAAAGTGCGATCGCAGCTGGCCATTTATGATTACATCAAGAAACTGGAACAACCTGAATAAATCCTATGCCAATTTCTCATAAAAGTACGCCAAAACCCCAGGAGTTTGCGGCGATTGACCTGGGCTCGAACAGTTTCCATATGGTGATTGCGCGGGTTGTCGATGGTGCGATGCAGGTACTGGGCCGCCTTAAGCAGCGCGTACATCTGGCTGACGGACTGGATGCCCGGCACAACCTCAGCGAGGAAGCGATGGAGCGAGGGTTAGCCTGCCTGGCCCTGTTCGCCGAGCGCCTGCAGGGGTTCAGTCCGAGCAACGTGACGATTGTCGGTACCCACACGCTGCGCGAGGCGGTCAACGCCGAAACCTTCCTGCAACGTGCGGCCGAGGTGATCCCCTATCCGATCGAGGTGATTTCGGGCCATGAAGAGGCTCGCCTGATCTTTATGGGCGTTGAACACACCCAGCCGGAGAAAGGCCGCAAGCTGGTGATCGATATCGGCGGCGGCTCCACCGAACTGGTCATTGGTGAGGATTTTGAACCGCAACTGGTTGAGAGCCGACGTATGGGTTGCGTCAGTTTCGCCCAGCTCTATTTCCCGAAAGGTGAAATCAGCCGTGAAAACTTCCGTCGCGCCCGTTTAGCGGCCGCACAGAAGCTGGAAACGCTGGCGTGGCAATATCGTCTGCATGGCTGGCAATATGCGCTGGGCGCGTCCGGCACCATCAAAGCCGCCTGCGAAGTGCTGCTGGCGATGGATGAAAAAGAGAAGCTGATTACGCCTGAGCGCCTCGAAAAGCTTTATGACGAGGTGATGAAACACAAATCCTTTGCTGCACTCAGCCTGCCGGGTCTGTCGGAAGAGCGTAAAGGCGTGTTTGTACCCGGGCTGGCGATTCTGTGCGGCGTATTTGATGCGCTGGCCATTCGCGAATTGCGCCTCTCCGACGGTGCGCTGCGTGAAGGTGTGCTCTATGAGATGGAGGGCCGTTTCCGCCATCAGGATATTCGTAGCCGTACTGCACAGAGTCTGGCGAACCATTACGCTATCGACAGCGATCAGGCACGACGCGTGCTCGACACCACCGAGCAGCTTTATCTGCAGTGGCGCGAGCAGAATCAGAAACTGGCGAATCCACAACTGGCCGCACTGCTGAAATGGGCGGCGATGCTGCACGAAGTGGGCCTGACCATCAATCACAGCGGCCTGCAACGCCATTCAGCCTATATTCTGCAAAACACCAACCTGCCGGGCTTCAATCAGGATCAGCAGATGCTGCTGGCGGCGCTGGTCAGATTCCATCGTAAAGCGATAAAGCTTGATGAGCTGCCGCGCGTGACGCTGTTCAAGAAAAAGCAGTTTGTACCGCTGATCTTCCTGCTTCGCCTGGGTACCCTGTTGAATAATCAGCGACAGGCCACCACGCGTCCGGAGGCGTTAACCCTGAAATGCGATGACGGCCACTGGACGCTGACCTTCCCGGCGGGCTACTTCACGCAGAACAACCTGGTTCAGCTCGATCTTGAACGGGAGCAGGTTTACTGGAATGACGTCACGGGATGGAAACTGATCCTCGAAGAAGAAGTCTGACAACACGGGCGCCTGGCGCCCGTTTAACTGAAATGATGAATATGACACAACCAACCGCACCCCTTTCAGGCGAAAACTATTTTGCCGAAACCTATGGTTTAACGCCGCCCCACTCCGAAGTGGTTGCGGCGCTGCCCCAGCTCAACGTCGGCAAGGCGCTTGACCTTGGCTGTGGCGTGGGACGCAATACGCTGTTTCTGAATCAGCACGGTTTTGACGTCACGGCGTGGGATCATAATCCGCAAAGCCTGGCGCGCCTGCAGGAGATTATTGCGCAGGAAAATCTCAGCGGCATTCATACCGAGCAGCGCGACCTGAACAACACGCGCTTTAATGGCGGCTTCAACTTTGTGCTATCGACTGTGGTGATGATGTTCCTGCAGCCGCAGACTATTCCGCAGCTGATTGCCGACATGCAGGCCTGTACGGTCAGAGACGGTTTTAACCTGATCGTGGCGGCGATGAACACGGACGATATGCCCTGCCCGGCTGATTTCTCCTTTGCGTTTAAATCAGGCGAGCTCAGCCACTACTACCGCAACTGGCACATCGTGAAGTACAACGAGCACCCCGGTCAGTTGCATCGCACAGATGAAAATGGCAACCGCATCACCTGTCGTTTTGCGACGCTGCTGGCGCAAAAAGCGAGTTACTGATTTTTATCTGCTGTTTTTTTCAACAGCGATTGATTTCATCAGGCGACTGTGACTAAATATTGCAGTCGCCCCAGATGGGGTCATTACAGGAACCACCCCGCGTGAACAGCGCTATTTCTCCCCGAAGACGTCAAAAAACCGGCACCATGACCCGCATTGTGCTGCTGATTAGTTTTATCATTCTTTTTAGTCGCCTGATTTTTATCCTGCCTGCTGCCTTCGAGCATCATCAGCAACAGAAAGCTATTCCTGAACCGGTTGCCATAACATCAGGCGATACGCGATAGCGAATAACCAATAACGACATTTCGCCTGAAACGCACCTGACACTTAAACGTTATCCAGATAACTGGACTCTTTTTTGCATCCCTTTTTCAGGCGAAACGCTACACTTCGTGCTGGTGCTTTCAGACTTAAGGGATCCAATGTGTCTGCCTCTCACTCTCAACGTTTAAGTGAAATACGTCATCGCATTCTGACGCTGCTGCTCAGCGAGCACGATCTGGTTGATGCCCTGCTGGAGAAATCGGGCGATCTCAATCCTGAACAGCAACGTGAAAATGCGGCCCAGCGTGACGCGCTGGAACAGGACATTCTGCAACTGCATGCCGCTGACCTCGCGGATATTCTCGAAGCCCTGCCCGAAGAAGAACGTCAGGCGCTGTGGCGGCTGGTGCCGAACGAGCGGCGCGGCCATGTGCTGGTTGAAGCGTCTGAAACGGTCTGGGCCAGCCTCACCGAAGAGATGAGCGACCGCGATATCCTGCGCGCTATCCAGCCGCTGGATATCGACGATCAGGTCTGGCTGGCGCGTTATCTGCCACGTGACCTGACCGGACGCCTGCTGGCAACTGTGGAGCCCGCCCTGCGCGCCCGCATGCTCGATATGGTGCAGCTTGACCGTGACCGCGTGGGCCGGGTGATGGATTTCAATATCCTGACGGTGCGTGAAGATGTCACGCTTGCAACAGTGCAACGCTTTCTGCGCAAGCGCAAAAGCATGCCGGGCGGTACCGATAAACTCTTTATCACCAATAAAGATAATCAGCTGCTGGGCGAACTGCTGCTGACGGACATCCTGCTTAACAAACCCAAAACCCTGGTGAGCGACGTGATGAACGCGCGCCCTACCACCTTCCAGCTCAATGATAAGGCCGAAGACGCAGCCAGCGCCTTTGAACGTTATAACCTCATTTCTGCCGCCGTCACCGACGCCAAAGGCAAGCTGATTGGCCGCGTGACCATTGAAGACATCATCGACCTGGTGAATGCCGAAAACGAAAGCAACATTCGTAAAATGGGGGGGATCAGTCAGGAAGAGGATGTGTTTGCGCCGGTGCGTAAATCGGTACGTAAACGCTGGGCCTGGCTGGCGATTAACCTCTGTACCGCCTTTGTCGCCTCACGGGTTATCGGGCTGTTTGAAGGGACGATTTCGCAAATCGTGGCGCTGGCCACGCTGATGCCGATCGTCGCGGGTATCGGCGGCAATACCGGTAATCAGACCATCACCATGATTGTGCGGGCGCTGGCCTTACATCAGGTTGAACCGGGCAACTTTTCGTTTTTGATCGTCCGCGAGCTTGGCGTGGCGCTGATCAACGGCCTGTTCTGGGGCGGCATCATGGGCGGTATCACCTGGCTGATGTATGACAATATGGCGCTGGGCGGCGTTATGATGCTGGCCATGGCGCTGAATCTGCTGCTGGCCGCGCTGATGGGCGTGCTGGTGCCGCTGGTCATGACTAAAATGAATCGCGATCCCGCCGTCGGCTCCAGCGTATTGATCACCGCCCTTACTGACACCGGCGGCTTCTTTATTTTCCTGGGACTGGCGACGATCTTCCTGCTGCCGCACTAATCTTCAGGCTTGCAGGCCGTAACGTTGCAGCGACCCGTTAAGATTGCGCTGCCGCGTTACCTGTGCCAGCTCTCGGGTCGCCGCAGGCAGCGTATAGTTACCACGCTGAATCAGCCACTCCAGCACATCCGCTAAGTGCCAGATGGCGGTTTTACCGTCATGCACCGGCAGCGGAAACGGCGGGCGGTGGCTGAGCATCAGCTTACGCATATTCTGACGCGTCATGCCGATGATCTCCGCCACATCCGTCAATCCCACAAAATCGGGTGCGGCTTCCACCAGCGTGGCTCCCGGTATCGCACGCAGCACATCCTCTTCTGCCTGCTTCAATACATCCGTTGCGGAGTCAGACTCGCGGGTGAACTCCAGTGCAATTCTGCCCGGCATGCCCAGGCCGATTAGCGCATCATCACAGCCTGCCGCTGCCAGCGTTTCCAGCAGTTCATCCACCGGCGCGTGCCCTTCCGGCAGGCTGAACCGTAATGTGAAACAATATTCCATATGCTTCTCCTTGTGCTGCATCAGGACTTCAGATAGTGACAGTTGTCGACCACGCGCCGCAGCGCGCGGGCATGCTGATGTGCGTTTTTTGGTGTGCTCCAGATACAGGTCAGACAAAACTCCCCACATCGGCACATCAACAGATTTTTCGGACAGTACATTTTGCCCCAGGCGTGATGGCCTCCCGTGACGACCAGCCAGCCATGGGATTCGGCGTAGCGTAACGCCGTTTCGATCTCTTTGTTGGGATGCCGCTTCCTTGCCATATTTTTCCCTATCCTGACGCTGAATTGATAAGTTGTCAACTGACAACCCTATGAAATTATCTTAGTGCGGCTCAGCATGCGCAGACTTTTTCTCGCAGTAAAACAGTCAGGGTATAAACTGGAAAACGTCACACAAAAAACGATCAGCGCCAGAAGTCATCTGGCAGCAGAAACGATTAACAACGGAGGCAATATGTTTAAAGCAGAGGATTTTGTTCAGTCTAAAACCGGCGGCCCGAAAATGCAGGTGCTGCGCGTCGAAGGTGACACCTTATGGTGTGCACGCGTTGATGATGCGGCGAAAAAAGAGATCGAAGTGAAAGCAGAGAGCGTCAATCTCTATCACGAAGAGGGTGACTTTGGCGTGTGCTGAAGTGAAACGGCCCCTGACGGGGCCAGACTGTCAGGGCTTATCCTGCTGAAGGTTGTCATTTCCCAGGCCGCCAATAAACGGCAGACGCAGCCGGAACGGTGTGAAATCGACTCCCATGTTCAGGCCCAGCAGATTCACTTCAAATCCCTCTTCTGCACCCAGCGTCACTCCCGCCACACCCAGAATCGACACCTGCACACCGCGCCCGGATGGCGGCAGCCCGACCGGACGCCACAGTGGCCGGTAATCTTTACCCAGCGCGTTAGCGGGCAGATCAAGCCTTAAAGCGGGTACTTCGCGGCCAATATGCGCCAGGAAGGTGTTGCTGTTCGGTCCTGGCCAGGCGCGGTAGGTTGTCGGCCACGGATAGGATTTAATGGCGGCTTCAATCTGCGGGATCATCGCTTCTGCTTCCGGTCCGCGATGTTCCACCAGCAGCCGCGGTTTTGCGCCATACCAGTAGCCATCAGGCAGGTTGGTGTTGCGCCGGACTTTATCGCCGCTGCCCCAGCTAATCACTTCGTAGCGAGTGAATCGAGTTTCACCTGCGCGCTTGAAGATGATCCACGGATGCACCGCCACCGCCCCTTTCCAGCCATAGGTCGGCGCAGCATAGACCTGTACAATAGCCAGGCTATATAAAGCGCGCGGGTCGGGTGCTATCCCGGACGAATCACGTCGGGCGGTCGCCCAGCCGCCCGGCTCTGCGGTTTCGCTGTGACGCGTCGCCTGCGCAATGCTGGCTCCCAGCGATAGCAGCAGTACGGCAACAAAAAACAGGCTGAACACTTTAAGTGAGAGCATGACAACATTCCTGGTGACGTAAGAATCGCGAATCGCCTGTTCAGCAGGCGGTTTCAGTAAACGGCGGCTTTGGGATACGGACGATCGATGAAAGCGGCGGGTAAAAGCGGGACACAACTGACGTCAGTTGCGGGCTTTTACTGCATGGAGGATAGCGTAATTTCCGGCAAAGTGAACAGGAAAACACCAGCGACGGACCTGGATGTGCTGAAAGGTTAAAACAGCACGGCGAATGCGATAACCACATCGTAATCCGTTACCTGGCAGGGTCTCATCAATAGATGAGCGAGTTTTCCTGAATAAGTGATAACCGCATGCCTTCGCATTAAAACCCTGGTGTCAGTAACCCATAAAGCGTCCTTACTGTTTCAGGGTATTTAACGCTTTTAATAAACTCATTATTTTTTATCCGGCCCTGATTGCCTGCTGCAGGCATAACCCGAGGGGAATCACACTGCCCTGAGTGAACGCCAATTTGTCGAAACTATAAAGTCGTTGCTCTGATAAAACCTAAGCATCAGCGAACATGAGGTATACCGTGGCGTTTTCACTGTTAGCGCTATACCTGCAGATATAAACAGGATGTGCGTATTCTTAGTCAGAAGTAAGCCCTGCCACTACAACTCTTTTGTTAATATCTCAAGATTGTCCGCAAGGATATTAAGCACCGCATTAACGTAGATATCCCTGTTTCCCTGGTGCCACATCACGCACAGTGGCAGCCCGGCTATATTGTCGACCGGAGCCAGTGGCAGATAGGTTACGCCATCCGCGTTCATGTTGCGGTAAGAGGATGGCACGAGCGCCACACCCAGCCCAGCAGCAACAAAGCTCAGTATTGTCTGTTTTTCCTCAGCATACTGAGCGATAACCGGATATTTACCGGCCGCTCTGAACAGGTTCATCGTCAGGTCATGACTGTGGGGACGGGAACGTCTTTCCGGCACAATCACCGGCTCATTGCAAAAATCCTCAATGCTTACCCGATCGTAATGCACCAACCGGTGATGAGCAGGGACTGCCAGTACACAGGTTTCATGGGCGATAAAGCGAGTGGTCAGAATGACATCTGTTAGTTCTGGCGGTCGCACAAACACCAGGTCCAGCCAGCCCGAGGTGAGTCGTGGGATCAGGCTGTGCGATTTATCTTCACTGATGTGGATATCGGCATCAGGAAACGCACTGACAAACAGGTTAAGCAGTTTCGGCAGTAATCCTCTCGCCGCGCTGTCAATGGCACCGATCCGCAACGTTTTTTTCTGCGACGCGATGTTTTTATGGAACCGCAACCGTAACGCATCAAAATCCGCAACAACGGACTTAGCCTCACTCAAAAACTCCGCGCCTTCCCGGGTCAGAGAAACGTTCCGGGTAGAACGATTCAGCAGGCGTATACCCAGATCCTCTTCCAGCAAGCGGATAAAACGGCTGAGTGACGCAGGCATCATTTCAAGCTTCCGGGCAGCCCTGCCGAAGTGAAGTTCATCACCTACCACTACGAAGCATCTCAGCTGATTTATATCCATTTTTCGCCCGCACTCAGATTATACAAGTTATTTATATAAACCCTTGCCGATGATAACGCCAGTCAAAACAGCATACTGGGTTCACAACAAAATGATAACAACCCTACCTGACTGTGGAGCATCCTGATATGCACAATGACCTCGAAAAAAAGGTAATGCGCAAAGTAACGCTGCGGATTATTCCTTTTATCATGCTGCTGTATTTTATCGCGTTTCTCGACCGGGTTAATATTGGCTTTGCCGCCCTGACCATGAATCAGGACCTGGGTTTTTCGCCGATGGTCTTCGGTATGGGGGCCGGGATTTTCTTTCTTGGCTACTTTCTGTTTGAAGTCCCCTCTAACCTTATTCTGCATAAAGTCGGTGCCCGTATCTGGATCGCCCGCGTCATGATTACCTGGGGACTGGTCTCCGGCTGTATGGCATTTGTTCAGGGCACCACCAGTTTTTATATTCTCCGCTTTCTGCTCGGCGTAGCCGAGGCCGGTTTCTTTCCTGGTATCATCCTTTATCTCAGCTACTGGTTCCCGGCTGTAAAACGTGCGCAGGTTACCGCCATTTTTATGGCCGCAGCACCACTCTCTACTGCGCTTGGCTCCCCTATCTCCGCTGCGCTGCTGGAGATGCATGGGCTGATGGGCTTTGCCGGCTGGCAGTGGATGTTTGTGCTGGAGGCGATCCCCGCTTTACTGCTGGGCATCGTCGTTCTGTTCTGGCTCACCGACCGTCCTGCCAAAGCAAAATGGCTGACCGAAGAAGAGCGGACCTGGCTTCAAAACTCTCTGCAGGCTGAAGAGCAGGCGCGCGCAACCGGGCAAAGCCACACCAGCGCATGGCGCGGTCTGGCGGATAAGCGGGTTCTGGCACTGGCGCTGGTCTATTTTGGCACCTCAGCCGGTCTTTATACCCTGGGTATCTGGGCACCGCAGATTATTCACAGCTTTGGTGCCTCATCGTTAGAAATCGGCTTCCTGAATGCTTTCCCTGCGGTGGCCGGTGTTCTCGGCATGATCCTCTGGGCCCGCCACTCGGACCGTACCCGTGAACGCAGCTGGCATGTTATTGCTGCCTGTCTGCTGGCCGCGGCCGGGCTGATTTATGCCGGAAGCGTCACAACCCTTTTCTCAGTGATTATCGCCCTGACACTCGTCACCGTTGGGATCAGCGCTTCCAAGCCCCCGCTGTGGAGCATGCCTACCCTTTTCCTGAGCGGGCCAGCGGCGGCAGCGGGCATTGCAGCCATTAATTCGATTGGCAACCTCGGTGGATTTGTCGGACCGATGATGATTGGCATCATCCGCCAGCAAACCGGTAGCTATACCGGGGGACTCTATTTCGTGGCCGGACTGCTGCTGATTTCAGCCCTGACGGTACTGATTCTGTCCGGAAAAGCGAAAAAGCCTCAGACCACAGAACTTCATCAACCTCACACTCATTAATTAATACGGAGAAACATCATGCGTAACTACTCTATTGCCGCAATTCCTGCTGACGGTATCGGCCCTGAAGTCATCTCTGCCGGCATTGAAGTCCTGAAAGCGCTGTCACATCGCGATCCGCAGCTGAAATTTGATATTCAGACTTTCGACTGGGGTTCCGACTACTACAAACGCTACGGCGTGATGATGCCGGAAGACGGCTTACAGACGCTGAAAAAATTCGATGCTATCTATTTCGGCGCGGTCGGCGCTCCGGATGTGCCTGACCATATTACCCTCTGGGGGCTGCGCCTGCCGATTTGTCAGGGCTTCGATCAGTATGCGAATGTGCGGCCGACAAAAATTTTGCCTGGCGTTACCTCGCCGCTGCGTAATCGGGGTCCAGGTGACCTCGACTGGGTCATCGTGCGTGAAAACTCCGAAGGAGAATACTCAGGCAATGGCGGCCGCGCCCATAAAGGTCTGCCGGAAGAGGTCGGAACCGAAGTGGCGATCTTTACCCGCGTCGGCGTCACCCGGATCATGCGCTATGCCTTTAAACTTGCTCAGTCGCGCCCACGTAAATTGCTGACGGTGGTCACTAAATCCAATGCGCAGCGTCATGGCATGGTGATGTGGGATGAAATTGCGGCTGAAGTGGCGCTGGAGTTCCCGGATGTGCAGTGGGACAAAATGCTGGTGGATGCCATGACGCACCGCATGACGCTGCACCCGCAGAGCCTGGACACGGTCGTCGCCACCAATCTGCATGCCGATATCTTATCCGACCTGGCCGGGGCGCTGGCTGGCAGCCTTGGCGTAGCGCCAACAGCGAACATCGATCCTGAGCGGCGCTTTCCATCGATGTTCGAGCCGATTCACGGCTCAGCCTTTGATATCACCGGTAAGGGCATCGCTAACCCGATCGCCACCTTCTGGACGGCGGTACAGATGCTTGAGCATCTGGGCGAGCATGAAGCCGCTGCACTGATCATGGGAAGCATCGAACATGTCTGCACCTGCGGCATCCTGACGCCCGATGTGGGCGGCACGGCCACAACGGCCGATGTCACGCGTGCTGTGGTGCAGTTCATCGAATCCCGTTCAACCGTTGCTGAGAGTGCATAACAATGAGAAACGATCAGGCCGCAACGATACTGGAGGATATCTTTAAGCAGGCGGTTGACAGTGCCCGTCCCGGGCCTGTCGTTCCGGCGGCGCTGCCGCAGAAGCCTGCTGGCCGCTGTATCGTGGTCGGGGCAGGCAAGGCTTCGGCCGCCATGGCGGCGGCTGTGGATGCCGCCTGGCCAGACGTGGATGTCAGTGGCGTGGTGGTGACTCGCTATGGTCATGCAGTGCCCGCCGGGCGTATCCGTATTCTGGAGGCTTCCCATCCGGTTTCAGATGCGATGAGTGAAACGGCGGCTATGCTGATTCTGGAAACGCTGCGCGGACTGACACCCGACGATCTGGTACTGGCGCTGATATCAGGCGGCGGCTCCGCCGTGATGGCATTACCCGCGCCGGGTATCACGCTGGCCGATAAACAGTCTGTTACCCGTGCACTGCTGCACAGCGGTGCCAGCATCAGGGAAATGAATCTGGTCAGGCGTCACCTCTCGGCGATAAAAGGCGGCAGGCTGGCTGCACTGGCGCAGCCTGCACGGGTGGTTTCATTGATTATCAGCGATGTCCCGGGTGACAATCCGGCAGATGTGGCATCAGGTCCGACTGTGGCTGACAACAGCACGCCAGAAGATGCACTGAAGGTGCTCGAGCGCTACGCTATTCCGGTATCCGCCGAGGTTCGCCATGTGTTGAGCCAGCCGCTGGCGTTGTCAGGCATGCTGCCCATTGGTGAGGTCAGGATGATTGCCACACCAGCAATGGCATTACAGGCCGCAGCCAGGGCTGCGCGTAATCATGGTATTACCCCATTGATACTCGGTGATGCCCTGGAAGGTGAGAGCCGGGAAGTGGCAACCGTCATGGCAGGCATTGCGAAATCGGTGAAGCAGCATGGTCAGCCGCTGAAGGGCCCTGCTGTTTTGCTGTCGGGAGGGGAAACAACGGTTACCGTAAGTAATGAAGGTGCGGGTAAAGGCGGCCGTAACACTGAGTTTTTGCTGGGATTAGCCTGCGCACTCCGTGGAGAAAGGGGAATCTGGGCCATAGCGGGTGACAGCGACGGCATTGATGGCACCGAAGATGCAGCGGGCGCGATGATTTATCCGGATTCGCTGACGCGCGGAAAAAATCGCGGGCTTGATGCACTCACCTGTCTGAACGCGCATGACAGCTACAGCTATTTTCACGCAATCAATGATTTGCTGATAACGGGACCAACATTAACGAATGTGAACGATATCAGGATAATACTGGTAGCATAGCCGCCACTTTTCGCATGGCTGGCAGGATTAAGCAAACGTCTGCATGACATGATTATCAGGAGAGTTCTGCAGTGAGCTGAAAGCCATATCAGCATGACCTGTAGACGTTTTGACCAGTCTTTAGAAAAATGACTTCGCTTTTTTTACCGTACGCTGCCTGTAAGAGGCGGCGTAACATCGACTGTCGATTCTGGCATCAGATTCAAATCCTGCAACCTGTCAGGCTTTTGCAACAGACTGCCTGACGAGGCAAAATTCTCCAGTGCACTAATGAAAAAGCCCGCAGTGATGCGGGCTTAGAGGTGCTTTATTGCTTATACGTGCAGGCTGTTGCCAGACGTTAAATCATTCCCACTCAATCGTCGCTGGTGGCTTACCGCTGATGTCATACACCACGCGGGAGATGCCGTCGACTTCATTGATGATGCGGTTAGAGACACGACCCAGGAAATCATACGGCAGGTGTGCCCAGTGTGCGGTCATAAAGTCGATGGTTTCCACCGCACGCAGCGAGACAACCCAGTCATATTTACGGCCATCGCCCATCACGCCGACTGAACGTACCGGCAGGAAGACGGTGAACGCCTGGCTGACTTTGTTATAGAGATCCGCTTTATGCAGCTCTTCAATGAAGATGGCATCGGCACGGCGCAGCAGGTCGCAATACTCTTTCTTCACTTCGCCCAGCACGCGCACGCCCAGACCTGGACCCGGGAACGGATGGCGGTAGAGCATGTCGTAAGGCAGGCCCAGCTCCAGACCAATCTTACGCACTTCATCTTTGAACAGCTCACGCAGCGGCTCAACCAGACCCATCTTCATCTCTTTCGGCAGGCCGCCGACGTTGTGATGCGATTTGATGACGTGCGCCTTACCGGTTGCAGAGGCCGCAGACTCAATAACATCCGGATAGATGGTGCCCTGTGCCAGCCACTTAACGTCCTGCAGCTTCAGCGCTTCTTCGTCGAAGACTTCCACAAAGACGCGACCGATAATTTTACGTTTCGCTTCCGGCTCATTCTCACCTGCCAGCGCGTCGAGGAAGCGCGCTTCGCCTTCAACGTGAATAATGTTGAGGCCGAAGTGGTCGCCAAACATATCCATAACCTGTTGTGCTTCGTTCAGGCGCAGCAGCCCGTTATCTACGAACACGCAGGTCAGACGGTCGCCAATGGCGCGATGCAGCAGCATTGCCGTCACGGAGGAGTCAACACCACCAGACAGGCCGAGGATCACTTTGTCGTTGCCGACCTGAACACGCAGGCGTTCAACCGCATCTTCAATAATTTTGGCTGGCGTCCACAGGGCTTCACACTCACAGATGTCGATAACGAAGCGCTCAAGCATCCGCAGGCCCTGGCGGGTATGGGTCACTTCCGGGTGGAACTGCACGCCGTAGAAACGCTTCTCTTCGTTAGCCATGATGGCGAACGGACAGGTTTCTGTGCTGGCAACGGTCACGAAGTCAGCCGGGATCGCCGTAACTTTGTCGCCGTGGCTCATCCAGACATCCAGCAGCGGTTTGCCGGCGGCGCTGATCGCATCTTCAATATCGCGAACCAGAGCGCTTGGCGTCGTCACTTCAACCTGCGCATAACCAAACTCGCGCTCAGTTGAGCCAGCAACGGTGCCGCCCAGCTGCATCGCCATCGTCTGCATACCGTAGCAGACACCCAGCACCGGCACGCCAGCGCTGAAGACATATTCAGGCGCACGCGGGCTGTTCAGTTCGGTGGTGCTCTCCGGGCCACCGGAAAGGATGATGCCGCTTGGGTTGAACTGGCGAATCTGCTCTTCGGTGACATCCCATGCCCAGAGTTCACAGTAAACGCCCAGCTCGCGTACGCGACGTGCAACCAGCTGAGTATATTGTGAGCCGAAATCGAGAATCAGAATGCGATGCTTATGGATATTTTCCGTCGTCATTGAGGGTTTTCCAGAACGGTGACTTAATCAATAAAAGCGCCCGGCTGAAGCCGGGCGGGAAATCGGGATTATGAACCCATGCGATAGTTCGGTGACTCTTTGGTGATGGTCACATCATGCACGTGGCTCTCATTGATGCCGGCGCCGCTGATGCGGACAAACTCCGCCTTGGTGCGCAGGTCATCAATGGTCGGGCAACCGGTCAGGCCCATGCACGAGCGCAGGCCGCCCATCTGCTGATGCACGATCTCTTTCAGACGGCCTTTATAGGCCACGCGACCTTCGATACCTTCCGGCACCAGTTTGTCAGCGGCGTTATCGGTCTGGAAGTAGCGGTCAGAAGAGCCTTTAGACATCGCGCCCAGTGAACCCATACCGCGATAGGATTTGAACGAACGGCCCTGATAGAGTTCGATCTCGCCCGGTGACTCTTCGGTCCCCGCCAGCATCGAACCGACCATGACACAGGACGCACCGGCGGCGATCGCTTTCGCGATGTCACCGGAGAAACGGATACCGCCATCGGCAATCACCGGAATACCGGTGCCTTCCAGCGCGGTGACTGCATCAGAGACGGCAGTGATCTGCGGAACGCCCACGCCGGTCACGATACGGGTAGTACAGATAGAGCCCGGGCCGATACCCACTTTAACGGCGCTGACGCCTGCCGCAACCAGCGCCAGTGCGCCGGCACCGGTGGCTACGTTGCCGCCGACGATTTCAAGGTCCGGGTATTTGGCACGGGTTTCACGGATACGTGACAGCACGCCTTCAGAATGGCCGTGTGAAGAGTCAATCAGCAGCACGTCAACGCCCGCTGCAACCAGCGCATCGATACGCTCTTCGTTACCTGCACCTGCGCCAACTGCCGCACCGACACGCAGACGGCCCTGCTCATCTTTACAGGCGTTAGGTTTACGTTCGGCTTTCTGGAAATCTTTAACGGTGATCATGCCCAGCAGATGGAAGCTGTCATCCACCACCAGCGCTTTCTCAACGCGCTTTTCATGCATCCTGTGCAGCACCACATCGCGCGCTTCGCCCTCTTTCACCGTCACCAGACGATCTTTCGGGGTCATGACTGCAGAGACAGGCTGTGAAAGGTCAGTGACAAAGCGCACGTCACGACCGGTGATAATACCCACCAGTTCGTTGTCGCGGTTAACCACCGGATAGCCCGCAAAGCCGTTGCGCTCGGTCAGCGCTTTAACGTCAGCCAGTGGGGTGGTTGGCAGGACGGTCTGTGGTTCAGTCACCACACCGCTTTCATGTTTCTTCACCTTGCGCACTTCGTCCGCCTGGCGTTCGATTGACATATTTTTATGGATGAAGCCAAGGCCACCTTCCTGTGCCAGCGCAATCGCCAGACCCGACTCGGTCACGGTGTCCATGGCAGCGGAGAGCATAGGAATATTTAAACGGATATTTTTGGTCAGCTGAGTGCTGAGATCGGCCGTATTCGGCAGGACGGTGGAGTGTGCAGGGACGAGCAGAACGTCGTCAAAAGTGAGTGCTTCTTTAGCGATTCTTAACATGGCAATACTCCACCTCGGGTGATTGAGAATAGATAAAATATTGCCGCGGCATTATACAGGCCGTAATCGATTGCCTCCAGCATTATTTACGAAAAACTCTTGATCCGCACTGGCAGCCCTGTAGTATCGATGAATTAACCTGCTGATTTGGAATTTGATCTTCGTCACATGTCGCTGCCACCCATCGCCAATATTTTTACCGTCAGCCGTCTCAATACGACAGTGCGTCAGCTGCTGGAGAAAGAGATGGGCCTGGTCTGGATCAGCGCCGAGATCTCCAACTTCACGCAACCGGCATCCGGTCACTGGTACTTCACGCTGAAAGATGATGGCGCTCAGGTTCGCTGTGCTATGTTCCGCAACAGTAACCGACGCGTTACCTTTCGTCCGCAGCATGGTCAGCAGGTGCTGGTTCGCGCCAACATCACTCTCTATGAGCCACGCGGTGACTATCAGCTGATTGCCGAAAGTATGCATCCGGCGGGTGAAGGCTTGCTGCAGCAGCAGTTTGAACTGCTGAAAGCAAAACTGGCCACCGAAGGACTGTTTGATCCGCAGCATAAGCAACCGCTGCCGGAACCGGCGCGTCAGGTCGGGGTAATCACCTCTTCCACCGGCGCGGCGCTGCACGATGTGTTACGCGTGCTGCATCGCCGTGATCCCTCCCTGCCCGTGGTCATCTACCCGACCGTGGTTCAGGGCGTCGATGCGCCAGCGGCTATCGTCCGCGCAATTGAAATCGCCAACCTGCGCAACGAGTGCGACGTCTTAATTGTCGGACGCGGCGGCGGTTCGCTGGAAGATTTGTGGGGCTTTAACGATGAACGCGTGGCGCGCGCCATTTTTGCCAGCCGCATTCCCATCGTCAGCGCGGTGGGTCATGAAACCGATGTCACCATTGCCGACTTCGTTGCCGATTTACGTGCACCCACCCCTTCCGCCGCGGCTGAAATTGTCAGCCGTAACCATCTGGAGTTACTGCGTCAGTTGCAGTCACAGCAACAGCGGCTGGAGATGGCGATGGATTACTACCTGGCACGTCAGCAGCGGCTTTACTCCCGCCTTGAGCATCGTCTGCAACAGCAGCATCCGCAGCTGCGTCTGGCCCGTCAGCAGACCGCCCTGTTCCGCCTGCAGCAGCGACTGGGAGAAGCGATGGAAACCCGCCTGCGTCACGCCACGCGTCAGCAGGATCGCCTGTCGCATCGACTCAATGCCCAGCAGCCTCAGCAGCGGCTGTTCGATGCGCAAAAACAGCTGCAAAGCTGGCACTACCGCCTGCAGCAGAGCATGACAAAACAGCTGAGCACCAGCAAACAGCACTTTGGTCAGTTGGTGGCGCAACTGGAAGGCGTCAGCCCGCTGGCGACGCTGGCGCGTGGTTTTAGCGTGACCACCGACACTGCCGGACAGGTGGTGAAGAAAACCGCACAGCTACAGAGCGGCGACCTGCTCCGTACCCGTCTTGATGATGGCTGGGTTGAAAGCCAGGTGACGCAGTTACTGCCTGAGAAAAAGCGCCGCCGCAAAACCGCCTCCTGACTCTGCTCGTCAGCTCACACTTTTACACTTAACGCTGGCCTTACTAATGAGGTCTAACCAGCCTGATGGGTCTATACTTTCTGGCACATTCCCTGTCGCCAAGGCGTTTCAGATGGCTTGCCAACGTTGTTGCCTCAGAAAAGCGCCGCCGCAAAACCGCCTCCTGACTCTGCCCGTCAGCTCACACTTTTACACTTAACGCTGGCCTCACTAATGAGGTCTAACCAGCCTGACGGGTCTATACTTTCTGGCACATTCCCTGTCGCCAGGGCGTTTCAGATGGCTTGCAAACGTTGTTGTCTCAGAAAAGCGTCGCCGCAAAACCGTCTCCTGACTCTGCCCGTCAGCTCACACTTTTACACTTAACGCTGGCCTCACTAATGAGGTCTAACCAGCCTGACGGGTCTATACTTTCTGGCACATTCCCTGTCGCCAAGGAGTTTCAGATGGCTTATTGCGTTATTCCTCCCTATATCCTTCGCAAAATCATCGCGCACGGTTCCGGCCACCAGCAGGAGCAGGCGCGTCGCACCCTGACACACGTCCAGCACCTGATGGCGGAACACTGGCAAAAGCAGCCGGTGGCAAAAACCGCGGCAGGCGGCCACGTGGATCGTGAAATTTATGATGCGCAAAGTCAGCAGACCCTGCCAGGTAAGCTGATTCGTCAGGAGGGCCAGCCCGGCAATGACGACGTGGCGGCTGAGGAAGCATGGGACTATCTTGGCGTAACCTATGACTTCTTCTGGCAGGCTTATCAGCGTAATTCGCTGGATAATCAGGGGCTGAAATTGCTCGGTACCGTGCACTACGGTGACAAATACCAGAACGCCTTCTGGAACGGTCAGCAAATGGTATTTGGTGATGGTGACGGCGAAATCTTTAATCGCTTCACCATTGCGATTGACGTTGTGGCGCACGAACTGGCGCATGGCGTGACGGAAAATGAAGCCGGCTTGATCTACTTCGAGCAGGCTGGTGCTCTGAATGAGTCGCTGTCAGATGTGTTTGGCTCGCTGGTGAAACAGTTCAGTAAAAAACAGCGTGCCGATGAGGCGGACTGGATTATCGGCGAAGGCCTGCTGGCAAGCGGCATCAATGGGCGTGGTCTGCGCTCAATGTCTGAACCTGGCTCTGCCTATGATGACCCGATGCTGGGCAAAGATCCGCAACCGGCACACATGGATCATTACGTGAAGACACGTGAAGATAATGGCGGGGTTCATATCAACTCCGGCATCCCTAACCGGGCTTTTTATCTGGCAGCAACAACGCTGGGTGGTTATGCGTGGGAACAGACGGGATATGCCTGGTACGATACGGTGTGTGACGACGAACTGCCACAGGATGCTGACTTTAAGACCTTTGCCCGCTTCACCGTTCAGCATGGTAAAAAACGGTTTAACGAATCGGTCGGCAGTGCCATTGAACAGGCATGGAAGGAGGTTGGCGTGCTATGAGTGACCTGCCCGAACTCACTGATGACGCCACCATCATCGTCGCGCGTGAAGGCGGCATGGCCTTTATTCCGGGGCTACGCGCCGAACGACGCTTTATGCTGGGCGAGCTGCCGCCGCCAGAAAGAGAGCGCGTCTGCCATGCGCTGCAGCAGGCGATGCCGCTGGGCGAACCTGAGGAGAAAGCCGCGCAGGTGGGCAGTGGTGACCAGCGCTATTTTCGCATCCAGATTCAGTATGCAACCCACCGCGAGGTTGGGACGATAGTGCTGTTGATTCCGGAACAGGTGGCGCCGCCTGAGTTGCAGGCGCTGTGGCGCGACGGTAAATAAGCAAAAAAAAGGGCCGACTATGTCGGCCCTTTTCCTTAAGCGTTGTTACTTGCTGTCTGGCAGCGCGTAAGCAATCACATAATCACCACGGTCCGGTGACTGACGTGCGCCACCTGCCGAGATCAGGATGTACTGCTTACCATCTTTCGGTGAGACGTAGCTCATCGGGCCACCCTGACTGCCTACCGGCAGACGTGCTTTCCACACCTCTTTCCCGGTTGAAGAGTCAAAGGCGCGCAGATAGTAATCCTGCGTACCCGCGATGAACACCAGGCCGCCCTGCGTGGCCAGCGTACCGCCCAGCGTTGGCATGCCAACCGGCATTTTCACGCGCATCTTGATACCGAATGGTCCGGTATCCTGCACCGTGCCGACCGGCACCTGCCAGACGATTTTCTGCGTTTTCATGTCAATCGCCGACAGCGTACCAAATGGCGGTTTCTGACATGGGATACCCAGCGGTGACATAAAGCGATTTTTATTCACAGCATATGGCGTGCCTTTCAGCGGAACGGCACCCATACCGGTGTTGATCGCTTCGCCGCCGTTGCTGCCACGCGCAATATTGCTGGTATCAGCCGGGATCATCTGAACCCACAGACCCAGACGCATATCATTGACGAACAACAGGTGGTTGTTCGGATCGACCGACATGCTGCCCCAGTTCATACCGCCCAGCGAACCCGGGAAGCTCAGAGACTTGTCGGTGTCCGGCACGGTGAACAGGCCGTCATAGCGCATGGATTTGAAGCCAATGCGGCAGGCCAGCTGATCAAACGGCGTGGCACCCCACATGTCAGACTCTTTCAGCGTCTGGTTGCCAATCTGCGGCATCCCGGTCGAGTGTGGCTGCGTTTTAGTGTACTGCTCGTTCGGGATATGGCCCTGCGGCATCGGCAGTTCTTCGACTTTAGTCAGCGGCTTGCCGGTCATACGGTCAAGAACGAAGATCATGCCGGTTTTGCCGCCAATCACTACCGCTGGTGTGGTAGTGCCATCTTTTTGCGGGAAGTCGATCAGGCTTGGCTGCATCGGCAGGTCAAAGTCCCACAGATCGTTATGCACGGTCTGATAAACCCACTTCTCTTTACCGGTCGTGGCATCCAGCGCCAGAACCGATGCGCCATATTTGTGATCCAGTTCAGTACGGTTCGCACCCCAGAGGTCAACCGACGAACTGCCCATTGGAATGAACACGGTGTTCATTGCCGGGTCGTAAGACATCGGTGCCCATGAGTTCGGCGTACTGCGGGTATAATCTTTACCCGGCATCAATATCGTATTCGGGTCAACATTGCCTGGGTCAAACGCCCAGCGCATCTGGCCGGTGATAACGTCAAAGCCACGCAACACGCCACCCGGCATATCCGTCTGCACGTTATCCGCTACGCGACCGCCGACCACCACAGTGGTGCCAGCCAGGGTTGGCGCTGAGGTCAGCTGATATTGCGGATCCGGTGCCTTGCCCATGCCCGCTTTGAGATCAACGATGCCGTGATCGCCAAAGTTTTCACAGAACTCACCGTTGTCAGCATTGATCGCAATCAGACGCGCGTCGATAGTGTTCATCAGAATACGACGCTGACAGCTGTCACCGGCTGGCAACACTGCGGCAGTCACAGGTGAAGACCCCGGCTTATCTGGCTGCTGCAGCGGTTTCGTGGCGTCAAAGTAAGCCAGACCACGGCAGCGTGGCCAGACTTCCGCTTTGGCATTGATTTCACGTTTCCAGATCTGCTTACCGCTGTTGGCTTCAACGGCGATGACGTTGTTGTGCGGTGTGCAGAGATAAAGGGTATTGCCAATCTGCAACGGTGTCTGCTGATCTTCTGCGCCGTTGCCGGTCGGGCTGACAGGGGTATCACCGGTACGGAAAGTCCAGGCCACCTGCAGATCTTTCACGTTGTCGCGGGTGATTTGATCCAGCGCCACAAAGCGGCTGCCCTGCGGGGTATTACCGTAGTTATCCCAGTCTTTCTGCTGTTTCGCTTTATCTACCGGGATCAGCGGCAGCTCTTCGCCCGTGCCTGCAACGGTAGGATGTGGCTGGAACATCTGCACCAGCGTAACAACCATGCCTGCCGCCAGCAGCGCAGAGAACGCATAAGAGGGTTTTACCAGTGAGTGCTTACCTTCATGCTTACGCAGTGAAGGCCAGATCAGGAAGGCAAGCAGCATCAGTCCGGCAGGCACCATCAGGCGTGATACCAGCGGCCAGAACTCCAGGCCCGCGTCGAACAGCGACCAGATCAGGGTGCCGACAAAGACCAGCAGGAAAAGAACCACTGCCGAGGATTTGCGACGGAAGAACTGAATTGCGGAGAGTACAGTGACGATACCCGCAATTAAAAAGTACCCGCTGCCACCAAGTGCAACCAGTTTGCCGCCGCCAATTGCAAAAAACAGACCGGTGGCAAGTAGCACCAGTCCGAGCAGCACGGATGCTATTCCCAGCCCCTTTCCGGAGCGGGAGGATGTTTCAGCCATAATACTTACTCTCCTGAATAAACAGAGCACCCGGACAGATGCCATCCGGACGCCGGCGCGTTAAGACAGTCCGCGCCAGGCATCGCTCGGTTTCAAATCGAATATAAACAGACCCGCGTCCGTGAGATCGATGGGCCGGAAGAACACGGATGTGGCTTGCCCCTCCCACGACGCGGCAGGATTGTACCACCTGGTACATTACAGAGTGAACATCCACAACTCATTTGTTACGGCGCAATAGCATTTTTGCTACAAAATGAGCCAGTCGTCGCTCTGAATTCTCAGACGTTTTAAGCGTAGCCGAAAGCGGCTTCAGTGACCTGGCGGCTGGAAAAGGACGCGCTTGCGGGAGATAAGGCCATGTCCATTCCGGCAAAAATAGTCCACCGCGCCGCAGGCTTTGAGCACCTCAAGCGGCTGATGACACTCCGGACAGCAGGGTTGTGCGGGGTAATGCGTACCGCAGGTATTACAGATAAATTCACCGTCACTGAGCGACAGCGGTTGCTGACATTTTTCGCAAATAATAGTCACTATTTTCTCCCTGCTCCGGTTTATTCAGGGTAAAAAAAAGAGGGCCAGATGGCCCTCTATTCTTAACGCTTGTTCTTTTTCATATGCGCCAGCAGACGCTTACGTTTACGCTGCTGCGTTGGTGTCAGCAGGTTACGTTTGCCTTCATAAGGGTTATCACCCTCTTTGAACTGAATACGAATTGGCGTTCCCATCACGTTGAGTGATTTACGGAAATAGTTCATCAGGTAGCGTTTGTAAGAATCTGGCAGATCCTTAACCTGATTACCGTGGATTACCACGATAGGCGGGTTATAGCCCCCCGCGTGCGCGTATTTGAGCTTAACGCGACGACTGCGCACCAGCGGTGGCTGGTGATCGTCTGCCGCCATATTCATGATGCGGGTCAGAAGCGAGGTGTTTACACGCTTCGTCGAACAGTCATAGGCTTCAGTGATCGACTCAAACAGATTGCCGACGCCGCTGCCGTGCAGCGCAGAGATAAAGTGGATGCGGGCGAAATCGATAAAGCCCAGACGGTAGTCCAGTGTCTCTTTCACTTCATCACGCACTTCCTGCGACAGGCCATCCCATTTGTTGACCACAATCACCAGCGAACGACCACTGTTGAGAATGAAGCCAAGCAGCGACAGATCCTGATCGGAAATACCGGCATGGGCATCAATCACCAGCATCACCACGTTGGCATCTTCAATCGCCTGCAGCGTCTTGATCACCGAGAATTTCTCTACGGTGTCAGAGATTTTTGCACGCTTACGCACGCCCGCCGTATCGATCAGAACGTATTCACGTCCATCACGCTCCATCGGAATATAGATGCTGTCGCGGGTGGTGCCCGGCATATCGTAGACCACCACGCGGTCTTCACCGAGAATACGGTTGGTAAGCGTTGACTTACCTACGTTAGGACGGCCAACAATCGCCAGTTTGATCGGCAGGCCCGTCGGGTCGAAGTTTTCTTCTTCCTCGGCGGCTTCCTGCTCAGCAATCTCGTCAGCTTCAAGCGCAGCCCAGTATGCCTGGTTCTCTTCTTCTTCCGTGAGCTCGACCGTCTCAACTTTGTCCATCCATGGCAGCAGTGCCTCTTCTATCAGGCTGCTCACACCACGACCATGCGATGCCGCAATGGCGTGGATCTCGCCCAGGCCCAGTGAATAGAAGTCCACAACCGCCTGATCAGGATCCATACCGTCAGTTTTGTTGGCCACCAGGAAAGTCGCTTTCTGGCGGGAACGGAGATGCTTAGCGATTTGCTGATCGGCGGCCATCATGCCCGCACGCGCATCGACCATAAACAGCACGACATCCGCTTCTTCAATCGCCAGCAGTGACTGCTCGGCCATCCGCGTTTCAACACCCTCTTCGGTGCCGTCGATACCACCGGTATCAATAACAATAAATTCGCGCCCTTCCACTTCGGCGCGACCATATTTGCGATCGCGAGTCAGTCCAGGAAAATCCGCTACCAGCGCATCACGTGTGCGGGTTAAGCGGTTAAATAGCGTAGATTTTCCCACATTGGGACGCCCAACCAGCGCGACCACAGGTACCATAACAAAATGCCTCAATAAATAATTAATCGCCCGAATGGCGTGATTATAACGGCTCTGGCCGTCAAGTTCAGGCTTAAGGCGCAAAGAATACCATGCCTGACTAAAAACGAAACGGCCCCTGATTAAATCAGGAGCCGTCGGAACGGAGGATTTCACCTGCCAGACGTGTACCCGTTAACGGGTAATCGCATAAACCTCACCATCTTTCGACTGGATCAGCAGCTTATCGCTGGCGACCACCGGCTCGGTCTGGAAGCCTGAGCTATCCAGTTCCTGCTGCGCAACAAAACGACCATCCGTGGTGTTCAGCCAGTGCAGATAACCTTCGCTGTCGCCGACAACCAGATAGCCGTTGTAGAGCACCGGCGAAGTCAGGTTGCGATGCAGCAGATCGCTTTGACGCCAGATGGCGACGCCGCCGTCAGCGTTAAGCGCAATCACACGATCGTCCTGATCGACCAGATAGATGCGGCCGGCATCAACAATCAGATCTTTCACACCGCCAATTTCGCGTTTCCACAAAATCTGGCCGGAACGCAGATCCAGTGCTGTCAGATTGCCGTTATACGCCAGCGCGTAAACCACGCCATTGACGATAACCGGTGTGGTATCGACATCGTTAAGACGATCGATCTCAGTGGCACCGCTGACCTGAGAAATACGCTGCTGCCAGACCAGTTGTCCCTGGTTCAGCACCACGGCACTGACACGACCATTGTCGCCACCGACAATCGCGCCACCAAAAGCGACAGCCGGAGCAGATTCACCGCGCAGAGACAACGCTGGCATATCCAGGTTGACGCTCCACTTTACGGCACCGCTGCTCTGATCCAGGCCCTGCAACATGCCGTTGCTGGTATGAACCAGCACCAGACCATCGCTGACTACCGGACGTGACAGTGCTTCACCGGCGACTTTCGTCTGCCACGCCAGGCTACCATCACTGCTGTTGAGGGCATAAACCTGGCCGCGCTCGCTGCCAACATAGACCCGATCGCCATCAGCCGTCAGGCCACCTGATAACATGGCTGAGCGATTTTTAGAGAAGAAGCCGGTTTTCTCAGAGAGATCGACTTTCCATTTTTCTTTACCGTCTGCGGCATCGAGCGCTTTGACGATACCAAAGCGGTCGGCAGCATAAACCGTATTATCCTGCCAGGCAGGATGCAGATTTGAGTAGAAATCACCGACACCATCGCCTACCGAGGTGCTCCACACTTTCTGTGGCGTGAACTGATTTTCCACCTTCGGCAACGGGGCCATTTTTACTACATCTTCTTCGCCGCTAAACAGCGAACAACCGCTGAGCAAAGTGACTGAAATCAGTCCCGGCAGCAGGTATTTACGTAATTCCATGCGCTCTCTCTTGACTGGCTTAGCTTAAGTTATTCATCTTCATCTGCATCATTTGCTTCAATGCCGGAGAGGCGTCAGATTCAACCCCTTTACTCCAGGCATCGCGCGCGCCCTGCTTGTCGCCTTTGGTCAGCAGCGCTTCGCCGCGAATATCGGCCACAATGGCTGTCCAGCCATCACCCTTCACACCGTCAAGGGTTTTAAGCGCCGCATCCGCTTGATTCTGTTGCAGTTGAATGCGTGCCAGGCGCAGGTTAATCACCGCCTGCAGATTGGCATCTTTGGTATCTTTCAGTCCGTTTTGCAGCAGCGTCGCGGCTTTATCAAGCTGACCGGCGTCAACATACTGCTTCGCCAGATCCATCGCAGCCAGCGCACCGTAGGTGTTGCTGTTTTCACTGGCAAAACGGTTTACCGCTTCCAGCGTCTCCGGTTTGCCCGCCTGCATGGCGCTGGTGAGCTGCTGATACTGCGCTGATACTGTCTTCGCCGTATCGTCCTGATGACTGCTCCAGTAACGCCAGCCGCCCAGCGCAGCAATGCCGATCACTACGCCAATAGCTAACGCTTTGCCATTGTTGGCAAAAAAGTTGCGCAGCGCGTCGGTCTGCTCGTTCTCATTGCTATACACTTCCACGCAATCCCTCTCCTTTCTATGGTTGGTGCTGTGTCACGCTTACTGTAACAGCGAGCGCAAGACAGCAGCAGCCTCTGCCTGATCCAGCGTTTGCTGCTCGCCACGGCGCAGATCTTTAATCACGACCTGACCGGCTTTGACCTCGTCCTCGCCTAACACCAGTGCGACGCGAGCGCCCCACTTGTCAGCACGGGCAAACTGTTTCTTGAAGTTGCCGCCGCCAAAGTTGGTCATCAGCCTCAGTTCTGGCGCTTCATCACGCAATTTCTCAGCCAGCTGCATTGCTGCAGACTGCACGCCCTGACCTGAAGCGATAACATAGACATCCACATTGCTCGTCGGTTCAAATTCAGGATTAACCGCCTGAACCAGCAGCACCAGACGCTCCATGCCCATGGCAAAGCCAACGGCAGGTGTTGCGCGCCCACCGAGCTGCTCAACCAGGCCATCATAGCGACCGCCACCACATACCGTGCCCTGTGAACCCAGGCTATCGGTGACCCACTCAATCACGGTGCGATTGTAATAATCAAGACCGCGTACCAGACGCTGATTGACGGTGTAGCTGATCCCGGCGTCATCCAGCAGGGCACACAGGCCGCTGAAATGTTCACGTGATTCGTCGTCAAGATAGTCGCCAAGCTGTGGCGCATCATTCAGTAACTGCTGGATATCAGGATTTTTAGTGTCGAGAACGCGCATCGGATTGGTGTACATGCGGCGTTTACAATCCTCATCCAGCACCTCTTTGTGCTGTTCAAGGAAGGCGACCAGCGCGTCGCGGTAATGCGCGCGTGCTTCCAGCGAACCGATAGAGTTGAGTTCCAGACGAACGTGCTCAGAGATACCCAGGGCTTTCCACCAGCGGGCGTTCAGCATGATCAGTTCAGCATCGATGTCCGGACCCTGCAGACCAAACACTTCCACGCCAATCTGGTAGAACTGACGATAGCGGCCTTTCTGCGGACGCTCATAGCGGAACATCGGGCCCATATACCACAGGCGCTGCTCCTGGTTGTAGAGTAAACCGTGTTCAATACCGGCTCGCACGCAACCTGCAGTGCCTTCCGGACGCAGCGTCAGGCTTTCACCGTTGCGGTCTTCGAAGGTATACATCTCTTTTTCAACCACGTCGGTGACTTCACCGATGGCGCGTTTAAACAGTGGGGTTTGCTCCACCAGCGGTAAGCGAATTTCGCTGTAACCGTAGCTCGCCAGCGTCTGCTTGAGAACGCCTTCAATCCGTTGCCAGAGGGCGGTATCCGCAGGCAGGTAGTCGTTCATCCCGCGAATCGCCTGAATATTCTTCGCCACGTTAGAATCTCTTAATGCAAAAAAACCTGTCCGGCATCATACCTTATGAGGATGAAACCGCACAGGTTCAGTCAAAAAAGTCACGCACGCAAACCGCGTACGCCATTATTTTTCCAGATGCTGCACATCAATACGGCGACTGGCATCCAGCATCGACGCTTTAGCACGAATGCGCGCTTCCAGCTGATCGATCATGTCATTGTTGTCGAGACGATCACGCTGACGCACACCATCCTCGTAGAAACCACTCTTCTTGCTGCCGCCGGTCACGCCCAGCGTAGAGAGGGTCGCCTCGCCAGGTCCGTTGACCACGCAGCCGATAATGGAGACATCCATCGGGGTGATGAGGTCTTCCAGACGCTGCTCCAGCGCGTTGACCGTGCCGATAACGTCGAACTCCTGACGTGAGCAGGTCGGACAGGCGATGAAGTTGATGCCACGAGAACGGATGCGCAGTGACTTGAGGATATCGAAACCGACTTTGACTTCTTCTACCGGATCGGCGGCCAGCGAGATACGCAGCGTATCGCCGATCCCTTCTGACAGCAGCAGACCCAGTCCAATCGCCGATTTCACTGCGCCAGCCCGCGCGCCGCCCGCTTCGGTGATACCGAGATGCAGTGGCTGTTCAATCTGTTTCGCCAGCAGACGATAAGATTCAACCGCGAGGAAAACGTCAGAGGCTTTAACGCTGACTTTGAATTGATCGAAGTTAAGACGGTCGAGATGATCGACATGGCGCATGGCAGATTCCAGCAGCGCCTGCGGCGTCGGCTCGCCATACTTTTCCTGCAGATCTTTCTCCAGCGAACCGGCGTTCACGCCGATTCGAATCGGAATATTGTTGTCGCGCGCGCAGTCGACCACCATACGGATGCGCTCATTGTTCCCGATATTACCGGGATTGATGCGCAGGCAGTCGACGCCATACTCGGCGACTTTCAGGGCGATGCGGTAGTCAAAATGAATATCTGCAACCAGCGGGACGTTAACCTGCTGTTTGATCAGTCTGAATGCTTCTGCGGCATCCATGGTAGGCACCGAGATACGAACGATGTCGACACCGACTCGCTCAAGGGCTTTGATCTGATTTACCGTCGCCTCCACGTCAGTGGTGCGGGTGTTGGTCATCGACTGGACAGCGATGGGTGCGCCGTCACCGACCGGCACCTTGCCGACGTAAATGCGTTTGGATTTACGACGGATAATGGGTGCTTCGTTATGCATATTTCTTCTCCACAATTGCCCGGTACGCGATACGCTGTTATTGCGCACCCAACGTCAGGCGAGCAACCTGGTTATTACGGATAAAACGACTTAAATCAACGGGCTGATTCTGATATTGCACCTGAACAGCGGAAGGCGCGCCAATTTTCAGACGATACGGAGGCGTTCCTGCGAGGCTGAGTTTACCACCACTGCGCTGAATGCCGCTGAACAGTTTTTTGCCGGTGGCATCGCTCACTTCCAGCCAGCAGTCGGCGTTAAAGGTCATCACCACCGCATTAGGGTCAGCAGCCGGTTCACTGACCGCCGCTGCACCTACTGGCATCTGAGGTGCCGTGCTGGTATTGGTATTCGTGTTTGTGGCCGCAGGTGCAGCCGCTGAGTTGTCCACGGGCGCCTGGCTCGGTGAAACCACGGCATTGCTGGTGGTATCCGGCTGTGCGGTGGTCGCGCTATTGCTGCCAGTGGCGGCCGGAGCCGCACTCGCTGGCGCACTGGCTGCGCTGTTGTCACTGGTGGTATTGCTTTCGTCAGGTGCGGCAGGTGCCGCGCTGTCACCGCTGGATTCACCCAGCGGAATGGACTGGCCGCTATCACCGCTGCTGCTGTTCTGATCGGTCATCGGCACCAGATCATCCTGCGACTCTTTATGATTCTGCCACCACCAGGCACCGGTCAGACCCACCACCACAAACACCACCAGCCAGGTGAAAATCATCAACCAGCCGTCGCGTTTCTTGCGGCGTTTGCCCAGCGAGAAACTTTGCATCGGCTCGATCTTTGAAGCCCGAATCGGTGTCTGTTTCGCCATCATCGGCAGCAGTTCCTCTTCAGGAATGTGCACCAGACGCGCGTAGGAGCGAATGTATCCGCGCAGGAACGTGGAGGCCAGATCGGCAGGCGATTTGTCTTCCTCGATATCACGCACGGTAGAAAGTTTCAGGCACAGGCGTTCAGCGACGTTCTGCTGCGTCAGCCCCATCTGCTCACGGGCCAGACGCAGGCGTTCACCTGTTGAATGTAATGCAGAGTTTTCTTGAGTGGCTTCAGTATTCATTAGCTAAATAACGCTGGTACTGTATCGATTGCGGAAAACGTCGCGCTAACTGGTCGCCATAACGTGAAACGTCAGCGGCATCTCCCTGTAGCGCGGCGAAACGTAAGTGTAACGCCAGACTTCGTGCCGTTGCGGGCAGCTGTTGCTGGTAAATATCAAGCAAAACCTGCACCTTCGCCAGATGGTTATCTGCCATCTGCTTTTCAGCTTCCGACAGCAGCGAATCAGCTTTGCGTCTGTCAGCCTCAATGGCCTGGCGTAGTGTCCTGCGGGCAGCGGCAATATCGCCAGCCTGCAGATAACAAAATCCTGCCAGTTCAAGCGCGTCATTGCGTGCATCAAACTGCGGTGCTGCGCTTGCCCGACTAAACTGTTGATGCGCTTCGCCATACTGCCTTAAAGCGCAGAGAAACGCACCGTAATTGTTAGCAACAAAACCATTATCCGGGGCCTGCTGCTGTGCCAGTATAAACCGTGCCTGCGCCGCTGTCTGATTACCCTGCTTCTGCGCCAGTCGAGCCAGCGCAAGCGAGACCCGGTAATCCTCTGGCGCGGCGGCCTGTGCCCGCAGAAAGTTTCGCTCAGCTGCGGCATAGTCGCCACCCGCCAGATAGTGCATCCCTAACTGCAGACGCACCTCTTCTGCTCCGGGTTCGTGATGCTGGCTGACACACCCGCTTACAACAAACAGCGCCAGTAAAACTGCAGGTAATCCGTTACGCATAATCGTTTCCATCCGGTTGACGTTGACAGGCTGCAGCCTGCCACGCGTCATCACTTCAGGAAACGCTCTGAGTCACTCTTCTAGAGAGCCTTCACAGAGATGGCTTCACCCGCCATTTTTTTACGCATCGTACGCTTGGTACGGTCGATCACCTCACCGGCTAACTGACCACAGGCGGCATCGATATCATCGCCACGGGTTTTACGCACGATGGTCGTAAAACCATAGTCCATCAGGACTTTGGAGAAACGATCGATGCGGCTGTTGGAGCTACGGCCATAAGGCGCGCCCGGGAAGGGGTTCCAGGGGATCAGGTTGATTTTACACGGTGTTTCTTTCAGTAATGCGGCGAGTTCATGCGCATCATCTGTGCTGTCATTGACGTGATCCAGCAATACGTACTCGATGGTCACGCGTCCCTGATTGGCGTTGGATTTGCCAATGTAGCGTTTCACCGCCGCCAGGAAGGTTTCGATATTGTACTTTTTGTTGATCGGGACAATATCATCACGCAACTTATCGTTAGGCGCGTGCAGGGAAATCGCCAGCGCGACGTCGATCATATCGCCCAGTTTATCCAGCGCGGGCACCACACCCGAAGTGGAGAGGGTCACGCGACGCTTCGACAGACCAAAACCGAAGTCATCCAGCATGATCTCCATCGCCGGGACCACGTTATTGAGGTTGAGCAGCGGCTCGCCCATGCCCATCATCACCACGTTGGTGATAGGACGCTGGCCGGTGATTTTCGCTGCGCCGACAATTTTTGCCGCGCGCCACACCTGACCAATAATTTCTGACACCCGCAGGTTACGGTTAAAGCCCTGCTGTGCGGTCGAACAGAATTTACACTCCAGCGCACAACCCACCTGTGAAGAGACACAGAGCGTGGCGCGGTCCCCTTCCGGGATATAGACCGTTTCCACCAGCTGGTCGCCCACGCGAATGGCCCATTTGATGGTGCCGTCGGTAGAGCGCATCTCTTCTGCCACTTCTGGCGCACGGATCTCCGTCAGCTCCATCAGCCGGTTACGCAGCTTTTTGTTGATGTCGGTCATCTGCTCGAAGTCATCGCAGCAGTAGTGATAAATCCACTTCATGACCTGATCGGCGCGGAAAGGCTTTTCGCCCAGCGACAGGAAGAATTCGCGCATCTGCTGACGGTTGAGATCCAGCAGGTTTATTTTCTGGCTTTTGGGGGAGACGACAATAGGGGATGCGGACGCGGACGTCACAATCTGTTCGGACATAATATTCTCTGGCCTCGTTGTTACACGTTATGGCGCTGTTCAGGGATAGGTGAAAAAAATTGCGCCTTCATTAAGCTGAGTCAATGAAGGCGCAATATTGTACAACATCTGCAGCCTGATAACAGGCGGGAGTGACCTCCCCTACGCAGATTTTTGTAAAGCCGACGTAACGTTTATCGCCAGGCGATTAACGGGTACGTGGGCAGATCTCGTTTTCGCCAAAGAAATAAGCGATTTCGCGGGCAGCGGATTCAGCAGAATCTGAACCGTGCGTGGCGTTTTCGGTGAAGCTGTCAGCGTAGTCAGCACGCAGTGTGCCAGCCAGTGCGTTTGCCGGGTTAGTGGCACCCATCAGGTCACGGTGACGCTGAACGGCATTTTCACCTTCCAGCACGGAAACAACAACCGGGCCAGAGGTCATGAATTCAACCAGACCATCGAAGAATGGCTTGCCCTGGTGCTCAGCGTAAAAACCTTCAGCCTGCTCTTTGCTCAGCTGCAGCATTTTTGCGCCAACGATTTTGAAGCCAGCGCTTTCAAAACGGTTGTAGATAGCACCAATCACATTTTTAGCGACGGCGTTTGGCTTGATGATAGAAAAAGTACGTTCGATTGCCATGATGACCTCTGTCTTAACGTTCTGAAGAAACCGGTGGCGTCCGCCCCGGTTAAGAAACGGCGCCGATTATAGGGGCTGAGTCCGGCATTGCCTATCAGAGATCCCTAATTTGATGAAAATTCTTGATCTGAGTCGAAGCAGACGCGCCATAGTTATGATTTAGCGCAAAAAAGCGTCAGCCCCGGCTGAAGGTGACGGAGACAAGTTGCCCCTCTTCATCCATCACCACCAGCTGATACTCGCCCGGATGATCGAGCTGCAGCGACAGGCTGTCTGCGGCGTTCTGCGTCATCAGAGGCTCACCATTCAGGAACCACCAGCGCTGTGTGCCCTGCCCTCCCTGCACCGCGACCGGCATTGTCAGCGCGCTCCTGCCCGGCAGCGGTCTGACAATTTGCCCCTCAATCACGCCGGTAACGATCAGCGGTGCGCTGCTGCCCTGCTGTAACGGCGGACACCGGGCATCGACAGGGGGCAGACGTTGCGCCCGCCGCTCCTGAGGCGGCAGCCAGGCCTCCAGCGGCAGCGGCCAGACCAGCCGTTCATGGCGGGTGGCGTCGGGGCAGTCTGCTGCGACGCGCAGTCCCTGCGCATTCTGCCAGTAGCCCAGGCGTAATCCGCTGAGGCTCTCCTGACCGGGAGCCAGCAATGTAGGCGGCAGCGTGTCGGCGGCAACCCAGCTTTGCCGCCGCTGGCGACAGTTTTCGTCTCCGGCGGGCAACGGCTGACCGCCAGGCCAGCAAATGGTCGCCACCGTCACCGAGGCCGGCCGCGGATCGCCCGGAACGTCACGTCTGCTGAGGCGACTCATCAGCAGGCTGTTGATCTGATTCATGACGGGCACGGCAGAGGCAAAACCAAACTGCCCGGCAACCGGCGTCGCATCCGGTCTTCCGACCCAGACGCCAATCAGATAACGGGGATTGATCCCCACCGACCAGGCATCGCGGTAGCCATAACTGGTGCCGGTTTTCCAGGCCAGTGGCACCACATCGGGTACGCTGCCATTGCCCGCGGGCTGCGCTTCCCCGGCCAGGATACGCCGGACGATCCACGCCGACTCAGGCGAAAGCAGCGGCCGCTGCTGTAAGGGTTGATCGGGCATCCAGCGCAGCTGGCCGGCGTTGCCGTGGCGGGCAAAGGCGCTGTAGGCAGCCACGATCTCATCCATGCGCGCTCCGGTGCCGCCGAGAATCAGGGAAAGATTAGGTTCAGCGCCGGGGGGAAAACGTAAGTTCAGACCGACATTGCGCAGGCGCGCTGCAACGTTTTTCGGTCCCAGCGCCTCCAGAAGCTGCACCGCAGGCAGATTCAGCGACCGCACCAGTGCGTCACTGGCGCTGACCGGCCCGTGAAATCCGGTATCGAAGTTGCCTGGCCGGTAATCACCAAAGCGACGCGGCACATCCTGCAGCAGTGATTCAGCATGAATCAGCCCCTCATCCAGCGCCATGCCGTAAATAAAGGGTTTTAACACCGAGCCTGGCGAACGCACGCTGGCGATCATATCCACATGGCCAAAACGGCTGTCATCGGTAAAGTCAGCCGAGCCGACGTAGCCGCGAACCGCCATGGTGGTGTGATCCACCACCAGCATCGCCAGCGAAGTGCGTGGAGGAAGCTGATTTTTAACATTCAGCGCCAGGCTTTCCAGTTCGCGCTGCAGTGAGGGGTCAAGCGTAGAGACAATCTTATCGCTGTGGCTGATCGACAGCAGTCGCCGGGCCAGCAGCGGCGCCATCTGTGGCATCTGGCGCGGCGGCAGCCATACCGGCTCCTGACGGATTTCCGCCACCTGTTCAGCGGACCAGATGCGGTATTCCGCCAGCCGATCCAGCACTTTGTTGCGTGCGGCTTCTGCCCGCTCTGGCCAGCGATCGGGTCGCAGACGGCTGGGTGCCTGCGGCAAAACGGCCAGCAGCGCCGCCTCGCCCGGCGTCAGTTGTGACGGGGCTTTTCCCAGCCAGCTCCAGCTTGCCGCGCCCACCCCTTCCAGCGTGCCGCCAAAGGGCGCACGGTTAAGGTAGAGCGTCAGGATGTCACGTTTGGAAAGATGCCACTCCAGCTGCAGCGCACGCCACGCCTGAATTATCTTGCCGCGCAGCGTCCGGGGTTGCGGGTCGATAAGGCGTGCCACCTGCATGGTCAGCGTGCTGCCTCCGGAAATCACGCTCTGATGGCGCAGATCCTGCCAGGCGGCACGCAGCAGAGCCAGGGGATTGATGCCGGGATGATACCAGAACCAGCGATCTTCATAGGTCAGCAGCGCCTGCAGATAGGCCGGAGCCACCTCCTCTGGCGTGACCGGATAGCGCCAGATCCCCTTGCTGTCAGCAAAGCGCCACAATGGTGTACCGTCGCTGGCAACAACCACCCGCGCAGGCTGCACCTGTTTAAGCGGCAACGGGAAAAGCCGATCCAGTCCCCATGTCGCCAGCCACAGCGCCAGAAAAAAAAGCGGCAGCGCGAGCCACCACTTTTTGATGCTGCTGACGTTTACCACGCGTCGCGTCACTTACTGAATATGCAGCTGCGACGGCGTGCTGCCGGTGGCGCGCCACTCCGGCACATACATCGACTCGACCTGCGGTGGTGGCATCAGATAGCGACCCGGTGTGACCGCCCGCGCCAGGTAGACCAGCGTCGCGGGACGATAAGTATCCACCGCCAGTGCCGCCACAAAGCGATCGTCACGGAACTCAATGTGTCTGATGTCAGCCTGCTGCATGTCACCCATGCTCTCCTTCAGCGCATCCGCACTGTCGCCGAGGCTGGCGCTGCTGTCTGCCAGGTTCTGGTTTTCCAGCTCCAGACCGGCAGGCAGCAGATCCACCACCAGCGCATCGGTGATGCTGCGCTTCGACGAAACTGTCAGACGCACCACCAGCAACTCGCCGCTGCGCAGATTGCTGAGATCGGCGGCTTTGCCATCCAGCGTAAAGTATTCACGCTTTATCCCGAGCACATTGCTCTCCGGCAGTGGCGCGGCCAGCGGATAACCGGTGACATCCAGACGACCATACAGCGGCGCACTGCCCGGATTACTGACGGCTAAGCCCTGCAACAGTCGTTCAGCCCCCAGCCCTTTATTCAGTGGCGCATCGCCCTGCAGAGGTTGTGCATTGCCCGACAGTTGCGCCTGCCAGCTTCCGCCCTGCGCACGCTGCAGAGTATGCGCCGCTAAATAGAGCGCGTTATTCTCCTGAGTCGAGAACCAGCGCTTGCCGTTGACCTCTTTTGACAACGACAGCAGCAGACTATTCTGCAAATCAGGCTGCAGCTTATTCTCTGCTAACAGGGCTATCATCATCCCCTCATCGCGCACCGTGCTGCCATAGTCGCCATACCACTCTTTATCTGAGCGCGTCAGACTGGCACCCTGCATGATCGCAAGCGATGCGCGCTGCCCGTCACCCATCAGCTTCAGCGCCACGCCAAGCTGCATCAGCGCCAGGCCGGAGCGGGCCTTCTCACGCTTTTCATACAAGGCGCGCAGCGCACCCAGCGGCGCACGCTGCTGACGCGCCAGCACCAGTCCGGCGTAAGCCTGCACGCTGAACTGCAGCGCGGCGTTGTTATCACTGCCGCCGCCGCTGATCTGCGCGGGATCCTGCAGATAGCGCAGCAGCCGTGCGTTAGCGCGGTCAACTACATTATCCGGCAGCGCATAGCCCGCCTCGCTGGCGCGAAGCAGGAAATCGGTCACGTAAGGCGTCAGCCAGAACTCCTCCTCACTCTGTTTGTCCCACAGCCCGAAGCTACCGTTGGCCCGCTGCATGCCTGCCAGACGGGCAACGCCGGTGTCGACGGCGGCCCGGCGCGCCTCATCACTGCTGGTTTTTATCCCCATCGCGGTCAGCTCGGCATGGCTGGTGTAGAGCGACGGCCAGAGGCCGCTGGTGGTCTGTTCCAGACAGCCGTAGGGATAGGCGTAAAGCGCACTGATATAACTGGCGATATTGAGCGGCGGACGATTGCTCAGCGTCAGCTGTCCACTCAGGGTCTGAGCATCAAGGCCGGTAAACGCGGTTGCCGCGACCTGCCAGGGCTGATCGGGATTGATGACGGCATCGAAATTCAGCGTCCGGGCCGGATAAGGTGGTCTGACGCCGATTTTCCACTGCTGTTTGCTGGGCTTCACCTGCTCGCCCGGCAGGTTCAGACCTGAAATCTGCACGGCAACCTCGCCATCACCAAAGCCGGTTTTCGCCATGACCGGAATCTGAAGTGTGGTACGCGCGCCTTTGGCCAGCGTCACACTCTGGCTGGCAGCCCCGGCCAGATCCACTAAGCCACTGCTGCTCAGATCCACCTTCAGAGTTTGCGGCAGATCGGTCAGGTTAGTGAGATCCAGCGCCAGTGAGGCTGTATCGCCGCTGGCAAGGAAGCGCGGGGTGGCCAGTTCGCTGATCAGCGGCGCCGCGACCACCAGTTTGCGCTCTGCCGCGCCGAAGCTGTCGTCGCTCCAGGCCTGAGTCATCAGCCGCAGTTCGCCGTTAAAGGCCGGGATCGGCAGCGTAATCGATCCGTTGCCCTCTTTATCCAGTGTGACTGCCTGTAACTGCTGCGCCACGATATTGACGTGCGTCACCGGCTTTTTGCCGCCGCGCGTCATCGATTCATCTTCGCCATCACCACCAAAACGCAGCGCCGCGAGCCGGCCACCGCCTTCGATCAGCTGGCCAAAGACGTCGTACTGATCGACGTTGTAGCGTTTACGGCCAAAGAAAGCCTGCCACGGATCGGGCGTTTTAAAATCCGTCACGCTCAGAACGCCGCTGTCCACCGCTGACAGCAGTACATTCACTTTTTCAGGCAGCGGGCCGCCATCACGACTGGCGTGGACTTTTACCGTCAGGCGTTGCTCAGGACGGATTTTATCGGGCGCATCCAGCGTCAGATTTAAGCGGCGCGCCTCCGTCGCCATCGGCAGATGCAACAGCCCCACCGCGCGTTTTGGCGTTGCGCCACTGACCTTATCGCCGTCACGCACCACGATGGCGCTGAAGTAGAGATCGTGACGCTGCCAGCTCTCAGCAACAGGGACATCCACCGTTGTGCCGCCCTTAGGTACGGTCAGTGGCTGCCACCAGAGCGTGCCGCTGCTCGACTCCACCATCAGGTAACCTTTACCGGCCGCCGGTGACTCAACCTGCAGATGCACGGTATCGCCCGGCTGGTAAGCCGCTTTATCCAGCTTCAGTCTGACCTGATCCGGGCGCAATGCACCCGTGCCGTTGGTGTTATCCTGCCAGTCATAACCCGCCTGGAACCGGACGCTGCTGACGATCTTCTCGCCCGCCTGCACTTCCAGCCGGTAGTGGCCCCACTCGACCGGGAAGCTGACTTTGGTGCTGCCATCAGCCGGGACAGAGATGGCGCGTTCATCTTCCTGCAGATCCTTGTCGCTATACTGCGACTGCCAGCCTTCGCTGTCAGAGAAGCTCCAGTAGTAATCATGGCGTTCACGGATCAGGCGAACATCCAGCTTCTCTGCCGCCAGTTTTTTGCCCTGACTGTTGGCATAGACAATGTCGAATTCGGCCAGGCTCTGTTCCGGCACGGTCGGCTCATCGTGATAGCTGTCACTGCGGTAGTCATAAACCGCCTTGTTACCAAACAGCGGCCGGATACCCGGCAGCGCTTCAGCGGGCCAGATGGCCTGGGTGGCACGACGGGTGACCGGACGTCCGCCGGTTTCCAGCAGGCTGGCCTGCAGGATCAGATTGAGCGGAGAGTGGAGCTGATCCCACTGATTTTCTACCGTGAGTTGTGCTTTACCGCTGGCGTCGAGCTTGAGATCCACCTCATCCAGCGTGCGCTTTAACCCCTCTTCGGTGATGTCACCAAACTGGTAGCCTGGCAGTGCAGTCACCGCCTCGCGTGCCGGTCGCAGATAGAGTTGACCCTGTAGCGTGTTACCTGCTGCTGGGGCGCCATAGAGATAGCGCCCCTCAATACCGAACTCAACACTGGCATCAGCGGCCTGTGGCTGAGGGTCATTTTTCAGGGTTAACGCCATACGCTCCGGCAGAAAATCTTCGACGTGAAACTTCCACTCTCGCTTGAGGTTATCGCCGGTATTCAGTCGCAACATCCAGTCGCCGGTCATGGCCGATGCGGACAGCGCCAGTCGCTGCTGGTAGAATCCCGCTTCAGGCTGCCAGACAAAAGTCCGCATCACCTGGCCATCGGGCTGCACCAGTTCCGCTTTGATCGGCTGCGCGGGCAAGGGGTGTCCGTCGGCATCGCGAAGCAGCGCATTCACGATGACCGTTTCGCCGGGACGATAGATATCGCGTGGACCAAAAACAAACAGCTGTTTGTCATAGCCCTGCGGCCCGGCGACCGGGAATTCAGCGAGATCCAGCGCCGGACGCGCCAGGTCGATCATTGAGGTCTGTTCTCCCTGAATTGCCAGCAGGAGCTTGCCTTTTTCATCCGCCTTGAGGCTCAGATGACCGGTGCTGTCACTGGTTCCGCTTTGCAGCACCTGCCCCTTCTCATCCAGTAACCTGACGCTGACCCCGGAAAGCGGCTGACCGTCTGCCAGACTCTGGGCGAACAGTTCAAACCGGGTCGGGAAGCGATGCAGTGACAGGCCAATATCGCTGAGGGTGAAAAGCGTGGCGGGCTGGCTGTAGCGATAAGTACCGGCCTGCTTCATCACCGCCAGATAGACGCCCGGCTGCTGAAGTGCGGTAATGTCACGCATCGGCAGCTGCAATTTTTCACGCGTGTTACGCGCCGGGTTGAGCTCAAAGCGTCCGCTATAAACCAGCTGGCTGCTTTTCAGCAGCTCCTGCGACTGCCAGCTTGAGAGGTTGTTGCCGTAATTCCACTGCGAGAGAAATTCCGCCAGGCCGGCATTCTTTATCCGGAAGAAATCGACATCGACCTGGTCAACATTCAGCGCCAGCACCGGCAGTCCCTGCGTGATACGCAGCGGCAGCAGTGAACCGCGACTGGCAAAGCCCACCATCGGCTGGATATCACGGGTGGTGATTTTCTGACTGTAATCGGCGGCAAGCGTCTCTCCGCTGGCCGCGCGCAGTCCCGCATCCACCGTGACGGTGAAGTGACGCGACGGCTCGGGATGGCGGAAGCGCAACGTTTTGCGGTTAGCAGAAAGCTCCCAGCCGCCATCCACCCGGCCCTGTTTATCGTCGGTCAGCCTGACTTTTTGCGCGATGTCCTGTTTATCATCAAGCGGCTGACTGAAGGTTAAGACCAGCGCAGCGGCATTATCGATTTGCAGTTCCGAGAGATCGATAATCGTCAGCGGTTTGCTGACCTGGGAGGTTGCGGGTGCTTCTGCCGCCTGGAGAGGCAAAACAGGTAACAGGGTCGCTGACAGCAGCGAGCCACCGATCAGCATGCTGAGCAGCAGCCGGGTATTGCGTTTCTTCATGGTAGTTCCTTCACCGGGACGCAGGGAGTGTCGTTTGATTACGCAGCGCAATTTCATATCAATGCTCGCATTTAATCAACGCTTCTCTTGAGATGGTGCGCACATTCCCTGACACTGGTATGACAGATTGCTGAGATGAGGTTGTTATGACGACGCCACTGTTTGTGTCCGCCGACTGGTTACAAGAGCACTACAACGATGAGCGGCTTCAGGTGCTGGATGCACGGTTGTTGCCACCCGGTATGGAAGCGGTTCGCGATATCCAGGCCGAATATCTGGCGGGTCATTTACCCGACGCCCCTTACTTCGATATTGAAGCGCTTTCCGATCACACCAGCCCTTACCCCCATATGCTGCCCCGCGCCGAAAGTTTTGCCGTCGCGATGCGTGAACTGGGTGTCAGCAGTGATAAGCACCTGGTGGTGTATGACGAGGGTAATCTCTTTTCTGCGCCACGCGCCTGGTGGATGCTGAAAACCTTTGGTGTGGCTCAGGTGTCGATTCTGGCCGGGGGCTTGCAGGGCTGGAAAGAGTCTGGTTTTGCGCTGGCAACCGGCGAAGTGAATCTGCCGGAAGGTGAGTTTGAGGCCCACGCGGATGAAAGCCGGGTGAAACGCCTGACGGACGTACTGCTGATCAGCCATGAAGGCGGCGCACAGATTATTGATGCGCGTCCTGCCAATCGCTTTAACGCCGAAGTGGATGAACCACGTCCCGGATTGCATCGCGGACATATTCCCAACAGCCTGAACGTGCCGTGGAACAGCCTGGTTGAACAGGGAAAACTCAAGCCGGAGGCGGAACTTCAGACGCTGTTTGCCGATGCGGGCGTCGATATTACCCAACCGGTGGTCGCCAGCTGTGGCTCAGGCGTGACGGCGGTGGTGGTGATTCTGGCGCTGACGGCGCTGGGCGCACGGGATGTCACGCTGTATGACGGATCCTGGGGCGAATGGGGCAGTCGCGACGACTTACCTATCGCGAAATAAAAAACAGGCGGCCCATGAGCCGCCTGTTTACTTTGTTGTCTCAGATAATCCGCTCACTGCCCTTGAAGTCCCGCAGGAAACTGCCCCAGCGACGCTCATAGAATGGCGTGATGTGGGCGGTAAAGAAGTGGCTGATGCCGCGATCGTTCAGCGTCACCTCACAGATATCAACCGGCGCATCGTCCGGCAGCGTATCGGTTGCCACGCTGCCCGCCGCCTGAATGATCGTCTCAATGTTGCTGTCCGCTTCAATGCCAATCAGCAGATTGGGCGCTTCGTCAGCCCGCTCACGGATACTGGCGATAAACGCGCGACGCACCTGCTTATGCTTGCTGAAGAGCTGAGTCAGTGAGTCGATCATCTGGGCAGGGGGTTCAGCCACCTCAGACAGCAATAGTGACTGTCCGCCTTCCAGCACGGTTTGCTGGCTTAGTGCACTGCCCTCTTCAGCCAGCAGATGGGTGATCTCGGCCGCAGTAAACTCTTTACCGGAAGGCAGTTTGGGATTGAGAAACAGCGTCTCGCCACGCGTAATCTCAAACAGCGTTCGTACCGGCAGACGCAGCCAGGACTGCTCACCGCTCACCGCTTCACTCATCGCCTCTTCTGACGTGAAAAAAGGAATGATGCTGCTGCCATCCTCTTTTTCCCAGTGCTGCAGATCAACGGGCGTGCTGGCATCAAGCTGTTGCGTGGTGCTTTCACCTGGCACCCAGGCATCAGATTCCAGCAACAGCTGAAAAAATTCGGGCCGATGGGCAGGCTCAGTGGCCGCCAGCTTCAGCACCTCTTCAAGACGATTCATAGTTTTCCTTTGAACAGCGGCGGCATCAGCCACCGCTGAGATCGGCTTATTTCAGTAACAGATTGGCGAGGGTACGCACGCCAAGACCTGTTGCACCCGCCGCCCACTGGTCAACTGCGCCTTTGCGATAGGTCGCGGAGCAGTCGATGTGCAGCCAGCCCTGCTGATAGTTACTGACGAAGTGTGACAGGAACGCTGCCGCGCTACTGGCACCCGCCGCATGTGACGGGCTGGCGATATTATTGAGATCGGCGAAGTTAGACGGCAGATGGCTGCGATGGAATTCGGCAAGCGGCAGACGCCAGAAAGGTTCGTTCTCACTCACCGCGCTGCCCATCAGCGACTGTGCCATCACATCATCAAAGGTAAACAGCGCATGGTAATCGTTGCCCAGCGCCGTCTTAGCCGCACCGGTCAGCGTCGCAGCATCGATGATCATCGTCGGGTTCTGCTCGCTGGCGTCGATTAAACCGTCGGCCAGGACCAGACGCCCTTCCGCATCGGTGTTCATCACTTCCACCGATTTACCGTTGCGATAGCGAATAATGTCGCCCAGTTTAAAGGCGTTGCTGCTGACCATGTTATCGGCACAGCAGAGGTAGAGTTTGACGCGCTTGTTAAGACCGCGCGAAATCGCCATGGCCAGCGCGCCGGTGACGGTCGCCGCGCCGCCCATGTCAGATTTCATTGAGTCCATGAAGCTGCTCTGCTTCAGGCTGTAGCCACCGGTATCAAAGGTAATGCCTTTACCGACCAGACAGGCGTAGACCGGGGCATCGTCGTCGCCGATCGGGTTGTAATCGAGCGCCAGAAATACCGGCGGACGATTTGAACCGCGTCCAACAGTGTGCAGGCCCATATACCCCTGTACCCGCAGATCGTCGCCTTTGGTGATGCGATAGCTGACGGCGCTGCCGCCCACTTCACTGATCAGATCGACTGCATTGTGCGCCAGCTGTTCCGGCCCCAGATCTTCCGCGGGCAGGTTAATAACGTTGCGAACCCAGTCGATAATTTTCAGACGGCGATCAAACTCCGCCTGCTCATGTTCGCCCAGCGCCGGCCACTCAACCTGACGCTGGCCTTTCGGACCACGGAAGCCCTGCCAGAATGCCCAGCACTGCTCAAGGTGCCAGCCTTCGCCGGTCAGCGCCACATGGCGGATCCCCTGGCTGTCGATTTTGTGAGCCGCACGCTGAATGATATTCAGCGCATCCGCGCCGGTCAGATGCAGTGTCATGCCGCTGTCGTTGCTGCTGAGAATCGCTTTTTCGCCCCAGCGCGCATCGGCGGGCTGGCTGCTAAGCGTAATATTCATGGGTTGTGTGGTCATCGAAAAGCTCCATAATCGTTATCTGTTTCATCCAGCCTGATTGTTATAACGGCTTTAATAAGATGTTAAATATAATTCGCAGAGAGACCTGATAACAGATTCCGTCAGGTGTTGCCAGCGAAGTGCAAATATAGGCGCAATTTCCGGACTATGACCGGATATCAGGATTTCATTAAGGCCCGCAGACGGGTCACTGATTTCTGCACCAGGGCAATGGCGTAGTCGATCTCTTCCTCGGTAGTGAAGCGTCCCAGCGAGAAGCGCAGCGAACTGTGCGCCAGCTCTTCACTCAGGCCCAGCGCCCGCAATACATAGGAAGGCTCCAGGCTGGCGGAGGTGCAGGCCGAGCCGGAAGAGAGCGCCAGATCTTTCAGCGCCATGATCAGTGATTCACCCTCAACGTCAGCAAAACTGAGGTTAAGAATGTTCGGTGCGCTCTGCTGCAGATCGCCATTGAGGGTGACGTCGGGCAGTGTGCTGATGCCCTGCCACAGGCGATCGCGCAGAGTCTGCAGGCGCGCCATCTCGGTTTCGCGCTCTTCTGCTGCGATACGATACGCCTCGCCCATGCCGACAATCTGATGCACCGGCAATGTCCCGGATCGCATACCGCGTTCATGTCCGCCGCCGTGGATCTGCGCAGCAATCTGCACACGCGGTTTACGCCGGACATAGAGTGCGCCGATGCCTTTCGGGCCATAGAGTTTATGGGCAGAAAAGGACATCAAATCAACCGGTAACTGGCTGAGATCGATAGGCAGCTTGCCGACGCTCTGGGTCGCATCCACATGAAACAGAATCTCACGTTCGTGGCAGAGTTCGCCAAAGGCGGCGATATCCTGAATCACTCCGGTTTCATTATTAACGTGCATCAGGGTGACTAAAATCGTGTCGTCGCGCAGCGCCGCACGCAGCTGGTCAGGCGAGATAATGCCGTTAGCCGCCGGGGTGAGATAAGTGACAGCAAAGCCTTCACGCTCAAGCTGCTGGCAGCTATCAAGCACCGCTTTATGTTCTGTCTGGCTGGTGATGATATGTTTGCCGCGCGCCTGATGGGCGTGAGCTGCACCTTTAATCGCGAGGTTATCGGATTCAGTGGCGCCAGAGGTAAAGATGATTTCACGCGGATCGGCATTGACCAGTTCGGCGATCTGATTACGCGCAACATCAACCGCTTCTTCAGACTGCCAGCCAAAACGGTGCGTTCGCGAGGCCGGATTACCGAACGTGCCATCCAGCGTCAGAAACTGCATCATTTTGCTGGCCACACGCGGATCGGCCGGCGTGGTGGCGGCGTAATCCAGGTAAATCGGTAATTTCATTGCGCTACAGCTCCGTATAAAAAATCATACGTCTTTATAGCAGATTCGGCCCTGACCGCGTTAGCAGTAAGGGCCGCAACAGCGGGGATTACGAGGCGCGTTGGTTGACGTTAATTTCCTGCGTGCGCGGGCTCTGGAAGCGACGATTATCAATCGCATTCTGACGATCGGCTACATCCAGGATCTCCTGATTATTCACCAGCTCAGCCAGTGTAATATTGTTCAGGAAGTCACTGATACGCACGCTCAGATCGCGCCACAGCACGTGAGTCAGGCAACGCTCGCCGCCCTGGCAGCCTTCTTTACCCTGACATTTGGTGGCATCAACAGACTCATCAACGGCGGTGATCACTTCACCGACAGAGATGGTATTAGACGCTTTGCCCAACAGATAACCGCCGCCCGGACCACGTACGCTGGACACCAGCTCATTTTTACGTAATCGGGAGAATAACTGCTCCAGATAGGAGAGCGAAATGCCCTGACGCTCTGAAATATCAGCCAGCGGGACCGGACCTTCATGGGAGTGAAGGGCAACGTCCAGCATTGCAGTAACGGCATAACGTCCTTTGGATGTCAGTCTCATAGCGTACGACCTCAATAGCGTCCGGTTATCGGAGGATTAGCAACAGATGCTCTGAAGTCTGCCATTCCCGAGTAAATTGGTCAACTATTTAACCTGGTAAATTAGTCAGGTATTTAACCTGGTAATTCACTCAACTATTATCTGCTTCTTTTTTATCGTTTTTTCGCTTTTCAAACGACGAAAGCATGCCGCGCAGGATGTTCAGTTCATCGCGTTCCGGGCGGGCACGGGTGTAAAGACGACGCAGTTTGCTCATCACCTGGCCAGGATTGGCTTCACGGATAAAGCCGCTGTTCAGCATCATCTGTTCCATATGCTGATAGAAGCGCTCCAGGTCATCCACCAGCGGATAAGGTGACTCTTCATACTGTGGCGGCGGGCTGGCCTGCTCCTGCGCCTGTAACCATGCCATGCGCACTTCATAGGCGATAATCTGTACGGCCATCGCCAGATTCAGCGAGCTGTATTCCGGGTTTGCCTGAATTGCGACGTGATAGTGGCACTTCTGCAACTCGTCATTGGTCAGGCCGACACGTTCACGACCAAAAACCAGCGCAACCGGTGCCTGCTGGCCCTCTTCCACGCTTTTCACGCCACATTCGCGCGCATCCAGCATCGGCCAGGGCAGCGAGCGGGAACGTGCGCTGGTGCCGACCACCAGACTGCATCCGGCAATGGCCTCATCCAGCGAGTCGACAATTTTGGCGTCGCCGATAACGTCGCTGGCACCAGCCGCGAGTGAGATAGCCTGTGAGTCAGGCTTGACCAGCGGGTTAACCAGATAGAGGTTGGTTAAGCCCATGGTTTTCATGGCGCGCGCAACGGAGCCCATGTTACCGGTGTGAGAAGTCTCGACCAGCACGATACGAATATTTTGCAACATGATTAGGGATACTCAGAAACGGGTCAGTAAAATCAGTAGAGAGAATATTAACATAAAGCAGGACATTTACCGAACACGCTGCTATACTCCGCGCCGTTTTCCCCGTTCTTTAACATCCAGCGAGAGATACCGATGCATCCAATGCTCAACATTGCCGTGCGCGCAGCGCGCAAGGCCGGAAATTTAATTGCCAAATATTATGAAACCCCGGACGCTGTCGAAGCCAGCCAGAAAGGCAGCAACGACTTCGTAACGAATGTTGACCGCGAAGCAGAACGCCTGATTATCGAAATTATTCGTAAATCTTACCCGAAACATACCATCATCACTGAAGAAAGCGGTGAACTGGCGGGCGAAGATCAGGATGTTCAATGGGTTATCGATCCGCTGGATGGCACCTCAAACTTCATCAAACGTTTACCCCACTTTGCTGTTTCTATCGCTGTGCGCATTAAAGGCCGCACTGAAGTCGCCGTCGTTTACGATCCAATGCGCAATGAACTCTTCACCTCTTCACGCGGTCAGGGCGCTCAGCTGAATGGCTATCGTCTGCGTGGCAGCACGGCCCGCGATCTGGATGGCACCGTTCTGGCGACCGGCTTCCCGTTCAAAATGAAGCAGCACGCGCCGGCTTACATGAATATCATGACCAAACTCTTTACCCAGTGTGCTGACTTCCGCCGCACCGGTTCTGCTGCGCTGGATCTGGCCTATGTGGCTGCCGGTCGCGTAGATGGCTATTTTGAGATTGGCCTGAAGCCGTGGGATTTTGCGGCGGGTGAACTGCTGGTCCGTGAAGCGGGCGGTCTGGTGACTGATTTCACCGGCAACCACGGCTATCTGCTGTCAGGTAACCTGGTCGCGGGTAACCCACGTGTGGTGAAATCGATGCTGTCGAACATGCGTGATGAGCTGAGCGAAGCGTTAAAACGCTAAGTCTCAGTACAGAAAAAGGCGGCTTATCAGCCGCCTTTTTTATTGCCTGTTACTCAGTGATGCTTAACGACGTTCGTGTGACAGCACCTGACGAGGCTGAGTACGACGACCTACCATACCCATCACGCCTGCCAGCACCGCTTCGATGATCAGCAGAATCAGGGCATACCAGCTCGCTTTCGCAGTCGCGGCAGCGGCTTTTTCACCGGCTTCACGCGCTTTCTGTTCAGCCTGCTGTTTCAGTTCCTGATACTTCTGAACCGCCTGCTGATAGCTCTGTTCAGTTTTGGCCACGATCTGATCCACTTCCTGATCGCTTTTGCCGGTGCGCGCTTTGATAATATTTTTCAGCGCATCACGATCGGCTGCCTGCAGGGTATCGGAATGACGATCCATCACCCCTTTTAACCAGTTAGCCAGATCAGTATCCGCTGTCTGTGGATGGTTTGCGGTGTTGTTAGCCTGGTTTTCAGCATTCTGCGCTTCTTTATTTGCATCCTGCTTTAAGTTCTCTGGCTGTAATTCCGGTTTCCCGGTCTGGCGTAAAGTCGTTTCCAGTTCGTTCTGCAGGTTATCTAAATTAATATTACTCTCCTGCAGTTTGTCTTTTGCCATTTGGGTAACGGATGGCGCAGCGGCGGAAATACCACTACCCAGCGCCTGGAAGCCTGAGCCCACAATATTCATCGCGCCGCCTAATACACTGGTCGCCAGCGCAATAGCCAGGTAAATAGTGAAAATTGTGCTAAGGCCAAACATCAGTAAACCGTGCAGTGCGCCTTCGCGCTGAGCCAGTCGGCCTGCAACATAACTACCTGCAGCCATCGCGACCAGCATTTCAATGGCAGTCCAGACCAGCGCGCCTGTGCCCAGGCCGTCGAGTGGATTCTGTTCTTTCATCGGATCAATGGTTGTTGCACCAATGGCGGTTCCCAGCAGCGTCAGAATAATGTGAACGATCAACGCACAAATGACACCGGCAAACACGGCGCTCCAGGAAATACGTTTTAACGGCAATCCAGCCGGCCCGGTCGCCAGCGTTTCGGTGTAGCCATTATTAATACGGGTATCAGCCATGAAATATACTCCTCGCAATAAACAGAAAGCGGTCTTGATCTTTTATCATCCCGACGGCGGAATGCCGTTTTGGTATTATCAGCGTAGACAGGGAATAGTCATTTCACCACTAAACCAGCCAGAGAAAAAAATAAAGAGATGAATTCAGAGATAATTAACGAAGAGAAGAGCGCAGCGGCAATTTTATTTCCGCTGCGCTTTTATTCAGAAAGGTCGAATTCCGCCACCCAGCGTCATCTGCGCTGACTGCCATAGCGCGATACCCGCTACGATTAAAATCAGGCTGCCGGTTAAGGCCAGCGCGGGGATCAGCAGTCGCGTCATGCCTGCGGCAACGCCAGATTGAGCCAGCCGTTGCGCCACCGTGCGCGCCTGCTGAACCAGCAGGCCAATCGCCGAAATGGTCAGTGCCGTGCCCAGCGCCATCACCGCAGCAGAGATAACCCCCCAGCCATAGACACCAATCACTTTGGCAAACAGCAGCATCATAATCGCGCCGGAACAGGGACGTAATCCCATCGACACCACCACCAGCAGCTGGGTTTTCACACTGAGATTGCCGCTCATCTGCTGCGGTGTCGGAAGATGTGCGTGTCCGCATCCGCACTGATCGTCATGCTGATGGTGAGGTTTGAAGGTGCGAAATACCGGGGCCGGACGCGGACGCAATGTCCGCCACAACGAACGCAGCGCCCGATAACCGATCATCACGCCCAGCCCGATCACCAACAGATAACTGCCCTTCTCCAGCCAGAAACTGCTGAGATGCAGCTGTCGCGATGACGTTTTCAGCAGCACCAGCATCACCGTCACCAGGGCAATCGCCACCGAACCCTGCAGCAGTGAGGCGAGCAGCGTCAGCCTGATACTGGTTTTCACTCTGGTGGGATGGGTCGCCAGAAAGGTCGCGATCACCACTTTGCCATGGCCCGGTCCCAGCGCGTGCAGTACGCCATACAGCAGGCTGAATATCACCAGCGAAATGCCTGCCTGGTGGGGCTGCTCCGCAACCTGCTGTAGCAGCTGAGTCATCTGCCGATGCAGATCTTTCTGCCACATTACGCTCTGCATCAGAATCTGCGACCAGTAGAGCCAGACCAGCAACGCGCTGCTCAGCAGCACGCCCGCCATCAGCCACAGCGGCCAGAGGCGGGAAGCCCGTAACGGTGGGGAGATTACTGACATGTCAGTATCACCGTCTGGGCAAACTGGCGGCCTAAATCCATCTCCTCTGCAGGCGCGTCGGCTTTATCCAGCGACAGCGCATACTGCTTCAGTGAATCATTGGGCTTTGGCGTGTTCAGCGCGAACTTGCAACGCGCCTGCAGCGCCGTCGGCAGCGTTAACGCACCAGGATTGTCATAGAACATATCGACGAAATAGGTGGGATCAAAAGTCAGGATCTCAAAGCGCTGCCCGGTCAGCTTCGGGGGTTCCGCCAGCGGCAGAATAAATTCCAGCACCGCTTTATGGCCGTTACGTGACAGGTTGTATTCGGTTGGCAGATTCAAAAACTTTACCCGCTGTTGGTTGTGCCAGATTTCAGAAAAGTAGTGCTGGCCCAGCACGTTCGCCATCACGCCTGCCGCCAGCTTCTTCCACACCACGCTGCCTGGTTTCGCCTCGCCCGCGTCGTAAAGCAGATCGGCGGAGGTAATCTCATCCATGGTCCAGGTCATCTTTAATCCGGTAAAGGTGTCATCCTGCGCCACCAGTTCGGTTTTCATATCGATGAAGCTGTGAGGATGTGCCATTACAGCCGGACTTAAGACCATCAAGAGGGCAAAGAGTGTGCGTTTCATAATGTTATAAAGTAACGTTCCCGATGAAAAGAATCTATAAGTAACAAAATTTTGTGACCCGCCTTAAACCTCCGGCAAATAAACCGCGTAAACCGCGCAGGCGCTGACGGGGTTGACTATTCTTAGCTCAAAATAGCCTGCTGGAAACCTGATTGATGAGTTCTGCTACCCCTTTGGCACCACTCTTCACCCGCTCACAGCGTCAGTGCCATCTTTTATTGCTGCTGTTTCTGCCGACACCCGTGCTTACGCTTGAAAAAGTCTGCCAGCTGAATGGCGTCGATCCTGCCGTTGCCCGACAGGATATCGCGGATGTGGGCCTTGAGATACAGCGATATCACCAGCTGGAATTGCATCAGATGGTGGATGGCAGCTTTCGTCTTCATGGCACAGAGTTGGATCGGCGCCTCTGTCTGCTGCACAACCTGCGACGCAGTTTGCGTTTATCGCAGGATTTCGTCTGCGATCATTTTGCAGCCCCCCTGCGTCAGCGCCTGAAGGTGATGAAGATTGAGAAGGCGCTGTGGGATGAGACCAATTTACAGGCGCTGATCCAGCACTGTAGCCTGCGTCTGAAGCGCGATTTCAGCGAACGCGACCGGCTTTTTCTGCAGATTTTCATGAAATATGGATTGTGCCAGCGCCAGCCGGTGCTGTTCAGTGAAGCGCAGTGTCACTGGCTGCAGCAGAAGGCTGAGCGGCAGGCTGCCGAGGATGTGATTCACCACTGGCGCAAACGCTGCCACCTTGCGCCGCCCGTCAGTGAAACCGACTTCTGGACACTGCTGTTCAGCCAGATACATACGCCTGTCGTGGATGCGATTGCCCATCCTGCTGAGCAGCAGTTAATGGCTGCGACCCAGCAGTTAATTAATGACTTTGAACGGTGTGCCGACATCACTTTTGCTGATCGCGACGAGCTGCTTAACCAGCTCTATCCTCATCTGGCACAGGCGCTGGATCGCACCCACTTCACTATCGGCATCGACAACAGCGTGGCGCTGGATGTCAGCCGCCTCTATCCCCGCCTGTTGCGCACCACTCAGCAGGCGCTGCAGGCGTTTGAGCAGCAATACGGGATTGCGTTCAGCCCGGAAGAGGTGAGCTTAATTACCGTTATTTTTGGTGCCTGGCTGATGCAGGAGAATGCGTTGCAGGAGAAGCAGGTGCTGATTCTGACGGGTGACGATACCGATCTGGAGCAGGATGTGGAGCAGCAGATCCGGGAGATCACGCTGCTGCCGATCAATATTACCTATCAGGACGTGAAACAGTTTCAGCGGGATGGCGCACCGCGGGATGTGGACATCATCATTTCGCCCTACCCCACCTCGCTGCCACTCTTCTCCCCGCCGCTGGTGCATGCGGAACTGCCGCTGACGTTACACCATCAGCAGCGGATTCGTTATTTACTGGAGTCATAGCCGGGACGCAGAAATAGCGCGGGCAGCGCCACCAGTGCCATCACCCAGAACAGATGCCCCTGCAGATGAGCGAACAGCACGCCGCAGATCATGGTCATTATCGCAATGCCACCCCCCATCGCCAGCGCGGAATAGAGCGACTGCAGACGGATCACTTCCGCTCCCTGACGCGCCGCAATAAAACGCATCGCCGCCAGATGACAGACGGTGAAGCTGCCACAGTGGAGGATTTGCGCCACAATCAGCAGCGGCAGCGCGGTAGTGGCGCCCATCAGACTCCAGCGGATCAACGCACAAATGCCCGAAAGCAGCAGCAGATCGCGCGCGCTCCAGCGGCGGAACAACCGGTTGCTCAGGGCAAACACGACGATTTCGGCCACCACGCCCAGCGACCAGAGATAACCCACCGTGGAGGCGGAATAGCCACTTTCCTGCCACCAGATAGCACTGAAGCCGTAATAGGCGGCGTGCGCACCCTGCAGCAGTGTTACGCAGAGCATAAATCGCCATACCGCATTCTCACGCAGCAATTCACGCCACACCTGCCAGCCGCCGCCCGCCGCGCCCTGCCGTTCATTACCCTGTGGCTGGGTGGCGGGTGACAGCATCATGCCTGCCAGCATAGAGATGACGCCGACGGAAAGCAGCAGCAGAATGGCGTTTGAAGAGTAAGCACTGACCAGCACGCCGGTTAACGCCGAGCTGATTACAAAGGCCAGCGAACCCCACAGCCTGACCGGCCCATACGCCAGCCCTATCTGCTGTGTCCAGGTGGCGGCCAGCGCATCGCTGAGCGGGACCAGCGGCGAGAAAAAGAGGTTAAAGCCGATCATGACCGTCAGCAGCCACATCCACTGCTCACCCACCCAGAAACCGGCAGCGAACAGGCAGGTCATCAGCGCCAGCAGACGCAGCGCCGTAATCAACCGTGAAGGATTTTTGACCTGAGAAGCGATAAGCAGACTGCCGACAAAGCGTGCCACCATGCCACAGCCGAGCAGCAGGCCAATCTTTTCAGCATCAAGACCGGTGCCTTTCAGCCACACGCCCCAGAATGGCAGATAGATGCCGTAACAGAAGAAGTAAGTGAAGTAGCCCAATCCGAGCCATCTGGCGGAGCCGATTGCCATATTCCCTCCAGCAAGAGTGCTGCCTGGCAGCATGAGTGGGCGCTACTCTGGCAGAGCGCCGCAGGACAGGCAATAAAAAAGGATGGCTGATGCCATCCTTTGTATGCTGTCTCACAACAGGTTAACGATTAAGCGTAGACCGGCAGACGGCTGCAGATTTCCAGCACTTTCTTTTTGGTGCGCTCAATGGTCGCTTCGTCATTGACGTTATCCAGCACATCCGCGATCCAGCCAGCCAGCTCACGCACGTCCGCTTCGTTGAAGCCACGACGGGTAACAGCTGGCGTACCGATACGGATACCGGAAGTGACAAACGGGCTTTTCGGATCGTTAGGCACGCTGTTTTTATTAACCGTGATGTTGGCACGGCCCAGCGCCGCATCCGCTTCTTTACCAGTCAGGTTTTTGCTCACCAGATCGATCAGGAACAGATGGTTATACGTGCCGCCAGAAACGATGTCATAGCCACGCTCAATCAGCACCTCAACCATCGCTTTGGCGTTTTTTGCCACCTGCTGCTGGTAGGTTTTGAATTCCGGCTCCATCGCCTCTTTGAACGCAACCGCTTTACCAGCGATAACGTGCATCAGAGGACCGCCCTGACCGCCAGGGAAGACAGCAGAGTTCAGTTTCTTATAGAAATCTTCGTCGCCGTTTTTCGCCAGAATGATACCACCGCGCGGACCCGCCAGCGTTTTGTGAGTGGTAGAGGTCACGATGTGCGCATGCGGGATCGGACTCGGGTAAACGTCTGCAGCAATCAGGCCGGCAACGTGTGCCATGTCCACAAACAGCCATGCACCTACGCTATCCGCGATTTCGCGCATTTTCGCCCAGTCGCAAACGCCGGAGTAAGCTGAGAATCCGCCAACGATCATTTTTGGCTTGTGGGTTTTCGCCAGTTCAGCCAGTTCGTCGTAGTCAATTTTACCGGTCTCATCGATACCGTAAGCCACAACGTTATAGAGTTTGCCCGACAGGTTAACCGGTGAGCCGTGAGTCAGGTGTCCACCGTGCGCCAGGTTCATCCCCAGAATAGTATCGCCCGGCTGCAGCAGCGCGGTGTAAACCGCAAAGTTAGCCTGTGAACCTGAGTGTGGCTGCACGTTAGCGTAATCGGCACCAAACAGTTCTTTTGCGCGATCGATCGCCAGTTGCTCAACGATATCAACGTACTCACAGCCGCCGTAGTAGCGTTTGCCCGGATAGCCTTCAGCGTATTTATTGGTGAGCTGAGAACCTTGTGCCTGCATAACACGCGGGCTGGTGTAGTTTTCAGAAGCAATCAGTTCAATGTGCTCTTCCTGACGCACTGTCTCCTGCTCCATCGCCTGCCACAACTCGGCATCGTAATCGGCAATGTTCATATCACGCTTTAACATCCGGATCTCCTGACTCAGCTAACTTTCTGACGGTATTTACCCCCCTTCAGGGGCGAAGGCCCACAGTGTAAACCGTTTTAACAGGTGAAGGTAGGGTGAACCTCCTCTTTTTACGCAAACGATTGGCTGGCTACTGGCAGGGCTTTTTTACACCTTTTCACCCTGCTCAGACGCCACAATTTTTCTTCAGGATGTGACGGCGGTTTCTCAGGATGCACCAAAAAGTTGCCACTTTGACAACCGGGAAATTTATCGGGTTATTTACACCACAGGCGAGACGGCTATAAGATGCATTTAAAATACATCTTTAAATGAGAGGCCGCTTTTATGCTTGATGCACACACTATCGCCACGGTTAAATCGACCCTGCCTGCCATCGCCGCCTGTGGTCCTGCGCTTACCGCACACTTCTATGACCGCATGCTGTCGCACCATCCTGAACTCAAAAATGTTTTCAATATGAACAACCAGCGCAATGGCGATCAGCGTGAAGCGCTGTTCAACGCCATTTGCGCCTATGGCGCGAATCTGGAGAACCTGGCCGTCCTGCTGCCTGCGGTGGAAAAGATTGCACAGAAACATACCAGCCTGAATATTCAGCCTGCGCAATACGCCATCGTCGGTGAAAATCTGCTGGCAACCATTAAAGAGCTGCTGAATCCGGGTGAAGAGGCGCTGGCAGCCTGGGGCCGGGCCTATGGCGTACTGGCGGATGTGTTCATTAATCGCGAAGAGGAGATTTACCAGGCGACGGAGCAGCAAACCGGTGGCTGGCGCGGCACTCGTGCGTTTCGCATCAGTGCTATTGAGCAGCAGAGCGAGGTGATTAAAAGCTTTACCTTCAGTCCGGCAGATGGCGGCCCGGTAGCGGCCTTTAAACCGGGTCAGTATCTGACGGTGCATCTGCAGCCCGCCAGTTTCGAACATCACCAGATTCGTCAGTACTCGCTTACTCACCTCAGTAATGGCAAAGATTATCGGATTGCGGTGAAACGTGAAGCGCAGGGCACCGTCTCCGGCTGGCTGCATCAGAATGGCAAAGTGGGTGATGAGCTGATGCTGGCCGCACCGCATGGCGACTTCTTCCTTGAGGTCGATGCTTCAACTCCGGTGGCGCTGATTTCCGCGGGCGTGGGTCAGACGCCGATGCTGGCCATGCTGCATGCACTGGCGGCCCGCCAGCATCGCGCGCCGGTCAGCTGGCTGCACGCAGCAGAGAACGGCAAACAGCATGCATTTGGCCCGGAAGTGATGGCTACGGGCGCGCAGCTCACCGATTTCGTCAGTCAGGTCTGGTATCGCGATCCCGCCGCTGAAGATGCCGGTCGCTATGACGCGCAGGGTCTGATGGATATCACCGCGATCTCCGCACGTCTCGCCTCACCCGACACCCACTTCTACCTCTGCGGTCCGCTGCCCTTTATGCAGCATGTGGTGGCGCAACTGCGCGATGCCAGCGTGGCAGATACACGCATTCATTACGAACTTTTTGGACCTCATAAAGGCATGTGATTGAGCGATAAAAAAGCCCGCGCTGCGGGCTTAGATTACTGGCAAACCCGATCTAAATCTGACAGCAATGAATCAGCTAAAAGCGCAGGGAATGCTCTCACCGCTAACCGTACCAGATTGTAATCTGCCCAATGTGAGTCTTGCAGCAACGCATAAGCTCAAAGCGAAGGGAACACGGGCAGAAGAGGAAAGCGTCCCGCGCCAGGACGGCGCGGGCCGAGCGTGCCATGGATGGCGGGTTTTGCGTCTTTCCGATCTGACCGTGTTCTCAGAGCTGGCTCGATCTCAAAGCTATCCGTCCCAGGCTCCCCAGGCATAAAAAAAGCCCGCAGCGCGGGCTTTTTTATGCTGATAAAAAGACAATCAGATCGCCTCTTCATCCTCTTCGCCAGTACGGATGCGCACCACGCGCGCCACGTCGAAGACAAAGATTTTACCATCACCGATTTTGCCGGTCTGCGCAGTACGCATAATGGTCTCGACGCAGGTATCAACGATATCGTCGCCCACCACCATCTCGATTTTCACTTTAGGCAAAAAGTCGACCATATACTCTGCGCCGCGGTAAAGCTCGGTGTGCCCTTTCTGGCGGCCAAAACCTTTTACTTCACTCACGGTCATCCCGGTGATGCCGACTTCCGCTAAGGCTTCACGGACATCATCGAGTTTGAATGGTTTGATAATCGCATCAATCTTTTTCATGTCAGACCCTTTTTCACTCCCTCCATGGTCAGAGGGTTTATCAAGTATAAATGTTGCTGGCGCTGTCGGGCGGTAATATCCGGGATTCTTCAGGTTGCCGCAAGCGCTGCCAGATTATGCTGACCGCACCCATTCTGATTCGGGCCTGAGCAGGCAACCTGCCGGTATCACTCCGCAGCCTCCGCTACTCTTTGAAATCACTGGCATCCAGCTCATGACGAGACAGCAGCTTATAGAACTCCGTGCGGTTGCGTCCAGCCAGACGTGCGGCATTGGTCACATTGCCTTTGGTCATCTGCAACAGCTTACGCAGATAGTTCAGCTCAAACTGATTGCGCGCCTCAGCAAAGGTCGGCAAAGCGCTGTTCTCACCGCTTAACGCCTGCTCCACCAGCGCATCGCTGATGACCGGCGATGAACTCAGCGCCACACACTGCTCAATCACGTTAACCAGCTGACGCACATTGCCCGGCCAGCTGGCCGCCATCAACCGCTTCATCGCATCAACGGAAAAACTGCGGATCTGCGGTTTATGCCGTTCCGCCGCCTGACGCAACAGATGATTAGCCAGCAGCGGAATATCTTCAGTGCGCTGATGCAGCGCCGGAATCTTCAGGTTCACCACATTAAGACGATAGAAGAGATCCTCGCGAAACTCCTTTTTCTCCATCGCCTTCGGCAGATCGCGATGCGTGGCTGAAATAATGCGCACGTCAATCTCAATATCATGATCGCTGCCCAGCGGCCTGACCTTACGCTCCTGCAACACCCGCAGCAACTTAACCTGTAGCGGTTGCGGCATATCGCCAATCTCATCCAGGAACAGCGTGCCGCCACCTGCGGTTTTAAACAGACCGTCACGGGCACTGACTGCGCCGGTAAAGGCCCCTTTGGCATGCCCGAACAGCTCTGACTCCAGTAACTGCTCCGGCAGTGCGCCGCAGTTAATGGCGACAAAGGGCTTGCCGTTTCGCGGGCTGGCGGCGTGAATCGCCTGTGCCAGCATCTCTTTACCAGTACCGCTCTGCCCGTTAATCAGCACGCTGACGTCCGACTGCGCCACCATGTGCGCCTGCTCCAGCAGCCGCAACATCAGCGGGCTGCGGGTGACGATCGCTTCCCGCCAGCGGTCATCGCTGACCGGCGCCTGCTGAGCCAGTGCTTCATCGATCGCTTTGTAAAGCGCATCTTTATCCACCGGTTTAGTCAGGAAGCTGAAGACGCCCTGCTGCGTGGCGGAAACTGCGTCCGGGATTGAGCCGTGTGCCGTCAGGATAATCACTGGCAGACCGGTGTGGCGTTTCTGGATCTCGCCAAACAGCGCCAGACCATCCATCTCATCCATCCGCAGATCGCTGATCACCAGCTCGATTTTTTCTTTCTGCAGCAGACGCAACGCTTCGGGTCCGCTGGCCGCGGTGGTGACCTGATAACCTTCGCTGCGAAGACGCATGCCCAGCAGCTTCAGCAGGCTGGGATCGTCATCCACCAGCAGCAGTTTTGCCGCTTGTCTGACCATTATTGCTCCTCATCCTGCGGCAGCGCAGTGCCATGGCCGCTGTCAGACACATCCGGGGCTTTCCGTGATGAAAGCTGGCGCTCAATATCAGTAAGTCGCTCCAGCTTATGCTGCGTGTCGCTGAGCTGCTGCTGCTGTTTAACCATCTGCTGGCGTATCGCCTCCAGCTGGGTATCGCTGCTCTGTTGCAGATGAACATAACGGGTGCGCGCTTCACTCAGGTCGAGCTGCGCGGCCTGATTACTGCGCCACAACTGGAGCAGCGGACGCACAGACTGCGGGAAATCGCTGCTGTAGCGATCCAGGGTTTCAACATAGCGACGACGCTCCACTGGCGTCACGTTGCCGTTCGACATCAGCACGCCCTGCTTGAAAGCGCGCGACCAGCTCTCAACCGGCCAGCGGTGGGCTTCGGCTCGGGCCTCGGCAGGGGAAAGGCGTTCAGCGCAATCGATGGCCCGCATCCAGTAGAGAGGATTACTCAGTGCCGCACTATTCTCTATCGTCCACAGGTCATTGCAGCGGGTCGCCAGATAATCAGCCACGCTGACCTCGGGTTCCGCTACCTGATGGCCTGACGGCAGGGATGAGGTGGCCGGGGAGGTCGTACATCCGCTGAGCAGCAGCGTGGTCAGTGTGCTCAGCAGCAAAGCGGGTAAATATTTCATCAGTCAGACATTCCCGGCTGTGGTGTTCAGTTCAATTCGAAAACAGACGTCAGCCTGCTCGCAGGAGACCAGCGTCAGGTCGCCATGCATCCGGCGCAGGCAATCTTTGGCAATACTCAATCCCAGCCCGCTGCCTTTTACCGGCCCTTTGCGCTGCTGGCTACCCTGGAAAAAAGGTTCGAAAATCATTGCCTGCTCTTCCGGCGGGATCGGCGTGCCGCTGTTCGCGACATCAATCCAGACCCGATCGCCCTGCTGCTGACTGCGCAGCCAGATGGTACCGGATTCGCTGCCGTAGTTCACGGCGTTCGAATAGAGATTATCGATGACCCGCATCAGTAACATCGGTTCGGCAAGGCAGTGACTGACCTCCAGATCGACAACCGTCTGCATGAGTTTGGCGCGCGCCGAGAGTGCATGTGCATTCACCACCCCCTCCACAATTTCCGCTACGCTGACCGGTTCCAGCTGGATCGGGCCATCTGCCAGTTTACGGTTGTAATCAAGCAGCTGTTCAATCAGCCGCTGCAGATGACGGCTGCTGCCGTCGAGGATAGTGACCACCTCTTTTTGATCGGCGTTCAGCGACCCGGCTACCTCGTCCGCCAGCAGTTCGGTGCCTTCACGCAGGCTGGCCAGCGGCGTTTTCAGTTCGTGAGAAAGATGGCGCAGGAATTCATGGCGCTGCGATTCCAGCCACTGAAGCCGTTCGCTGAGCCAGACGATGCGCTGTCCCAGCGAGCGTAACTCGCGCGGGCCGCGAAATGTCACGCTGTTACCCAGTTCCCGGCCTTCGCCAAGCCGGTTGATCATCCGCTCAATACGCTTGACCGGCCCGATAATCATGCCGGTAAACAGCGTCATCAACGCCAGACTGATGATAAACAGAATCAGCGCCTGCCAGCCAAAAAACTGGCCGCGATCGGCAATTTCGCGCTGCAGCTGAAGGCCGCGCGAAAACACCACTTCGCGCGTGTCCTGCACCATTTGCGCATTGGTGGAAGAAAAACGATCCAGCGCCTCTGCGGCAGGCGTAACCGGATTGCCGTTTTCGCACTTTAACGGTGTCAGCAGCGGCAACGTCGCCTGTAAAGTCTGGAATGCGGGCAGTTCGGGCAGGCTGGCGCTGTGCGAACTCAGCATCTGGCTGTAGCGGGTGTGCTGGGTCTGATAAAGGCGCGCCAGCGAGGCATCATCCAGCACGCAGTACTGGCGATAGCTGCGCTCCAGCTCAACCGCCGTTCGCGCCATCGCCTCACTTCTGCGTACGTCGGTGAAGGTATTGCGGTTGGTATCCGCTGCCTGTTCACTTAATGCAGAGAGACTTTCCCACGCCTGCCAGGCCAGCACCAGCAACGGCAGCAGCACCAGTACAAATGCCATCAGCACCAGCTGACGCAGAGAACGGGGAAATAAACGCCATTTTTTCACGCAGCCGCTTCCTTAAGATTTGCTGTCTGGATGCTAACGGACTCTGTCAGCGGAAGAAAGGTGTCGGCGGAAGAAAGGGGAAGAAAAGAAAACGGCAGGCTCGATGGCCTGCCGCTGGCACGACGCGTGATGCATCGCGTAAAAATGGGTGGAGCCTTACTCAACGTTACGTCCGGTGTTTGATAACGCAAGCGATTATCGGTCAGTTGGACGGCAGGCTCCGTTTGGTGCGTCATTCGGGCTTTATGAGCTCTTCTCCGCTAAGCGGGGCAATCATAAACAGGTGAATGAGCAGCTGCATGAGTATAGCAAGTTCCATGCCAGAAAATAAATCATTATATTTTTCAGCAGCTTGAATAAGCTTACCGGACAACTGCTGCGCAAAATCTGATTACAGCAAGGGAAAACTGTCTCCGCTGAGCGACATAAAATCGCGCCGGATGAGCGTTCATTTAAAATCAACGAGATAGATGTCGCCAAAAAGAGACAGTGCGACATACTCATTGTCGCCATTTGCCAACAGAGCCACAAAAAAGAACAGGAGGCACACTGGCCTCCTGCTCTTTTCAGCGGATTACATTAACTCAGCTGTCTGCGCGCATTGCGGAAAATACGCATCCACGGGCTGTCTTCGCCCCACTCTGCCGGATGCCAGGAGTTGCTGACGGTGCGGAATACCCGCTCCGGATGCGGCATCATGATGGTGACGCGACCACTTTCGTTGGTCACGGCAGTGATGCCGTTTGGTGAGCCATTCGGGTTAGCCGGATAGGTTTCTGTTACCTTGCCGAAGTTATCGACATAACGCAGTGCCACCAGCCCTTTCGACTCCAGCGCCGCCAGATGCGAAGCATCACGCACTTCAACAAAGCCTTCACCGTGCGAAACGGCGATGGGCATATGCGAACCGGCCATGCCGTCCAGCAACAGCGATGGACTGGCGGCCACTTCTACCAGACTGAAACGCGCTTCAAAGCGCTCAGACTGGTTACGCACAAAGCGCGGCAAGAGGTCGCTGCCTGGGATCAGTTCACGCAGATTAGACATCATCTGGCAGCCGTTGCAGACGCCCAGCGCCAGGGTTTGCGGACGATGGAAGAAGGTTTCGAACTCGTCACGCACGCGCGGATTAAACAGAATCGATTTCGCCCAGCCCTCACCGGCACCCAGCACATCGCCATAGGAGAAGCCGCCACAGGCGACCAGTGCCTGGAACTCTTCCAGACCGCGACGTCCAGCCAGCAGATCGCTCATGTGAACGTCAATGGCGGTGAAACCTGCCCGATCAAAGGCGGCGGCCATCTCTACATGGGAGTTCACGCCCTGCTCACGCAGCACCGCCACCCTTGGACGTGCGCCAGTGGCGATCATCGGGGCAGCAACATCTTCCTGCGGATTAAAGGTCAGATTAACGTTCAGGCCAGGATCGCTGTCGTTTTTCTTCGCTTCATGCTCCTGATCGGCACACGCCGGGTTGTCGCGCAGACGCTGCATCTGCCAGGTGGTTTCCGCCCACCAGGTACGCAATGTGTTGCGGCTTTCACTGTAGACCGCGCTGTCACCAGAACGGATCACAAAGCGATCGCCCGGCTGCGCGCTGCCCAGCAGATGCGTCGAGTCGGCAAGGCCGTGATCCGCCAGGATCTGCTCAACCACGGCGCGATCGGCGGCGTTGATCTGAATCACCGCGCCCAGCTCCTCGGTAAACAGGGCGGCCAGCGCATCGTTACCCAGCGAGGCGATGTCAACGTCGATGCCGCAGTGACCAGCAAACGCCATCTCGGCCAGCGTCACCAGCAGACCACCGTCGGAGCGATCGTGATAAGCCAGCAGTTTCTGCTCAGCCACCAGCGCCTGGATGGCATTGAAGAAGCCCGCCAGCTGAGCGGCATCGCGCACGTCGGCAGGTTTGTCGCCAAGCTGACGGTAAACCTGCGACAGCGCGGTTGCGCCCAGCGTATTCGCGCCGTTGCCCAGATCGATCAGCAGCAGCAGGTTATCCTGATCGGCCTGCAGCTGTGGCGTGACGGTGCGACGGACATCTTCGACGCGGGCAAAAGCGGTAATTACCAGCGACAGCGGTGAGGTCATTTCGCGCTGTTCGCTGCCTTCCTGCCAGCGTGTTTTCATCGACATCGAATCTTTACCGACCGGGATGGTGATCCCCAGCGCCGGGCAAAGCTCCTCGCCGACTGCCTTCACCGCCGCATATAAACCGGCATCTTCACCCGGATGACCGGCTGCGGACATCCAGTTTGCGGAAAGCTTCACACGCTTCAGCGAACCAATATGGGTAGCCGCCAGGTTGGTCAGTGCTTCACCGACGGCCAGACGACCCGATGCCGCGAAGTCCAGCAGCGCAACCGGTGAACGTTCGCCCAGGGCAAACGCTTCGCCGTGATAGCTGTCGAGGCTGGCGGTTGTCACCGCACAGTTGGCAACCGGGATCTGCCACGGTCCCACCATCTGGTCGCGCGCAACCATGCCGGTCACGCTGCGGTCACCGATGGTGATCAGGAAGGTTTTTTCCGCCACGGCAGGCAGATGCAGCACGCGATTCACCGCATCGACCAGCGTAATGCCGTCACGCTGCAGGGCAGTACCCTGTGTCTGCTGCGTCACCACATCCCGCGTCATCTTCGGCGTTTTGCCCAGCAGGACATCAAGCGGCATGTCGATCGGCTTGTTACCGAAATGACTATCTTCCAGGCTCAGGTGCAGCTCTTCGGTGGCTTCACCAATGACCGCGAACGGTGCGCGTTCACGCTGGCAAATTGCCTCAAACTGCGCCAGCTGATCGGGTGCCACTGCCATCACATAACGTTCCTGTGATTCGTTACACCAGACCTCCAGCGGACTCATGCCTGGCTCATCACTCAGGATGTCACGCAGGTTAAACCGGCCGCCACGACCGCCATCGCTGACCAGCTCCGGCATCGCATTGGAGAGACCGCCAGCGCCCACGTCGTGGATAAACAGAATAGGGTTCTCATCGCCCAGTTGCCAGCAGCGGTCGATCACTTCCTGACAACGGCGCTCCATCTCCGGGTTATCACGCTGTACCGAGGCAAAGTCGAGATCGGCATCAGACTGACCCGAGGCCATCGATGACGCCGCGCCGCCGCCCAGGCCGATGTTCATTGCCGGACCGCCCAGCACCACCAGCTTCGCGCCTACGGTGATTTCACCTTTCTGCACGTGATCGGCACGGATATTCCCGATGCCGCCCGCCAGCATAATGGGCTTATGGTAGCCACGCAGCTCAGTGCCGTTGTGGCTGGTGACCTGCTCTTCATAGGTACGGAAGTAACCATTCAGAGCCGGACGACCAAATTCATTGTTAAATGCAGCGCCGCCCAGCGGGCCATCGGTCATAATTTCCAGCGCGCTGACGATGCGGGCCGGTTTGCCGAAGTCCTCTTCCCACGGCTGTTCAAAGCCAGGGATACGCAGGTTCGATACAGAGAAACCGACGAGGCCCGCTTTTGGCTTCGAACCCCTTCCGGTTGCGCCTTCATCACGGATTTCACCACCGGAACCGGTCGCAGCACCAGGCCACGGCGAGATGGCCGTTGGGTGGTTATGAGTTTCCACCTTCATCAGGATGTGTGCGGCTTCCTGATGCCAGCGGTATTCGCTCTCTCCGGCGTCAGCAAAGAAGCGGCCAACCTCTGAGCCTTCCATCACGGCGGCGTTATCTTTGTAAGCAGAGAGCACGTAGTCCGGCGTCTGCTCCATGGTGTTTTTGATCATCTTAAACAGCGACTTTGGCTGTTTCTCGCCGTCGATAATCCAGTCGGCGTTGAAGATCTTGTGACGACAGTGCTCAGAGTTCGCCTGCGCAAACATATAGAGTTCAATGTCGTTGGGATTGCGGCCCAGTGCGGTAAACGCCGCCACCAGATAGTCGATTTCATCGTCAGCCAGCGCCAGACCCAGTGAGATATTCGCCTGAACCAGCGCCTGACGGCCCTCACCCAGCAGATCGACACTTTTCACCGGCTGTGGCGTGTGATGCGCGAACAGCTGTTCAGCCTGCGCCAGATCGCCGAAGACCGTTTCCATCATCCGATCGTGCAGCAGTGTGCCCAGCGTTTGCCACTGCGCTTCCGTCAGTTGTGGGGCCTGTACATAAAAGGCCAGGCCGCGCTCCAGGCGACGTACCTGCGGCAGACCGCAGTTGTGGGCAATGTCAGTGGCTTTGGATGACCAGGGCGAAATGGTGCCGGGACGAGGCGTCACCAGCAGCAGACGCCCCTGTGGGGCATGTTCAGCGAGAGAGGGACCATATTTCAGCAGGCGCTGCAGACGGCTCTGTTCGTCAGCGCTTAAGGGCGTGCTGACATCAGCAAAATGGATGTACTCAGCGTAAATATCACTCACCGGCAGATGAGCGTCCTGAAAGCGGGTCAGCAGTTTGTTTACACGAAATGCCGACAGGGCGGGCGAACCACGCAGAATTTCCATTAATAAATCTCTCGTCAGGGCGCCGGGCGACGCTTCATTGGGCGCAACAGGGAAAACGGGGCGTATTATAGAGAAAGCGACCTCGCGACGAAACCGTTTGCGCACAATTTTTGGCGACCCGGATTTGCCTGAATTTTGCGCAAAAGCTGCTATAAAAGTTGCTCAGCGTGATTTTGTTGCGCAAAATGCCCCTCGCTCTGGGAGTTCAAAGAAGACAAATACTGCCTTTAAAAGACAGAGGCCTTAGAGCCAGCGAGAGATAACTATTTGAAACGCCTAAAATTTAATTATCTGTTTATCGGTCTGGTTGCCGTGCTGTTAGCGTTAGCGCTATGGCCATCCATTCCCTGGTATGGGGGTGGGCAGGACCAGATTTCACAGATTAAATCACGGGGAGTACTGCGTGTCAGTACCATCAATTCCCCGTTGACTTACTACACAGTGAACCAATCTCCGGCCGGTATGGATTATGAGCTGGCAAAACGCTTCGCCGATTATCTGGGCGTCAAACTCAAGGTGACAGTACGTCCCAACCTGAGCGATCTGTTTGACGATTTAGATGATGGCAAAGCCGATTTGCTGGCCGCGGGTCTGAACTACAACAGCGAACGCCTGACCCGCTATCAGACCGGGCCAGGCTACTACAACGTTTCGCAGCAGCTGGTCTATCGCGTCGATAAGCCACGCCCTAAAAACCTCGGTGACTTAAAGGGGCGGCTGACTGTTGCGTCTGGATCGGCGTATCTGTCAACGCTGAAGAGCGCGCGGTCAAATCAGTACCCCGATCTGGACTGGGCGATCTCCACCGATCAAAGTCCTAAAGCCCTGCTGGAAGCGGTGGCAGACGGCAAGCTCGACTATACGATTGGCGACTCCGTGACCATCGCTCTGCTGCAGCGCATCTATCCGCAGCTGGCGGTGGCGTTTGACGTCACTGATGAAGAGCCGGTCACCTGGTATGTGCGGCACAGCGATGACGACAGCCTGAATGCCGCGATGCTCGACTTCTTTAACGGTATGGGTGAAGAAGGGGCGATGGCGCGACTGGAGGAGAAATATCTCGGCCACGTCGGCACCTTTGATTATGTCGATACCCGCACTTTCCTGCGCGCCATCGATAACACGCTGCCTGACATCAAACCGCTGTTTGAGAAGTACGCCACCAGCATTGACTGGCGACTGCTGGCGGCAATCTCCTATCAGGAGTCGCACTGGAACCCGCAGGCCACCTCCCCTACCGGCGTGCGCGGCATGATGATGCTGACCCGTAACACCGCTGAGAGCCTGGATGTGGGCGACCGGACCGATCCCGAACAGAGCATTCGCGGCGGCAGTCAGTATTTGCAGGATATGATGGCGAAGGTGCCGCAGACCATCCCGGAAGATGAGCGCATCTGGTTTGCGCTGGCGGCCTATAACATGGGCTATGCCCATATGCTGGATGTCCGTAAACTCACTGCCCGCCAGGGAGGTAATCCGGATAGCTGGGCGGATGTGAAGCTGCGTCTGCCCATGCTGAGTCAGAAGCGTTACTACACCCAGACAGCTTATGGCTATGCCCGTGGGCATGAAGCCTATAACTATGTGGAGAACATCCGCAAATATCAGTTAAGCCTGGTGGGTTATCTGCAGGAGCAGGAAAAACGCCTGGCGCAGCAGGCTGAAGCACAACAAGCACAGGCCGAACTGGCCAAAGGCTATCCGGCGGTCGAACCAAAGATCGCCATGAATTAATCCTGGCGTTGCGCCTGACGCAGCGCTTTTTTCTGCTCGCGACGCATACGGAAGAAGTCGCTCAGCATAGCGGCACACTCTTCAGCCAGCACGCCGCTCTGTAATTCAACCTGATGATTCATGCCGGGGTGCCCCAGCACATCGAGCAGCGATCCTGCCGCTCCACTTTTGATATCGTGCGCCCCGAAGACCAGCCGGCTGATGCGGCTGTGAACCATGGCGCCGGCGCACATCACGCACGGCTCCAGCGTCACGTAGAGCGTGGTGTCCAGCAGACGATAATTTTCCAGTACTTTACCGCCCTGCCGCAACGCCATAATCTCCGCATGCGCCGTCGGATCGTGCTGGCCGATGGGCCGGTTCCAGCCTTCACCGATCACCCGATCATTCTGAACCAGCACCGCACCCACCGGCACTTCGCCCTGCTCCCAGGCCCGGCGCGCCAGGTCAAGCGCATGGCGCATCCAGTATTCATCTTGTTGTTTCATGCTGACCACTCCGGGCGACAGAAAAGCGGCGCATTATAGCGGTCTCACCGATCCTTTAGAAACTTATTCCAGCTGTTGCAGCTCACCTGCGGGTGTTACGCGCCAGCGATGCTGACAGAAAAACAGCAGCGGGTTGTCCTGTTTGCTGTCGCTATAGCCACTGTAGAGCTGTAGCGGCGTGCCGATTTTCTCTTCCAGCTGTGCCACTTTCTCATGACCGAGGCAGCGCATTGCCAGTACCCGCCCGCCCCAGCCGCGCTGCATCTGACTGGCAATCAGCTTCACGCGTGGCAGAAACGCGGAGTCGTAATAGACCTGCTCCACCAGAGACTGTGGCGATCCGGTGATGAGCCAGACGTCAGCATCATCACTGCCGAGGTAATCGGTCAGGCGCTGCTGAACCACCGGAAAGGCTTTAACGCGCAGGCGGAACCACTGCGCAAATTCGGCTTCGAGTTGCAGCAGCGTCCGCTCAGAACGGCCAAAAGTAATAGACCAGAGCAGCAGGCTCATGGGCCAGCGTGCCGCCCGGCCTTTAAACAGCAAGCCGATACCTACTACCGGCAATAACGGCACCACCAGCAGCAGATTAAGCGGTCGGCGACGCAGCAGATAGCGCATAAAAGTGCCGAACATGTCCTGCTGGTGCAAAGTGCCATCCAGGTCAAAAAATACGACGCGACGTTGTGTTCCCCTGGTCAAACAACTCTCCTTCAGGCTGATTCTGGAATGATAAAGAGTAGTGTAGCCATCATCAGGCGCTACGGCGATGACTGTCATTTTTAATTCCGATGACTACAATGCCTGATGAATAGTTTATTCTTCACAGATTATCCCTGAATTACGAGGATTGGGCATGAGTTCATTGCTGCGCATTCGCCAGCTTTATCCACGTCTGGCATTGAACGAGCGTCGGCTGGCTGATTTTTTACTGTCGCAACCCGATCGGGCGCGCCACCTGAGTTCGCAAAAGCTGGCGGAAGAGTCTGGCGTCAGCCAGTCGAGCGTGGTGAAGTTTGCTCAGAAACTGGGATACAAAGGTTTTCCGGCGCTTAAGCTGGCCCTGAGTGAATCACTGGCGGACAAAGATGCCATTACCGTGCATAACCATATCCTCAGCGACGATCCCCTTAAAATGGTGGGTGAGAAGCTGCTGACGGAGAAACTCTCGGCGATCCGCGCCACGCTGGATATCAACAGTGAAGAGAAGCTCAACGATGTGTTGCAGCTGCTGAAAAATGCCCGGCGTATTTTACTGGTGGGCATCGGCGCTTCGGGTCTGGTGGCGAAGGACTTCTCCTGGAAGCTGATGAAGATCGGCATCAATGCGGTGGCAGAGCAGGATATGCACGCCCTGCTGGCCAGCGTGCAGGCGATGGGGCCCGGCGATGTGCTGCTCGCCATCTCTTACACCGGTGAACGGCGGGAGATCAATCTGGCCGCGCAGGAGGCGGTTCAGGTAGGCGCCGATGTGGTGGCGTTTACCGGTTTTACGCCGAATACGCTGCAGCAGAGCGCCAGTTACTGTCTCTATACGGTGGCGGAAGAGCAGAGTACCCGCAGCGCGGCCATCTCCTCGACCACGGCGCAGCTGGCACTGACCGATCTGCTGTTTATGGCACTGGTGCAAAACGATCCGGAACGCGCGTCCAGTCATATTCGCCACAGCGAAGCGCTGGTGAAAAAGCTGGTCTGATCAGCGGCAGCGCGTATAATACCCGCGCTTTTTCTGTTGTTATCAGGTGGGTAAAATGGCGCTGTTGATTACGTCCAGATGCATTAACTGCGATATGTGTGAACCGGAGTGCCCGAACCAGGCCATTTCACTGGGCGATGCGATCTATGAGATTGATGTCAGCCGCTGCACGGAATGCGTCGGGCACTATGAGACGCCAACCTGTCAGCAGGTATGCCCCATCGACAACACCATCATCATTGACCCACAGCACACCGAATCACGTGATGTACTGTGGGAGAAGTTCGTGCTGCTGCACGGCTAGCTTTCAATGATCACCGTGGCGCAGGCGTAGTGACGCTCATCGGCCAGCGTCACGTGAACGTGTTTAACGCCCAGCCTCTCTGCCACTTCAGCGGCATGCTGAAAGAAGCGTAATCCCGGTTTCCCCAGCGCATCGTTATAAACTTCAAACTGATTAAACGCCAGACCACCGCGAATGCCGGTGCCAAAGGCTTTTGCTGCCGCCTCTTTTACCGCAAAGCGTTTAGAGAGAAAGCGCACCGGCTGCTTGTGCGACTGATATTGCTGCCATTCGGCTTCGCTCAGCACCCGCCGCGCCAGCCGGTCGCCGGAGCGCTCTATCACCCCGGCGATACGTTCAATCTCAACGATGTCCGTACCCAGTCCCAGAATAGCCATCAGCGACGGGCTTCACGCAGCAGCTGCTTCATCTCTTTCACCGCATCCGGCAGGCCACTCATCACCGCGCGGCCAATAATCGCATGGCCGATATTCAGCTCATGCATTTCCGGCAGCGCCGCAATCGGCAGCACGTTGTGGTAGGTCAGACCGTGACCGGCATTGACCTTCAGTCCCAGGCTGGCGGCAAAGGTCGCGGCGTGACGGATACGCGCCAGCTCCGCGTCACGCGCCAGTCCCTCTGGTGCTTCGGCGTAAGCGCCGGTATGAATTTCGATGTAAGGCGCGCCGCTGGCCACGGCCGCTTCAATCTGACGGTGATCGGCATCGATAAACAGCGAAACCAGAATGCCTGCGTCACTCAGCAGTCGTACGGCCGCGTTCATCTTCTCCTGCTGCCCCGCCACATCCAGCCCGCCTTCAGTGGTCACTTCCTGACGCTTTTCCGGCACCAGACAGCAGAAATGGGGCTGGATATCACAGGCGATGCCGATCATCTCATCGGTGACCGCCATCTCCAGATTCATCCGCGTCTGGATGGTGTCACGCAGGATACGCACGTCGCGGTCAGTGATGTGACGGCGATCTTCGCGCAGGTGCACGGTAATGCCGTCTGCGCCCGCCTGCTCGGCGATAAACGCCGCCTGCACCGGATCGGGATAGTTTGTCCCACGGGCGTTACGCACCGTGGCAATGTGATCGATATTGACGCCTAACAGCAACTCAGCCATGACCGTCCTCACTTCTTTTTCATCGTGATGTTGAGTGTACCGCGCAAAGTGAAACAGGCGGTACGACCCGCGCTATTCTTCTGCCTGTTCAGGCTTTTTCTTCGGGATAAACTGGCGGAACAGCTCCTGACTCTTCAGCGGCTTGCCACCAAGATAGGGCTTCAGGGCGATGCGGGTAAACCGCTTCGCGGCGCGCAGAGTGTCGGCATCGGGAAACTCTCGCTCGCACAGGGCGCGCAATTCGCGGCCGGTAAAGCTGCGCTGATTGACCACCAGGCTGGCAATAAAGCCGCGCTCTTCGCGGTAGCTGTACGTCATGTTGTCGCTGACCGGCTCGCCGCTACCGGCGCAGTGCAGGAAGTCGACGCCATAACCCAGGTGACCTAGCAACGCCAGTTCAAAACGCCGCAGTGCCGGTTCGGGCTTGCCGTGCGTTGAGGCTAATGCCTGAAGGCAGTTGAGATAGTCGAAGAAGAGTTCTGAGAAGGGGAATTCCTGCTGCAATACGCGAGAGACCAGCTCATTAACGTAGAGACCGCAGTAGAGCGTGATGCCGCTGAGCGGTAAGGCCAGGGACACCGCTTCGGCATTGCGCAGAGTTTTGACTTCCCCGCGCCCGCTCCAGCGAACCAGCAGCGGGGTAAAAGGCTGTAACGCCCCCTTCAGCTGCGAGCGCCGCGAACGTGCGCCCTTGGCCAGAACCCGCACCCGCCCTTCGCTTTCGCTGAACAGGTCGAGCAGCAGACTGGTTTCGCTGAAGGGGCGACTATGCAGCACAAAGGCGCGTTGCCAGCCTTCCATTGAATCAGAGATCGTCTGTATAACCCAGGCTGCGCAGCGCACGTTCGTCATCTGCCCAGCCGGATTTCACTTTCACCCACAGTTCGAGATGCACTTTCGCTTCGAACATCTCTTCCATGTCTCTGCGCGCTTCTGTTCCGATGACTTTGATTTTGGCGCCTTTGTTGCCAATCACCATCTTCTTCTGCCCTTCGCGCTCAACCAGAATCAGACCGTGTATATCGTAACCGCCACGTTCGTTGGTCACGAAGCGCTCGATCTCAACCGTAACGGAGTAAGGCAGTTCAGCCCCCAGGAAGCGCATCAGTTTTTCACGGATCATCTCTGACGCCATGAAACGCTGTGAGCGGTCGGTGATGTAATCTTCCGGGAAGTGATGATCGGCCTGCGGCAGATGCTTGCGGGTAATCGCCGCAATGGTATCGACGTTTTTGCCGCTTTCAGCGGAAATAGGCACGATATCGAGGAAGTTCATCTGCTGGCTCAGGAACTGCAGATGCGGCAGCAGAATGCTTTTATCCTGGATGTTATCGACCTTATTGATCGCCAGCACCACCGGCACTTTATTGTCGCGCAGTTTGCCCAACACCATCTCATCATCGGGCGTCCAGCGGGTGCCTTCAACCACGAAAATCACCAGTTCAACGTCGCCAATGGAACTGCTGGCTGCGCGGTTCATCAGACGGTTAATGGCGCGCTTCTCTTCCATGTGCAGACCTGGGGTATCGACGTAGATCGCCTGATATTCGCCTTCGGTATGAATGCCCATGATGCGGTGGCGCGTGGTTTGCGGCTTACGCGAGGTGATCGACACCTTCTGCCCCAGCAACTGGTTCAGTAAGGTGGATTTACCGACGTTTGGTCGGCCAACAATCGCGACAAAGCCGCAATAAGTAACGTTTTCGCTCATTCGAGTCCTGAATTGTTCAGCGCCTGATGCGGCGCCGAAAGAGTGCTATTTGAGTCATGTGTCATTCAGCGTCTTCTGACGCCGGGATAGAGTGTCAGGTTAATGGTTCAGTGCCGGTTCCGGCACTGTCACCCCGACAGATCTATTCAAGACCTAATTTTATCAGTGCCTGTTCAGCCGCTGCCTGCTCGGCTTTACGACGGCTGGAGCCGACGCCGACAACCGGCTCGGCCATGCCACTCACCTGACAGTGAATGGTGAATTCCTGATCGTGGGCTTCGCCACGTACCTGTACCACCAGATAACTTGGCAGCGGCAGATGACGTCCCTGCAGATACTCCTGCAGGCGCGTTTTCGGATCTTTTTGTTTGTCGCCAGGACTGATTTCGTCGAGGCGGCTCTGATACCAGTCGAGGATCAGCTGCTCTACCCGCTCGATACTGCTGTCGAGGAAGATACCGCCAATCAGCGCTTCCACCGTATCCGCAAGGATCGATTCACGACGGAAACCGCCGCTTTTCAGCTCACCGGGTCCCAGGCGCAGGCACTCGCCAAGATCAAATTCGCGTGCCATTTCAGCCAGGGTATTGCCCCGCACCAGCGTGGCGCGCATGCGGCTCATGTCACCTTCATCAACCCGCGGAAAGCGGTGATAAAGGGCATTAGCAATCACATAGCTAAGAATAGAATCGCCAAGAAATTCCAGGCGTTCGTTGTGCTTACTGCTGGCGCTGCGGTGAGTCAGGGCCTGCTGTAACAGTTCCGAATGAGTAAAAGTGTAGCCCAGTTTGCGCTGAAGCTTGTTAATCAGGATGGGGTTCATGCGATTCCAGTTCTTTGTTGCGTCTGTGACTCTGCATACCAAACGGGGCTGGTAATCCAACACGTTCCGTTTGGTGTGCAGTGGCCTCCCTGAGGAGGCCACCCGATTTGCCTGTTAATCAGACAATAATGTTAGTGGATACCACCGATGCGACTGAATCGCACGCCGGTTGGCCACTGGCCTTCTTGTTTCTCAAAGCTCATCCAGATAGCGACCGCTTTACCGACCAGATTACGCTCCGGGACAAAGCCCCAGTAGCGGCTGTCGGCGCTGTTATCACGGTTGTCGCCCATCATGAAGTATTGCCCTTTCGGCACGACCCAGCTCGCCTGCGGCTGACCCGGCTGCTGATAATACATGCCTGCCTGACTCTGCGCTTCGTTTACCAGCAGAATGTCATGCGTCACGTTACCGATTGTCTCTTTGCGGGTTCCCAGGCGCAAACCACCGCGCAGGGTATCGCCCTGCGGCACCTGATAAAAACCGTTGCCGGTTTCGTTGCCATCAAAGCCGCTAAAGGTCTGAACAAAGTTGCTTGGCTCAACGTCGGTGTAAGTCACCGCTAACGCTGTGTCACAGGCTTTATCATCGGAGCAGGTCGGTTTCACCGTCAGCGTTTTGCTGTAAGGATCATAAATGACTTTGTCGCCCGGCAGGCCGATAACGCGCTTAATGTAATCCAGGCTCGGATCTTTTGGGTATTTAAATACCGCGATATCGCCGCGCTTCGGCTGACCGGTTGGGATCAGCGTCGTCTGGGTGATCGGATCCTTGATGCCGTAAGCAAACTTCTCCACCAGGATAAAATCACCAATCAGCAGCGTCGGCATCATCGAGCCAGAGGGAATCTGGAACGGTTCGTAGATAAACGAACGCACGATGAAAACCACGGCCAGCACCGGGAACACAGATGCGGTGGTTTCAACCCAGCCTGGCTTTGCAGCGACCTTCGCCAGCGTTTTGCTGTCGAGCGCGTTACCGGTCTGGGCCTGAGCCTCAGCCTGTTTCGCGCGACGCGCGGGTGCCCATTTAAAACGATCAATTACCCATACGATGCCAGTAATCAGCGTCGCTATCGCCAGAATCAGGGCGAACATATTAGCCATTGGAAATCCTTATTTGCTGTCCTTACCGACATGCAGAATGGCGAGGAACGCTTCCTGTGGCAGCTCAACGTTACCAACCTGCTTCATTCGCTTCTTACCATCTTTCTGCTTCTGCAACAGTTTCTTCTTACGGCTGACGTCACCGCCATAACACTTGGCGAGAACGTTTTTACGCAGCTGTTTCACCGTTGATCGCGCGATGATGTGGTTGCCGATGGCAGCCTGAATCGCAATATCAAACTGCTGACGCGGGATGAGCTCTTTCATTTTCTCAACCAGATCGCGTCCGCGATAAGGCGCGTTGTCACGGTGGGTAATCAGCGCCAGCGCATCCACACGCTCAGAGTTAATCAGTACGTCGACGCGTACCATGTCTGAAGGCTGGAAACGTTTAAAGTTGTAATCCAGCGAGGCATAACCGCGCGAGGTTGATTTCAGACGGTCAAAGAAGTCGAGTACCACTTCAGCCATCGGAATTTCGTAAGTCAGTGCCACCTGATTGCCGTGGTAAACCATGTTGGTCTGCACGCCACGCTTCTCAATACAGAGCGTGATGACGTTGCCCAGATACTCCTGCGGCAGCAGCATGTGACATTCGGCAATCGGTTCACGCAGCTCTTCGATATTGTTCAGTGCCGGCAGCTTGGATGGGCTGTCGACATGAACGATTTCGCCGCTGGTCGTCACGACTTCATACACCACCGTCGGTGCAGTAGTGATCAGATCGAGATCGTATTCGCGCTCCAGACGCTCCTGGATGATCTCCATGTGCAGCAGACCGAGGAAGCCGCAGCGGAAACCAAAGCCCAGCGCCGTTGAGCTTTCTGGCTCATAGAACAGCGAGGCGTCGTTCAGGCTCAGCTTACCGAGCGCATCACGGAACGCTTCATAGTCGTCAGAGCTGATTGGGAACAGACCGGCGTAAACCTGCGGCTTCACTTTTTTAAAGCCTGGCAGCGCTTTGTCTGCCGGGTTACGTGCGGTAGTCAGCGTATCGCCCACGGGTGCGCCGAGAATATCTTTAATGGCGCAGACCAGCCAGCCTACTTCACCGCAGTTCAGCTCATTACGATCAACCCGTTTCGGGGTGAAGATACCCAGGCGGTCAGCGTTATAAACCTGGCCGGTGCTCAGGACTTTGATCTTGTCGCCTTTGCGCATGGTGCCGTTTTTCACGCGCACCAGGGAAACAACACCCAGGTAGTTATCGAACCAGGAGTCGATAATCAGTGCCTGCAGCGGCGCTTCCGGATCGCCTTCTGGCGGCGGAATGTCGCGCACTAAGCGTTCCAGCACTTCCGGAACGCCGACGCCGGTTTTGGCGGAGCAGCGCACCGCGTCAGTTGCATCAATGCCGACGATATCTTCAATTTCCTGCGCGGCGCGATCGGGATCGGCAGCGGGCAGGTCAATTTTGTTCAGAACCGGCACCACTTCCAGATCCATCTCCATCGCGGTGTAGCAGTTCGCCAGTGTCTGCGCTTCAACACCCTGACCGGCATCCACCACCAGCAGCGCGCCTTCGCAGGCGGCCAGTGAGCGGGAAACTTCATAAGAGAAGTCTACGTGGCCTGGGGTATCGATGAAATTGAGCTGGTAAGTTTGGCCGTCTTTCGCGTGGTAATCGAGTGTGACGCTCTGTGCTTTGATGGTGATGCCACGCTCGCGCTCCAGATCCATAGAGTCAAGAACCTGCGCAGCCATTTCACGAGCGGTGAGGCCGCCGCAAATCTGAATCAGGCGGTCAGAGAGCGTAGATTTGCCATGGTCGATATGAGCGATGATGGAGAAATTTCTTATGTGCTTCATTTATTGGGATATCTTCGCTTAAAATTCAGTTGAAAACCTGAGCACAGACACATTCAGGAAGATCGCTCTTTACCCACAATCCTGTCAGCCTCATTAATGACGACGCATATTACACTGTTAACGCCGCGCATAAAAGAATGGAACGTGGTGGAAGCGAAACAGATATCTGCGCGAGGCAGAACAGACAAAGGCCGCGGGATGCGCGGCCTGGACGTGCGTTACGCTTCGCTTTCAACACGCAGCGCATCGGGAGGCAGGGCGATGTTCAGAATGACCGGCTGAAAGGCTTCCCGATCGCCGAATTTCATTGAAACGCCTTTGGCGACAATAAAACCCCCGATACCGCCCAGCAGCGCACCGCAGGCGGCGGCCAGATCGCTGCTGAACAGCGCCTGAAACAGCCCGGAAACCAGGAACAGGCCAAACAGCGGCGTCATGTAGACCAGCAGCGCTGAACCCAGCAGGCTGCTCTCTTTGATACCGAGTTCGATCCGCTGCCCCGGCTGCAGCGGCTTGCTGCTGGCGATTTGCATCACGTGGGCATTCTTCGGACCGAGCTTATTCAGCATATGGCTGCCACAGCCTTTACGCGCCTGGCAGCTGTTGCAGGAGGTTTTTGCTTCGGTGTGCAGCGTGGCGATGCCATCCTGCCATGCCACCACGGTGGCCCATTCTCTCATCATTTTTGTGACCCCAGGTCGATGCTGTCCGCAATACGTTTTGCGGTCGAGGGCGGTAATTCGCCGATCACCGCTATTTCGTTATTATTGCGCACAACGGTCTGTACCGTACGACGCCCAGTGCGCAATGTCTGCGTTGTGCTGGTTTTATCGGCCGGCGTCACGTTGATCGCGAAACTAAACAGGCCATCACTGTAGAGCTTCGATTCCATATTTTTATTCAGACCGGGTAGCGTGCGGCGATTCTGCGACACCAGCGACATACCGGCAGGTATCCAGCCTGGCTGCCAGGTGAGCGTAACCGCATCCCCTTTCGGCACCGATAGCGACGGAGGCAGATTGGCTTTCTCCAGCCCCTGCATCAGATTACGCACCCCTTCGTCCACCGCAAAGCTGATGACGCGGAACTGCTCCAGCGTTTCGCCATCACGATCGAGCAGGTCGATGCGCAGCGGCAGCTTGGTGTCCACATCCAGCCAGACCACATAGCTGTAACGAGTGCCATCGCGTGAAACGATGCGCAACACATCACACATCTGATCGGCAATGCGCGAGCGGCCCACGGTAATAAAATCATAGGCTGTGGCGAGCTTGGTGAAGTCAGCAAAAATTACCGACGGTAAAGCATCGATAATGTGATTGCCGGGGAGCGAAAAGGGATCGAGGCCGGGTTCGAAGTAACTGATATCATTGCCGCGCTGGATCACTTCCCGACGTGGCCCGTCCATCTGCAACAGCTGAGCGAATATCCGGTTATCGATTACAGCATGACGATAACGCAGCGATTCGATGCCGATGCGGGAAACGTTGATATAGGCGAATTCGTAGTTGAGGTTCTGACTTGCCTGCTCCATCTGCTGCAATAGCGCCCCGGACGCAGAAGGTTGCGCCGGGGCGGCAGATGACCACAACAGGCTGCCTGTCAGCAGGCTAACAGCATACCAAAGCGGCTTCATTACTGCTGTTGCTGTCCTAATGATTGATTTCCGGGAACATCAACCTGCGCCTGTTTTGGCGCAGTGGTTTCAAACTGCAGCTGGTCAGCGTGCAGGCGACGTTGCAGTTCGTAATCCTGCAGCATGGCATTTACGCGACGACGCTGGTCCTGAACCTGCTGGTTAGAACTGTTGGTGTCAAATGCATCAGACGGCACGCCCAGGCTCACCGGAGACGCTTTGCCCATCATCGGCATCGTATTGAACACCGGAGAGTCAGAGGTCTGCGTGGCGCTGCCCTCTGGCTGGTTATAGTGCTGAACGCCTACGATCACGGCCAGTGAAACACAGGCAGCGACACCGACCTGGGTCAGTTGCGCAGCCCACGGGCGCGCTTTTTTCCAGAACGGCATTTTTTCCCAGCGGGAAGGTTCTGGCTGAGCTTCAGGGATCAGCGTTGTAACCGTACGCAACGGTTCTTTTTCGATGGCAGCAGCGACGCGCGCAGAAATATCAAAATGCAGGACATCGCCCACATCACCGCGCATGGTATCGCGAATGAGATGATAGCTTGCCCAGCTTTTCTGTAGTTCTGCGTCCTTAGACAAGGCGGAAAACAGCTCGTTATCTAAGGTCTCACCATCCATTAAAGCGGAAAGTTTTTCTTTCTGCATGCCTATGTACCCTTCCAGTAGCCGTTATCACTGACGTTGGATAAGCGGTTGAACTTTGTTATCAATGGCCTCTCGCGCACGAAAGATACGTGATCGAACAGTGCCTACCGGGCAATCCATAATGACGGCGATCTCTTCATAACTCAGACCGTCCAGTTCCCTGAGGGTGATTGCCATACGCAAATCCTCGGGTAGCGCCTCGATGGTACGAAAGACAATTTGTTTCAATTCTTCTGACAACATTAAGTTCTCAGGGTTCGAAATTTCTTTTAATGCACCCGCACTTTCGAAATTTTCTGCGTCAATAGCATCCACATCGCTGGATGGCGGACGACGCCCCTGAGCAACCAGGTAATTTTTCGCTGTATTTACCGCAATGCGGTACAGCCAGGTATAAAACGCGCTATCGCCCCGGAATGAATCCAGCGCGCGATACGCTTTAATAAACGATTCCTGTACTACATCAGGTACGTCGCCCGAGGGAACATAGCGTGAAACCAGGCTCGCCACTTTATGCTGGTAACGAATCACCAGTAAGTTGAAAGCTTTTTGATCTCCCTTCTGTACGCGCTCGACAAGGACCTGGTCCGTCAACTGCTCGCTCATCCGAGGTAATGTCTCCCCAAATTTTTCATACGCATAAAGTAACTGCCAGCACATCTCATGGTTCTGAGCAAGCATGCGCTTAGAGTTGTGATGTGGTGCGAAGTTCACTTCTCGCCCTGATATTTACCGCTCCGATGGACATTACACAGGTTCTTCGTTTTCGTTCAGTGTAAGGAGCGTAAATCGCAGGCAGAGTAACCTATGACAACAGCTTTTTCATCATTAAATCCTTTAGGTTTAATAAGTTTGCTATAAAAAACCGCGCCAAAAGCAGCCCGGTTTTAACTCACTGATATTAAGTAACTTTGGGAAATCATCAGACAAAAACCTGCGCCAGATGTTTAAAATACTTCACAACAACTCCCATTGCTCTTATGCTCAGCCCTATTCTTGTTTAGTAAATTAAACATTATGATGAATGCGAACCCGGATTATCAGTGTGATGTACTCATTGTGGGCAGCGGTGCTGCTGGCCTGTCGCTGGCGTTGCGGCTGGCAAAACAGTACCAGGTGACAGTTCTCAGTAAAGCGCAGGTCAATGAGGGGTCAACCCTTTACGCCCAGGGCGGTATTGCTGCGGTATTTGATGAGACTGACAGCATCGAGTCGCACATCGAAGATACGCTGATTGCCGGAGCAGGATTATGCGACCGTGAAGCCGTCTCGTTTATCGCCAGTAATGCCCGGCACTGCGTGCAGTGGCTGATCGACAACGGTGTCGCCTTTGATCTCGATCCGCAGGCGGCCGGCGACATGCGTTATCACCTGACGCGGGAAGGCGGCCACAGTCATCGCCGTATCCTGCACAGCGCTGACGCCACCGGCCATGCGGTTGAAACGACGCTGGTAAGCCAGGCGTTGAGCCATCCCAACATCCGGATTCTGGAACGCACCAACGCAGTCGATCTGATTCTTTCAGATAAAATCGGCCTGCCAGGCCCACGCCGCGTGGTGGGAGCATGGATCTGGAACCGTAATCGCGAACAGGTGGAAACCTGTCGGGCACGGGCCGTGGTGGTTGCAACTGGCGGTGCCGCCAAAGTTTATCAATATACGACTAACCCCGACATCGCCTCCGGTGACGGCATCGCGATGGCCTGGCGTGCCGGCTGCCGGGTTGCCAATCTGGAATTTAATCAGTTCCACCCGACCTGCCTGTTTCATCCGCAGGCGCAGAATTTCCTGTTAACCGAAGCGTTACGCGGAGAAGGTGCCTGGCTGTTGCGTCCCGATGGCAGCCGTTTCATGCCCGATTTCGATGAGCGCGCCGAACTCGCCCCGCGCGATATCGTCGCCCGGGCCATCGATCATGAGATGAAGCGGCTGGGCGTCGACTGTATGTATCTGGACATCAGCCACCAGCCTGAGGAGTTTGTTCGCGCGCACTTCCCGATGATTTATGAGAAGTTGCTGACCTTTGGCTTTGACCTCACCAAAGAACCCATCCCGATTGTGCCTGCCGCACACTATACCTGTGGCGGCGTGGTCGTTGATCAGCACGGCCAGACCGACGTCAGTGGCCTGTATGCCATCGGTGAGGTGAGTTATACCGGCCTGCACGGCGCTAACCGCATGGCATCCAATTCGCTGCTGGAGTGTCTGGTTTATGGCTGGTCCGCCGCAGAGGAGCTGATTCGCACCCTGCCCGCCATCGAAGCCGTTACTGCGCTACCCGCATGGGATGAAAGCCAGGTCGATGACGCCGATGAGCGCGTGGTGATCCAGCATAACTGGCACGAGCTACGGTTATTCATGTGGGACTACATGGGAATCGTCCGCACGACCCGGCGGCTGGAGCGGGCGCTGCGTCGCATCAACCTGCTTCAGCAGGAGATCGATGAATATTATCGTCATTTCCGCCTCTCCAATAATCTGCTGGAGCTACGGAATCTGGTGCAGGTCGCTGACCTGATGGTGCGCTGTGCGCTGGAGCGAAAAGAGAGTCGCGGCCTGCACTATATCCGCGACTACCCGGATTTACTGCCCGAGGCGCGGCCAACCATCCTGACGCCGCCGGACTACATAAAAAGGTAGAACTCCCGCGTCAGGCTACACCACTCATCAGAATAGCGGGTGTCCGGCGTGCGGATGGCAAGGCGTTCCAGCAGGGTTTCCCCGGCCTGCGGCGACAGCCCCAGCAGGACGCGGTGCGGCGGACGATGGGCATATTCCGCCACGTCCAGCCGGAAACGCAGATGCCAGCCATCCGCCTGCGCCAGGGCGATGAATTCCTGGCCGGTCGCGGTGGGCAGCACCACGCAGAACATCCCCTCTTCTTCAATCAGTAATGCAGCACTGCGTAGCAGTGTCTGATGATCGAGCGAGGCAGTCGCACGGGCGCTGTCCCGTGCCGCAGTCGAACAGGCCACGCCAGGCGCAAAATAAGGCGGATTGCTGACGATTAGCGAGTAACGTTTATCGCACTGTTCAGCCCAGTCGGCGATATCACGCTGATGAACCCGAATACGTTCAGGCCACGGCGACTGCTGCACATTCTCCTGCGCCTGAAGCGCGGCTTCCGGTTCTAACTCAACCGCATCGATGTTGACCGGCGACGGCGTACGCTGCGCCAGCATCAGCGCGATAAGCCCGCTGCCGCTGCCAATATCCAGAATACGTTTTACCCCGGCAACCGGCGCCCAGGCCCCAAGCAGAATGGCATCGGTGCCCACTTTCATCGCACAGCGATCGTGCGCGACAAAAAATTGTTTAAAGGTAAAACCGTTCTTGTTTAACTGTGGCCGTTCACGCGGCTTATCCTGCATCATTCGTCACTACCATCGTTTTTTTCCTGCCGTACGGCAGCGCATGAGTGTAACGTGACAACAGAGGGAATTCACGCGGCAGACAACCCCAGGCGCAGCCGAAACGGATTAACAGATGAAGATTCAGTCTGATCTGTCTATAATCAGCGCCCCAAACTGAGGTAGACCATGACAGTAACCACATTTTCCGAACTCGAACTCGACGAAAGCCTGCTACAAGCGTTGCAGGAAAAAGGCTTTACGCGCCCAACAGTGATCCAGGCTGCTGCAATTCCGCCCGCGCTGGAGGGCCGTGACGTTCTGGGTTCGGCACCTACAGGGACCGGGAAAACCGCCGCGTATCTGTTACCGGCGTTGCAGCACCTCCTTGATTTTCCGCGTAAGAAATCTGGCCCGCCACGCATCCTGATTGTGACCCCGACCCGCGAACTGGCGATGCAGGTCGCCGATCATGCGCGTGAGCTGGCGAAACATACTCATCTGGACATCGCCACCATCACTGGCGGCGTGGCCTATATGAACCATGCCGAAGTGTTCAGCGAAAACCAGGACATCGTGGTCGCCACCACTGGCCGTCTGCTGCAGTACATCAAAGAAGAGAACTTTGACTGCCGCGCAGTAGAAACCCTGGTGCTGGATGAAGCGGACCGCATGCTCGATATGGGCTTTGCCCAGGATATCGAAACCATCGCGGCTGAAACGCGCTGGCGCAAGCAAACCCTGCTGTTCTCCGCCACGCTGGAAGGCGACAATATTCGTGACTTCGCCGAGCGTCTGCTGAACGATCCGGTTGAGCTGGAAGCGGACCCAAGCCGCCGTGAGCGCAAAAAGATCCAGCAGTGGTACTACCGCGCTGACGATCTGCAGCACAAAACCAAATTACTGATCCATCTGCTGAAACAGCCGGATGTGACGCGCAGCATCGTGTTCGTGCGTAAGCGTGAACGTCTGCATGAGCTGGTGAGCTGGCTGCACGAAGCGGGGATTCGTAGCAGCTATCTTGAAGGCGAAATGGTGCAGGCGAAGCGTAACGAAGCGATTAAACGTCTGAGTGAAGGCCGCGTTAACGTGCTGGTTGCGACGGATATCGCCGCGCGCGGCATTGACGTTGAAGATGTCAGTCACGTCTTCAACTATGACATGACGCGCACCGCTGATACCTATCTGCACCGCATCGGGCGTACCGGCCGTGCGGGCCGTAAAGGCATCGCCATCTCACTGGTTGAAGCGCACGATTTCGTGCTGCTGGGCAAAATCACCCGCTATGTGAACGAGCCGATCAAAGCGCGCGTGATTGATGAGCTGCGTCCTGAGACGCGGGCGCCAAGTGCCAAAACGACCGGCAAACCGTCGAAAAAGGTTCTGGCGAAGCGTGCAGAGCAGAAAGCCAGTGAAACAGAAAAACCGCGTGTGAAAAAACGCCATCGTGATGCCAAAAATGTCGGCAAACGCCGCAAGGCAAGCGGCAGTACGCCAGCTAACGAGAATGCGGAATAAATCATCGCAGCTATAAAAAAATCGCCTCACAGGAGGCGATTTTTTTTATCTGATAATCAGTAACAGCCCTTTCACAATCTTTTATCTGCCAGAGCGCTTTCTTCATGACACTGGCATCAGCGTGCCGGGCAGTTAACTGTTTATCTTATTCATAATCTTAATAAAAATTGCTGTGTGCGCTTTGCGCTAATTTTCAGCAGCCGATAACTCAGGCTGCTCAAAGACTTTCAGTAAAGGTACGGGTAATCACGTCGCGCTGCTGCTCAGGTGTCAGTGAGTTAAAACGCACGGCATAGCCTGAAACACGGATAGTCAGCTGCGGATAGTTTTCAGGATGTTTAACGGCATCTTCCAGCGTTTCGCGGCGCAGAACGTTGACGTTCAGATGCTGTCCACCTTCAACACGTACCTGAGGTTTGATTTCAACCGGCACTTCGCGGAAAGCGAATTCGCCCAGTTCGCTGATGGCGACAACCTGATCTTCTTCGTAGCCCGCTTTTGCACACAGGCAACGCGCTTCGGCTTTCTCTTCGTCCAGCAGCCAGAAGGAGTTCAGTAGTTGTGAATTGTTTGATTGAGTGATCTGGATACCAGTGATCATGATTGCGTCTCCCGGGTAATACGTGGATAAATCAAATTTGAGGCCCCGGTATATCACCTTTGATTTCGGACAGTTTTGACCTGTATCAATATTAATCAGGTATTCCGACCGCTTTTAAGCTAACCCGTTGATCTGAATACCCCTGCTACCTAAACTTAATTTGTATTATTCAAATTATTTTTGCCTTCAGGTCAGCGGCAGGAACCGCTAAGCTTATGGCACTAACGTTAAGGGAGTTAAACATGGCTGAAAAGCTGACCTGGCACGACGTGCTGGCTGAAGAGAAAGAGAAACCCTATTTTATCGAGACCCTGAAGCAGGTTGCCGATCAACGCGCCGCAGGTGTCACGGTCTATCCGCCGCAGAAAGATGTGTTCAACGCCTTTCGCCTGACGGAGCTGGGCGACGTCAACGTCGTGATACTCGGTCAGGATCCCTATCACGGGCCTCATCAGGCGCACGGCCTGGCCTTCTCGGTACTGCCCGGCGTCCAGGTGCCGCCCTCGCTGCAAAATATCTATAAAGAGCTGATGCAGGATATTCCAGGCTTTCAGAAGCCCAGTCACGGCTTTCTTGAGAGCTGGGCAAAACAGGGCGTGATGTTGCTGAACACCGTGTTGACGGTTGAGGCGGGCAAAGCGCATTCCCATGCGCGATTTGGCTGGGAGACTTTTACGGATAATGTGATTGCGGCGATTAACCAGCACTGTGAAGGGGTGATTTTTCTGCTGTGGGGTTCACATGCGCAGAAGAAAGGCAGCATTATCGATCGCCAGCGCCATCACGTGTTGCAGGCACCGCATCCCTCGCCGCTCTCCGCGCACCGTGGCTTTTTCGGCTGCAAACACTTTTCAACAACCAATGAGCTGCTGAGCGCTGCCGGTAAAAAGCCGGTGGACTGGACGCCGGTTTTACCGGACTAACGCCAGAAAGCACACGGCCGCGTCAGTGCGCGGCCGTGTAACGGGATTCAGGCGTTGAATCAGCTTTTCGCTTTGGAAACCGCAACCATCGCCGGGCGCAGCAGGCGACCATTCAGCGTATAGCCACGCTGCATCACCAGCATGACATGGTTTGGCTCAAACTCTTCAGACTCCATCATCGACATCGCCTGATGCACTTCCGGGTTAAATGGCACGCCGGTTTCGCCGACCACTTCAACACCGAATTTACGCACGGCGCCCAGCAGGCCTTTCAGGGTCAGTTCAATCCCTTCAATCATAGAGGCCAGCTGTGGATCCTCTTTGTTCGCCACTTCCAGCGCACGTTCGAGACTGTCGATCACCGGGAGCAGTTCGTTGGCAAACTTCTCAAGCGCAAATTTGTGCGCCTTCTCAACGTCCATCTCGGCACGACGACGAATGTTCTCAATCTCTGCCTGCGCACGCAGCTGGGCATCGCGCACACCGGTCTGCGACTGCGCTAATTCAGCTTCGAGCTGAGCAATACGCTCATCACGCGGATCCACCTCTGCCGCTGTCTCCGCTTCCTGAGGTTGCTGCTGATCCTGCTGAATTTCGTCTGAGACTTGCTCGTTTGGGGTGTTCTGTTCTTTACTACTCATGAATTTCTCCGCGTTTTGCACATTCATTTCGCTGGTTGGCTTATTATGGGGATTGGTATGACGGATTCAAGGGAACCTATCACATTGCCTTACCGTTTTGGCTTATAAGGAACACCGACCAGATGAACAAACACTTTAACTGCATTGGTATTGTGGGTCATCCGCGCCATCCCACCGCGTTAACCACGCATGAGATGCTCTGGCGCTGGCTGACAGCCAAAGGTTATCAAGTGATCGTTGAGAAGCAAATTGCGCAGGAGCTGTCGCTTCACGACGTGCAGACGGGCACGCTGGCGGAGATTGGTCAGCAAGCCGATTTAGCGGTCGTGGTGGGCGGTGATGGCAATATGCTGGGCGCAGCGCGGGTGCTGGCGCGCTACGACATTAAAGTGATTGGGATTAACCGCGGTAATCTCGGCTTTCTCACCGACCTTGATCCAGACAATGCGCAGCAGCAGCTGGATGAGGTGCTGCAGGGCAACTATTTCGTCGAAAGCCGCTTTTTGCTGGAAGCGCAGGTGTGTAAATCTGACTGCTCGCCGCGCATTGGCTCCGCTATCAACGAAGTGGTGCTGCATCCCGGCAAAGTCGCGCACATGATCGAATTTGAAGTCTACATCGATGAAGTGTTCGCCTTCTCCCAGCGATCAGATGGGCTGATTATCTCGACACCCACCGGCTCGACCGCCTATTCACTCTCTGCGGGCGGACCGATTCTGACGCCGTCACTCGAAGCAATCGTGCTGGTGCCCATGTTCCCGCATACGCTGTCAGCGCGGCCACTGGTCATCAACAGCAGCAGTACCATCCGTTTGCGCTTTTCCTCACGCCGCAGCGACCTGGAAATCAGCTGTGACAGCCAGATTGCGCTGCCGATTCAGGAAGGCGAGGATGTACTGATTCGACGCAGCGCCAACCACCTGAACCTGATTCATCCTAAAAACTACAGCTATTTCAATACGCTGAGTTCAAAACTGGGCTGGTCAAAAAAATTGTTCTGAAATGCGGCATCACCTCTTTACTGGATAAAAAACCAGTTTATACTGTATGAAAAACCATATGTGTTTATTCATACAGGTGAACCTATGCTGGCCCAACTGACCATCAGTAATTTCGCTATCGTTCGTGAGCTCGACATTGATTTTCAACGCGGCATGACAGCAATCACTGGTGAGACCGGTGCCGGTAAGTCTATCGCGATTGATGCGCTGGGATTATGTCTGGGCGGTCGTGCTGATGCCGACATGGTGCGTCAGGGTGCCAGCCGGGCCGACCTTTGCGCCCGCTTCCAGCTTAAGTCCTCTCCTTCTGCTCAGCGCTGGCTGATTGATAATCATCTGGACGATGGCAACGAATGTCTGCTGCGCCGGGTTATCAGCGCTGACGGACGTTCCCGCGGCTTTATCAATGGCACGGCGGTGCCGCTCTCTCAGCTGCGCGATCTCGGCCAGTTACTGATTCAGATCCACGGCCAGCATGCCCATCAGCTTCTGCTCAAACCAGACCATCAGAAACATCTGCTGGATGCTTATGCCGGTCACGACGATCTGCTGCAGCAAATGCGCGCCAGCTATCAGACCTGGCATCAGAGCTGCCGCACCCTGGCGCTGCATCAGCAGCAGGCGCAGGAGCGCGAATCCCGCCGCGATCTGTTGCAGTATCAGCTGAAAGAGCTGAACGACTTCGCTCCGCAGCAGGGTGAATATGAGCAGATCGACGAAGAGTATAAGCGTCTGGCCAACAGCGGACAGTTGCTGTCGACCAGCCAGCAGGCACTGCAACTGTTAGCAGACAGCGATGACAATAATCTCAACAGCCTGCTCTACAGCGCCCGTGAGATGATTTCAGAACTGACCTCGCTGGATGAGAAACTGAACGGCGTTCACAACCTGCTGGAAGAGGCGGCGATTCAGCTGAGCGAAGCCAGCGATGAGCTGCGCCACTACTGCGACAGCCTCGATCTGGACCCTAACCGCCTGTACGAACTGGAACAGCGTATTTCGCGCCAGATCGCCTTAGCCCGTAAGCATCACGTCACCCCTGAAGGGCTGCCTGAACTGCATCAGCAACTGCTGGCGGAAGCGGAATTGCTGTCTCAGCAGGAGAGCGATCAGGAGAGCCTGCAATTACTGGTGGGTGAACACTATCAGGCCGCGCTGCAAAGCGCAGAGCAGCTGCATCAGCAGCGCAGCCACTATGCCGATGAGTTGCAGCTGCTGATTACCCAGAGTATGCACCTGCTCTCGATGCCGCATGGCCAGTTTAAAATCGCGCTGACCTTTAATCCGGATCAGCTGACCGCAGACGGTGCGAGCCGCGTCGATTTCCAGGTGACGACTAACCCAGGTCAGCCACTGCAGCCGCTGGGCAAAGTCGCTTCGGGCGGTGAACTGTCACGTATCGCCCTGGCGATTCAGGTCATCACCGCGAAGAAAATGGAAACGCCAGCGATGATTTTCGATGAAGTCGATGTCGGCATCAGCGGCCCGACCGCCGCCGTGGTAGGTAAGCTGTTGCGTCAGCTGGGCGAATCAACCCAGGTAATGTGCGTAACCCACCTGCCGCAGGTTGCCGGTTGTGGTCATCAGCACTTTTATGTCAGCAAAGAGACCGATGGTGCGATGACCGAGACCCATATGCAGCCGCTGGACAAGCGTGCACGTCTGCAGGAACTGGCGCGACTGCTGGGTGGCAGCGAGGTCACACGCAATACCCTGGCCAACGCAAAAGAACTTTTAGCCGCATAGCAGCGCACTTTTTTAACCGGCTGGGGTCATAAGCTTGCTCTGTAGAGGTTTCCAATAGCGAAAAGGTTTATTATCATCGGCACTTATGTCGCCAAAGTAATAAAGCCTGCCGCAGGCAGAGTTCAGATTTTGATGGCAAGAAAACCGCCTGTAAAAGGCGTTTGGCCCCGGAAAAGGAATGTATAGATGCGCTGTAAAACGCTGACTGCCGCGGCAGTAGTAATGTTGATGATGACCGCCGGATGTTCCACCTTAGAGCGCGTGGTCTATCGTCCTGATATCAACCAGGGTAACTATCTGGTAGCTAACGACGTAGCCAAGATCCATACCGGTATGACACAGCAACAGGTGGCTTACACCCTCGGTACGCCAATGATGAAAGACCCGTTTGGCAGCAACGTATGGTATTACGTGTTCCGTCAGGAGCCAGGTCATGAGCGCGTGAAGCAGCAGACGCTGACACTGAACTTTGATGGTAACGGTGTTCTGACTAACATCGACAATAAGCAGAATCTGGACAAAAACAGCGACTGATTGAACGTAAGACCGCTTTAAACGACAGACAGCAAAAAGGCGCACTGAGCGCCTTTTTTTATGCCCGCTATCCACTGAGCCTGAAGGGATAGCGACTTATTTTTTGCTTTCTGCCGCTCGCTCTGCGCGCTGACGGCGCAGCTCTTTGGGATCGGCAATCAGCGGACGATAGATCTCAATACGATCGCCCTCATTAACCTCATCACCCAGCTTCACTGGCCGACTGTAGATGCCGACTTTATTACTGGTGAGGTCAATCTCCCGACGCAGTTCCAGTAGCCCTGACTTTTGGATGGCCTGCTCTACCGTGCTGCCCTGCTCCACTTTCACGTAGAGCTGATACTGTTTTTCAGGTAAGGCGTAGACCACCTCAACGGAGATCTCAGGCACTGTAGACCTCTTTGGCACGCTGAGTGAAAGCCTGCACCATGCTGTTGGCAAGCTCTTTGAAGATACGTCCAAAGGCCATCTCTACCAGCATGTTGGTGAATTCAAACTCCAGGCTTAACTCAACCTTGCAGGCGTCATCGCCCAGCGAGACGAACTTCCAGCCGCCGGTCAGCTTGCGGAACGGTCCATCAACCAGTTGCATATGGATGCTCTGGTTATCTGTCAGGGTATTGCGGGTGGTAAATGTCTTGCTGATGCCCGCTTTCGACACATCCACGGACGCAGTCATCTGATTATCTGACGCATCCAGCACGCGGCTTCCGGTGCAACCCGGCAGGAATTGCGGATAGGCATCCACATCATTTACAAGTTTGTACATCTGCCCGGCACTAAACGGGACCAGCGCCGAACGACTAATCTGAGCCATAATGGTTCCTGTTCATCACGAAACCGCTGAATAATAGCATTTTCAGCGATTAAACAAAAATGTCCCCGAGTGAGGGTGTGCTAGAATATCCCGTTTCCTGCCGCCCCGCTGGACTGGGGATGCGATAACCGACTAAGTGATGTAAAATACGCCGCACTATGACAAAGAAAAAAGCACACAAACCCGGTTCTGCCACTGTTGCCATGAACAAACGCGCCCGTCACGAGTACTTCATTGAAGAGGAGTACGAAGCGGGATTGTCGTTACAAGGATGGGAAGTTAAGTCACTTCGTGCTGGTAAAGCCAACATCAGCGACAGCTATATTCTGCTGCGCGATGGCGAAGCCTTTCTGTTCGGTTCAACCTTTCAACCCTTAGCCGTTGCCTCCAGTCACGTGGTCTGTGACCCGACGCGCAGCCGTAAGCTGCTGCTGAAGCAACGTGAACTCGACTCCCTGTATGGCCGCGTCAACCGCGAAGGCTACACCATCGTGGCGCTGTCGCTGTACTGGAAGAACGCCTGGTGCAAACTGAAGATTGGTGTTGCACGCGGTAAAAAAGAGCACGACAAGCGCGATGATATCAAAGACCGCGAATGGCAATTAGACAAAGCACGTATCATGAAGAATTCAAAGCGTTAAGCACTGGATTTTGAGTTGTTTTGTTGTTAGTATTTGAAGTTCTGGGGCTGATTCTGGACTCGACGGGATTGTGAAGCCTTAGGAGCATGCCGAGGGGCGGTTTGCCTCGTAAAAAGCCGCAAAAAAATAGTCGCAAACGACGAAAACTACGCACTAGCAGCTTAATAACCTGCTTAGAGCCTTCTCTCCCTAGCTTCCGCTCTTAAGACGGGGATCAAGAGAAGTCAAACCCAAAAGAGATCGCGTGGATGCCTTGCCTGGGGTTGAAGCGTTAAATCCAATCAGGCTAGTCTGTTAGTGGCGTGTCTGTTCGCAGCTAACCGGCGAATGTAAAAACTGACTAAGCATGTAGTGCCGACGGTGTAGTAATTTCGGACGCGGGTTCAACTCCCGCCAGCTCCACCAAAATTCTCCATCGATGATTACCAGAGTCATCCGATGAAGTCCTAAGAGCCCGCACGGCGCAAGCCCTGCGGGCTTTTTTGTGTCTGTAACCTTCCGAGACGATCCGCCTGAATCCAGAGATAATTGGTACACGAATTGGTACACGCGATAATGTGGGCCAGAAACGTGTACCAATTATGGATGGAAATCAGTCATGGCGCGGATCACACGCCCCCTTACTAATAACGAAATCCTCAAAGCTAAGCCTCAAGAGAAAGACTTCACACTGCATGATGGTGACGGCCTTTTCCTGCTCATTAAAACGTCGGGTAAGAAGCTATGGCGTTTTCGTTACCAGCGGCCTAATAGCATTAGTCGCACAAATCTCAGCCTGGGCTCTTACCCTGCCTTGACGCTGGCTGTCGCACGCCAAATGCGTGATCAGTATCTCTCACTGCTTGCGCAAGGGATTGACCCACAGAAACAGCAAGAGGAAGTATCAGAGCAACGCCAAATTGAGCTAGATAGTATTTTCTCTGTTGTGGCCGGCAGATGGTTTCTACTTAAGAGCAAAAGCGTTACCGAGGATTACGCGAAGGATATTTGGAGATCACTGGAGAAAGACATCTTCCCTAGTATCGGTGGGATTTCTGTTCAAACGCTTAAGGCTAGAACGATTGTAGAGGCACTGGAGCCGATTAAAGCTCGCGGGGCACTTGAAACAGTCCGCCGTTTAGTTCAGCGAATTAACGAAATCATGATTTATGCTGTCAACACAGGGTTGATAGATGCTAATCCTGCCTCGGGCGTTGGTATGGCTTTTGAAAAGCCCAAAAAACAAAATATGCCAACAGTTCGACCAGAGGAACTTCCTAAATTAATGCGTTCTATAGCTATATCCAACTTATCAATAACAACACGATGCTTAATAGAATGGCAACTGTTAACCATTGTACGCCCATCTGAGGCTTCAGGAACTCAATGGAAAGAGATTAATCTTAATGAAAGATTATGGATAATACCAGCAGAGCGTATGAAGGCTAAAAGAGAACACATTGTCCCTCTCTCGCCTCAATCCATAGAAATATTAGAAATTATGAAATCTATAAGCTCAAATCGAACCTTTGTTTTCCCAAGTAGAAATAATCCGCAGAAAATGATGAATAGCCAAACTGCAAATGCAGCATTAAAACGCATTGGATATGGAGGTAAACTTGTTGCTCATGGGCTTCGTTCTATTGCAAGTACGGCTCTAAATGAAGCAGGGTTTAACTCTGATGTGATTGAGGCGGCATTAGCTCATAGTGACCGAAATGAAGTCCGTAAAGCTTACAATAGATCTACTTACCTCAAAAAAAGAACCGAACTAATGAATTGGTGGGGGGAGTTTGTGAAAAGATAACGCGAAAGGCAGGCATAGAAAGCCTGCCCCTCCTTAAAGAGGATACCTAAACTTGACTTGTTCTGACTCACGTAGATACTCAATTGAAATCTCTCTCGCAGTACTAGCAAACCTTGTAAGTGCTTCTGTTTCTAATTCACTAGCCCTTACCTCCCAAATATTTGATAACTTAATTTCTTGAGCACCAGAAACATCTACTATATGCGCTCCCCTTGAGTTATAAACCTCAATTTTAAAACCATTCCTAATTTCTTTTGAATCTGGAGAGTTTATCTCTTTAGCGACAGCAAGATTAATCCATAGTCCTCCTTCATCCTTGGGCGTATAAACAAGCACTTTTCCTAATTCATACATTGCGACATCATATCTACCAGCTTTACTTGATATTATTTTTACCTGATCAACCCATTTTTTAAATATACCTTCATCCATTCCTCCTTGCTCACTTAATCCTGGAGGGATATTCCAGCCATGTAATAGTGACCAGCAATTAGATGCTATCTCTTTATCTTTTTCGCTAACAAATTTTTCAACACCACTCTCACTTTCTGATCTATAAACTTTTGAGATTATTTCGCAAAAATTTTCAGGTGAATTAGCCATGAGCTTATACAAGTACTTAGGCTCCATATTTGAAAAATCAATTATTAACTTCAAATAAGCCCACTCCACGCCGCATTTTTTCTCAACAGGAACACTATCATCTCTCTGAATGGACTCTATCATTTCCGAGATGGCATGGGATACACTTGCATCAATTTCCTTCTTGTTTTTGGTAACAAAACTCATTAAAGCATTGCTAGCAAGTTCAGCATCAATAGTATTATTTATGTGTTTACTAATCGCAAAACAATTAAAAACATCTTCAAACCTTTCAACTTTAAGCAGTTGCTTTATAGCATAGGATATATCTTCCTTTCCTTGATGAACATTAACTCTAACTAATTTCCAGTAATCAACCTCACGCTTTAATATTCTTTTAGCGAACAACCATACGTCTTTTTGGAAAGGAAGGCTCAAAATAAAAAGTAGTTTTACAGATTCTTTCCACGTTGAATTGAATGTCGTCTCAACCCAATCCCAACCTTTTTTATAAAAACTTGAAAAAATGAAACTCTTTAGTAAATCCTCGTTTACATCTGTATTGACGTTATCAAAACACTCTGATATCACCCAGGCATTTATCGTAATGTTATCAATTTGAGCAATCACGCTACCTAGTTTTGCTTGCGATTCAATTTCCTTTGAGAACTGAATTAATCCCGGAAAACCACCATCTTTAAATATTTGGCTTACAGCAAAAATCCTCTTCTCATTCAATTTTTCTTCTCTAACTCTCCAGTCCTCACTCATATCATCATACAAATCATAATCTCTATGCGAAAATAAGCTAGCATACAAGTTATTAGATGATTTAGGCTGTAAAGCAATTACTACCTCTTCTACTTTACTTAGTTCATCTTCTCCCATAGCCCAGTCGGATTCATGGTAACGCCTATGTTTTTTGAGCAATTTATTCAATTTATCATAAATTGATTCATTTAAACCCTCATCAAAATCTTCTTTACTAATAAGAGTATAGCTTAACATTTCCTCGAAGCTATCTTTAGGGAGGTTTTCTATGGAATCAATTAACGTGGTTAAATACTCATTTTTTTCTTTTACAAAATCTATCAATGTTTTAGCAATATCATTTATTTGCAACCAATATTCTTCATTTATGATTCCTTTTTCGGCTTGAACTACAAAACCGTCTTCCCATTGAGGATAGGAATTACCAAATGAGGTTTGTGTTTTATTCGGCAGCAAAGCAATTGCAAGGGTAATAAAAACATCAGGAAACTGCTCTTTTATACACCTCAATGCGACTTTCTTTTTAAGCCAAGATGCATTCGTATATGAGTGCCAAGGCAGGAAGACATTTATTAAAGAGTTAATTGGCTTATTCGGCCAGTTTTCAAACTTGCTAAACTCAACTAATGCTGACAGTAATAAAACGCATCGAACTAGGCGACTCTCATTCCATGACAAAGTTTCCAGAGCCCATAAAATCCCTGTTGCTGGATTTTTTCTTGAGAAATCGATACTCTCACTTCCAAATAACCCACCCCCTCTACCTTCTATTTTTTCAAGCTTTTCTTGAAGTAGCGTAATAAATAATTCCGGAGATGACTCAGCAATATTAGGTAGTTGCGCGTTTAATTCCGTCCAAACCTTCCAGCCTGGTCCCTCCAGAGTCTTCCTAACCACATTCTCAACTTTGTGTCTGGCGGCAAAGGATACTTCACTTCTCATTTCATCTTGAACATTTGTCAAGAGCGCCATAGTCTCAGTTATATTGTTTTTTAAGACTTTAGAGTAATTATTCTTGCTATCTTTAAAAATAAAAAAATCATCATTTTCACGTTCTTCTTCGAAACTTGGCAATACTTTTATCGCCATATTGCAAAAGGAATTCAAATAACTCTCTAGTATGTTATGACTTACTGCAGCCCACCATTTCTTTTTTTCAATGATAGTCCACACACTTCTCGTAACTTTTAGAGGCGAGCCGGTTGCAAGTTCAATTTCTCGAACATTACTCATCCATTCGTCAAATTCCATTAATAAACTCCTTTATTGCAGAAAAATCATTTTTATTTGATTCATCCCAACCACCAACTAAACCAAATAAAGTTAGGGTAATTTGCTCTTTAGAGCCAGAATTCAATGAAAAGTTATTTACAACAGCAACATGATTTAACTCATCCGGCGCATGGACTATTTTACTCCTATCAAACTCACGAGTTATATCTTTTGAAATAGTATTTCGCCTTAAGGATCTTGCGTCTCTATTAGCAACCCCCATTTCATCAACGATTTTCCCCCAGACGCCCTTTGCATCTGCGCCTTCATATTGTGAAATATGTGAATGAATTAGAGACAAAATCACACCATACTCGTAATTCAAATCATAGCCTATCAAATAAAATCTCTTAAGGAACTCATAAAATAAATGATTATCTAACACTCCTAAATTGCACTTTTTAAGCATATCGAATATCACGCTTAATTTTTCTTTAGATTTTGGCGGGCTAAAGTTTGCTTTATTAACCCTGATATTGAATTCTTCCCATGAAGTTGTTGAACGAGCATGCTCTAAAAGCCATTTAACAGCGGTGTCAGTTCCGGATAAAGGACCTGTTATAAGAGAGATGATATCCGTGTCTTTATTAAATAACTCTCTATTATTATAATCAATCCATGCCGCATTCAATACATCCTCGAGCACTTTATCATTTTTGATAAATTTAATACTATGCTTAATTTGAGCTAGCATTTTCGCCTGCTCATTACCCGAAAAACTTTCGGTGTAAACAATTAAATCATCTGTTTCGAAACCATTGATTTTCCCCTGTACACTTATTTGAGTGATAGGCCAGCATGGCATACAAGGAGCGTAGCCTCCTGAAAGCATCAAAACAACATATGAAGCCTGTACTCTTTTTTCGAAATGCCCTCCGCCTCCGCCAGTAGATATTGAGTTTGATAGTTTTTTTGGTTGCACGTCTATTCCTCCAAATCCCTTATCAAGAAAAAATCACTTAGCTCTTTACTACTATTCTAGATGCATACAATTATCTTTGTTGAGCTATATCCTACTTAACGCATGCTGACTAATACAGTTCTACCTCACGCGCGCAATGCTATCCCCGCCACGCCTGCCCGCTTTATGTACCGCTTTTCATGCAGGTGCATGATGCGGGCAGAGCCACGGCCGTTATGGCCTGAATGGGAGAAAGCGGTACATGATTTTGCATGCAGATCCATGCACGTTATGCATGCACAGCTCTTTACAAAGCGGCTCGCCAGAAAAAAGGCTTCAGGAAGACAAAGGATAGTAATAAAAAAAGCCGCTGGTTGTGTAGCGGCAGTGTGAGGGATTAATGAATCTGGCGGAATGCAGAACCATAACGGCCCAGCGTCTGCCGTTCTCTTGCTGGTTCCGGGGATGGTACCGGTATTTTTTCCGGTTGTGGCGGTGCGGTGATCACCTTTGTGATGCTCTCATTAGTCTTGAAAGTGCAGGAGCAGTCGAGGTTAGTGCACTGGTGATAACGCTCTTTTACCTGCTCTGACATATAGCGGCTTGATTTGGTGTGCGCCGCGCTTTTGCAATAGGGACAGTGCATCATTTCTGGCTGCCCTCCTGAAGCTTTGCGCGCTGCGCCCGGATTGATTCAGCCAGCTTCTGGCGGCGCATAGGATGGTGGTAAAGCTCCATATCAATACCCGTCAGCGGCGGGCGATACAGACCAATATTCTCCAGCAATGGTGCCTCTTTCATCACGCTGTCCGGCAGGGCCGCTGCTCCCTGCGTCAGTGCTTCACCAACTAGATAAGCCACCTCCTTAATTCTATCCCGGTCGTCACCGGCAAACGTCGGGGAAAGTTCTTCACGACGGAGACGCAGCTTAATGGCCCATAGCAGTGACGGACTCACGTTACGCAGGGCTGACTTCCAGTGCGCATCCGCGAACCCGGTAAACGCTGCGCTGTGTGATTCCACGTACTCTTTGCCACTGCCGCAGCATTTCAGCATCGCTTCCTGCTTATCCAGCGCCAGCTCTTTAAGCAGCCCGCCGAACTCATCGGCCAGTTCACGGCTGGCGATGCGCTGAGAATGTTCGGCGCGCAGCTCGTCGGTGAGATTGCCTCGCAGGTTGCGAAAGCTCGTGCGCCAGTTGCTCTCGGCTTCTTTTCCTGCCTCGATGGCTGCCTGTTGCTCTTTTTCACAGCGGGCGATATCGGCGCAGATGCCGTTATAGGCTTTCATCCTTTGGGTATGTTCCGCGCGGGCTTTCTCGAAGCGTTCCAGTGATGCAGGTTTCTGTTCCGTGGTGGTCATGATTGTCTCTCATCGTCTATAAAGGATGAGGCCATTCTGTCGTGTACAACAGGACAGCGCATTTCATTGCTTTCCGCCTGTCGATGAACAAACAAGGGTATAACCGATAAGGGATGATCTCTTAACTGATGGTATTTCTTATATAACTGTTCACTGGTATTCACTGAGATAAAAAAGGTAATGAATACAGTAGTTTTAGAAGTGAACACTTTAAAATGAAGTGTTCACTAAGTATTAACTAGTGTTCACTTCACAGAAATCCAGCCTTTCTCTAGTAAGCCTTTGTTCATTGTTTTTATCTATTAATAATTAACGAATGATTACTTAAATTAATATAAAGAGAACAGGATGCAACTCAATGCATTACACTGCACTGAATCTCATGAATGATTATTTTTTGCACTACGAAGGACTATTGCCACGCTTAAAAATATTAACAAAATAGGGGGTTACCTGAAGACACCACCGGAACCGGACAGCACCGGCCGGACTCATAATGAGGTAACACCATGCATGTAGTTTCATCCTTAACAGCCCCTGCCATTCCCGTAACCCGCGATGCCGTTTACCCGCGTGACCGCTTTATGCGACTGCCGGAGGTCATCAGTACCTGCGGTCTGTCACGCTCGACCATTTACGACTTAATCAGTCGGGAGCAGTTCCCGTCGCAGATTTCCCTCGGCGGTAAAAACGTCGCCTGGCTGGCGTCAGAGATTGACGGCTGGATGCAGGCCCGCATCGCACAGCGTGCCGGAGGTGCGGCGTGATTTCGCTGAATTTTGGCACGAAAACCTTTCCTTTCACCCGCGAAGAAGCCGCCTTTGTCGCGGAAAGTCTAACGGCATCGGTCAGCGGCAAACCAGCCACGGCATCAGCTTTTACCAGCGGGATGCACGCCCATATCTCCATGCTGAGTCAAAAAGCGAAGTCTGCAAAGCAGAAGGTAAAAAAAGAGGACGGGAAATACCGATCAAATCCGCCGCAATCCGATCACGTCCTGACCAGTTGCTGAGGAAAACGCCCCGATGTGTGAAAAAAGGCTTTTCTCTGGCGAGCGGCCGTTATACAGTTTTTGTGCTGCCGCAAAATCGGCAGCCGGGATTTGCAGCCCGTGTAACTCAATGGCGACACAACACGCGCCAAGCGTGTTTTTTTGTGTCATTGCTCTGGCTTACCCATTTTTCAGGCTGTGGTTCTTAGACCGCAGTCGCTGTCAAATAATGGTGGCCCGGGCGGGGCAGCCTTCGGGCTGGCCGGTATCCATTGAGGCCGGTACTGCAAACCCCGTTCGGGCCACCACCCATGAGATTTGCAGCTCCGGTGGTGGCGTTAACCGCTACTCGATGGAGATTGTCCTCATGACAACGGCCCTTACTGCCGCTCACCCCGAATTCACCTTTATTTTTGCCGCCGTGCGTCGCACTGATGCCGCCGCCCGTCCCTGCATGCTGCGCACTGTAGCAGGCGATGAGCGCAGCGCCCGTGCCAGCCTCGCCCGTGATTACGTCCTGTCCTTTGCCGGTCGCCTGCCGGTTAAGGCAGTGGCGGCATGAACACCCTTTCCCGGCAACTGAATAACAATGACACCTACCCTATTCCCCACGCTGACTACCTGCGCCTGCTGCACGCGCACACGGTCGGCGTGACCGCGCTCGATATGTTTGACTCGGTGAACTGCCTGAGCGCGCGCGGCTGCGTGCCGGACGGCGCAGCGCTGGCCTCGGTCGTCGCCCTGCTCACCGACCAGCTCGGTAAAGTCGTTGAAACCTGTGAATCCCGCATGTTAGCCACGGAGGCCCGTCATGATGACCGTTAATCACTCCTGCCTGCCCGTTGAGGTACGCACCGCCGTTTACCGTCGCGCGCTGGCGCAGGGCTACCTGAACGCCTGCAAAGGCCTCGGCATCGCCGTGTCAGCCACGCTCGATGAGCTTCAGATGACCATTGCCCTTGAGCTGGAGGGCTTCTATGTGCGCCGCCACGGCCCGGATGCGGGTATGGAGATGGCCTGCACCATGCTTGGCGATATGGTCGAGCCGGACCTGCTGACCGCACCGCCGCGCCTGACGCAGCTCGGTGTCACCATGATGGATGAGCTGTTCCGCAGCAAGCTTGCGGCCGCCAGCCGCATCACGTTGCACTGAGGGAGAACATGCAGATGAAACATATTGTCTCTGACACCGTAAAGGCGGCCACCGGATTCTGGCCGCAGCTTCTGCCTGCCCTCGGTATCAGCGTGCTCGACGGAGGGCGGCACGGAGCCTGCCCGGCGTGCGGCGGCAAAGACCGCTTCCGTTTTGACAATCAGGACGGACGCGGAACGTGGCTCTGTAACCAGTGCGGGGCCGGTGACGGCCTTAACCTGGTAGAAAAGGCGCTCAGTATCAGTGCTAAAGAGGCCGCCATGAAGGTGGCCGGAATGCTCAGCACGCTGCCGGAGTCAGCCCCGGTTATGCATGATGAAGCCGCAGACAAAAGCCGCGCGCAGGCAGACGCAGCCGCACGGGCGCAGGCACTTATAGCCGCTGCCGTCAGCCGCACGGACAACGCCTACCTTTCAGCGAAAGGGCTGCACGGCACGCAGGCGCTCACACTTGGGGAGGCGCTGCGCTGTGGTGGTGTCAGCTTTGCCGCCGGGGATGTGCTTATCCCGCTGACCGGCGAAGACGGTACCGCCATTAACGTGCAGCTAATCAGCGCCGCAGGCGACAAACGCACCCTGCCCGGCGGACAGGTGAAAGGCACGTACTGGCTGGCAGGCGAGCCGGATGGCAAAACGCTGTGGCTCACCGAGGGATACGCTACCGGCCTGACCGTGCACCGGCTGACCGGGCAGCCGGTTTACGTGGCGCTGAGCGCCAACAACCTGCCCTCACTGGCAAAGCGGCTGCGTGAGTCATACCCCGGCGCGCTGATGCTGATTGCCGCCGACCGTGATGACAACGGCACCGGCCAGTTAAAGGCAGAGGAAGCGGCGAAAGCCTGCAGCGGGATAACCGCCCTGCCGCCGGTTACGGGTGACTGGAACGACGTGTGGCAGGCGCAGGGCGATATCGCCACGCTGGCGCAGCTCACCGACTTCACGCAGCCGCAGCCGCTCAGCCCGTTTGAATCCGTCAGCGAGGCCGACCTGAAGGCCATGAGCGCCAGCCAGAAGGCCGAGTTGCTGGTCGCCCATTACGGTGAGGCGCTGGCCGTGCCGCCGGTCGGGGAGGAAATCTGCCGCTATGAGAACGGCGCATGGCAGGTGATGGAGGCGAAGACGCTGCGCCGGGAAATCGCCGCGCTGTTTCAGAAGGTGCGCGCACCGTTCTCGGCTGCCGGTATCGGCAGCGTACTGGACACGCTCAAGCTGATGGTACCGCAGATGGGCGAACCGTCCCGCCGCCTGATTGGCTTCCGTAACGGCGTGTTTGATACCGCTTCCGGCACGTTCAGCCCGCACCGCCGCGAGCACTGGCTGCGCACCGTCAACAGCGTGGACTACACCGCCCCGCGTACAGGTGAGAACCTCGCAGACCACGCCCCGGCTTTCTGGCGCTGGTTAACGCGGGCAGCCGGACATAATCACGACAAGCAGGAGCGCATCCTCGCGGCGTTATTTATGGTGCTGGCAAATCGCTATGACTGGCAGATGTTTCTCGAAGTCACCGGCCCCGGCGGCAGCGGTAAAAGCGTCATGGCTTCGATAGCCACTCTGCTGGCCGGAAAAGACAACACCACGTCCGCCACCATCGACACGCTGGAATCCTCGCGCGAGCGCGCCAGCGTGGTGGGCTTCTCACTTATTATCCTTCCTGACCAGGAGAAATGGAGCGGCGACGGCGCAGGCATCAAGGCGATAACCGGCGGCGACGCGGTAGCCATCGATCCAAAATATCGCGACGCCTATTCAACGCACATCCCGGCGGTCATTCTGGCGGTGAACAACAACCCGATGCGCTTCAGCGACCGAAGCGGCGGCGTGTCACGTCGCCGGGTTATCCTGACGTTCCCCGAAGTGATACCGGTAAAAGAGCGTGACACGCAGTTACTGGATAAAATCAGCGCCGAGCTGGCCGTGATTGTTCGTCATCTGATGCAGCGCTTCGCGTCACCCGATGAGGCGCGCGAGCTGCTGCAGGCGCAGCAATCATCCGGTGAGGCGCTGGATATCAAACGACAGGCCGATCCGCTGGTTGATTTCTGCGGATACCTGATGCCGCTGAGCACGCCAAACGGGCTGTTTATCGGTAACGCCAATATCCGCCCGCTGAATCCGAAGCGCTATCTCTATCATGCGTATCTGTCATTTATGGAATCGCGGGGGCATCAGCATCCACTAAGCCTGACGGCTTTCTGGCAGGCTGTACCGCAGACGCTGAAGGAGTATGAGCGCGTGTTGCTTAAGCGCAGGACGAATAACGGTATACAGACCAATCTCATGTTACATGAGGACAGCGAGGCGGATTGGTTGCCCACATGTAGCATCTCATAACATCATTCCACGTAAACCGGCTTAGGCCGGTTTTTTTTATATTTGATGGTGATGCAAATATTAATGTCAGCCAAGGTCCGCTAAGAGCGAGAAGCGGAAATTGCTAACTGCATTGTTTGTTAGCAAACAGGGAGCAGATCACGCAATCTTTCGGTCTCGATAAAAAGTATCAAAATTACTTTATAGACGAGCAGAACTTTGGATGGCTGCGAGATTTCGCCGCCTATTGTGGAACTATGAAAGGCTGTAGCAAGACTGCTGGAATTTGTGGTAAGTTCAAGACATGTTTTACATGTGTTTTTTTGGGAGGGGGCCAATCTATGGTTGCCAGATACAAGAAGAGCCTTGAACAATTAACGATAATGCTTCACATTATTAAGACGCAAAAAAATTTGTCGATAGGAGCAATCGTAGACTTCCAATTATTGCTTTTGAAAAAGATTAAAGAGGCAGAAAAAGCAATTATTCGCACAAAAGGAATAATTCAAAAACTACGTCTTGAAAAAGCAAATGATAGACCAAGCAGAGAACGTTCAAAAGAAATAACAACCCTTATAAATAAGTTTGATAAAAAAATGGAGAGCTATAGATATATCATTTACATATGGAAGATGTATGGAGATAGCATTGCATTCCATTTTTGTGACAAATATGCAATAAGACACTTTCTTTACAATGAACATTATCATGTAAAGGAAACAGCCGGGTTCATTTCTGGGAAAGAAGGCATCAAATCGGAAATAATGCTTCTAAAAACAGCAGCTCAAAATAATGTGCCTGCAGTGCTTTGTGATCTTACAAATACGCTAAGACATGGAGATGTATGCCTACTGGGCCATAATGATCCCTATCCTATTGAAGTTAAAACATCAAGTAAACTAAATAACAGAGGGGAAAAACAACTTAAAAACATAGATGAGCTAAATCGCTTTTTCATAAACGATGAGGCCGAAAATTTCCGAGGCGTAGGGCCTGTAATAAGACGCGAACACACAGAAAAAGAACAGTATCACTTGCAAGCCATCAATGATTGCATAAGTAAGTCCTATGAAGAAGGCACTAGCCATGTCTCACCAGAGAGTGGAGTTCACTATCTAGCTATAACAAAATTCAAGCAAGAAGTTTTTGACCAGATACATGGAAAGTACATTCACATGTTCAATTTGAACGAGTACAAAAGAGATATGAATTGGCATCCCTATACACCTTTCCAACTTTCTCTAAACCCTGAACATATATATAATTTCATAAATGGAAATTTAAGCATTTTTGTTCTTCTTGACTTGCAAGTCATAAAAAGAAGATTTAAGAGAAATGGTCTACATATCATTTTTTTACAAGACGAGCATTGGTATGCTCAAATATCAGCAACAGGAAATATTTTGGATGGAGGGTTTAGGGTATCAATGCAATCATTTTTACGGGTTGCATTTGAGTTCCAGAGCTTGACATGGGCAATAAAACAGCACAAAAAACACTTAAATCTTTTTATGGAAGATACAGGTAAAAATGGTAGAAAAATGGAAATTCCGCCTGACTGGATCGCAGCTACAGACCCTATTCCAATGTAAAGAAAATAACCACTTTTTGCGTGCCAGCTTTTTCCTGTTGTTAACGACTGCTCCTGCCACAAAGCGGACCATTGACAACAGCAGCGCCTAATAACTTCACATTACGCATAATGGCTCAGGTCGCTTTTTGTGATCTTGGCTAAGGTGATCACCAAAAGTGCACACTAGTGTACATCCCGCCTCAAATCACTCACTACCTAACAAATTGAAATTAATACATAAAAACCAAAGGTGAACAGTGTGAACACTTTTCTCTAAAATCATTTTATTATGAATCAAGCGCCAGGCATTCGTTATCCTTGCCGGGCTGCTCCGGGGTATGAGATCCAATAATTGGTACACGTTTAGGTACACAAGCCAAAGTTGAATTGAAGAAAAACAATTAATTTCATGGCCTTGATTGGCATATTCAGATTCCGCCAGCTCATGAGAACCTACAAGATGAAAATCTTGCTGGCTTTTGTGTCTGCGATCCTACTTAAAACATACCCCTCGACTGACGCAATGCCCGCTTCATCGTCTGACTAACTCCATAAACTAACGAAACTGGCTAGCGCCCTGCTGTGTGAGTTAACCCCCATAGTTAGTGACCTGAGTATATTATTTTAAAAACAAATAATGAATAATTCAGATAACGAAGATTTAGAGAAACAGTGTTTATTTAAAGTAGACCTAATGCAGGCACGTACCAGCCTGATTTAAAAAGGATGTCGTTCACACAGATGGAGTTGAATCATGGATGATGGGTTAAAAATAGTATTGTCTCCTGTCCAGCTTGCTGCTGCACTTTCTGACAATTCAGTTACCGAATCTGAGACAATGTCTAACCGTCTTATGGGCGGGCTGGGGCTGGTAATGGGAACGCTGGAGCTGGCCGGGGCAACTGCGCTTTGTATGGCGCCCGAGCCTACAGGTTTGACAAAGGCGGCCTGCATCGTTGTTGGCGCGCACAGCATGGACAGTATCAATACCTCAGCAAATCAGGTTCTGAGCGGCAAGAATGTTCGTAGTGCAACATATCGGGCCGCCATTGAGATGGCAAAAAAGTTTGGCGCTGATGAAGATACAGCGTGGAAAGTAGGCCTGACCGTAGATGTGGGCGTGCCGATAGCTTTTTCTCTTGGACTTGGCGCGGCGAGAATTGCTGCCGTTCGTGTTGGCCGAATCAAATTAATTGAGCATGAATCTGTCTCTGGATTAAAACCGGGCGGGCATACGCTTTTAAAGCATATTGGAAAATCACCTCAGGAACTTCATGAAAGAATTATCCAATCTAATGGGGTATTGGATCTATCTGGTTCGTTCTCGTCGCTGGAGATTGCCGAAGCAGCCATATCAAAGGCACTTCATAATAATCGGGAATGGATAAAACTATGGGCTGCAAGTAAACCACGACATAACATGACGATAAGTTACGATGTGGGTAAAACCGTTGGTTATGTTGTTCAGAAAGGGAACAACACTGCGTATAAAGCAACTAAAATAAGAGTTGCGCTGAAGTATCAGACTTACAATAACAAACCTTATTATATAATTACTTCTTTTCCAGATAAGTGAGTTGATCATGAGCCGCGCACCTCTTGCCCCAAACTTAGATTTATGCATTGTGGGAACCCTTAATCAGGACTTCGACGTTATCACTGGCGCTGATACGATGGATGGTGCCATTGATGTAGTCGTTGACGAAGCTTCTCCAGAAGAAAGATGTGATTTACGTAAAGAAATTACTGACTTTCTCAAGCTGTCGGAAGAAGAGATAAAGGAAGAGTTTTCTCAGCGCTGGCAAGATATTTCACCTGATTACGCCAGCAGTTTTTTGCTCTATTTCCTTGAAAGCATCAAAAGATACGATGAAAGATGATTTTGCTTGTGTGCCCGTTCGTGAACTGATTGGTAGGTTTGCTGGTGGTGCACTTGCTGCCTTTGAAATGGGATGTTTATGGTGACAGGAATGGAACAAATAGCCTCTGTTAAGCTCATTGAGAAAAGCAAAGCCTCTGATTTCAGACAGGCAACCTCTGAAGTTATTGTTGGGGATAAACCGACAGGTATCACCATTGACGGACAGGTGCTGGAAGCGGCTGTTAAGGTGGATAGTGACAGATATATTCTGTTCACGACTGATGATGTCATTTTCGAGGAATCCCTTACCGTCACGTTCATCAGTTTGAGTCAGGGAAAACTTGAAAGCCTGCAGATTGGCAATGAATACTCATCCGGTTCTTTCGAACAGCTGTATGTGCATGACGAATATATCCGCTTCAATTTCATCGGCCATTCTGCATGGGTGATAAAAGTGAATGACAGCCCAAAGCTCCGTCTTCCTTTTGTTTCGGATCCGCGTGGAGTCAAGCGTGCCTCGGGTCTAAAAACATACCTCTCTATTGATGCAAAGCCCTGCCCCTCATCTGACTGAACGCCTTAGTGGATGAGATAGGTATACGCCTGTTCATACCCATAATCTCTGTATCAGACGTTTCGCTGGCAACAGATAACGCGCAGGCACTTTCCCAATCTGAAAGACCAGCCCTTCTCACACTCCCTTCCGCCTCCCCAATCCCCCTTTACAGCCCCAACCCAAACACGAAATAATACCCCTCTACGCCGGGCCACAACGCCCTGCCAACGCTTAAACCCAAACTCAACTCTGCGGACAATTTATGAATAACGAAATCTCTCTCAAATACTATGATGTCGCAGATGAGTATGCGACGGAGTCCGCTAAGCCGGTGAGCGAAGCTGAACGTACCCCGCTGGCGCATTACTTCCAGCTGCTGATCACCCGTCTGATGAACAACGAAGAGATCAGTGAAGAGTCGCAGCAGGATATGGCGCGTGAAGCGGGTATCGATGAGCAGCGTATTGATGAAATTGCCGAGTTTCTGAACCGCTGGGGCAACGAGTAACAGACATTCACCGGCTGACGAGCTTTGCGCAGTTCGCCGGTTAATCGGCCTGACTCAGTACCGCATTCGCCCGCCGGTATCCGCGTAACAACGCCCAGTGCTGACAGCCACGTGTCTCACGTGGCTGATGTCCGTTACCTGCTCTACCAATCCATCACTTCGTTTTTATCTGCCGCTACACACACTCCATCACACTCGCCTTCATCCGCCACAAAGGCCCCTTCCGCCGCTCACCCTCTGGCGCACCTGAAAATTATCATCCAGACTTATATAGTCTGCGCAGGCATTGTGTTTTACACTGCGCGCTGTAAAAAACTGAGTAGATTAAGCAGGCAAAAATGGCGATGAACGGAACGATCACAACCTGGTTTGAAGATAAAGGTTTTGGCTTTATCAAAGATGAAAACGGTGATAACCGCTATTTTCATGTGATTAAGGTCGCCAATCCTGATCTGATCAAGAAAGATGCGGCGGTGACGTTTGAACCCACCACCAACAACAAGGGCTTATCCGCCTATGCGGTGAAGGTCGCGCCGACAAGCAAATACATCTATATCGCAGGCGAGCGGCTCAAGATCACCTCGATTAAGTCTTATCTGGTCTACAACGAAGAAGTCCCGGTCGATGCCGGTGTCGATAAAGAGAACGCGGTGTTGTCAGTGGGACTGCTGCTGAATAATATCCGGCCGAAAACTGACCCGAACGCCAATGAGATGCGCTCGCTGAAAAAGCTGGCGGTCACCACCTTCCAGGGTACGACACTGATCTTCTCTGAAGATGAGATCGACATTGAAAGCACGGTCAAAGTGCTTAAAGGCCTGAAGTAATCCCGAATGCGGGCCGAAATTCTGTTGGCAGGATTTCGGCCTTCAGGCACCTGCCAGCCCGCTATTCAGGCACATTTCTCTGACACGAAATCCCCGCCCACAGGGCTGATACATGACAAAGCGCTCCTCTGGCGGATAAAACCGTCCTGCTCTCCCCTCTAATCCATTGTTTATGATAAAACAAAGGTCAAAAGCGCAGCTCATCAAGGTTCATCCCCACAAAGCGACTTTCCAGGGTAGAATTAGAAACTTTGTTCAGTCATTGCCAATGTTTTCCATCATCGCAAAGTGATACGAAAAGCGGGTGAAATAAGGTATAAAGCCGCATGAAAATCCCAAACAGAATCCAGCCCCTGGTCGATGACGGCCTGATTGACGATGTCCTGCAGCGGCTGAAAAGCGGCAAAGAAGCAGACGTCTATACCGTGCTATGCGGCGGCAAGGTGCAGTGCGCCAAAGTCTATAAAGAAGCGACCCAGCGTAGCTTCAAGCAGGCCGTGCAGTATCAGGAAGGTCGTAAAACCCGTAACAGCCGTAACGCCCGCGCCATGCAGAAAGGCACAAAGTTCGGCCGTAAGCAGCAGGAAGAGTCCTGGCAGACCGCCGAAGTAGATGCCCTGTTCCGCCTGGCGAACGCCGGTGTTCGCGTGCCACAGCCTTATCTCTGCATCGACGGTGTGTTATTGATGGAGCTGGTGACCGATGCCAATGGCTCGGTCGCGCCACGTCTCAGCGATGTCTCTCTGTCTGAAGAGCAGGCGGTCACGGATTTCCACACCATGATCCGCAACATCGTTCGTATGCTCTGTGCCGGTATCGTTCACGGTGACTTATCCGAGTTCAACGTACTGCTGGATGACCAGGGCCCGGTGATTATCGACCTGCCACAGGCGGTCGATGCGGCGGCCAATAACCATGCCGAGTCGATGTTTGAACGTGACGTAGACAATATCACCTCTTACTACGGTCAGTTCGCTCCGCAGCTGCTGAAGACGCGCTACGCCAAAGAGATCTGGCTGCTCTATGAAGATGGCAAGCTCACCCCGGAAACGCCGCTTACCGGGAAGTTTGTGGAAGAGGAGCGCGTAGTCGATATGGATTCTCTGATGGATGAGATCATCACCGCAGAAGATGAATATTACGAGCGCCAGCGCGCCAGCCGTGAGCGCGACGAAGAGTAAATGCATCAATAAAAAAAGGCAGCGAGTCCCCTCGCTGCCTCTCACTTACCGCACGATCACAACGCCATCACCGCACGATGACCGTCAGCGCAATCAGAGTTAAGCCGATGATCATCACGCCGACAAATACCGTATCGAGCCTGCTTTTTTTCATCTTCTCCTCCCTAGAACCACTGACCAAAGCGGCGGATGTAGAAACGCTTCATGCCCTGTGCCACCAGGCAGTAGCTGAACAGCGTCAGCACCAGCCACGGGAAATATTGCCATGGCAGTGGCACCAGACCGACCATCGCACCCAGCGGGGAGAACGGGATCAGGATGCCCAGCGCCATCACCGCCAGCGTCGTCAGCATCACCGGTAAGGTGGCGCGGCTCTGAATAAACGGAATCTTCCGGGTACGCAGCATATGCACTACCAGCGTCTGTGACAGCAGCCCCTCAATAAACCAGCCGGACTGGAACAGCGACTGCACGCCTGCATGGTTAGCGCCGAAAACAAACCACATCAGCGCAAAGGTGGTGACGTCAAAAATTGACGAGGTCGGACCCATCCACAGCATGAAACGCTTGATGTTGCCGGCATCCCATTTACGCGGCTTATTCAGAAACTCACGGTCAACCTTGTCCCACGGCAGCGCCAGCTGGGAAACGTCATACATCAGGTTCTGAATCAGCAGATGAATCGACAGCATCGGCAGAAACGGAATAAAGGCACTGGCCACCAGCAGCGAGAAAACGTTGCCGAAGTTGGAGCTGGCGGTCATGTTGAGATACTTGATGATGTTGCCAAAGGTCTCGCGTCCTTTGAGTACACCCTCATTCAGCACCTGTAAATCTTTCTCCAGCAGGATGATGTCCGATGAGGCTTTCGCCACATCTGCCGCGCTGTCCACGGAAATCCCGGTGTCAGCCGCCCGCAGCGCAGGCGCGTCATTAATGCCATCGCCCAGGAACCCGACGGTGTGACCGTTCTGCTGCATCAGCCGCACCAGACGGGATTTCTGCAGCGGCGTCAGCTGAGCAAACAGGGTGCAGCGCTCTGCTTCCTGCGCCAGCTCATCATCGTTCATCGCCTCAATCTGATCGCCGGTCAGCATCGCCGGATCGGTCAGCCCGACATCGGCACAGACCCGCAGCGTCACTAGCGGATTGTCACCGGTCAGCACTTTCACTGTCACACCGCTGTCACGCAGGGCTTTAATCGCCTTACCCGCGCTGGCTTTAGGCGGATCGCGGAAGGTCAGCATTCCCTGAATAATCAGATCGCGCTCATCACTGTCGCTGAGCGGCGCGTGTAGCTCGCCATCACGGGTTGCCACCAGCAGCACGCGATAACCCTGCTGATGATAGTGTTCGGTCTGCGCCAGCAGCGCCGCACGCTGTGCCGCATCCAGTGCGACCACCGTGTCGCCCTGCCGCACGGCAATGCTCACTGCCAGCATCTCTTCCACTGCGCCTTTGCAGATCAGTTGTGAACGATGCTGAGTCAGATCCTCCACCAGCACCGACACCCTACGGCGGGTAAAATCAAACGGCAGCTCATCGATCAGCTGGAACTGGCTGCGCTGAGACTGTGAAATGACCTTGTCGCCCGCGCAGAGTAAGGCGCGATCCATCAGGTTTTTCGCGCCACTCTGGCTGCCGCTGTTGAGCCATGCCAGCAGCAGCACCTGTGCATCTTCGTTGCCCCGCGCGTCCAGATGATGCGCCAGCAGGATGGTGTCCTGGGTCAGCGTGCCGGTTTTATCGGTGCAGAGCACATCCATCGCGCCGAGGTTCTGAATGGCGTTGAGTTTTTTAACGATCACTTTGCGACGTGACATCGCAATCGCGCCCTTAGCCAGGTTGGCGCTGACAATCATCGGCAGCATTTCCGGGGTCAGCCCGACCGCGACGGCCAGTGCAAACAGCGTGGCATCCATCCAGTCGCCTTTGGTGAAGCCGTTAATCAGCAGCACCACCGGGACCATCACCAGCATAAAGCGGATCAGCAGCTTGCTGACGCTGTTCACCCCGCGATCAAACGCGGTCTGCGGACGGCTTCCGGTCAGCGATGAGGCCAGGGAGCCGAACCAGGTTTCGCCGCCCGTCGCTACCACGACTGCGCTGGCTGTGCCGCTGGCCACGCTGGTGCCCATCAGGCAGATATTCGGTGATGCCAGCCGCTCCTGAGCGGTCTGACCTCCGGCATCGATACCCGCATCGCTGCTCTGTTTTTCAACCGGCAGCGACTCGCCGGTCAGTACTGCTTCACTGATAAACAGATTACGTGAACTCAGCAGACGGACATCGGCAGGCACCTGATCGCCGGTGCTGAGCAGAATGATATCGCCCGGCACCAGTTCACTCATATCCACATCCTGACGCTGCGCGGTTTCGCTGCCCGGCTCACGGCGCAGCACGGTGACCTGGCTGCGCACCAGTGACTTCAGTGCCTGCGCGGCACGGTTGGTGCGAAACTCCTGCCAGAAGCGCAGCAGCCCGCTCAGCATCACCATGGTGAAGATGATGATGACGCCGGAGAGATCGGTCTCCTGACCGGCGCGCAGCGGCAGAATATAGTCGGTAAACAGGCTCACCAGCGCCAGGACCAGTAATACGTAGATAAACGGGTTATTAAACGCCATCAGCAGCTGAATCAGCGCGGGTGGCGCTTTCTCATGCGCCACTTCATTACGGCCATACAAAGCCAGTCGTTTCGCCGCCTCAGCCTGGGTCAGGCCCTGACGCTGACTGCGCAGGTTCGCCAGCGTCATATCAATGTGCTGGTCTGCCTGCTGCGCCACGGCAAACATTTTTTTACTTTTTTTATCATTACGGTTGCCGGATGAAGTGATCGCAACCTGTTCCAGTTTCATGTCGCTCATTTCGACATCTCCCTGATTTAAAGCAATAGTTGTCCTGCACGGGAAATAACGTGCATGGATAAAACCTGGCGTAGCCGGGTTATTTAATGGGGTGACTTTCAGAAACAGTCAGGTTATTCCGCCTGCACACAAAATAATGACGCGCACAGGGTTACCTGACGCCGGTTATACGCGGCGTTTTAAAAGTCTGATATCAGCGATTGGGCGCAGCCTGGGCTACGCCAGACGGGGCGGAGGAAAAAGAGCGAATATAAACAGCAGCATAACGCGCACTCCTGGTGATGACAGGATTAAAAATAAGGAGCGCGATCGTTAATTAAAGCGGGGATCGCTGCTCGCCGGTTGGCAAGCAGCAGAGGAAACTCAGCTTGCCAGAATAAAGGTTAATCTCGGGTGACTGTCCAACTGAATTCTCCTGAAGTTATCTGCCGCCATTATAAAGAGAGGCCGGCGTCGGTAAAGCAATAACGTATTGAATAACGGTTTCGTTGAGGATTTGTTTCTGCTCAGGTTGCCGCTTCGGTAACAGCGTGGCGATCTTCTTATAACCTCCAGGTAATGCTTATAACCTTTTGGCATATGATTAGCCCATATTCGACTATTCTTCGCATCGGCCCTTTCGTAAACTCGCGTAACTTTTTAGAGGCAAGGAAATTTCATGAAAACTATAATTCCATCACTGCTGGCGCTGACGCTGGCTGCCGCCTTCACAGCCCAGGCCGCAACACCAAAAGATACGCTGGTGATTGCACAATCAACTGACGACGCAGACAGCTTCGACCCGGCCAAAGGGTTTGAACTGACCAGCGTTCAGGCCTTTACTAACATCTATCAGCGCCTGGTGCAGTCTGACCCGCAGAATCCGGTGGACCTGAAACCTACACTGGCCACCTCGTGGCAGCCCGGCAGCGACAACCGCAGCCTGACCTTTGAACTGCGTAAAGATGCGAAATTCTCTACCGGCAACCCGCTGCGTCCGGAAGATGTGATCTTCTCGCTGGGCCGCGTGGTGAAGCTGAACCTCGATCCCTCTTTCATCCTGACGCAGCTCGGCTGGACCAAAGATAACGTCGATGGCTTCCTGAAAAAAGTCGACGACAATCATGTGCAGATCAGCTGGACCGCCAACGTCAGCCCGACCTACGTCCTGAGCCTGCTCTCTGCCCCGGTTTCATCGATCATTGATGAAAAAACCGCGATGGCGAACCAGAAGAACGGCGATTTCGGTAACGCCTGGCTGGCCACCCACTCGGCGGGCAGCGGTCCGTATCAGATCCGCAAAGTGGTGATGCATCAGGTGGTACTGCTCAGCGCTAACCCGACCTCACCAGCGGGCGCGCCAAAAATGAAGAACATCCTTATCAAGAACGTGCCTGAACCGGCGGCGCGTCGTCTGCTGCTGGAACAGGGTGATGCCGATATCGCCCGTAACCTGGGTGCCGATCAGATTGCTGCACTGAACGGCAAACCGGGCGTGAAGACAGAAGCGATTCCAATGGCGTCGCTCTACTACATCCAGTTCAACATCGGCGCGAACGAGACGATGAAGAACCCGGCCTTCTGGGAAGCAGCACGCTACCTGTGGGATTACAAAGGCATCGCCAGTGAGCTGCTGAAAGGCCAGTTCGATGTGCATCAGAGCTTCCTGCCTAAGGGCTTCCTGGGCGCGATCAACGACACGCCATACAGCTACGATCCGGAAAAAGCCAAAGCGATTCTGAAGAAAGCGGGCCTGAACAACGTCACCTTCAAGCTCTCCACCAGCAACCAGCCGCCTTATCTGGATATCGCACAGGCGCTGCAGGGCAGCTTCGCCAAAGCGGGCGTGAAAGTGGAAGTGGTGCCGGGTCTGAGTTCCGAAGTGTCGACCAACGTGAAAGCGCATAAATATGAAGCGACGCTGAATGCCTGGGGCTCCGACTACTTCGATCCCAACACCAATGCCGCCTCGTTTGCTTACAATCCGGAAGATGGCAGCAAAACCATCGCCTTCCGTTCAGACTGGCACATTCCTGAGCTGAACAAGCAGGTGATTGCGGCGACCGCCGAGAGCGATCCGAAGAAACGCGTGGCGCTGTATGAAGCGATGCAGCGTGAAGTGATGAAGAACTCACCGTATGTGATTGGGATGCAGGCGAAGAACCTGATCGCCCTGCGCGACAACCTGAAAGGCTATGTACAGGGCATTAACCCTGACATGGTGTATTACTCGCAGGTCACTAAGTAATGGCACAGTCTGTTCCTTCAGCCGGGTTCGCCCGGCTTTTTTGGCAGCGTGGCGGGCGCCTGATCGGTAGCGTACTGTCGCTGCTGGTCACGCTGCTTGGCCTGCTCGCCTTTACCTTTATGCTGTCGCATCTCTCGCCGATCGATCCGGTGCAGCAGATCGCCGGCGATCACGCCAGTGAAGCGACCTATGAGCAGGTGCGTCATGACCTGGGTCTCGACCAGCCGGTGCTGATGCAGTTCTGGCGCTACGTCGAACATCTGGCGCAGGGCGATCTGGGTGTCTCCCGCCTCACCAATCAGTCGGTGAGCGGCGACCTGATGACCACCTTCCCCGCCACCATCGAGCTGGCGACCTGCGCGATGATCTTCGCGGTGGTGTTCGGTGTGACGCTGGCGCTGCTGGCCGCCTGGAAACCGGGGAGCTGGATCGATAATCTCGCCCGCTTTGTCTCGCTGCTGGGCTACTCGGTGCCGGTGTTCTGGCTCGGCCTGCTGGGCCTGCTGCTCTTTTATGCGGTGCTGCACTGGTCCGCCGGACCGGGACGGCTGGATGATATCTGGGTCTACACCCTGGAGCCGAAGACCGGCTTTGTGCTGATCGACAGCTGGCTGTCGGGTGAACCGGAGATGTTCCGCAATGCAATTGCGCACCTCTGGCTGCCGGTGGTGATCCTCGGCCTGCTGGCGATGGCGGGCATTACCCGCCTGCTGCGTGCTGCGCTGCTGGAAGAGAGCAGCAAAGAGTATGTGGTGCTGGCGCGTGCTAAAGGCGCGGGTCGGGTGCGCATCCTGCTGCGCCATATCTTCCCCAACGTGCTGGGCACGCTGGTCACGGTGATCGCCCTCTCCTACGCTACGCTGCTGGAAGGCTCGGTGCTGACTGAAACCGTCTTCGCCTGGCCAGGTGTGGGTCGCTATATGACCAATGCGCTGTTCTCCGGCGATGTGCCGGCGATTCTGGGCTCAACCCTGTTAATCGGCAGCTGCTTTATCCTGATTAACACCCTGGCGGATGTTTTAACCTGGTTAACCGATCCGAGAACCCGATGACGCAACAACTCTCTGAACTCGAAACGCTGCGACCACGCCGTCGCCGTCAACGCGTTACCTCGTTAACCGTTGGGCTGACGCTGGTGGCGATTCTTATCCTGATGGCACTGCTGGCGCCGCTGATTGCGCCGTTCGATCCGAACGTGCAGACCATGTCGAGCCGTCTGCTGGCGCCGTCGGCACAGCACTGGTTCGGCACCGACGGCTTTGGCCGCGATCTGCTGTCGCGTGTGATTTACGGCGCGCGTCCGACTCTGCTGCTGGTGTCGCTGATTCTGGTGCTGACCATTCCGGCCGGGCTGCTGATCGGCATCACCGCCGGTTACGTGGGCGGCTGGACCGAACGCCTGCTGATGCGCATTACCGATATCTTCCTGTCACTGCCCAACCTGGTAATCGCGCTGGCGCTGGTGGCGATTCTCGGCCCTGGCCTGATGAACGGCGCGCTGGCACTGGCACTGACCAGCTGGCCGCCGTTTGCCCGTCAGGCACGCGCTGAAACCCTGGCACTGCGCCGCAGCGACTACCTTGCCGCCGCGCGGATGCAGGGGATTACGGGCTTTCGCCTGATGTTCGGTCATATCCTGCCGCTCTGCATGCCGACGGCGGTAGTCCGCGCCGCACTGAGCCTGGGCGGGATTATCCTGGCCGCGGCCGGACTCGGTTTCCTCGGTATGGGCGTTCAGCCGCCGACGGCGGAATGGGGTTCGATGGTGGCCGAAGGCAGTAAAGTCATTTTTGATCAGTGGTGGGTTGCTGCTGCACCGGGCGCGGCGATTCTGTTTGCCAGCCTGGCCTTTAACCTGACAGGCGATGGCCTGCGCGACCGACTGGATACCCGTCATGCAAAATAATCTGCTCCATGCCGAGGGGCTGACCATTCGCAGCGACGATGCGCTGCTGGTCGATAACATCAGTTTTTCCGTGGGTCGCGAGCGCGTGGCGCTGGTCGGTGAGTCCGGTTCCGGCAAGTCACTGACCGCTCGCAGCCTGATGGGCTTACTCTCGCCCGCGCTGCATCTGCAGGCCAGCCAGCTCCAGGTGGCCGGTGAAAATGCGCTGACGCTAAGCGAGCGTCACTGGAACCAGCTGCGCGGTAACCGCGTGGCGATGGTGATGCAGGACCCGAAGTATGCCCTTAACCCGACGCGCACCATTGGCTGGCAGGTGGAAGAGCCGCTGATCCTGCATCGCCGCCTGAACCGTGCCGAGCGCAAAGAGAAAGTGTGTGAAATGCTGGATGCGGTCGGCCTGCCCGATCCGCGTCGTCTGATGCAGCAGTATCCACATCAGCTCTCTGGCGGCATGGGCCAGCGCGTGATGCTGGCGATCGCCCTGATTACCGATCCGGATTTCCTGATCGCCGATGAACCGACCTCCGCGCTGGATCATGCCATGCGCGATCAGGTGCTGGCGCTGATCCGCGGTCTGGTGGAGGCGCGCAACATGGGCCTGCTGCTGATCAGCCATGATTTGCAGCAGGTTTCAGAACATTGCGAGCGGGTGATGGTGATGTATAAAGGCCGGTTGCTGGATACGCTGCCCGCCGCCGATCTGCCGCACGCTACCCATCCCTACACCCGTACGCTGTGGGCCTGCCGTCCGGGCAAAGCGACCCGCGGACAGACTTTACCGGTGCTGGACCGCGCTGCGCTGGAGGCGAATGATGATTAAGCTGCAGAATCTAAGCGTCGCCCACAAACAGGGTTACGAGCTGCGCACCGTGGTGCATGAGGTTAACCTGGAGGTTAACGCTGGCGAGTGTTTTGGTCTGGTGGGTCCGTCAGGCTGCGGCAAGTCGTCGCTGCTGTGGGTGCTGGCAGGTCTGAACCCACACTGGCAGGGTCAGATGCAGCTTGCCGGTCACGAGGTTCAGCCGGGTAAAGCCTTCACCGGCGCACTGCGTCAGGAAGTGCAGATGGTGTTTCAGGATCCCTATGCCTCGCTGCATCCGCGTCACCGGCTGCGTCGCACGCTGGCGGAGCCGCTGAAGCTGCTGAAACGCGACAATATCAACGATCGTATCGATCAGGGCTTTCGTCACGTCGGGCTCGATCCCGCCCTGGCGGATCGCTATCCGCATCAGCTCTCCGGCGGCCAGCGTCAGCGCGTCGCCATCGTGCGCGCCCTGCTGCTGCAGCCGAAGATCCTGCTGCTGGATGAGCCGACGTCGGCGCTGGATATGTCAGTGCAGGCGGAGATCCTCAATCTGCTCAACGATCTGAAACAGCAGGATGGCCTGACCATGGTGCTGGTGAGCCACGATCCCGACGTGATCGATCACATGTGCGATCGCGCCGTGCACATGTCGCAGGGTCGCATCATCGAACAGATCTCTGCCTGAAATCAGGCCGGACGGCGTTCACCTGCCGTCCGGCGCTGCTGCATCCGCCACGCCTTTCTGTAACATCCCCTTCTTTCGCCATTAGCCTCATCCTCTCTATTGCCAGAATGGCGCGCTGTCCTCTTCCTCTGAGTCATTAGATTGCCACGCGACGCTGTAAACCTTTACAGACTGAAGCAGGCAGCGAATGCGACAGCGCAAAACGCAGCGGCTGGCTGATGCGGTATACTCGCGACCATTATTTCATGAGAGGAAAAGGCAATGACGGTAAAACTGCGTCCGCTGGAACGGGAAGATCTGCACTTTGTCCATCAGCTGGATAACAACGCCAGCGTGATGCGTTACTGGTTTGAGGAGCCGTATGAGGCATTTGTGGAGCTGTACGATCTCTACAACAAGCATATTCACGATCAGACCGAACGTCGCTTTGTGGTCGAGCACAGCGGGCAGAAAGCGGGATTAGTGGAACTGGTGGAAATCAACCATGTGCACCGCCGCGCCGAGTTTCAGATCATTATCGATCCGGCCCATCAGGGCAAAGGACTGGCAACCCAGGCGGCAAAACTGGCGATGGATTACGGCTTTTCGGTGCTGAATCTCTACAAGCTCTACCTGATTGTCGATCAGGAGAACGAAAAAGCGATCCACATCTACACCAAGCTCGGCTTCGAGATCGAAGGCGTGCTTAAACATGAGTTTTTCATCAACGGGGAGTACCGCAACACCATCCGCATGTGCATTTTCCAGCATCAGTATCTGGAACGCCATAAAACGCCAGGCGGAATGGTGAAGCCGACCGCGCAGTAATCAGCCGCGTGCGCCAACCGGGTTCATAAAGGGACGCGGGTGTTCAGGCTTGAGGTCGTACATGCCGCCATAAAAGGGATCGACCAGCAGCCAGCCGGGGAAGCCACCCAGCGGGATATTGCCCAGCAGATACCACAGGTTAGCGCGTGCCTCGATAGGCACCGTGACCGGCACGTAGCCCGGGCTTTCCAGCATCAGCAGATAGTGCTTTTTGCCGAAATAGCGGCCGGTAGATTTTTCCAGTTCAACGGTCTGCGGCGTGAAACCCTGCGCAACCGCATAGCCACGCTCATCCTGCACGGTAAAGCGCGCGCCCTGCGGCAAGGAGTCGATGCGCACCAGTTGGGTTTCATTGCCGACAATGGTGGCACAGCCGCTAAGCAGCAGCGCGGCGGCCAGGGCCAGAATTCGCTGTTTCATGAAGGGGTCCACAGAGTGATCAGTGATCAGAGTGTAGACCGCCCTCTCCGCCTCAATCGGGCTATCATCGCCCGATTCAGCCAGCTTATTGCGGTTGACAAGCGCGGGCGATAGCCGCGATGTCGTTGGGTGAGGTGCGACAGCAGCCGCCAATCAGCTTCGCGCCCGCCTGCTGCCACTCTGCCAGTTTGTCATGCAACGTGCAGCCTGATGGCGCTGAGTGCCAGGTTTTGCTGCTGGCATCATACTGCTCGCCAGAGTTGGGATAGACCACCAGCGGCTTGTCGGTCAGCTTCTGCAACTGCTGCAGCGCAGGCGTCACGCTCTCAAGTGCCACACAGTTGATTCCCACCGCTACCACCTGTGGCTGCTGATTCAGCCAGCTCACGACGTCTGACAGCGGCGTGCCGTCGCTGATGTGTCCGGCGTCACGCAGGGTAAACGAGAACCAGGCGCGGCCTTCAGGAAATTCAGCCAGTAGCTTCACCAGCGCCTGCGCTTCGGCAAACGAAGGCAGGGTTTCGCAGGCCAGCAGATCGGCACCCGCCGCCAGCAGCGCCTGTACGCGTGGGCGATGAAACGCCATCATCTCCGCTTCCGGCAACGCATAGTCGCCGCGATATTCCGAACCATCCGCCAGGAAGGCGCCATAGGGACCGACCGATCCCGCTACCAGCAGCGTTTTTGCGTCGGGCCGGACCGCCAGATAATCGTGACGGGCGCGTCGCGCCAGCTCGACGCTCTGAGCGATCAACGCCAGTGACTCCGCCTCATCAAGGCCACGTGTGGCAAAGCCCTGCGGCGTGGCCTGGTAGCTGGCGGTAATGGCACAGCGCGCGCCAGCGACAAAATAGTCGTAGTGCACCTGATAGATCAGCTCAGGATTTTCCATCAGCACCTTAGCTGACCATAACGCATCGGCCAGATGACAGCCGCGGGCTTCCAGCTCGGTGGCCAGGGCACCATCCAGAATCAGCAGTGGCGACTCCGTTAAAGCCTGCGCGACAGGGTTATACGACATCATTGGCCTCCTCAGGCTTCGGGGATGATTTGTGGGTCAGATGGTAAGCGGCATAGCAGAACAGCACAAACGGGATGCCACACCACAGCGCGATACGCTGAGTCGGATCAAACGCCAGACCGACACAGGCCAGCAGGCAGAGCAGGAAACCCAGCACCGGCGTCAGCGGATAGAGCGGCGCACGGTAGGCCAGATCGGCCAGCGATTTGCCCTGCTGAAGATGACGACGACGGAAAACAAAATGCGAAGCGCAGATGCTGAGCCAGACGGCTACCACCGCAAAGCCGGAGATGGCCGACAGCGCCACAAACACCGTGTCTGGCGCGACCACGCTGGAGACCAGCGCCAGCAAACCACCCACCATGCTGACGGTGATCGCCAGCATCGGCACGCCGCGCTTGTTCACCCGGGCAAAGGCGCGCGGCAGCGTATTTTCATTGGCCAGCGACCAGAGCATCCGCCCGGAGGCATAGAGTCCGGAGTTGGCCGCAGACAGGATAGCGGTCAGGATCACAAAGTTAATAATGTCAGCCGCCCACGGGATGCCGATCTTTTCGAAGACCAGCACGAACGGGCTTTTCACGATACCCGCCTGATCCATAGGAATCAGCGCCGCCAGCACAAATACCGTGCCGATGAAGAAGATAATCAGCCGGGCCACGGTAGTACGGATCGCCAGCGGCAGCACTTTCTCCGGCTGCTGGGTTTCACCGGCCGCAATACCGATCAGCTCGGTGCCGGAAAAGGCGAAGTTGACTGCCACCATAGTCATCAGAATCGGCAGTACACCGTTAGGCAGCCAGCCGTGCGCCGTCAGGTTGCTCAGACCCGGTGCGGGCGTGCCATCCTTCATCGGGATAAACCCAAACATCGCCGCGCCCCCGAGCACGATAAAGGCGACGATCGTCACGACCTTAATCAGGGAGAACCAGAACTCCCCTTCGGCGAAGAAGCGGGTTGAGATGACGTTCAGCAGATAGATGGCGCAGCAGAAGACCAGGCACCAGATCCACACCGGGATCTGCGGGAACCAGTACTGCATACAGAAGCCCGCCGCCGTCAGGCTGGAGCCGAGGGCGACTGTCCAGGTGAGCCAGTAGAGCCAGGCCACGGTGTAGCCGGTTGCCGGGCTGAGATAGCGTGCGGCATAGACGTGGAACGCGCCGGTTTCCGGCATCGCCACGGAGAGTTCGCCCAGACAGACCATCACCAGCCAGACCACCAGCGCGCCAATCAGATAGGCGAGCAGCGTCCCCGCCGCCCCGGTGGTGGAAATGATGTAGCCGGTATTAAAAAACAGGCCGGTGCCGATTACGCCGCCCAGCGATAACATCACCAGATGGCGCACTTTCATGGTGCGTTTAAATTGTTCCTGCGAGGGAGTTGGCTGTTCGCTCATCACTTTTATCCGTATGGACGTCTAAACATCTATAAGGAACAGTTTTATACGCGTCACAGCCGGTAATTGCAACGGCAGGGAAACAGGGAGGAGGTAAAGGCGGTTCAGTGCCCCGTCGCGGCGGGGCCTGATGCGTTAGCCGAAAACGCTCTGAATATAACGTTCCAGCGCCATGCGGGAACTAAATCCGTGCGGGATGCCGTAGTGTTCCTGTGAATCACCCGCCAGGTAGAGAGGGAATTGGGTGTAGTGATCGCAGGTCTTCATTTCTGAAGCAGGTTCAGCGAACGGCTGGCTCTTCTCTTTCAGTGTCGGGTGAATGACTAATGCCATGCGCCCCATGCGCGCTTCGCGATTCACATAAACATAGTTCTCTCCACGGCGATAACCATAGGCCCGTGGGGTAATTTCATCGACTTCGAAACCCGCTTTTTCCAGTACGCGCGCTACCTCATCTGGTCGTAAATACATGCTCGATCCTCTCCTCTTTCAAAAGCTTCGCAACCTTACAACAGCATGACAGAGTGGGCATTCGGAATTTTCCCTAAAGAACACTCCCGCGTCTCGTTTATCTCAAGGTCGTCTACACTAGTATTACGTTTTTAAATCAAAGGGAGCTAAAAAATGTTTAATCGCACTGTAAAAAACGATGACATTGATATTAATCAGGATGTTAACGAACTGGCCGATTCACTGGAAGCGCTGCTGAAATCTTACGGCAGCGACGCCAAAGACGAAGTGGATTCTGCACGCAGTCAGGCAGAAAAGCTGCTGAAACAGACCCGCTCCAGACTGAACGGCGGCAGCAACCGTGTCTCACAGGTTGCCCGTGATGCCAGTGCACAGGTTGACACCTATGTCCATGACAAGCCATGGCACGGTGTTGGTATCGGTGCCGCTTTCGGTATCGTAGTGGGTGTGCTGCTGGCTTCACGCCGCTAAGCTCAACTCCAAAAAATCTCCTGAGCCCTGCCCTGTGCGGGGCTTTTTTATGCCCTTTTTCTGGCCGATGACATTTACAAAAGATTTTTCCAGGCTGCAGGGCGCATCCCTGCTGGCTTTGCCGCTGTTGCGCAAATGCAAATCATAAAACCCTATATCTGGTGGGCTTGACCCACAAAACCACTACATCTAGTATTTATCTCATCAGCAGACACCAGATGTTCGTCACAATGAAGCCCGCAACCTGCCGCGTCTGCTTTGTTTTCGGGCATCAGAACCGCATATAGAGGGAAATACGAATCATGCGCATTATTATTTACACTAAAGATAACTGTGTCCAGTGCACGGCAACCAAAAATGCGATGGACCGTCAGGGTCTCGCCTATCAGCTTATCAATCTCGACAGCCAGCCCGAGGCGATCGACAACCTGAAATCACTGGGTTACCGCCAGGTACCCGTCGTGATGGCAGATAACGATCACTGGAGCGGTTTCCGCCCGGATAAAATCGCCACTCTGCGCACGCTTTCTGCTGTCGGAGGATAAACACATGTTCCCGCTGGTCTATTTTTCCAGCCAGTCGGAAAACACCCACCGGTTTGTGACGCGCCTCGGCCTGCCTGCCCGGCGCATCCCGCTTGATGCCCGGCAACAACTGCATATCGACCAGCCCTATATTCTGGTCGTGCCCAGCTATGGCGGTGGCAGCAGTCGCGGTGCGGTGCCCGGTCAGGTGATTCAGTTTCTTAATGATGAGGCGAACCGACGCGGTATTCGTGGCGTGATCGCAGCGGGCAACCGTAACTTCGGTGCCGGTTACTGCCTGGCGGGCAGCATCATTGCAAATAAATGTCAGGTTCCCTGCCTCTACCGCTTCGAGCTGATGGGAACGCCTGACGATATCGCGAAAGTTAAAGCGGGAGTAACCCAATTTTGGCAACAACAGACACCCTCAACGGCGTGACGCTCGATTATCATGCCCTTAATGCCATGCTCAATCTCTACGACGCCGAGGGCCGCATCCAGTTCGACAAGGATCGCGAAGCGACACGTCAGTTTTATCTGCAGCATGTGCAACCCAATACCGTCCCCTTCAATAGCTGCGCTGAGCGTTTACGCTATCTGGTGGCAGAGAGCTATTACGAAGCGGAAGTGCTGAACCAGTACGATTTTGCGTTCCTGCTTGCGCTGCATGAGGTGGCGGAAAATTGGGGATTTGAGTTCAAAACCTTTCTCGGTGCCTGGAAGTACTACACCAGCTACACCCTGAAGACCTTCGACGGCAAACGCTATCTGGAAACCTTCGAACAGCGCGCCTGCATGGTGGCGCTGACGCTGGCTCAGGGCGATGAAAAGCTTGCGCGGGCCCTGCTGGAGGAGATCCTTAGCGGCCGTTTTCAGCCCGCTACACCAACCTTCCTGAACTGCGGCAAACAGCAACGCGGTGAGCTGGTCTCCTGCTTCCTGCTGCGCATCGAAGACAATATGGAGTCAATTGGTCGCGCCGTGAATTCGGCACTGCAGCTCTCAAAGCGCGGCGGCGGCGTCGCCTTTTTGCTGTCGAACCTGCGTGAGTCCGGTGCGCCAATCAAACGTATTGAAAATCAGTCGTCGGGCGTTATCCCGGTGATGAAAATGCTGGAGGACGCCTTCTCTTATGCGAATCAGCTCGGCGCGCGTCAGGGCGCTGGCGCGGTGTGGCTCAATGCGCACCATCCCGATATTTTCCGCTTCCTTGATACCAAGCGCGAAAACGCCGATGAGAAGATCCGCATCAAAACCCTGTCGCTGGGCGTGGTGATACCCGATATCACCTTCCAGCTGGCAAAAGAGAACAAACCGATGGCGCTGTTCTCGCCTTACGACGTTGAACGGATCTATGGCCAGGCCTTTGGCGATATCAGCATCAGCGAGAAATATGACGAGATGCTGGCCGACGACCGCATCCGTAAAACCTATATTCAGCCACGCGACTTCTTCCAGACGCTGGCCGAGATTCAGTTTGAGTCGGGCTATCCCTACATCATGTATGAGGACAGCGTGAACCGCAGCAACCCGATTGCCGGTCGCATCAATATGAGCAACCTCTGCTCTGAGATCCTGCAGGTGAACAGCGCCAGCGAGTACAATGACGATCTCAGCTATCGCCGGATCGGCAAAGATATCTCCTGTAATCTCGGCTCACTGAACATTGCGCACGCCATGGATTCACGCGATCTGGCGCGTACCGTGGATGTGGCGATCCGCGCCCTGACCTCGGTGTCGATGATGAGCGAAATTGGCTCGGTGCCCTCGGTCGCCGAAGGCAATCGCCGTTCGCACGCCATTGGCCTGGGTCAGATGAACCTGCACGGCTATCTGGCGCGGGAAGGCATCGCCTATGGTTCACCGGAAGCGCTGGATTTCACCAATCTCTACTTCTACTGCATCACCTATTATGCGCTGCGCACCTCTAATCAGCTGGCACAGGAGCGTCAGCAGACCTTCGATGGCTTTGCGGAATCGCAGTACGCCAGCGGCGCCTACTTCGATAAGTATCTGCAGCGCGAATGGCTGCCGCGCACGGAACGGGTAGCGACGCTGTTTGCCGATGCCGGACTGGCCCTGCCGACACAGGCGGACTGGCAGGCGCTGCGCGACGCGGTGATGCAGCACGGACTATTTAATCAGAACCTGCAGGCGATCCCGCCAACCGGTTCAATCTCCTACATTAACCATGCCACCTCCAGCATCCATCCGATTGTCTCCCCTATCGAGATCCGCAAAGAGGGCAAAACCGGCCGCGTCTACTATCCCGCGCCGTTTATGACCAATGAGAATCTCCATCTCTATCAGGATGCGTATCAGATTGGGCCGGAAGCGATTATTGATACCTACGCAGAAGCGACGCAGCATGTCGATCAGGGCCTGTCGCTGACGCTGTTCTTCCGCGATGACGTCTCGACCCGTGACATCAACAAAGCGCAGATTTACGCGTGGAAAAAAGGCATCAAAACGCTCTATTACATTCGACTGCGCCAGATGGCGCTTCAGGGCACGGAGGTTCAGGGTTGCGTCTCATGCTCCCTGTGATGAAAACGATGAAATTAAAACAGATTCAGGCAATTAACTGGAACCGCATTCAGGATGACAAAGATCTTGAAGTGTGGAATCGTCTCACCAGCAACTTCTGGCTGCCGGAGAAAGTGCCGCTCTCCAACGATCTGCCCGGCTGGCAGACGCTGGATAAACAACAGCAGCAGCTGACCATCCGGGTATTCACCGGCCTGACGCTACTTGACACCATCCAGAACGTGATCGGCGCGCCGGGGCTGATGGAAGATGCCATTACCCCGCACGAAGAGGCGGTGCTGTCGAATATCAGCTTTATGGAAGCGGTGCATGCCCGCTCCTACAGTTCGATCTTTTCAACCCTGTGTAACACCCAGGATGTGGATGCCGCTTATCAGTGGAGCGAAGAGAATGCGCCGCTGCAGAACAAGGCGCGCATCATCCTGGAACACTACCAGGCCGATGATCCGCTGAAGAAGAAGATCGCCAGCGTTTTCCTGGAGTCGTTTTTGTTCTATTCCGGCTTCTGGCTGCCGATGTACTGGTCGAGCCGTGGCAAGCTGACCAACACCGCTGACCTGATTCGCCTGATTATTCGCGATGAGGCGGTGCACGGTTACTACATCGGTTACAAATATCAGCAGGCGCTGGCTGCCGCTGACGATCTGCGCCGCGAAGAGCTGCAGCAGTTCGCCTATGATCTGCTGCTGGCGCTGTATGAGAACGAAGTGGCTTATACCGAGGCGCTCTATGCCGATGTTGGCTGGGTAGAGGAGGTGAAAACCTTCCTGCACTACAACGCCAACAAAGCGTTGATGAATCTGGGCTATGAGGCGCTGTTCCCGGCGGAGCTGACAGCGGTGAATCCGGCCATTCTGTCGGCTCTGTCGCCCAACGCCGACGAAAACCACGACTTCTTCTCCGGTTCAGGCTCCTCCTATGTGATGGGAAAAGCGGTCGAAACCGAAGACGAGGACTGGAATTTCTGAGGGTTACCGGGTGCTGTTTTGTCAGCATCCGGTTTTCTCTGGCAGTGCCGTGTCAGCCGCGCCATTCCGTCTAATCATAAGAAAAAAATATTACTGCAAAACAGCCTGACTATTTCACCGTTTGTTGATTCTGCCCCTCCCCGCATTTCCTTTTTTTTCGACCAATTATTCCACTGAATCCGATCGTTTCAGGCGTGATTATTTCTCTGCATCGGAATCCATTATTTCCGTAATATTTCACCCTGGTGACGCTTGTTTTTCTCCCTTTCACGCGGCAAATCGGCTGAAATGCCAAAAACCCGCCAATGATTTCACAAAAAATTAATCCACGCCTATCCCTTGTGAGCACTGAAGATAATCGGCATCTGAATGTCCCGCGGCCGGTCAATATTCCACTTCAGGGTTGTCAGATAACGTCAGTGTGCTACGGTATGGCCTGCTTAAATTTCAGCGGGAACGACAGGATAATATTAGATATTTCAACCAGGATTTAATGACTGCATGGCTATTAAGCTCGAAGTAAAAAATCTCTATAAAATATTTGGCGACAATCCGGATCGCGCGTTTAAATATATTGAAAAGGGTGCGACCAAAGATGTCATTCTTGAGAAGACCGGGCTCTCTCTTGGTGTAAAGAACGCCAGTCTGGCCATTGAAGAAGGCGAGATATTCGTCATCATGGGGTTATCCGGTTCAGGAAAATCGACCATGGTTCGCCTTCTCAATCGTCTGATAGAGCCGACGCGCGGCCAGGTGATTATTGACGGTGTCGATATTGCCAAAATATCAGCCAGCGAACTGCGTGACGTGCGCAGAAATAAAATCAGCATGGTATTCCAGTCATTTGCTTTGATGCCGCACATGAATGTATTAAATAATACGGCATTTGGTATGGAATTAGCGGGAGTCGCACTGGCTGAACGCCAGGAAAAAGCACTGGAAGCGTTACGTCAGGTCGGGCTGGAGAATTATGCGCACGCTTACCCGGATGAACTTTCCGGAGGGATGCGGCAGCGCGTCGGATTAGCCCGCGCACTGGCCATCAATCCCGACATCTTATTAATGGATGAGGCCTTCTCCGCTCTGGATCCGTTGATTCGTACTGAAATGCAGGATGAGCTGGTTAATTTACAAGCCAGGCATCAGCGCACCATCGTCTTTATTTCCCACGATCTTGATGAAGCGATGCGTATTGGCGACCGTATTGCCATTATGCAGGGCGGCGAAGTGATACAGGTTGGTACGCCGGATGAGATCCTGAATAACCCGGCCAATGACTATGTCCGCACCTTTTTCCGTGGCGTCGATATCAGTCACGTATTCAGCGCCAAGGATATCGCCCGTCGTAGCGCGGGAGCGTTGATCCGCAAAGCGCCAGGTTTCGGCCCGCGCTCCGCCATTAAGCTGCTGCAGGATGAAGACCGCGACTACGGTTACGTGCTGGAGAAACAGAAGTTTCTTGGCGTGGTCTCCACCGACTCGCTGAAAGCCGCGCTGGCAGCAGGTCTGGGACTCGATAGCGCCCTCCTCGACTCGCCAGCCGCGGTGCCCGCCGATACCTCACTGAGCGATCTGCTCTCGCACGTCGCTCAGGCGCCCTGTGCGGTGCCAGTGGTCGGCGAGGAGAATCAGTATGTCGGTATCATTTCCAAAAGCACGCTATTGCGCGCGTTAGATCGTGAAGGAGCCCAGCCATGAGTCAGGAAACCACCAATCCGTGGGATAGCGGCACCGCCGCCAGCAGTCAGGCTGCGCCCACCAGCAGCGGCGGTGCCGATGCCTGGGGCACGCCCGATGGCAGCGCGACACCCGATGCAGCCAGCAGCAGTGACTGGCTCAACAGCGCCCCCGCGCCCGCGCCGGAACATTTCAATATCATGGATCCGTTCCACAAAACCTGGATCCCGCTTGATCACTGGGTGACCACCGGTATCGACTGGGTGGTCAACCATTTCCGCCCGTTGTTTCAGGGTATCCGGGTACCGGTTGACTATATTCTCAGCGCCTTTCAGCAGCTGTTGCTGGGGATGCCCGCGCCGGTAGCGATTCTGGTGTTTGCGCTGATCGCCTGGCAGATCGCGACACCCGCCATGGGCATCGCCACGCTGGTATCGCTGATCGTGATTGGCGCAATTGGCGCCTGGTCGCAGGCGATGGTCACGCTGGCGCTGGTGCTTACCGCGCTGATGTTCTGCATTCTCATCGGCCTGCCGCTGGGGATCTGGCTGGCCCGCAGTGAACGGGCAGCGCGTATCGTACGTCCCTTGCTGGATGCGATGCAGACGACACCCGCCTTTGTCTATCTGGTGCCGATTGTGATGCTGTTTGGTATCGGCAACGTGCCAGGCGTGGTGGTCACGATTATCTTCGCCCTGCCACCGATTGTGCGTCTGACTATTCTCGGCATTAAGCAGGTGCCCGCCGATCTGATCGAAGCGAGCGAATCCTTTGGTGCCAGTCCGCGTCAGCTGCTATTCAAAGTGCAGTTGCCGCTGGCGATGCCCACCATTATGGCGGGCGTCAATCAGACCCTGATGCTGGCGCTGTCGATGGTGGTGATCGCCTCGATGATCGCCGTGGGCGGACTCGGTCAGATGGTGCTGCGCGGTATTGGCCGTCTCGACATGGGGCTGGCTACGGTGGGTGGTGTGGGGATTGTGATCCTTGCCATTATCCTGGACCGCCTGACCCAATCTTTTGGTCGCGATAGCCGCAGCCGCGGTAATCGTCACTGGTATCACACCGGCCCGCTGGGCCTGATCTTCTCTCCTTCGCGTAAAAAATAATCTGTCGGGCGGTGCCTGCGCGCCGCCCATCCTGACGCGACATCTGAAATAAGGAATGACTATGCGCAACAGAGCCTCTCTGCTCGCCGCCGTGGTAACCACGCTGGCCGTTTCACACGTCTCCGCTGCCGATCTGCCGGGCAAAGGTATTACGGTACAACCCATACAGAGCACTATCGCTGAAGAGACTTTTCAGACCCTGATTGTCAGCCGCGCGCTGGAAAAACTCGGCTATCAGGTCAGCAAGCCGAGTGAAGTGGATTACAACGTTGGCTACACCTCTATCGCCGCTGGCGACGCCACCTTTACCGCGGTGAACTGGCAGCCGCTGCATGACGACATGTACAAAGCCGCCGGTGGCGATCAGAAGCTCTATCGTCAGGGAACCTATGTTACCGGTGCCGCCCAGGGTTATCTGATTGATAAGAAGACCGCCGAGAAATATCACATTACCAATATCGAACAGCTGAAAGATCCTAAGATCGCCAGCCTGTTTGACGCCAACGGCGATGGCAAAGCGGATATGACCGGCTGTACGCCAGGCTGGGGCTGTGAAGCGGTGATTAATCATCAGAACAGCGCCTTCGGTCTTAGTGATACCGTGACCGCCAATATGGGTAACTATTCGGCGATGGTGGCGGATACGCTGGCACGCTACAAACAGGGTAAACCGATCCTTTATTACACCTGGACGCCCTACTGGCTGAGCGATGTGCTGAAGCCGGGCCGCGATGTGATCTGGCTGCAGGTGCCGTTCTCTTCGCTGCCTGGCGAACAGAAGGATGTGGATACTAAGCTGCCAAACGGCGCGAACTACGGTTTCCCGGTTAACACCATGCACATCGTCGCCAACAAAGCCTGGGCGGCGAAAAACCCGGCGGCTGCCCGTCTGTTTGCGGTCATGAAGCTGCCCATTACCGATATCAATGCTGAAAACTCAGCAATGCATGCCGGACAAAACTCAGAAGAGGCGATTAACCGTCATGTGGATGGCTGGATTAAGGCGCATCAGGCTGAGTTCGATAAATGGATCAGCGAGGCGCAGGCCGCCGCGCAATAACCTGAAAACATTTCCGCCCCAGGGTGGTTGATAAAAGTGCTGGCTCAGTGAGCATACGCTTTTAGTCGGGCAGTTATCTGAGGGCAGCAATTTTTCTGCCCTTTTTTTATGTCTGCTTTCCCGACTGGTATGGCCTGTTAATAAACATGCGTGTGAAATAGTTTTTTGAGTTACTATTAACCTCAAATGATTATTAGCGACCGATGCTGTTTATGAATGCGACTCGCCAGGGTCTGACGCCTGCTTTAGTAATGCTGATGTCAGTAGCAACCGGCCTCTGCGTAGCCAGTAATTACTACGTTCAGCCACTACTGAATACCATCGCCCAACAGTTTGATCTCTCTGTCAGCCTCGCCGGATTTATTGTCACCACGGCGCAGCTGGGCTACGCCTGCGGTCTGCTGCTGCTGGTGCCGCTTGGCGATCGGTTTGAACGTCGCAGCCTGATTGTTACGATGATCCTGCTGGCTGCTGCCGGCATGGTGATTATCGCCCTTTCGCACTCCTTTCTCTTTTTACTGCTGGGCACGGTGATGACCGGCCTGTTCTCGGTCGCCGCACAAATCCTGGTGCCGCTGGCCGCCACGCTGGCAGAGCCGGAGCGGCGCGGCAAAATAGTGGGAACGGTAATGAGCGGTTTGCTGCTGGGTATTCTGCTGGCGCGCACCGTGGCAGGCGGCCTGGCGCAGCTTGGCGGCTGGCGTACCGTCTACTGGACTGCCAGCCTGCTGATGGTGGTGATGGCCCTGGCGCTGTGGCGATCGCTGCCGCGCGTAAAACAGTCCGTGCCCATGAGCTATCCGCAACTGCTGGCCTCCATCTTTCGCCTGTATGCCGGTAATCGGGTGCTCCGCACCCGCGCCTGGACCGGCTGCCTCTCCTTTGCCAATTTCAGCCTGCTGTGGACCTCAATGGCCTTTCTGCTCGCCGGGGCGCCCTATCACTTCTCAGAGGGCGAGATTGGCTTGCTGGGGCTGGTCGGTGCCGCGGGTGCGCTGGCCGCACGTCAGGCGGGCGCGCTGGCTGACAAGGGTAAAGCGAAGCTGACCACCCAACTGGGCCTGCTGCTTATGCTGCTGTCGTGGGCTGCCATTGCGTGGGGCGCGGAGCAGCTTGCGCCGCTGATCGTCGGCATCCTGCTGCTGGATCTGGCGGTACAGGCCGTCCATATCACCAATCAAAGCGTGATCTACGCGCAGATGCCGGAGGCGCGGAACCGTCTTAATGCCGGTTACATGACCAGCTACTTTATGGGTGGCGCGGCCGGCTCACTGCTCTCCGCGACCGCTTACCATCTTTGGGGCTGGTATGGCGTCTGTGGCGCTGGCGCGCTGCTGACTGTGGTTAATCTGCTGATTTGGGCAACCGGATCGCGCTTTGAGCCGGAAAAAATCAACTGAAGCCTGGCCGGACAGCGCATTGCGTCTGGTCACAAATGGTTAGGTTTGTTATGGTTAGTAGCAAACCTATTCACTTCAGTTATTTTTCCCCGCGATATTATTAAATTTGCCCCCTTTTTGATCACGTTCCGGCACAGCGGCTGCCGCCGGACGTACGGGTTTTTGACCCAGGGCCAGGGAATGGCCTGGAATACCTTTGATGGTGAATAGTGATTCTGTCAGCGATCACCTGCCAAAAAGTGACTACGCTTATCCTGTCACCATAGTTATTATACAAGTTGCAATTAGTGAGGTTTTTTTTAATGGAAAGTTCGTTTACTCCCATTGAGCAGATGCTAAACATCCGTGCCAATCGCCATAAGGATTTTCCGTTACAGGAAATTATTCTGACGCGTCTCTGTATGCATATGCAGGGTAAACTGCTGGACAACCGCAATAAGATGCTGAAAGCACAGGGTATTAATGAAACCCTGTTCATGGCGTTGATTACGCTGGATGCACAGGAAAACCATAGTATTCAGCCCTCTGAGCTCAGCTCTGCCCTTGGCTCTTCACGCACCAATGCCACGCGCATTGCTGATGAGCTGGAAAAGCGCGGCTGGATTGAGCGTCGTGAAAGCGATCACGACCGTCGCTGCCTGCACCTGCATCTGACCGATAAAGGGATGGAGTTCCTGCGTCAGCTGCTGCCACCTCAGCATCAGAGCCTGCAGTATCTCTGGTCATCGCTCTCCGTCGATGAGAAGTCGCAGCTGGAAGGCATCACCCGTAAGCTACTTAATCGTCTTGATAAAATGGATGAAGATCAGCTGATCGCCTCGCTTTCCCGCTAATAGCAATAAGTGCGACACAATCACCTGTCGGAATCGTTATTTTAATTTCCTTTTTTATCTGGCCAGCGCTCAGTCGCTGGCTTTTTCGACTCGGGCGCTGGCGAAAAGGGATTTCTGCCGCCCGACTAAATGGAAAACGTGGAGAAAGACATGAGTGCAACGGCAGAAGCACAAAGCCCGCAACCGTCAGCCAACAAAAAGAAGAAGCGCAAAAGTGTGCTCATCGTGCTGGCGTTGATCTTTGTGCTGATTGGTATTGCCTGGGGAGTTTACTGGTTCCTGGTCCTGCGCCATTTTCAGGAAACAGATGACGCCTACGTTGCGGGTAACCAGGTGCAGGTGATGGCGCAGGTCTCCGGTAGCGTGAATAAAGTCTGGTTTGAAGATACCGATTTCGTCAAAAAAGGCGATGTGCTGGTTTCACTGGATAAGACGGATGCGGAGCAGGCGTTTGAAAAAGCGCAGACGGCACTCGCCACCAGCGTGCGTCAGACGCATCAGCTGATGATTAATGGCAAACAGTATCAGGCCAGCATTACATTGCAACAGACCGCTCTGGCGCAGGCACAGGCCGACCTGAAACGCCGTGAGCCGTTAGGCGCGGCTAATCTGATTGGCCGTGAAGAGTTGCAGCACGCCCGCGATGCCGTCGCGACGGCCAAAGCACAACTGGACGTGGCGATTCAGCAATACAATGCGAATCAGGCGATGATCCTCAACACCTCACTGGAAAATCAGCCTGCCGTGCAACAGAGCGCGGCTGAGCTGCGTGACGCCTGGCTGGCGCTGCAGCGAACCGAAATCCGTAGCCCGATGGATGGTTTTGTCTCCCGTCGCAGCGTGCAGGTCGGTTCGCAAATCTCCACCAGCACCCCGCTGCTCGCCGTCGTGCCTGCAACGAATCTGTGGGTCGATGCCAACTTTAAAGAGACTCAGCTGGCTGGCGTTCGTATTGGTCAGCCTGTCACCGTAGTTGCCGACATCTACGGTGACGAAGTGGTTTATCAGGGCAAAGTTGCAGGACTGGATATGGGCACCGGCAGCGCCTTCTCACTGTTGCCGGCACAGAATGCCACCGGTAACTGGATCAAAGTGGTTCAGCGCCTGCCGGTTCGTATCGAACTGAATCAGGAAGATATCGCCAGACATCCGCTGCGTATTGGTCTCTCAACGCTGGTTAAAATCGATACCACCAGCAAAGAGGGCAGCGCGCTGGCCACCAGCGCCCGTCAGCAAGCCGCTTACAGCAGCAACGCACTGGCGATTGACCTTGCGCCGGTCAATCAGCTGATCACCGATATCGTCCGTGCCAACGCCGGATGATGACGCGGAGGCTGTAATGGCACAAAAACCGCTTGAAGGAATGCCGCTGGTCCTGATGACCATTGCGCTATCGCTGGCGACGTTCATGCAGGTTCTGGACTCGACCATCGCCAACGTGGCTATCCCCACGATTGCCGGTAATCTGGGGGCGTCGAACTCCCAGGGAACCTGGGTGATCACCTCGTTTGGTGTGGCCAATGCGATCTCGATCCCGCTGACCGGCTGGCTGGCAAAACGCATCGGTGAAGTGAAGCTCTTTACCTGGTCGACCATTCTGTTTGCTATCGCCTCCTGGGCATGCGGCATGTCAGACAGCCTGGAGATGCTGATCTTCTTCCGCGTCATTCAGGGGATCGTTGCGGGTCCATTGATCCCGCTGTCGCAAAGTCTGCTGCTCAACAACTATCCGCCCGCCAAGCGCAGTGTTGCGCTGTCGCTGTGGGCGATGACGGTGATCGTCGCCCCGATCTGTGGCCCGATACTGGGCGGCTGGATCAGCGATAACTATCACTGGGGCTGGATCTTCTTTATCAACGTGCCCATTGGTGTGGCGGTGGTAATACTGACGCTGCAAACCCTGCGCGGCCGGGAAACCAAAACCGAAATCCGGCGGATCGATATGGTCGGGCTGGTGCTGCTGGTGGTGGGGATCGGCTGTTTGCAGGTGATGCTGGATCGCGGAAAGGAGCTCGACTGGTTTAACTCGTCCGAGATCATCGTGCTCGGGGTAGTGGCCGTGATTGCGCTGTCAGTCCTGCTGGTGTGGGAGCTGACTGACGATCACCCGATCATAGATCTGTCGCTGTTTAAGTCGCGCAACTTCACCATTGGCTGCCTGTCGATCAGTCTGGCTTATATGCTCTACTTCGGCTCGATTGTTCTGTTGCCGCAGCTGCTGCAGGAGGTCTACGGCTACACTGCAACCTGGGCCGGTCTGGCGTCTGCGCCAGTGGGCATTTTGCCGGTAATTCTGTCGCCGATCATCGGACGCTTTGCCCATAAGCTCGACATGCGACGGCTGGTCACGTTCAGCTTCATTATGTATGCCGTCTGCTTCTACTGGCGCGCGTATACGTTTGAACCGGGAATGGACTTTGGTGCCTCAGCCTGGCCGCAGTTTATTCAGGGCTTTGCCGTGGCCTGCTTCTTTATGCCGCTGACCACCATTACGCTGTCGGGATTGCCGCCGGAGCGCATGGCCGCAGCCTCCAGCCTGTCGAACTTTATGCGTACCTTTGCAGGCTCGGTGGGAACGTCGATTACCACCACCATGTGGAGTAACCGCGAGTCGATGCATCATAGCTACCTGACGGAGTCGATTACCCCTTACAACGTCAATTCGCAGCAGATGTATAGCCAGCTGGAGAGCATGGGGATGACGCAGCAGCAGGCGTCGGCCTGGATCGCGCAGCAGATTACCAATCAGGGACTGATTATTTCAGCGAATGAAATTTTCTGGGCGTCGGCGGGGGTCTTTTTGATTCTGCTGGTGCTGATCTGGTTTGCCCGTCCGCCGTTTAGCGCAGGCGGCGGTGGCGGTGGTGCGCACTGATGTGACAAAGCAAAACGGGCCTTTCGGCCCGTTTTTTTATGCGTTCTGACGCCACCATTCGGCGAGCAGTACGCCGGTTGCGACCGAGACGTTAAGGCTTTCTACGTTGCCGGTGCCGCCAATCGACAGGCTCATGTCACCCTGTTTGAACGCGGTATCAGAGAGACCTTCACGCTCCTGCCCTAACACCAGCACCATTTTCTCCGGCAGCTGAGCCTGCGCCAGCGGCGTGCCCTGATGGCTGGAGGTGGTGACGATGGTGTAACCCGCTTTACGGAACGCTTCCAGACCTTCACTGAAAGTTGCGCCGCTGATGGCCTGCACATGCTCAGCACCGCCTTCTGCGGTACGTACCGCTGCGCCGGACTCCAGCAGCGAGGCGTCGTTCACCAGCAAACCTTTTACGCCAAAGTGCGCGCAGCTGCGCATAATCGCGCCGAGGTTATGCGGGTTGCTGACATCTTCCAGTGCCAGTACGCAATCTTTGGTATTCGCCTGGCTCAGCCATTCAGAAACCGCCATACCCATGCGCTTTTTGATCAGGAAGCAGACGCCACCATGATGCTCAGTGCCTGACGCTTTGGTAATCTCTGCATCTTCCACGACGTGATAGGCTTTGCGGTTAGCCGCCAGCCAGCGCAGCGCTTCGCGGAAACGCGGTGTCACTTCCTGCACGAACCAGGCGCGAACAATCGCTTCAGGACGGCTCTGGAACAGCGCCTGACAGGCGTTCTCACCATAGACGCGCGTCTCTTCGTTACGCTGACGACGGATCTGTTCGGGATCGACGAAGCTCTTGCCGCTGATGCCGCCGTGATCCGGCTTATCGCTTTCGGTTGCCGGACGATCTGCTGATGGCGCGCGAGACACGGTGCGCCATGGGGAATCGCTGCTGCCATAGGCGCCGCGATTATCATCGCCACGATCGTTGCGGCGGCCTGCGCCATCGTCTGAACGGCGTGGAGCGCCACGTCCGCCTTCATCACGACGCGGTGAACTGCTGCGACCGGTGTCGTCGCTGCGACGGCCAGCGGAGCGACCACCTTCCTGACTGCGTTCAGTACGGGGGCCAGACGAACGACGATTATCATCCGAACGGGCAGCAGCGTGACCACCTTTGCCTGTACGAGGATTAGGCGCGCGCGCGCTTTTATCGTCCTCGCCACGCACGTACATCACCTTAACCTTACCGCTCTTGCCTTTAAATTCGTCGTTCATGTCTTCCTCCTGCATTGAGAGCGCGCAGATTACCTGATGTGCTGGCGCTTAGCTATCAACTATTGAACCTATAGAGCAATCCAGATTGAGAGGGAATCCGTCCCCTTTCATAATGAACAATATTTACCAGACTGACACTTTTCAACATCAGAGGTTCCTATGAATACGGTATGCGCTTCCTGTCAGGCAACCAATCGCGTTCCTGAAGAACGCCTTGCCGACGTGGCGAAATGTGGTCGCTGTGGAAATGCGTTATTTGATGGCGAAGTGGTGAATGCCACCAGCGCTAACTTTGACAAATATCTGCAGGACGATCTGCCGGTGGTGATCGATTTCTGGGCGCCCTGGTGTGGTCCCTGTGTCAATTTTGCGCCGGTGTTTAAAGATGTCGCCAGTGAACGCAGCGGTAAAGTCCGCTTTATTAAAGTGAACACCGAAGCGGAACCGGCCCTGAGCGCCCGTTTCAACATTCGCAGCATCCCGACCATCATGCTGTTTAAGAACGGCGAGCGGGTCGACATGCTGAATGGCGCGATGCCCAAAGCGCCTTTCAATGAATGGCTGGATGAGTCACTTTAATCTTCAGAGGCCAGCCTGGCTGGCCTTTTCCTTTTCGCGTGTGCTTCGATTACACTGACGTTTTTCCTGCCCTGAATACTCATGTCTGATAATGCTGTTTTGCGCTTGCGCACCCAACGCCTGGCCCGATCCACCCGTCCTTTCCTCGCGCGCGGGAATCGGGTCATCCGCTGTCAGGGCTGCCTGCTGCCAGAGGTCAACTGTCTCTGCAGTCAGATCGTGCCGCAGTCCGCCCGTAGCCGCTTCTGCCTGGTGATGTTCGATACCGAGCCGATGAAGCCGAGCAACACCGGCCGGCTGATTGCCGATATTCTGCCGGATACCCAGGCTTTTGGCTGGTCACGCACCGAGCCGGATCCGCTGCTGCTGGCGGCGGTGCGCAATCCCGATTATCAGCCGCTGGTGGTTTTCCCGGCCGCCTATGCCGACCCCGGTCGCGAAGTGCTGACAACGCCGCCCGTCAGTGGCAAGCCGCCGCTGTTTATTATGCTGGACGGCACCTGGACCGAAGCCCGCAAAATGTTCCGTAAAAGCCCCTGGCTCGACGCCCTGCCGGTGATGTCGCTGGATGTCAGCACCCCGTCGCGCTATACGCTGCGTGAAGCCCACGGCGCAGGTCAGCACTGCACTGCTGAAGTGGCCGCGGCGCTGCTGGCGCAGGCGGGCGATGGGCTGGCGGCTGAGGCGTTATCTCACCATTTTGATCAGTTCCGCGCGGCCTATCTGGCAGGGAAACCGCACCACGCCGGACAGGTTTAATCGCCCTGTCACCTCCTGGCGGGAGAGACCCTGCGGTGACAGAGAATAAAATCGGGATGCGCAGCCTGCGATCTGCCCGGAAGCACTGCCAGCAAAAAGCGTTTACAATCACGCAAATCCCGAACTCTGGAGAGCGAGATGAGCCAACGCGGACTGGAAGCGCTGTTACGACCTAAATCAATTGCGGTGATTGGTGCCTCGGTCACGCCAGGGCGCGCCGGATATTTTATGATGCGTAACCTGCTGGCAGGCGGTTTTAGCGGACCGGTGTTGCCGGTGACGCCAAAATATAAAGCGGTCAGCGGCGTACTGGCCTGGCCCACCATCGACAGCTTACCTTTCGCGCCAGACCTGGCAGTAATCTGCACCCATTCAAAACGTAACCTCGAACTGCTGCAACAGCTCGGGGAGAAAGGCTGCAAGGCCTGCATTATTCTCTCTGCACCCGCCAGCCAGTCGGCCGAACTCAAAGCCTGTGCCAGCCAGTGGCAGATACGTCTGCTGGGCCCGAACAGTCTTGGCCTGCTGGCCCCCTGGCAGGGATTGAATGCCAGCTTCTCGCCAGTGCCGATAGAGAAAGGCCGTATCGCATTTATCTCCCAGTCCGCCGCCGTATCCAATACCATTCTCGACTGGGCGCAGCAGCGTAATCTCGGTTTCTCCTGGTTTATCGCGCTGGGTGACAGTCTGGATACCGATGTCGATGATCTGCTCGACTTCCTGGCTCGCGACGGTAAAACCAGCGCTATCCTGCTCTATCTTGAGCACCTCAGCGATGCGCGTCGTTTTGTTTCTGCCTCACGCAGCGCCTCCCGTAATAAACCGATTCTGGTGATCAAGAGTGGTCGCAGCCGGGAAGCACAGGCGCTGCTGGGCACCCACAGCGGTCTGGACGCCGCCTGGGATGCAGCCATTCAGCGTGCCGGGTTACTGCGGGTGCAGGATACTCATGAGCTCTTCTCCGCCGTTGAGTCGCTGAGTCATATGCGGCCGCTGCGTGGCGACAGGCTGATGATCATCAGTAATGGTGCCGCCCCCGCCGCGCTGGCGCTGGATGAGCTCTATGCCCGCAATGGGAAACTGGCACAGCTCAGCGAGCAGACGATTCAGCAGCTCGAGGCGCTGTTGCCCGCTGGCGCAGGCCGCGGCAACCCGCTGGATTTAAAAGATGACGCCACAGCAGAACGTTATGCCGCCTGCACAGAGATCCTGCTCGACAGCCATGAACTTGATGCATTGATGATTATTCATGCGCCAAGCGCGGTCGCGCCCGCGACTGAAACGGCCGGACATCTGATCGACACCATCGCCCGTCACCCGCGCGGTAAGCTGGTGACGCTGCTGACCAACTGGAGCGGCGAGTTCTCTTCACAAGCCGCGCGCCGAGCCTTTACGCAGGCGGGGATACCGACCTGGCGCACGCCAGAGGGAACGGTGACCGCTTTTATGCATCAGGTTGAGTACCGCCGTAACCAGAAGCAGCTGCGCGAAACCCCTGCCCTGCCCGCCACCCTGAACCTGGACAGTGCCCATGCACACCAGCTGCTGTCACAGGCGCTGGAGCGCGGTGTTACCGCGCTGGATACCCACGAAGTGCAGCCGGTGTTGCAGGCTTACGGCCTGGCCACGCTGCCGACCTGGATCGCCAGCGACAGTAAGGCGGCAGTGGCGATTGCCGATCAGATTGGCTATCCGGTGGCGCTAAAATTGCGTTCACCCGATATCGCGCATAAATCGGAGGTGCAGGGCGTGATGCTCTACCTGCGTAATGCCAGCGAAGTGGAGCATGCCGCTGAGGCCATTTTTGATCGGGTAAAACAGACGTTGCCGCAGGCACGTATCGAAGGGCTGCTGGTTCAGAGCATGGCGAGTCGTGCAGGCGCACAGGAGCTGCGGGTCGTGGTCGAACAGGATGCCCTGTTTGGCCCGATCATTATGCTGGGGGAAGGCGGCGTTGAATGGCAGGCCGATAAACAGGCTGCCGTTGCCCTCCCCCCGCTGAATATGACGCTGGCACGCTATCTGGTGATTCAGGCGATCAAGAGCGGAAAAATCCGCAGCCGCAGCGCGCTGAATCCGCTGGATATCCCCGGTTTAAGCCAGCTGCTGGTGCAGGTCTCTAACCTGGTGGTGGATTGCCCGGAGATCCAGCGACTGGATATTCATCCGCTGCTGGCGGCGGGCAATGATTTTACCCTGCTGGATGTCACCCTGATGCTGGCTCCGTTCCATGGCGATAACGAAGCACGGCTGGCAATACGTCCTTATCCTCAGCATCTGGAAGAGCAGGTAGAGTTAAAGGATGGGCAATTCTGCCTGTTCCGGCCCATTCTGCCAGAGGATGAGCCCCTGCTGCGCGATTTCATCAGTCAGGTCACCAAAGAGGATCTCTACTACCGCTACTTCAGTGAAATCAGTGAGTTTACTCATGATGATCTCGCCAACATGACCCAGATCGATTATGACCGCGAGATGGCGATTGTGGCGGTACGTCAGCATCATGGACGATCCGAGATCATCGGCGTCACCCGCGCTATCTCTGATGCAGATAACATTGATGCGGAGTTTTCGGTGCTGGTCCGTTCCGACCTGAAAGGCTTAGGCATGGGCCGTCGTCTGCTGGAAAAGATGATCCGCTATACCCGGCATCACGGCTTGCAACAATTGAACGGTATCACCATGCCCCATAACCGCGGCATGATTACGCTGGCACGAAAGCTCAACTTTCATGTTGATATTCAACTGGATGACGGTATTGTCAGCCTGAAATTGTCTTTACAGAATGAGATCAACTAACCTTGTAGAGAAAGGTAAAAAACGTTCGAATCGGCGAAGTTGATGTTATTATTTGTGGTTATAACCCTGATTTGATGGCAAAAGGCCATGCAATGAACAGAGAAGAAGTGCACTGCGATGTTGTCTAAATTTAAACGTAACAAACACCAACAACACCTCGCACAGCTGCCGAAACTGTCACAATCCGTTGCGGATGTGTCGACACTTTACTCGCCTGCCGAATTTCGCCAGACGTTGCTGGAGAAAATTGCGGCAGCGCAGACTCGCATCTGTATTGTTGCGCTCTATCTGGAAAATGATGACGCCGGACGTGCCGTCATGGATGCGCTTTATAGTGCGAAGCAGGCGCGGCCGGAGCTGGATATTTCGATTCTGGTTGACTGGCACCGTGCGCAGCGTGGGCGAATTGGCGCAGCGCGAGGCGTAACCAATGCCGACTGGTATTGCGAAATGGCGACACGTTATCCGGATATCGCCATCCCGGTTTATGGTATCCCGGTCAATACCCGTGAAGCGCTGGGCGTGCTCCACCTTAAAGGGTTCATTATTGATGACATGCTGCTCTACAGCGGCGCCAGCATCAATGATGTCTACCTGCATCAGCATGATAAGTATCGCTATGACCGTTATCAGGTTATCCGTAATTCCCAGCTGACAGATACGATGTATGACTGGATCACGCTCAATCTGAAGTCAGCGGAAGCGGTAAACCGACTCGATTTTGCTGAGCGCCCCTCAAGTCCTGAAATTAAAAATGAGACACGCCAGTTCCGTCAGGACCTGCGCGGCTTCAATTATCAGTTTGAAGGGAATGCCGGCAACGATGAACTGACGGTCACGCCGCTGGTCGGTCTGGGTAAGCATAGCCTGCTCAATAAAACCATTTTCCACCTGATGCCCTGTGCGGAACAGAAGCTGATCATCTGTACCCCCTACTTCAACATGCCCGCCTTGCTGGTACGTAATATCATTCATCTTCTGCGTCAGGGAAAACAGGTTGAGATCATCGTCGGCGATAAAACAGCCAATGACTTCTATATTGCGCCCGATCAGCCGTTCAAAATCATAGGCGCGCTGCCTTACCTGTATGAAATCAATCTGCGTCGCTTTATGAGCCGTTTGCACTACTACGTTACGACCGATCAGCTGGTCGTGAGACTGTGGAAGGATGGCGAGAACAGTTATCACCTTAAAGGAATGTGGGTTGATGACGAATGGCAGCTGATTACCGGTAATAACCTCAATCCACGTGCCTGGCGGCTCGATCTGGAAAATGCGGTGCTAATCCACGATCCTCATCAGGAGTTAGCGGCTCAGCGTGAGAAGGAGCTGACGTTAATCCGGCAGAACACGACGGTAGTGACGCATTTCCGTGAGCTTGAGAGTATTGCTGATTACCCGGCCAAGGTGCGCAAGCTGATTCGCCGTCTGCGCCGGATACGTATCGATCGCCTGATCAGCCGGATTCTTTAATCACTGCGGTCAATAAGGCATCTGCTATGCGAAGTATGCTGCTTGCTGGGCTGTTGTGTAGTGGATGCGCCCATATGGCGGAAGATCAGTGGAGCGGACGGGATAAAGCGGAGCATTTTGTCGCCTCTGCAGTCCTGGCCGCTGCCGGTAGTGAATATGGGCAAGCACCATTCTGACCGGCAAAGCCAGACTGTTTTCATTAACGCCTGGGGCGGGAAAAGAGTGGTATGACAGCCGCCCGAATGGCAGCGGCTGGAGCTGGAAAGATTTCGCCTGGGATGCCGCCGGTGCTGCCAGCGGCATTGCCCTGTGGAATCTGAGTCAGTAGCCTTCTCTGTTAAAGCTTAATCCCCTTACCGCGCTTGTGCAGCAACAGCGACACCAGAAATGCCACCGCGCCCATCGCTGAAACATACCAGAAGAAAGTCGTCTCAATCCCCTGCTGCTTCATCAGCAACGCAACATACTCTGCCGACCCACCAAAGATCGCATTCGCTACTGCGTAAGATAGCCCTACACCCAGTGCGCGTACCTGTGGCGGAAACATTTCTGCTTTAAGAATGCCACTGATGGCGGTGTAGAAGCTGGTAATCAGCAGCGCCAGCATGATCAACAGGAAAGCCACACCGGGACTTTGCACGTTTTGCAACAGCGTCAGAATGGGGACCGTACAGATGGCCGCGCCCGCGCCAAAAATCATCATTGAGGTGCGACGACCGATTTTATCTGACAGGGCACCGATAATCGGCTGAATCAGCATAAAGACCAGCAGCGCACCGGTCATCAGGCCGCTGGCGGTTTTAGGATCCATACCTGACGTATTAACCAGATACTTCTGCATGTAGGTAGTGAAGGTGTAAAAACTCAGGGAGCCGCCTGCGGTGAAACCCAGCACCATCAGGAAGGGACGAGTATGATTACGCAGTAACCCGATTACGCTACCCGCATCGCGATGTTCGCGGCTCGTCTTATCTGAGGTCTCTTCCAGTGAGCGTCGTAACCATAATGCGACAACGGCGAGGAGTGCGCCGAGGAAGAACGGAATACGCCAGCCCCAGCTTCGCAGTTCTGCATCCGTCAGCAAAAATTGCAGGACCACGACGGTGAGTACCGCCGCTAACTGACCACCTATCAGCGTGACATACTGGAATGAGGCGTAGAATCCTTTGCGTCCTTCCAGAGCCACTTCACTCATGTAGGTTGCGCTGGTCCCATATTCTCCGCCCACCGATAATCCCTGAAACATACGCGCCAGCAGCAGAATGACGGGCGCAGCCACGCCGATCGTTTCATAACCGGGTAAGCAGGCGATCACCAGCGAACCAAAACACATCATGCAGACCGAAACCAGCATCGAATTTTTTCGGCCATGTTTATCGCCGATATAGCCGAACAGCCAGCCGCCAATCGGACGCATTAAAAATCCTGCCGCAAAAACGCCCGCCGTCTGTAACAACTGAGTGGTGGTATCGCCCTGCGGAAAGAAAATGTGGGCAAAATAGAGTGAGAAGAAGGAGTAAACGTAGAAGTCGAACCACTCAACCAGGTTACCCGATGACGCGCCGACGATAGCCCAGATACGTTTCTTTGTATCATCCGTCTGAGTTTTATTATTTGTGGGTGCCATGCCTTACCTCTGTTCCTTGCTGATCAACAGCGTTTAAAGGAGTGAGTAAAGCATTTAAGTCTACTGAAGGTAAAGGCGGCGTAATCCGAGATTATTATTGTGAGCCATGTCGCTAATTATCGAAAAATCAGCGGGTTGCTGGTCATTCAGAAGTGGAGAATGGGGAGTTAAGGGTGACATACCGCATGCCTGCAGGTCACGTTTTCAGCTTAACGTGGCAAAGTGCAGACGTAAAAAAGCCCCGCACTTTCGTGCGGGGCTTCTTCACTTATTTAATGCCTGGCAGTTCCCTACTCTCGCATGGGGAGACCCCACACTACCATCGGCGCTACGGCGTTTCACTTCTGAGTTCGGCATGGGGTCAGGTGGGACCACCGCGCTAAAGCCGCCAGGCAAATCTTGGTGCACGAAACGAATCTTTTACGCCATGACCGCGTTGCCATCGCCCGGCCGCACCGGTCACATACTTCAGTATGCTCCCGCTGACGTCCTCGCTCTGCGCCTTGTCACGCCGCAAAATCTTTCGTTTCCGCTAATTTTTATCCGGTACAGGCTGAAAATTGTGTCTCTCAAAAACGCCTCTGGCGTTGTAAGGTTAAGCCTCACGGGTCATTAGTACCGGTTAGCTCAACGCATCGCTGCGCTTAC
>NZ_JAALFW010000008.1:0-250912 GCF_011800485.1 Pantoea sp. EKM20T | reverse complement strand
GGCGCAGTCTCCTGTGCCTCTCAACCCGCTTCCCGTTGCCGGTGTTCCGTGTCGATGGAGGCGCATTATAGGGAGTTCGCGCGGGCTGACAAGTGTTTATTACGAAAAGATTATCGTTCGCAGTAATTTTCATCAAATCGCGCTATTTCGCTACAATTTGCCTGGTAACTGTGCAAAATCATTGGCAAAAGTGCTTACCTGCTGCCAGTCCGTATACTCCACTTCTTTCGTCGAATCTGTCTCACCACCGGTCATGCGCATAATCAACTGGATCATGACGCGATCGAACCAGCGATAGCGCGGATAATAGAGCGCGCCTGCGAACACGGCACAGCAGTCAGGCTGCCACGGCGAGTGTGCCAGGAACTTCTGCGTATAGGCATTGGTTTCAGGAGAGCGCTTCTCAGGTTTGCGCGCCGTCAGGTTCACCGAAAAGAAACCGCTGGTACGCTGCTGCAACTCATGACGGTGTTGTTTAACGAACTTATCGACGACCGGCTGAAAATGGCCATAGCGGATAGATGCGCCAATTAATACGCGATCATACTGTGCCCAGTCAGGCAGAGAGGCATCCTGAATGTTCAGTACATCACACTGCTGCTGCTGACGGATCACATCAGCAATAGAAGAGGCAATCTTCCTGGTTTGTCCGTCGCGAGTGGAATAGAGAATCAGCGCTTTCATGTCAGCATCCTTATTAATTATTCACGCCAGAAAGTAGGCGTGAACAGCACCAGCAAGGTGAATACCTCGAGACGCCCGAACAACATGGTGGAAATAAGAATCCATTTCGCCACGTCATTCATTGAAGTGAAGTTATCAGCTACGACCCCTAAGCCAGGGCCGAGGTTATTGAGCGTCGCGGCAACGGCAGCAAAAGCCGAGAAGTCATCAACACCGGTAGCGATGATCGCCAGCATGCTGATCAGGAACACCAGCGCATAAGCCGAGAAGAATCCCCATACGGCTTCAAGGATACGTTCCGGCAGCGCCCGGTTGCCCAGCTTAATGGTGTAGACCGCATTGGGGTGAACCAGACGCTTAAGCTCACGGTTACCCTGCTTGCATAACAGCAGTATGCGAATCACCTTCAGACCACCGCCGGTTGAACCGGCACAGCCGCCGATAAAGGCGGAGCACAACAGCAGTACCGGCAGGAACAATGGCCAGCGTGCGATGCTGTCGGTCGTGAATCCCGCCGTCGTCGCCATGGAGACCACCTGGAAAAAGGCCTGGTTCAGCGTCTGCCAGCCACTTTCATAGACATTATGGAACCAGAGCACCAGGGTACAGATCAACACCAGCGTCAGCTGAACGCCAATAAACATGCGGAACTCAGGGTCGCGCCAGTACACACGCAGATTGCGTCCGCTTAACATGGCAAAGTGCAGGCCGTAGTTGCAGCCGGAGATCAGCAGAAACACCGCCACGATGGTATTGATAGTGCCACTGTTAAAATAGCCGATACTGGCATCATGGGTTGAGAAGCCGCCAATGGCGATAGTCGAGAAACTGTGGCCAATAGCATCAAACGCTGGCATTCCCGCCAGCCACAATGCCAGCGCACAGGCTATCGTCAGCAGGACGTAGATCAGCCAGAGTGTTTTAGCCGTCTCGGCGATACGCGGTCGCATTTTATTATCTTTCAGCGGCCCCGGCATTTCAGCGCGATAGAGCTGCATGCCCCCGACGCCCAGAATCGGCAGTATCGCCACGGCTAATACGATGATCCCCATACCGCCCAGCCACTGCAGCATCTGCCGATAGAAGAGAATCGCCTTAGGCAACGAGTCCAGCCCCACCAGCGTGGTGGCACCGGTGGTTGTCAGGCCAGAGAAAGATTCAAAGAACGCATCCGTCACCGAAAGATGCGGCTGTTCGGCAAAGATAAAGGGCATCGCCCCTACGCTGCCCAGCACCGTCCAGAACAGGACCACAATCAGAAACCCTTCCCGCGGTTTGAGTTCGGTTTTCTTTTTGCGATTCGGCCACCACAGCAGCGAGCCGATCACCAGCGCCATCATAAAGGTCTGGCTAAACGCCCGCCCTGCGCCATCGCGATAAATTAAGGCGACCAGGCCGGGCAAAATCATCGTCACTGAAAAGAGGATCACCAGCAGACCGACTATGCGGGTAATGGCGCGAAAGTGCATTCAGCCGTTCCTTTAAATAAAAGAGATGAACATCATGGTGTGAGCGGGATCAGCGATAACGCGCCCCGACTAAAGTCTGACAGATTTTTTTTGAACCCGTCGATCTGTCCGTAAGGTACAGCCAGCGTCAACGCAATACGATCCTGAAACTGGCTGTCGGTCACCTTACCTTCAAAACGCTGTACCAGCCGTTCAATATCACTGAGCTGTGCATAGTCACATTGCAAAGTGAACAGCTTCATCGGCACTTTGCGCTGCCGTGGCAGCTGCTTAAGCCCCTGCTGGACGCCACCACCATATGCTTTCACTAAGCCGCCGGTTCCCAGCATGATGCCACCGTAGTAACGCACCACCACAGCGGTAATCTCGCCAATATCCGCGCCCATCAGTTGCGCCAGCATCGGTTTCCCTGCCGTACCCGAAGGTTCACCATCATCAGAGAAACCGAGTTGCTGAGAATCATTCGGCGCGCCCGCTACCCAGGCCCAGCAGTGATGCCGGGCAGTGGGATGCTCGCTTTTAACCTGCTGGACAAACGCGCGCGCCGCCTCTGCACCCTCGGTGTGCGCCAGTAGCGTAATGAAGCGACTCTTTTTGATTGTCTCCTCACTGCTGCTTACTGGCACAGCGGGAATATCAAAGGCCTCCATCAGGCCAGATGCAGATCGCGGGTCATGTTCTCAACGCGATGCGCATGGATCACCACGTTATCCTCGATACGAATCCCGCCATAAGGCCGAAGCGCATCAATGGCCTGCCAGTTAAAGTGCTGACTGAAACGGCCTTCACGCAGCGGCTTCAGTAACGAATCAATAATATAGAAGCCCGGCTCAATGGTTAATACCATGCCCGGTTGCAGCACGCGGGTGCAGCGAAGATAAGGATATTGCGCTGGCGCGGCGAGATGCGTGCCCTGCTCATCCTGCATAAAACCGGCAACGTCATGGACCTGCAGACCCAGCGGATGCCCCAGGCCATGTGGCATAAACGGACCGGTCAGATCTTCAGCCACCAGCGCTTCTTCGCTGATTCCCTGAGCCAGCTCAAACTTCAGCAACATCTTCGCAATACGCTGATGCATCTGAAGGTGGTAATCGGTGTAGCGTACGCCCGGTTTCAGCGTGGCTATCAGGGCCAGCTCTTCAGTGTTCATCGCCTCAACCATTCTGGCATAGAGCGAACTGCTCTGCGCCGCATAGCTGCGGGTCAAATCAGCGGCATAGCCAAGATACTCGGCACCCGCATCAATCAAAAAGCTATGGCGTTTCGCTGGTGGCTGATGATCCAGCCGGGTGTAGTGCAGCACCGCAGCGTGCTCATTCAGCGCAATAATATTGCCGTAAGGTACATCGGTGTCGCGATGACCGGTAGCGGTCAGATACGCCTGATTGATATCGAACTCACTTAAGCCCGCCGAGAACGCCTCTTTCGCCGCGCGATGACCGGCAACCGCCAGCTTCTGCGCCTGGCGCAGACAGGCGAGTTCATAATCAGTTTTGATGCTGCGATGGAAGTGCAGGAAGTCGATTACCGCTTTAGGATTAATATTGCCAGAGGCAATACCGAGCTGAGATGCACGCGCGTTAACCGGGCCGATATAGGCGACGTTATCACGCTGTGCAGGCAGCAACTGCGCTATCTCATCCGCATTTTTCAGGCCGATAACGTCGACATCCCCGGTCCAGAAGCTATCCGGCAACGGTTCAACGTTATGCCAGTAATCCACCGGAGAGTAGAACCACAGTTTCGGTTTGTTCACCCCATCAATCCAGAGCCAGCAGTTGGGCACCTGCGTCACCGGCACCCAGGCCTTGAACTGCGGATTCACCTTAAACGGATAAGTGTGATCATCCAGAAACACCGTCAACAACTCACCGGAATGGATCAACATCGCATCCAGTTTATTGCGTGCCAGCACCTGCTGCGCCCGTTGTTGCAACGTGGCGATGTGCGCGTGATACAAGGTCTTCAGTGAATCCATTGACGTCTCTCCAGTGTCGCGAAATGGCCGCAGTTTAGCATACCCCTTGCGCAGATGCCGAAGTCGGCGCAGCTGTGATCTTGTTAGCAAATAAGCAAAGACCAGTTTGCAAAAAATTAACATCGCTCCCACACTCACGATCATCTGGTATGACCAGATCACCTTTCGCGGTTTCAGGAGACGCACATGCTCTACCAAGGCGCTAACCTTACTCTTCACTGGCTGGACGATGGCATCGCCGAGCTGGTTTTTGACGCTACGGGCTCGGTCAACAAGCTCGATACGCAAACTGTCGCCAGCCTGGGCGAGGCAATAGCTGTGCTGGAGCAGCAGCCAGAACTGCGCGGCCTGCTGCTGAGCTCCGCTAAACCTGCCTTTATTGTAGGGGCAGATATCACCGAGTTCCTTTCACTGTTTGATGCACCCACCGAAAAACTGAGCCAGTGGCTGAGTTACGCCAACAGCATCTTCAATCGTCTGGAAGATTTGCCGGTACCGACTCTGGCCGCCATTGACGGCTATGCACTGGGCGGCGGATGTGAATGCGTACTGGCAACCGATCTGCGTATCGCTACTGCGGACGCCCGTATTGGCCTGCCGGAAACCAAACTCGGCATCATGCCGGGATTTGGCGGCAGCGTGCGATTGCCGCGCCTGCTGGGCGCCGACAGTGCGCTGGAAATTATTGCGGCGGGAAAAGATGTCGATGGCAATGCCGCTCTTAAACTCGGTCTGGTCGATGCCGTGGTGTCTCGCGAGAAACTGCGTGAGGCGGGAATCACCATGCTTAAGGCCGCTGCCACTGATGGCAGCTGGCGCGCCCGCCGGGCCCCTAAGCTGGCTCCGCTGAAACTCAGCCCGATTGAAGCGGCCATGAGCTTCACTATCGCGAAAGCCATGGTGCTGCAAACCGCAGGCAAGCATTATCCCGCTCCGCTGATGGCGGTAAAAACCATTGAAGCTGCAGCCAGCCTTGGCCGCGATGACGCGCTGAAGCTTGAAACCGCAGCGTTTGTGCCGCTGGCACAGTCTGATGAAGCACGCGCGCTGGTCGGCATCTTCCTCAACGACCAGTATGTGAAAGGTCTGGCGAAAAAGCGCGGCAGCGAAAGCGGCGCACCCGCTCAGGCAGCGGTACTGGGCGCAGGCATCATGGGTGGCGGCATCAGCTACCAGTCTGCGTGGAAAGGCGTGCCGGTCAGAATGAAAGATATCAATCCACAGGCGTTAACGCTGGGGATGAACGAAGCCAGCAAGCTGCTCAATAAGCTGCTGGAACGCGGCAAAATCGACGGCCACAAACTCGCCAGTGTGATCGCCACTATCCAGCCCACGCTGGATTACGCCGGTTTTGAACAGGCTGATGTGGTGGTTGAAGCGGTGGTAGAGAACCCGCTGATCAAGGCAAAAGTGCTGGCGGAAACCGAACAGCATCTGCGTGAGGATGCGATTCTGGCCTCCAATACCTCGACCATTCCCATCAGCCAGCTGGCGCAGGCGTTGCAGCGTCCGGAAAACTTCTGCGGCATGCACTTCTTCAATCCGGTACCGCGTATGCCGCTGGTAGAGGTGGTTCGTGGCGAGAAAACCAGTGAAGCGACCCTGAGCAAAGTGGTGGCCTGGGCCAGCAAAATGGGCAAAACCCCGATCGTAGTGAATGACTGTCCGGGCTTCTTTGTTAACCGGGTGCTGTTCCCTTACTTCGCCGCTTTCAGCCTGCTGCTGCGCGACGGCGCCGATTTCCGTCAGATTGATAAAGTGATGGAAAAACAGTTTGGCTGGCCGATGGGCCCCTCATGGCTGCTGGATGTGGTCGGCATCGATACCGCGCACCACGCGCAAAGCGTCATGGCTGACGGTTTCCCGGATCGTATGAAGCATGACTATCGTGATGCGATCGATCTGCTGTTTGATGCCGGTCGTTTTGGCCAGAAAAATGGCAAAGGCTTCTGGCGCTGGGAAGAAGATAAAAAGGGCAAGCTGACAAAAGTGGCTGATACCGAAGTGGATACGCTGCTGGAGCAGGTCTGCCAGCCTAAGCGGGTCTTCAGCGACGAAGAGATCCTGAATCGCATGATGCTGCCAATGCTGAATGAAGTAGTGCGCTGCCTGGAAGAGAAGATTATTGCCTCGCCAGCGGAAGCGGATATGGCGCTGGTCTATGGTCTCGGCTTCCCGCCTTTCCGTGGCGGCGCTTTCCGCTATCTCGATACCCTGGGCAACAGCAATGTGGTGGATCAGGCCCGGCGTTATAGCGCGCTCGGTGGCTTATATGCCCTGCCTGCGCTGCTGGTGCAGAAAGCCCATCAGCATGAAAGCTGGTATCCCGCCGCCAAACCGATTGATGAAGCCGCGCTGAAAAGCGCCTGAGGGCAAAAAGATGGAAAATGTGGTGATTATTGATGCGGTGCGCACGCCAATGGGACGTTCAAAAGGCGGCGCCTTTCGTCACGTGCGCGCTGAAGATCTCTCTGCGCACCTGATGCGCGAACTCCTGAGCCGCAACCCGGCGGTGAACCCGACATCACTGGACGATATCGTCTGGGGCTGCGTACAGCAGACGCTGGAACAGGGATTTAATATCGCGCGTAACGCTGCGCTGCTGGCCGAAATCCCGCATTCAGTGCCGGCCACCACCGTCAACCGACTGTGTGGCTCTTCAATGCAGGCGCTGCATGATGCGGCCCGCGCCATTATGGTCGGCGATGCGCAGTGCTGTCTGATCGGTGGCGTGGAGCATATGGGACATGTGCCGATGAATCACGGCGTCGACTTTCATCCCGGTCTGGGCCGAACCGTGGCAAAAGCAGCAGGCATGATGGGCTTAACGGCTGAAATGCTGGCGCGAATGCATCATATCAGCCGTGAGCAGCAGGATGCATTTGCCCTGCGTTCGCATCAGCGGGCCTGGCAGGCCACCCAGCGTGGGGACTTTGCAACAGAGATTGTCGCCACCTATGGTCACGACAGCGACGGCATTCTTAAACGCTATGACTTCGATGAGGTGATTCGCGAGGAGACCAGCGCCGAAGGACTGGCGGCACTCAAACCCGCCTTCGATCCGGTAAACGGCACCGTCACGGCGGGTACATCGTCGGCGTTGTCAGATGGCGCGGCCGCCATGCTGGTCATGAGTGAATCACGCGCCCGTGAGCTGGGGCTGACACCGCGCGCGCGCATCCGCAGCATGGCGGTGGTGGGCTGTGATCCTTCGATAATGGGCTATGGACCGGTACCGGCCAGCAAACTGGCATTGAAACGGGCGGGACTGAGCGTCAGTGATATCGATGTGTTTGAGCTGAACGAAGCCTTTGCCGCGCAGACGCTGCCCTGCATCAAGGACTTAGGTTTGCTGGAACGGATAGATGATAAGGTCAATCTGAATGGCGGCGCGATTGCGTTAGGCCATCCGCTGGGCTGCTCCGGCGCACGCATCAGCACAACGTTGCTGAATATTATGGAGCGACGCGACGCCCGTTTTGGCCTCGCCACCATGTGCATCGGACTGGGTCAGGGCATTGCGACCGTATTCGAGCGTCTGTAATACGTTGAGTCTTACTTTGCCAGATTTACCCGCCGTAAACCGGCGGGTTTTTTCTGTCTGCTACAGGCTGCTACAGGGAATCAGATAAAGGCAAACGCATCGCCATACATCTGTGACTCCACTGCGCCACGCTCGGCACAGAAACGATCGCGGGCAATCTTCGCCATCTCAAAACGTCCGGCGATGTAGATCTCATGCTCGCTCAGCGTACTGAAGTCCTGCATTACTGCTGTCAGTACCGTACCTGAACGGCCCTGCCAGCCCGCTTCAGGTTGCTCGACAACCGGAATCACCTTCAGGTTCGGGTGCTTCACCGCCAGCGCATCCAGCTCTTCCAGATCGTACAGATGCTTGAGCTCACGTCCGCCCCAGTAAATGGCGATATCGCGCTCTGGCTGTTCCGCCAGTGCAGTGAGCAGAATCGAACGGGCATAGGAGAAACCGGTGCCGCCTGCAATCAGAATCAGCGGCTTGCTGCTCTCTTCACGCAGCCAGGCATCGCCGTGCGGCATATCAACCGTAATCTGGCGATCGTTACGGATGCGATCCATGACGGCCATGGCATAGAGGTTCAGATCGGACGCGCCGATATGCAGCTCAATGATATCTTTTTCCATCGGCGTTGAGGCCAGTGAGAACGGACGCTTGTCACGCTCGTCCATCACTACCATCAGATACTGTCCCGCGCGAAAACTGAATTCCGCTTCAGGGATCAGGCGAACGCGATAGACCGTGTCGGTAATCGCCTCAACCGAAGTTACTTTACAGCTTAACGTTGTCATGCGTTCCCTCTGTCGGGTCGTCTTTATGGTTGTGCTCGCCATCAACGCTGTGGCGGCTGATCAAAAATACCTAGCTCATCCCAGATAGCATCAATGCGCGCGGTGACCGCAGGATCTTTGACGATAGGTGTACCCCATTCGCGCTGCGTTTCACCTGGCCACTTATTGGTCGCATCCATCCCCATCTTCGATCCCAGCCCGGAAACGGGCGAAGCGAAATCGAGATAATCGATTGGGGTATTTTCCACTAATACCGTATCGCGGGCCGGATCCATACGCGTGGTGATCGCCCAGATCACGTCGTTCCAGTCACGCGCATTAACGTCATCGTCACACACAATAACAAATTTGGTGTACATGAACTGCCGCAGAAACGACCAGACGCCAAACATGACACGTTTGGCATGCCCCGCGTACTGCTTTTTAATCGTCACGACCGCCAGCCGGTATGAACACCCTTCTGGCGGCAGATAGAAGTCCACGATCTCCGGGAACTGCTTCACCAGAATCGGCACCAGCACTTCATTCAGCGCCACACCCAGCACCGCAGGTTCATCTGGCGGACGGCCGGTATAGGTGGAGTGATAGATAGGCTTATGGCGCTGCGTAATATGCGTAACGGTAAACACCGGGAAGCTATCTACTTCATTGTAGTAGCCGGTGTGGTCGCCGTAAGGTCCTTCCGGCGCCATATCGCCCGCTTCGATATACCCTTCCAGCACGATTTCCGCGCTGGCGGGAACTTCGAGATCGTTCGAGAGGCATTTCACTACTTCGGTTTTATTGCCGCGCAGTAAACCGGCAAACGCATATTCTGACAGCGTATCGGGCACCGGCGTTACGGCCCCAAGGATAGTGGCAGGATCGGCACCCAGCGCCACCGAGACCGGAAAACGCTCACCCGGATGCGCTTTCGTCCACTCCAGATAGTCGAGCGCGCCGCCACGGTGCGACAGCCAGCGCATGATCAGCCGATTTTTGCCGATCACCTGCTGCCGGTAGATACCGAGATTCTGCCGCTCTTTGTGCGGGCCGCGCGTCACGGTCAGCCCCCAGGTAATCAGCGGGGCCGCATCGCCCGGCCAGCACTTCATCACCGGAATCCGCGTCAGATCGACTTCATCGCCGCTGAACACCTCTTCCTGACAGGGTGCATTGCGCAGGCGTTTGGTCGGCATGTTCAGGACCTGCTTAAACTGCGGCATCTTATCGAACAGATCGCGGAAGCCTTTTGGCGGCTCCGGCTCTTTCAGGAAGGCCAGCAGTTTACCCACTTCACGCAGTGCGCTGACCTCTTCCTGGCCCATGCCCATTGCCACACGCTTTGGTGTGCCGAACAGATTGCACAGTACCGGCATGTCGTACCCTTTCGGGTTTTCAAACAGCAGAGCCGGGCCACCGGCACGCAGGGTGCGGTCGGCGATTTCAGTCATTTCCAGTTCAGGATCGATCGACTGGGTAATGCGCTTTAGCTCACCGCGCTGTTCGAGCAGCGCGAGAAAGTCTCTTAAATCGTGATATTTCATGCGGCTTTAGCTTTCCGGCCAGAGTGAATCGGCCATTATAGGTCTGATTAAGCGGTTATGCTGAGGTTTATATGGCAGCGTCATACGCACTGAAAGGGAACCAGCGGTTGTAACGCGCGGGCATCGTGATACCCCTGAATCGGCTCGCCGTGGCGAAACAGTTTAAAATCTTCGTTTCGCACGCTGTGATAGCGCAGCTGATTGTCGTGAACGTGCAGAAAACTGCCTTCACGCAGTGCAATCACCGACTCGGTCGGATTAACTGCACAGAACTCTGCCAGCCGTTCGTCACGGGTTTCGCCCATATGACCGCTGACGCTGGCATCCAGATAGTGGGGATTAATCTGCACCGGAAAGAGTCCCAGCGCAGGCAGCACCACGCTGCTGCGCACCGGCATATCGTTCGTGGTACGGATTGAGGGCGTCGCCACGTTGCAGCCTGCGCTCCAGCCGACATAAGGTACCTGCCGCTCCCGCACCGCGCGCTGAATCGCCCCGATCAGACCCTGCTCATGCAGCATCTGATTCAGGAACCAGGTGTTGCCGCCGCTGACTAAAATCAGCTCTGCCTGCGCAATCGCTTCAGCCGGTGAGGCGAATGCCTGAACCCGCTCAACCTGAATGCCCAGAGAGGCACTGAGTTCGGCGGCGCGTTGCTGCTGATCGCCACGAATAATCGCGTAGGGGATCAGTACCGCCGAGCGGATAGCGCGTCGGGCAGTCATGGCGTGCAGCTGCGGCTGCGCATAGCCCAGCAGCGGCGCATCATCCGCCAGCTTGCCGTTGCTCAACAGAAAGAGTTCCATCAGAGGATCCTTTTGCAGATGTGATGGTCATTGAGTCTGATACAGAGCAATAGCAGACGTCAATTTTCAGTCACCTTTTCTGCTGCCATCGGGCATCTTAAGAAAAGTCTCAGTTTATTTTCTTTGCGGGACGCTTTACCCTGCCCCTGCGCTATAACTCTGGCAGCAGGTTTGCTATTCTTAGCGTCCATTCAATGGGAGCAGTTATGGAATCCTGGTACTTACTCTATTGCAAACGTGGACAGCTACTGCGCGCGAAGGAGCATCTGGAGCGGCAGGAAGTGCATTGCCTCAGCCCGATGATCGCTCTGGAAAAGATCGTGCGCGGTAAACGCACCACCGTGAGTGAGCCACTGTTCCCGAATTATCTGTTTATCGAGTTTGATCCGGAAGCCATTCACACCACGACGATCAGCAGCACCCGTGGCGTCAGCCACTTCGTGCGCTTTGGCACGACGCCCGCGACCGTGCCTTCAGCCGTGATTGAAGCGCTGGAAACAGACGTCCCGCAAATCCTGCTTGACCCTGAAACGCCGCAAAGCGGTGATGAAGTGGTCATCACCGACGGGACGTTTGAAGGGCTGCGCGCTATCTTTGCCGAGCCGGATGGTGAAACGCGCTCAATTCTGTTGCTTAATTTGCTGAACAAGCAGGTAATGCGCAGCGTCGACAACAAGCAGTTCCGCAAGATTTAAGCCAGTCTGAATAACGTCCGCGCATTATGGTCGATGCGGGTCGCCAGTTCCTCAGCACTCTCACCACGCCATGTCGCCACCTGGTGCACAATATGCGGTAAAAAGCAGGGTTCATTACGGCGCGAAGTCGGGCGTGGACGCATGTCGCGCGGCAGCAGATATGGGGCATCCGTTTCCAGCAGCAGGCGATCGGCCGGAATCAGTGGCAGCAGCTCGCGCAACTCCAGACCACGGCGCTCATCGCATACCCAGCCCGTAATCCCTACCGATAATCCCATGCCCAGACAGGCTTCCAGTTCGTCACGCGTGCCGGTAAAGCAGTGGATTACCGCGCCAGGCAGTTTTGGCAGCCAGGGCGCCAGCACTGCAGCGAAACGCGCATGGGCTTCGCGGCAGTGCAGAAAGACCGGCATATTGAGTTCCGCCGCCAGAGCCAGCTGCGCATCAAACGCATACTCCTGCTGCTCATGAGCCGACAGATTGCGATTGAAATCGAGTCCGCATTCACCGATGGCAACCACTTCCGGTTTTTCAGCCAGGCGACGCAGGGTGCTGGCAATTTCCGTTGACCATTCGCTGGCATGATGAGGATGGACGCCCGCGGTAGACCAACAGAAGCCCGCTTGATCTTCAGCCAGTCGCTGAGCCTGCTGGCTCTCCAGCGCGTTAGTGCCGGTAATAAGCATGCCGGTGACGCCCGCATCACGCGCGCGTTTAACCACCTTTTGCCGGTCGGAGGCGAATTGCGTGCTGGTCAGGTTTACACCGATATCAAACATAATTTTTCCCACAGTTTATAAACAAAAACCGCCCATCAGGGCGGTTTGGATTGATCGCTTCCCGCCAGTGCGGGTAAAGCTGTCCGCATCAGGAGTCGGTATTCTCTTCTTCATCCTGTAACCGGCGGCCTTTACCCACATAGTAACGGGAAAAGAATACGCCGACTTCAAACAGGCAGTACATCGGAATAGCGAGCAAAGTTTGGGAAAAAACATCCGGCGGTGTGAGCAACATCCCGACCACGAAGGCGCCCACCAGAATATAGGGACGTTTCTTCTTCAACTCTTCCGGGCTGGTGATACCGGTCCAGCACAGCAACACAATCGCCACCGGCACTTCAAACGCCACGCCAAATGCCATAAACAGCGTCATGACAAAATCGAGGTATTTGGAGATATCCGTTGCTACAGTCACGCCGATCGGCGCTGTCTTGGTGAAAAAACCAAATGCCAGCGGGAAGACCACGAAATAGGCAAAGGCCACGCCGAAGTAGAAAAGGAAGGTGCTGGAAAACAGCAGCGGCATAACCAGCCTGCGCTCATGACGGTAAAGCGCCGGGGCGACAAATGCCCAGACCTGATAGAGGATCACCGGCACCGCAAGAAACACCGACACTATAATGGTCAGCTTAATCGGGGTGAAAAACGGTGAGGCCACATCGGTCGCGATCATGCTGGAGCCCACCGGCATCTGGCTGATTAGCGGTGCCGCAACCAGCTGGTAGATGTCGTTGGCGAAATAAACCAGCACCAGGAAAATCGCTAATACGGCGACGATGCAGTTCAGTAGTCGCTTACGCAGCTCAATCAGATGACTGATGAGCGGTTGGGTATCTTCAACGGCCATTATCGTTCATCACTTGCAGAAGAGGGGGTAGCGGAATGACGCGCAGGATCTGCCGGCCTGGCAACGTCGCCAGCGGGCGCCTGTGCCGGTGCGCTGGCCACAGCGGTTGGTGCGGCAGAGGACTGCACCGCCGGACCTGATGAAACCGCTGAAGAAGCCGGTGCAGGAGCATTGGCGACGGCAGAAGGTGCGGCAGAGGGCTGCACCGCCGGGCCTGATTCTGAAACCGCAGACGGTGTCTGTGCCGGGGCACTGGCCTGATGTTCTGCTGTAGCCGGTGTCGCCGAAGGCTCAGCCGGAGCAGGCGCGGGCCTGTGCTGAGCCGAATGGATGGTGTTTGCCTCGTCTTCCTCTTTTTCAATGTCGATGCTCTGACTGACCGAGCGTTTCATTGAATCCGCAGTTTTACGCAGCTCTTCCATCGACTCTTTCAGCTCTGGTGAGAGCGTGCCACGGCCCGCTTCTTCCACCTTTTTCAGGCTCTCCTGCAACTCCTGCAGCTTGAGCTCCTGCGCCAGTTCATGTTGTACATTGGCTGCCAGCGAACGAATCGCCCTGATCCAGCCGACCACGGTTTTCACCGCAACCGGTAAACGTTGCGGGCCGAGTACAATCAGCCCGATCACGAACACCAATACCAGTTCACTAAAACCAATATCAAACACGGTTTACACCTGCTTGTCGTTCTTGGCTTCTTCTTTGTTAGCCGAAGTTTGCTGTTTGTCCGCCAGCGTTTTGGCAGCGAAGTCAGCGTCCTGCTCTTTCGGTTGATCCTTTTTGTCGTCCTCGTCACCCATGGCTTTTTTGAAGCCACGAATCGAAGAACCCAAATCTGAACCCAGATTACGTAATTTGTTGGTACCGAACAGAAGTACAACAATCACGGCAATGATTAACAATTGCCAGATACTGATACCGCCCATGAGATAGCCTCTAATATTCTGTGAAAACGATGAGGTAATGCACCACAGAGTGCCCTTTTCAACCGGGCCTGAGCCAGCGACATTACCTTTTTTTAGACGGACGTGACAATCAGTTTGTCTTACGCCAGCCGATTAACCAGGAGACAATTCCTGCTGCCATCAACACCGCCGGGAAAAAGTCCCAATCCGGTCGGGTGAGCAGCACAGCCGTTCCGCTTAACAGCAACGTTGCACCGACGCCGAACAGGTAACGCGCCTGATGGTGCCGGACGCGCTGCGCATTCATATCGCCCACTAATTTATCGACGCTGTGCCGCAAAAGTTTGTGCTGGCGCATGCTGTCGTAAAACAGCTCCGGCAGCTCAGGGAGTTTCTCAGCCCAGAATGGCGCTTTCTCTTTTACCGCACGGATAATAGCCGGTAATCCCACCTGATCTTTGATCCACTCTTCCAGGAAGGGCTTGGCTGTCTTCCACAGGTCGAGCTGCGGATAGAGCTGACGGCCGATGCCTTCAACATAGAGCAGCGTTTTTTGCAGCAGGACCAGCTGCGGCTGCACTTCCATATTAAAGCGGCGTGCGGTGTTGAACAGGTTCAGCAGCACATGCCCGAAGGAGATTTCAGCCAGCGGTTTTTCAAAAATCGGCTCGCAGACCGTACGAATCGCAAACTCGAAATCTTCTACGTTGGTATCGGGCGGCACCCAGCCTGAGTCAACGTGCAACTCCGCGACCTTACGGTAGTCACGGTTGAAGAAGGCGATAAAGTTTTCAGCCAGATAGCGCTTATCTTCTTTGTTCAGTGAACCCACGATACCGCAATCGATGCCGATATATTGTGGATCTTCCGGATGTTCATAGCTGACAAAAATATTGCCAGGATGCATATCCGCATGGAAGAAGCTGTCGCGGAAGACCTGGGTGAAGAAGACCTGCACGCCACGTTCTGCCAGCAGCTTCATATTAACGCCATGACGCTCCAGCGTGGCAACATCTGAAATCGGAATGCCGTAGATGCGCTCCATCACCATCATGGTTTCGCTGCAGTAGTCGGAATAGACTTCCGGCACATAGAGCATGCGGCTATCTTCAAAATTCCGGCGCAGCTGAATGGCGTTGGCCGCTTCACGTAACAGATTCAGCTCATCAAGCAGGGTTTTCTCATAATCGCGCACCACCTCGACCGGACGCAGACGACGGCCATCCGGCAACAGGCGCGGGACCCAGCGGGCCAGGCGATAGATCAGCTTCATGTCCGCCCGAATCACCGGCAAAATATCGGGGCGAATCACTTTGATCACCACTTTCTTGCCAGTTGATTTCAGCGTGGCGGTGTGCACCTGCGCAATGGATGCCGAAGCCAGTGGCTTGATATCAAAATCATCAAACCAGGTTTCAATCGGCGCGCCCATTGAAGCTTCAATCTGCGCTTTGGCTTTGACGCCATCGAACGGCGCAACACGGTCCTGCAGGATCGCCAGTTGATCGGCAATCAGCGGCGGGAAGAGATCACGACGGGTCGACAGCATCTGGCCAAACTTGATCCAGACCGGACCCAGCTGCTCCATCGCCATGCGCATACGTGCGCCGATCGGTTCATGCTGATGCAGATTAGGGATCCAGAAAACAGAGCGACGCCACAGGCGGAACAGGAAAGTGAGGCGTGTCTGAGGAATCAGTTCATCAAGGCCATAGGTCAGAAACACCTTCATGATCAGATATAAGCGGCGGATCTCTCCAAAACTCATTTTGCCTCCAGCTGCGCCAGACGCGCATCAAGCGCCTCAAGCGAACGTTCCATCGCGTCGACCTCCTCAGAAAACCAGGCTAATTCCAGCGAGCCAGGCGCAACACGCCACTCTTCGGTTATGGCCTGTCCGAGATAATCCTGGCGACGCTGCACTTCACCTTTGAAAAAGCGTAATGCCTGTTGTGAGCGCTGGCTGATCCCCTGTGCGGCGATATCGCCGACCCAGGGAGCCAGATATTCTGCCGGATCCAGCTCAGCCAGATCCATCAGCGCAGAGAACTGCTGCACCACCTGCAGGTCACCTTCAACCTGCAGTTCACCGCTACGGATCAGCGGCGTCAGCTGCTGGCGATCGCGCAGCTTCGGCAGGGTTTTCAGCGAGGTGATCACCGTGCAGTCACTGCGATCCTGCCAGTCAGCCAACACATCGACCTGCTGTTCACTGAAGACCAGCACCAGCGGATGAGAGAACTCATTCAGGCGCAGCGTCAGCACTTTGCCATTCAGGCGTTGCCGCGCCGGTTTCAGGCCACGATCGCGATAGAGAATACGGTTCAGCGCCGTTTCCAGGCCCGCGGTAATCAAGGGCGTCAGGTTCATTACCATCTCACTCAGAACTTAAATCCACGATGCAGCGCCACAATGCCGCCGGTCATATTGGAGTAAGTGGTATTTTCAAAACCGACATCGTTCATCATCGCTTTCAGGGTCTCCTGATCGGGATGCATGCGGATCGATTCGGCCAGATAGCGATAGCTCTCTGCATCCTGCGCCACCAGCTGTCCGATACGCGGCAGAATATGGAACGAGTAGGCGTCATACGCTTTGCTCAGCGGATCCAGGACGGGTTTAGAGAACTCCAGCACCAGCAGGCGTCCGCCCGGCTTGAGTACCCGGAACATAGAGGCCAGCGCCTTCTCTTTTTCCGTAACGTTACGCAGGCCAAAAGAGATGGTAATGCAGTCGAAATAGTTATCGGGGAAAGGCAGGGCTTCGGCGTTGGCCTGTACGTAACTCACGTTGCCGACCACGCCCTGATTGCGCAGCTTTTCGCGGCCCATCTTCAGCATGGAACTGTTGATATCGGCCAGTACCACCTGACCCGTTTCGCCCACCAGGCGAGAAAATTTAGCCGTCAGATCGCCGGTACCCCCCGCCAGATCTAACACGCGCTGACCGCGACGTACGCCGCTGCTGTCAATGGTAAAACGCTTCCAGATACGATGGACGCCAAACGACATCAAATCGTTCATCAGGTCATATTTTGCCGCTACGGAGTGAAACACGTCCGCGACTTTGTCAGCTTTTTCGCTTTTGGCGACCGTCTGAAAGCCAAAATGGGTAGTTTCCTGCTGTGATTCATCTGCCATCGGTTTTACCTGCTCCACAAACAATACTTCCCGAAGTGTATCAGAGTCACGGAAGTCAGGCACGCTGCGCCCATACTATTCGTGGAGGCGCCTCACATGCATCTCACTCTCATCCGCATCACTGTCATCATCTGCATCATCAGCCGCCCGGTTTTCCGGCATGGCTCGTTCGGCCAGCTGAGGATTAATTGGCCGTTTGATCTCCACGCCAAGCGCACGAAATCCTTCAGTCTGCGCAATCAGGTTGCCGCGCCCTTCTGACAGCTTTTTCATCGCCTCGCGATAGCTGTTCTGTGCTTTATCCAGGCTGTGACCAATGCCGCTCATGTCATCGACAAACAGCCGCATCTTGTCATAGAGCCGCGTTGCCCGATCGGCAATACGCTGTGCATTGCGGCTCTGATGCTCATAGCGCCACAGGTTATTAATGGTACGTAACGCCACCAGCAGCGTGGTGGGGCTGACCAGCATGATGTTCTGCTGCAGCGCCTCGCCAATCAGCTCAGGCTGGCGGTCAATGGCCAGCAAAAAGGCGGGCTCCACCGGGATAAACATCAGCACATAATCCAGCGATCGTAAGCCGGGCAATTGTTGATAATCTTTTCGTCCCAGCAGGCGGATGTGCGCCCGCATGGCAGCGACATGTTCCTGAATAGCCTGCTCTCGTTCGATCTCATCATCCGCATTGAAGTAGCGCTCATAGGCCACCAGCGTCATTTTGGCGTCCACCACCACATCTTTGCCCTGCGGCAGGCGCACAATCACATCCGGCTGCATCCTGCCCTGCTGTTCTGACTGAATGCTCACCTGGGTTTCATATTCGTAGCCTTCACGCAGTCCGGAAGCTTCCAGTACCCGGCTCAGCACCACTTCACCCCAGTTACCCTGGATTTTATTATCGCCCTTCAGCGCTTTGGTCAGGTTAAGCGCCTCCTGCGCCATCTGTGCATTCAGCTGCTGTAACTGCCGGATTTCATGGGTCAGGGTATGTCGCTCACGCGCTTCTGCGCCAAAGCTTTCATGAACCTGACGACGGAAGCCATCAAGCTGTTCACGCAACGGACCAATCAGCCCGTCCAGACTTTGCCGGTTCTGTTCATCGACGCGACGGCCGCTGTTTTCGAAAATACGGTTGGCGAGGTTTTCAAACTGGGCGCTAAGGCGTTGTTCGCTGTTGGTCAGCAGGCGCTGTTTCTCTTCTGCGGCGAAACGGGTCTCTTCAAGGCGAATGGTCACCTCGCGCAGCTCCGCTTCCTGTGCGCTGTTGACCTCCAGCTGATTGCGCAGTTCACGATTAAGCTGCTCACTTTCATTACGCCAGTAATCAAGCTGTTGCAGCCGCTCATTGGCGCCGCTCAGCGCGCCGTGCAGCTGACGAAGCTCCTGCTCACGCTGCTGCGTCTGCTGCTGAAGCTGTTCGATTTGCTGCTGCTGACGCTGTTGCGCCTCTTCCTGCAGACGGCGCTCGGTCTGGAAACTGGCGACCTGATGGCCGGCACGTAACTGTGCCAGCATCCAGCCAATCCCTAACCCGGCAAGCGCCAGACAGGCGCTGATAATGATGTGCTGATCCATGATTTCCCCCGCGACTCAGGCTGCTGAGGGAAAGGTAGAGTCGCACTGTATGAATGTCCAGATAATTTTAGCAGGATTCAGCGCCTTACAGCGCCGCCACCGTGAGCTTGCCAGCCTGCCACTCATCAATCAGAAAAAACGGCATGGGCAATAGCCATTCACCCTTTTTAACCTGCGCCAGATAGTGCCAGGTTGTCCCGCCCGAGGTGATCGCGACGCGCTGTCTGCTTCCCTCAGCGGCGCTGGATTTGCCGGTCATACTGGCAAAACCGGCATTGCTGCCCACATGGAAATGCGGCGTCTGCCAGCGCACGGGGGCATGGTCAGGCCACGGCTGGGCCTGATGAAAATGAAACAACTCATCGTGGCTCAGGAGGCTTTCACGCACCGTCGGCCACAACGCCACCTTGAGGAAATATTGATCGGTGAAGCGCTGGCTGCCCTGATACTGCGCAATGAAATCGCGCATCGCCTGTTCCACATCCCGGAAGACGCCGTGACAGCCGCCCCACATCCCTGCCAGCAGCAGCTCAGTATGGGAGAAGTAGTCACGCATATGGTGGAACCAGTAAGGCGACGCCAGCCAGGCGTTAACCGCTGCCGCTTCGCGCTCCGAGAGCAGCGAGTCGGCATCACGCACGATAAAACGCTTCACGCCCGGATCGTCCATTACCAGGAAACGCCACAGGGTCGGAAACAGCGTTTTCTCGTGAGACATATCGATCAGCTGGACGTGCGGCTGGTCAAGGCGCTGCCAGACATGCTGCGGCACGCTGTCATCGAGGTAGATGCGGCAGACCCAGCCGGGATAGAGCTCAGGCGCCACTTCAACGTTTTTGATTAAGGTTTCACAGTAGCGCGGCTGATCGCCATAGAGGCAGAAAGCGATGACATTCTGGTGCGGATGAGTGAGATCGACAGGCTCCGGTTGCGGAGCGGGAAATGTGGCGCGCTGCCCCTGGCTGAAACGCGCATCAGAGCGCATCAGCGAGGCCAGGCCATGACGCGCCACCTCATCCTTTTTATCCAGCCAGCCACACACTTCGGTCAGACCATCCAGCCAGGTTTCAGAGGCGGTAGCCTGTACAGCAGGCGGTGACTGATAAATTTTCTGGTAGATTTTGTACGATTTATTGTACTGACCCAGACGCAGCAGGCAGAGCGCGTAGTCGCTCAGCACCTGCATCTGATTGGGCATCGTGCGCAATACCTCTTCACAGCATTGAGCGGCCAGCGCATAGTCGCCCTGTTGCATGGCGGCGCGAAAACGTTCGGCACTGCGTTCCAGCATGGCTTTGAGTGCGGCCGGATTAGCACCAGGGGCAGGACGTCGGACGGGAATAGTATTGCGCATAAAAACTCTCAGGTTTCACTGATATTACGCGCCGTTAACTACCGGCAGCAGATTTTGAGTCTGGACAAAAAACCTGCTGCCAGACGCGGTCGTTATAGTAAGCGACGCGCCGCTTCGACCACAATCTTCACTGCGTCACTTTCTGTCTGTTTCATGGTGACCGCATCCGGGATCTCTTTCTGAGTGCGGTTCACAATCACGCCCGCCACCATGCCGGCTCGCAGACCCTGGCTGGCGCACATGGTTAACAGTGTAGCGGATTCCATCTCATAGTTGAGAACGCCCATCTCCTGCCACTCTTTCATCGATCCCCTGAAGCGACTGACTACGCGGCCTGAGACGGTGTCGTAGCGCTCCTGACCCGGATAGAAGGTGTCAGAAGAGGCCGTGATGCCAATATGCGTTTTCGCGCCACAAGCTTCTGCGGCGGCAACCAGCGCGGTGGTGCAGGCGAAATCAGCCACTGCCGGAAACTCCATCGGCGCAAAATGCAGGCTGGCCCCGTCAAGGCGAACGGATGCGGTGGTCACCAGCACATCGCCGACATTGATATGCGGCTGGATAGCGCCCGTGGTACCGACACGCAGGAAGGTACGTACGCCAAGCTGTGCCAGCTCTTCGACCGCAATCGAGGTCGAAGGACCGCCAATGCCGGTTGAGCAGACCACGACCGGCTTACCATCAATTTTTGCCAGCCAGGAGGTAAATTCACGGTGTGAGGCGAGATGCGTGGCATCTTCCATCAGTCCGGCAATTTTCTTCACGCGCTCCGGATCGCCCGGCACAATCGCCAGGGTGGCGCCCTGCAGATCGGCTTTGGTCAGGCCAAGATGGAAAACGTCAGACTGTGTCATTTTCAGACTCCTGTTAAGGGAAGGTAGCGCGCCACTCTACGCCAGCACGCCCAATAAATATGTGACAACATTCACTTAAGAAAATGAAAGTTACATTTCCCGAAAGATAAATTGTGACAACAATCACACAATAGCATCTTCCTGGTGCGGATAGCTCTCGGTGGGGCTGTGTCAGGGTCTGCGCAATGTTAAAGAGAAGGATGATTTTATTCGCTGCTGATTCTGTGACCCGACACCTGGCGCATACGCTTTCCGGCCAGGCTATAGTTACGTGATTGCGCAAATGCTTGCACGGAGAGAATAATGAAACCCAGTGATAATATGGCACAAAAACCGGCGCCGGGCGGCTTTGCCCCTGCCGTGCAGCCCACCGCCTCCACCACCATCATTACCGACAGCCCGGCGATTCACGCGGGTGAAACCTCAGTGCCCAGCCAGGGCGAAAATATGCCGGCATTCTTTGCAAAACCCCAGTCAGCGGAAGGCCCGTGGCCAGTCGTACTGGTCGTGCAGGAGATCTTTGGTGTGCATGAACACATCCGGGATATCTGCCGCCGCCTGGCGCTGGAAGGCTATCTGGCGATTGCGCCTGAGCTCTATTTCCGCGAGGGCGATCCCGCTGAGTATAATGATATCCCGACGCTGTTCAGCGAGCTGGTCAGCAAAGTGCCTGACAGCCAGGTGCTGGCCGATCTCGATCATGCCGCCAACTGGGCCGCACGCAACGGCGGCGATATTCGTCGCATGGGCATCACCGGTTTTTGCTGGGGTGGCCGAATCAGCTGGCTCTACGCCGCGCATAACCCGCAACTGCGCGCCGCCGTGGCGTGGTATGGACGACTGACCGGTGAGCGTACGCTGAAGCAGCAGAAGCATCCTATTGATATTGCGGTCGACCTGAATGCGCCAGTATTAGGTTTGTATGGTGGCCAGGATGAGGGTATCCCGCTGGAGAGCGTCGAGCAGATGCGTCAGGCACTGCATGCCGCCAATGCAACCGCAGAGATCATCGTCTATCCCGAAGCGGGCCATGCCTTTAATGCTGACTATCGTGCAAGCTACCATGCTGAATCTGCCAATGATGGCTGGCAGCGGATGCTGGCCTGGTTCAGGCAGTATGGTGTTGCATCGTAGTAAATGAAAAAGGGGCGCGTCTGCGCCCCTGATTTTTTCGTCCACCAGACCCGATTCCCTACGCCGTTTCTCCACGCAATTTCTTCGCCGCCGTCACCATGTTCGCCAGCGCCTGACGCGTTTCCGTCCAGCCCCGTGTTTTCAAACCGCAGTCCGGGTTCACCCACAGACGCGCTTCCGGAATACGTTTCGCCGCCTTCAGCAACAGTTCTTCTATCCACTCCACGCTGGGGACGTTAGGCGAATGGATGTCGTAGACGCCGGGACCGATTTCATTCGGGTAGTCGAAGTTCTCAAACGCCTCCAGCAGGTCCATGTCAGATCGCGAGGTTTCGATGGTGATCACATCGGCATCCAGCGCCGCGATAGCATCCATAATGTCGTTAAATTCGCAGTAACACATATGGGTATGAATCTGGGTTTCATCCCGCGCCACCGCCGCATTCAGTCGGAAGGCCTCCACCGCCCAGTTCAGGTAGGCAGCCCATTCAGACTGGTGCAGTGGCAGACCTTCACGCAGCGCAGGCTCATCAATCTGGATAATCCCGATGCCCGCCTTCTCCAGGTCTTCGACTTCATCACGCAGCGCCAGCGCGATCTGTTTCGCGATGGTTTCGCGTGACACATCTTCACGCGGGAATGACCAGCAGAGGATGGTTACCGGACCGGTCAGCATCCCTTTTACCGGCTTGTTGGTCAGCGACTGGGCATATCTGGCCCACTCAACGGTGATCGCCTCCGGACGACTGACATCGCCAATAATGACAGGCGGTTTCACACAGCGTGAACCGTAGCTCTGAACCCAGCCATTCTGTGTGAAGACAAACCCCTCCAGATGTTCGCCGAAGTACTCAACCATGTCGTTACGTTCCGCTTCACCGTGCACCAGCACATCCAGCCCCAGCCGCTCCTGTTCGAGAATCGCCTGCTTAATGTGCTCCGCGATGCCGGTGCGGTAATGGTTACTGTCGAGCCGGCCCTGTTTAAAGTCGAGGCGCAGGCCGCGAATTTCAGTGGTCTGCGGAAAAGAGCCGATGGTGGTGGTAGGCCAGGCTGGCAGATTAAAACGCTGACGCTGCAGGACCGCCCGCACCGGATAAGCGCTCTGGCGTTCACTGTGCTGTGGGGTAATGGCCTTAATACGCTGGCCCACCGCCGCATTATGCACGCGGCGGGAGTGAGCACGGGCGTGTACCGGTGCGCTCCAGGCTTCCAGCGCCGTCGCATCGTTGTTGTTGAGTGCCTGACTCAGCAGCGAGAGCTCGGCACATTTCTGCAGCGCAAAGGCGAACCAGCTTTTGACTTCATCATCCAGACGGGTCTCGACGCTCAGGTCGATAGGGCTATGCAGCAGCGAGCAGGAGGAGCCGATCCACACCTGTTCACGCGCTCTGGTCAGCGGTTGCAAGCGGCTGAACCAGCGGCTCAGATCGGCGCGCCAGACGTTGCGTCCGTTGATCACGCCGAGCGACAGCAGCCAGCTGGCGGGCAGTTGCTGATTCAGTTGCTGAATATCATCACGACCATGGACCAGATCGACATGCAGCCCCTGCACCGGCAGCGCACGAATCACATCAATGTTCTGGCCGATGCTGTCAAAATAGGTGGTCAGCAGCAGTTTGCTGTGACCCTGCAGTGCGTCATACGCCGGCTGGAAGGCTTCGCGCCACGTCTGCGGCAACTCCAGTGCCAGAGCGGGTTCATCAATCTGTACCCATTCGATGCCGCGCTTAGCCAGTTCCGCCAGCACCTGCTGATAGACCGGCAGAATTCCCTCCAGCAGCGACAGACGTTCAAACGGCTCACCCTTCACTTTACCCAGCCACAGATACGTCACCGGCCCCAGCAGCACTGGCTTGATGTTGTGTCCCAGCGCCAGTGCCTCATCCACCTCATCCAGCAGCTGGGTCCAGGTCAGTTTAAACGTCTGCCCTTGGGTAAACTCCGGCACCATGTAGTGATAGTTGGTGTTAAACCATTTGGTCATTTCTGCCGCCGCCGCAGGCTCGCCGGTCGGCGCACGACCGCGTCCCAGGCGGAACAGGGTGTCGAGGTCCACAGTGCCTGCTTTGTTCTGATGACGCGCGGGCACGTTGCCCAGCATCAGGCTGGTGGTCAGCACATGGTCATACCAGGCGAAATCGCCGACCGGCAGCAGATCGACGCCCGCTTCTTTCTGTTGTTGCCAGTGTCGCGCACGCAGCTCACGGCCCGTCGCCAGTAACGCCTGCTGCGTGCTGTCGCCAGCCCAGTAACTCTCCAGCGCTTTTTTCAGTTCACGGCGCAGGCCAATACGGGGAAAGCCGAGGGTATGGTTCAGGATAGTCATATGCTGTTCTCCAGATAATCTTTCACTTTGGCTGAAATGGGCAGCCAAAGATGTTTAGCCGTCCAGATGTTTACACTGCTATACTCTGCGGGTACTGTATATTGCTCAAGCGCAATATGTTCATTTTCGATGTGAAGGACTCTCATGATCGAACTCAAGCACCTGCGGACGCTTCAGGCTCTGCGCAATACGGGCTCGCTGGCGGCGGCGGCGGCCCAGCTTCATCAGACGCAATCGGCGTTGTCTCATCAGTTCAGCGATCTGGAGCAGCGGCTGGGATTCCGCCTGTTCGTGCGTAAAAGTCAGCCGCTGCGCTTTACGCCGCAGGGCGATATTCTGCTGCAGCTGGCAGAGCAGGTGCTGCCGCAGATTCAGCAGGCATTGCAGGCCTGCCATGAGCCACATCAGACCACGCTGCGGGTGGCAATAGAGTGCCATAGCTGCATTCAGTGGCTGACCCCCGCGCTGGATAAATTCCGTCAGAGCTGGCCGCAGGTGGTGATGGATTTCAAATCGGGCGTGACCTTTGATCCTCAACCCGCCCTGCAACAGGGTGAGCTGGATGTGGTGCTGACCTCCGATATCCTGGCGCGCTCGGGTCTGTTCTACTCCCCGATGTTTGATTATGAAGTGCGGCTGGTGCTGGCAACGGATCACCCGCTGGCGCAGGTTGAGCAGATTTCGCCGGAAGATCTAGCCGATGAGGTGTTGATGATCTATCCGGTGCAGCGTCAGCGTCTGGATATCTGGCGTCACTTCCTGCAGCCCGCAGGCGTCAGTCCGGCACTGAAAAGTGTGGATAACACCCTGCTGATGATTCAGATGGTCTCGGCACGTATGGGGATTGCCGCGCTGCCGCACTGGGTGGTGGAGAGTTTTGAGAAGCAGGGTCTGGTGGTCACCCGCACGCTGGGCGATGGCCTGTGGAGCCGTCTTTATGCGGCCGTGCGCGAAGGGGAGCAACGTCAGCCGGTGCTGGAAGCGTTTATCCGCTTTGCCCGTCAGCACGCCTGTGAGCATCTGCCTTTTGTGCGCGACGCCGCGCTGCCCGGTGCGGTGTTGCAGCGATAATCTGGCGGGCACAAACCTGCGCGAAGGCGGGCAAAATCCCCTATAATGCGCAGCCTGTCGACTGACCACGAGAAGATTTCACCATGACTAACAATGATATTCTGCGCAGCGTGCGCTATATGCTCAACCTGAGCGATGCCAAAATGGTGGAGATTTTTGCGCTGGCGCAATGTGACGTGCCGCTGGCGGATATTCAGGCGTGGCTGAAAAAAGATGACGATGCTGCGTTCCGTCCCTGCCCCGATGTGCTGATGGGTTATTTCCTGAATGGCCTGATCTTCTACCGTCGCGGCAAAAGTGAAGATGCGCCCGCGCCGTCGATTGAGCGCAAGATGACCAATAACATCTTCATGAGAAAGCTGCGTATCGCTTTTGATCTGAAAACCACCGACATTCCTGATGTACTGAAACGCGTGAATTTTACCGTTTCACAGGCTGAGATTGGTGCGATTTTCCGCAAACCTGATCATAAGAACTATCGCGAATGCGGCGATCAGATTCTGCGTAACTTCCTGAAAGGGCTGGCGATGATTCAGCGTCCTAAGAGTGAAAAGCCTGCTTAACGTCTGTGGCTGATCGCTTCGGGTACCTGCGTGGTCAGAAGTGGCGCATCTGATCGCAAAGAAAGCCTGCATCCATGCAGCACGGCCTCGCCATCCCTGGCTCGGACGCTTTGCTCCTCAGTTGCGCCACCTCTTCCCTTAAGCTTCTTCATGGCTTTTTAATTAGCAACACCAGGCCAGCCCTGGGGAGTGAAAGCGGGTCATCGGTAGAGCCTTCGTCGCAGGGGAAAAAAGCGCCGGGAGCATTTCTGAACCATCCTGGAAGATTCCTTCGCGATCGCACACGCCAGCTCCATCGCGAATGCTCTACGTTTCAGCGCTCCATCCCCTCCTTCATATTCGCTCTGAGCCCTTGGTTCAACTGCGATGATGCTGTTAAGTCTCCAGGGCTGGCGCGTCTGAAGAGCGAAGCGTCCGGGCCAGGGATGGCCCGGCCGATCCACAGGGATGTGAGATTCCTTCGCGATCGGACGCGCCAGCCCGGGAGGCCGCACCCCTGTTGCAGCCCTGTTTATGATCGGTCACCGCGTCCCACCACCCAGCGCTTATGCACCCACAGCGAGGCGAGGATCACCAGCGCGCCCGCAATAAAGCTTGGCCAGTGCGGTTTCTCCTGCCAGATAGCCAGATTCACCAGCAGCCCGGCAGGAACGTGCATGTTATTCATAATGCCCAGCGTGCCGGCATCGACCTGGGTCGCACCATAATTCCACATAAAATAGCCGAGACCGGAAGCCGCAATGCCCAGCCAGACCAGAATGCCCCACTGCAATGAGGTGGTCGGCAACTTCTGCGGATTGCCCCAGGCACACCAGGCGATCACCGCAATCAACACCGCACCCAGATAGAACCAGGAGAAGGCCGTGTGCTGCGGCATCGGGCGGGTCTCCTGCAGACGCTTATAGCCCACCATTCCCGCCGCAAAGCAGATATTTGCCAGTTGCACTAACAGCAGACCAAACCAGAAATGATCGCTGACTTTGTCATAGCGAATAATGGCCGCACCTGCCACAGCCAGCAGTGCACTGAAGATATAGCCGATGCGCAGTGGACGACGGCTGATCAGATCGTAAATCAGCGTCACATAAAGCGGCGTCATCACCGTAAACAGCAGGAATTCCGACACGCTAAGGTAGAGATAGGCTTCGAAACTCAGCAGATACATCACGCCCAACTGCAGCATCCCGACCAGCATGTAAAGCAACAGCGTTGAAGGGCGATGACCACGCCAGCGCAGGAAAGGTAAAAATACCAGCGCAGCCAGCGCCAGTCGCATCAGTACAGAGAACCAACTGTCCACCTGCCCGGCAAGGTATTCGCCAATCAGACTGAACGAAAAGGCCCACAGAATGGTGGTAATAATCAATAAAAACACGGTGACGACCCCGAAATTAACAGGCCGTCAGTGTAAACAATGTGCTGCCATCAGGCTGTGAAATCTGGTTGACATCTGATTACAAACCAGGCGATCAGAATAGCCATCGGAAAGGGCTTTCGCTTACTGACATAACTGTCTGCATAAAGATCTTTCAGCCAGATAAAATGCGCGAAATGATCCATCGCATGATCACTTCCGCTCCAGAATGTAATAAAAGTGTAACAAATGTGTCATTCATCACAGTAACGTTGCGCAACTAACACTATTCTTTGCGCGAAATGGAACATTCTGCGTCCATTTTCTTCTGCTCTTTTCCTGCCCCAACCTGCTGGGAATTAAAAACCATAATGTGCCCTGGAGGGCCTCACTGATGCTGAGCATTTTTAAACCTGCACCACGTCAGCCGCAGGTGGCGGAGGATCACGTTGATCCGCTCTACCGTCGTCTGCGCTGGCAAATTTTCATCGGGATCTTCTTTGGTTACGCCGCCTACTATCTGGTCAGAAAAAACTTCGCACTCGCCATGCCCTACCTGGTAGAGCAGGGTTTTTCACGTGGCGATCTCGGTTTTGCCTTATCCGGCATATCCATCGCCTACGGCTTTTCAAAATTCATCATGGGATCGGTCTCTGACCGCTCAAACCCGCGCGTCTTCTTACCGGCAGGCCTGATTCTGGCTGCGACAGTGATGCTGATCATGGGATTCGTTCCCTGGGCCACCTCCAGCATTATGGTGATGTTCGTGCTGCTGTTTATCTGCGGCTGGTTCCAGGGCATGGGCTGGCCACCTTGTGGACGTACCATGGTTCACTGGTGGTCGCAGAAAGAGCGCGGCAGGATCGTTTCGGTCTGGAACTGCGCCCATAATGTCGGCGGCGGTATTCCGCCTCTGCTGTTCCTGCTCGGTATGGCGTGGTTCAACGACTGGAAAGCGGCACTCTATATGCCGGCGTTTGGCGCCATCGCCATTGCGATTCTGGCCTTTGCGCTGATGCGTGATACGCCGCAATCCTGTGGTCTGCCACCGATTGAAGAGTACAAAAACGACTATCCGCCCGACTATGATGCCAGCCACGAAGAGGAGCTGACGGCTAAACAGATCTTCATGAAATATGTGCTGCCGAACAAGCTGCTGTGGTACATCGCGCTGGCCAACGTGTTTGTTTATCTGCTGCGCTACGGCATTCTCGACTGGTCGCCGACCTATCTCAGAGAAGTAAAACACTTCACGCTGGATAAATCGTCGTGGGCTTACTTCCTGTATGAGTATGCGGGGATCCCCGGAACGCTGCTGTGCGGCTGGATGTCGGACAAAGTGTTCCGCGGTAATCGCGGTGCGACCGGGGTGTTCTTTATGACGCTGGTAACCATCGCGACCGTGATCTACTGGCTTAACCCGGCGGGCAATCCTGGCGTCGATATGGCCTGTATGATTGTGATTGGCTTCCTGATCTACGGTCCGGTGATGCTGATTGGTCTGCACGCGCTGGAGCTGGCCCCGAAAAAAGCGGCGGGGACAGCGGCGGGCTTCACCGGCCTGTTCGGCTATCTGGGTGGATCGGTGGCGGCCAGCGCCATTGTCGGTTACACCGTCGATTACTTCGGCTGGGACGGCGGCTTCATGGTGATGATTGCTGGCTGTGTGCTGGCGGTTATCCTGCTGTTACTGACCATGGTCAGCGAACACAAACACAAAAAGACCCCTGCCTGACGGCAATAAAAAAAGGGCCGGATATCCGGCCCTTTTTTTGCGCTGACGGCTTAAGCAAGATAGAGCGTGCGCAGCGTCTGCGGCACGGCATCATCGGCATTTGAACCGATCACATCCAGCTCCGGCAGCGTATCTTTCAACCGCTGATGGGCGTTCTGCATGATAAAGCCCTTACCCGCCATGCTCAGCATCTCCACATCGTTCATGCCGTCGCCAAAGGCGATACAGCTTTCCAGTGAATGGCCCAGCGTTTTCGCTACCGCTTCCAGCGCATGCCCTTTCGACACGCCGCCCGCCATCACTTCCAGACAGGTAGGCAGTGAGAAACTGACGTTAACCCGATCGCCCCAGCGCGCTTCAATCGCCTGTTCCATCGGGATCAGATGCTCGGGATTTTCGCAGGTGAAAAAGACCTTGCTGATATTATCGGTTGGCAGCAGACCCGGCTCATAGACCTGATAGTTGAACACCGACTCGCGGAAATAGTCCTGCTCAGCCGGGCTTGAGCGGCTGACAAACCACTCATCGTCGCGGTAAACGTGGGTCAGAATATCGCTGTGATGATATTGCAGGCCAAACAGATCGCTGGCGATATCCTCATCCAGATTATGACTGAACACCAGTTCGCCCTCTGCGTTGTGCACGCGCGCGCCGTTTGAGGTGATCATATAGGCCGGAATCGCCAGGCTGTCGCGCATCTGTCCGACATCGATATGATGACGGCCGGTGGCGAATATAAAGTGAATATCTTTCGCGACCAGCTGCTGCAGCGTTTCACGCGCAAAAGGGGTCAGACGATGTTCGGGAGAAAGCAGCGTGCCATCCAGATCGGATGCAACGATGTGATACATGAAAACCTCGGGTATCTGGTTCTGCCGGCCTTAACCGGTCGGATAAATAACGTCAGTGGTGCGAGGAAAAGAAGTCGACCACTGCATTGAGTGCTTCGGCGCGCATCTCATCCTTTTCAAACAGGATCTCATGACGCGCACCGTCGATCACCCGTGGCTTATTGCCCTCACACGGATGACCCGCCGCCGCCATCGCGGCACAAAAAAGGTCCTGCGAACGATTGTCGACCACCCGATCATCGCTGGCCTGTAACAGCAGCAGTGGCGTGGTGATCTTATCGACCTGACTGATGATGTTGCGACCTGCATGGATGCCTTCACGTACCCAATGGTAGGTTGGCCCGCCAACGCGAATCGCCGGATCGTCCGCATAAAAGCGCAGGTTTCGCCGGTAACGCTCGGTGCTGTGCGTCAGCCGGTTAATGCCAAACGGATGCGCACGCCAGCGGCCGGTGCCGAGCGCATAGCCATCGCGCATCGCCGGACGCTTCTCCGCCCAGTCCAGGATCCGATGGGCCAGAAAAGAGGGCAACGGTAAAGCAATGCCAAACATCGGCGCCACCAGCGCGACCGCATGAAACGCCTGCGGCTGACGCGCCAGAAACAGCGTTAAGATTGCGCCGCCCATGGAGTGAGCCAGCGCATAGCGCTGCTGGTAGTGACCGCTGATAATCTCTTTCAGATAGAGCGTTTCAAGGTCGTCGACATAATGGGTAAATTCCGCCACGTGACCGCGGTGTGAATCTTCCAGCAGGCGATCGGAACGCCCCTGACCGCGATGGTCAAGGATCACCACATCAAATCCGCAGTGAAACAGATCGTACGCCAGCTCAGGATATTTTATGTAACTCTCGATGCGTCCCGGCACAATCAGGATCACACGCTTGTGTTGCGGTGATGTGAAGCGGACGTAGCGCAGCGTCAGATTACCCACGCCGGTAAACTCAAGCTCTTCGCGGCTGTGCCAGAAATCGAGCAGTGGCCCGGTAGCGAAGGCAGCAAAGGCTTTTTCTCGTCGCAGCCAGCTGGCTTTGTGTTGATTCATTCGCCCTCCTGATGACCGGATAAAGAGTCCTGAATGCCATGCGCAGGCCGTAGCGCCGCGCTTATTTCTGGCGTATTGTGTCACAATTCCGCTACTAAAGAGAGCCTGACCCATGACCATCGAATGGTGGCTGACCTATCTGCTTACCACTACAATTCTCAGCCTGTCGCCCGGTTCCGGCGCAATCAACACCATGAGTACCGGTATCAGCCACGGCTATCGCGGCACGGTGGCCTCTATCTCCGGTTTGCAGGTCGGCCTGGCGCTGCATATCGTGCTGGTCGGCATCGGTCTGGGCGCGCTGTTTTCTCAGTCGCTGCTGGCGTTTGAGATTCTGAAATGGGCCGGTGCGGCCTATCTGGTCTGGCTGGGTATTCAGCAGTGGCGCTCAGCGGGTGGCATTGATCTGGATGCAGTCGCCAGAGCGATGCCGCGTCGTCGCCTGTTCAAACGCGCCGTGCTGGTTAACCTGACCAACCCGAAAAGTATCGTCTTTCTCGCCGCCCTGTTCCCGCAATTTATTCAGCCGCATCAGCCGCTATTTATGCAGTATCTGGTGCTGGGCGTCACCACCGTTGTGGTCGATATCATCGTGATGATTGGCTACGCCACGCTGGCAACGCGGATTGCGGGCTGGATTAAGGGACCAAAACAGATGAAGTTAATGAACCGCATTTTTGGCGGGCTGTTTATGGCGGTAGGCGCGCTGCTGGCCAGCGCCAGAAAAATCGCTTAACGTCTGACGCGCCGAATTCGGCGCGAAAGATTATCCCTTCTTCCCTGGCCCCGCTACGGCGCTGTCAGTGGAACCGCACGCAACACAATGATGCCCGGCTTCGAACGCATATATTCCCTGAACGGCGCATCGACAACTTTTCGATTAACGGCCAGCGAAGAGGCGTTCCTGAACCACAAGCGGCCATCATGCCGGACAGCAATCCCCACATGCGTAACATCCAGGCTCTGAGTGGTCGCGTAAACCCCCACGTAATCGCCGGTCTGAATCTGCTTCAGCACCTGCGGTGTGATCGCCCGGGCCGGAATGTAAGTGATACGACGTGCAATCACACCCAGACCGGGCACCTGTTCTGCTCCGCTGGCCTGACGATTCAGGTGCTTCACCGCCGTCACCGTATCCGGGCTAAGGGTGCGGGTTACGTCATCGGCATTGCGCGGGCTATCGGCAAACCAGTCGGAGAAAAAGTGGCGACGATTCCGGTAGCTGACCTCACCGCCAGCGTAGCGGGTCCGAATCAGGTTAGCCTCAAAGCTGGCGCGATCGTGGCTGCGGCTCAGCGCCTGCACGTAATCAAGCAGCGTGTAACAATCCACACCGTTGAAATTGATCACCAGCGCTTCCGGACGCGTGGGAGAACCGATCAGCGTATCCGCTTCATAGGGTGTTCCGAGAAACGTCGCAGAGATCCGGCTAATCCTTTCGCCCTGCGTCTGATCGACATCGGGCAGCGTCTGCATCAGGATCGAGGTAACCTCATCGGTCTGGCCCGGCTCTGGCGCAGGGTTGCGGGCGACATCAGGCGAGGCGCAGGCGCTGATACAGGCCGTCATCAACACCAGTAATATGAACTTCACTCTCATCATCCTCTCCATAAACGTTGCGCCTGCTTCCCGACTTTAATGGAGATATGGATATGAATGATTAATAAAGAGTGACGATTTATCTGCGGTTGCAACAGCAAAACTCCCTGAGCCCTGGAATGTGACATCCGTCACACAAGCGAACTCTCTGGAGGAAGCGACAGCAAGGGAGGTTTCTGCCGGAGGCGCAACGCGCACTCCGGCATAAGGGCTGAAACGGTGTTTAACGCGAAAGAATCAGGTGGATACCAAAACCGGCAAACAGTACGCCGGCCATGCCATCGACCCATTTCGCCAGTCGCTGATACTTAGCGCGGATCCACGGCAGCGCAAAAATCGCCGCCACCAGGGTAAACCAGGCAAAGGTTTCACCGACAATCAGCAGGAACAGACCCCAGCGCTCCGCCGAACCGACATCGTCGCCAACAAATAGCGAGAAGACGCTGCCGAAGTAGATAATGGCTTTAGGATTCGACAGATTCGTCAGCAGGCCTTTGAGAAAGCTCATGCCGCGTTTCGGCAACGCAACCACCGGCTCATCCTGCTGCGGCTGTTTGTGACGCTGACGTGCCGAGCACATCAGCTGCCAGCCCATCCACAACAGATAAAGTCCACCGCCGACCATGATGATCTGATGCAGCCAGGCCATTTTTTCCAGAATCAGATGCAGCCCCATCAGCGCCACACCCGCCCAGACCACAATGCCCAGCGTAATGCCCAGTACACCCATCATCGCCTCTTTGCGCGAGCGACTGGCGGCAGTCTGTGACACGAAAAAGAAATCGGGGCCGGGGCTCATCAGCGCCACCAGATGCACCAGCGCCACAGTGGCGAATAACATCAGCATAATCAGTGTCCTTTACTCTTCATCATCAAGATGCTCTTTGATCATCACCAGGAAAGGTTTGCCAAAGCGCTCCAGTTTGCGGTGACCCACGCCGTTGACGCTGAGCATCTCGGACGCGCTGACCGGCATCTGTTCTGCCATCTCTATCAGTGTGGCGTCATTGAACACCACGTAAGGCGGAATATTCTCTTCATCGGCGATCGCTTTTCGCAGCTTACGCAGCTTGGCGAACAGTTTGCGATCGTAGTTGCCACCGTGAAACTTCGCCGGACTGCTGCTTTTTGTTTTTGCGGTGATCAAACGCGGCACCGCCAGCATCAGTGGCACTTCACCGCGCAGCACCGGGCGCGCCGCTTCGGTGAGCTGCAGAGCCGAATGCATAGCGATGTTCTGCGTCACCAGCCCCAGATGGATTAGCTGACGTAACACGCTCACCCAGTGTTCGTGGCTCTGATCTTTGCCCAGTCCATAGACCGGCAGCTTGTCATGACCCTGCTCACGGATACGCTGATTGTTGGACCCGCGCAGCACCTCAACGATATAGCCCATACCAAAACGCTGACCCACGCGGTAGATACTGGAGAGGGCTTTTTGCGCTTCAACCAGGCCGTCATAACGTTTGGGTGGGTCGAGACAGATATCGCAGTTATCGCACGGCTGCTGGCGGCCCTCGCCAAAATAGTTCAGCAGCACCAGACGGCGGCAGGTCTGCGCTTCAGCAAACGCGCCCATGGCGTTGAGTTTGTGACGCTCAATATCCTGCAGCGGTCCGGGCACTTTCTCTTCCAGACATTTACGCAGCCAGGCCATATCGGCCGGGTCGTAAAGCATCATCGCTTCGGCAGGCAGACCATCACGTCCGGCCCGCCCGGTTTCCTGATAATAGGACTCGATGTTGCGCGGGATATCGAAGTGGACCACAAAACGGACGTTGGGCTTGTTGATGCCCATGCCAAAGGCCACCGTCGCCACCACGATTTGCAGATCGTCACGCTGAAACGCTTCCTGCACCCGGCCACGCTGTTCGCTGTCGATACCGGCGTGGTAGGCTCCAACGCTGAACCCCCGGCTTTGCAGTCGCGCGGCGGTGTCTTCCACCTTCGCCCGGCTGTTGCAGTAGATAATGCCGCACTTGCCGCGCTGATCCTGAACGTAACGCAGCAGCTGATCGGTGGGTTTAAATTTCTCCACCAGCGTGTAGCGAATATTGGGGCGGTCAAAGCTGCTGATCTGGATCAGCGGATCCTGCATATGCAGCAGGTTAACGATGTCGTTGCGGGTGGTTTCATCCGCGGTCGCGGTCAGCGCCATTACCGGTAATTCCGGGAAGCGCTGACGCATCTTGCCGAGTGCGCCATATTCCGGACGGAAATCGTGGCCCCACTGGGAAATACAGTGCGCTTCATCCACCGCCAGCATCGCCGGTTGCCAGTGCGCCAGACTGTCCAGGAAGTTATCCATCATCAGGCGTTCCGGGGCGATGTAGAGCAGCTTAACCCGACCGGTTCGGCAGTCGGCCATCACCGTCTGCTGCTGATCGCGCGTCATGGTGGAGTTGAGATACGCCGCCGCCACGCCGTTCGCCAGCAGCTGATCGACCTGATCTTTCATCAGCGAGATCAGCGGCGACACCACCAGCGTCAGCCCCTCGCGCACCAGCGCAGGGATCTGATAACAGAGCGATTTACCACCGCCGGTGGGCATCACCACCAGACAATCGCGCCCGCTCAGCGCCTCATTGATGATCGTCTGCTGACCGGGACGAAAATGCTGGTAGCCGAAGGTATCCTGCAATACCTGCTGCGCCAGCGCTTCCTGATTAAGAACTGCCGAGGTTGCCACGCGATTCCTGTCTTACGTTATGGATTAGAACAAGTCGTTAAGTGTTACACCCACACCCAGACGCGTCTGGCGATGGTTGTAATCGATCAGTGATTCACCGTAACCGCTAAACACCTGAGTATAGAAGCGAACGTGCTCAGTGATAGGGTAGCTCCAGCCCAGGGTCGCGCCGCCATAACCGCTGTTCCAGTTATAGTTGCCCTCTACGCTGAAGATATTGTCGCCGAGCTTATAGCCCAGACGGGTGCGGTAGTAACCCATATATTTGGTGATATCAGGATTATCATCGCTGTTCGCCCCTTCAGGGATGCGATACCAGGGTTTGATTTCCGCCAGGAAGTTACCATTCTCTGCCATCAGACGCGCATAGACGCGGTTCCAGCTGCGCGAGGTGGGATCGCTTCGTCCGTTGGATTGGTGATTCAGACCCACTTCGACATCACGCAGTGTCCAGCCCGCCAGCGAATAGTCGGTCGCCCAGCCCAGGAAAATCTGCGGCTCATAGTTGGTCTCACGGAATGGCGATGACTCAGCGCTATTCGACAGCTGCCACCAGGAACGCTGGGTGTAAGAGGCTGCCAGCACCGAGTTGTCGCCCAGAATACCGCGCCACAGCGGAAACGCCAGGCTGAGCTGGAATTTCACTTCATCTTTGCGGGCATTCTCTCCCCAGTTATAGGAGGAGATCGCCTCTTTATTGAGGTCGCTGGTATAGGTATAAAGCAGATAGTTGTTCTCGTAAGGATAGAGAACAAACGGGTTATCATGCTTCTCCAGCAGGTTAGCAATAATGCTGCCCTGAACCTGTGGCGCGTCATGAACCTCTTTAATATGGGCTTCATCCGCCTGCGCCAGCGCAGGAAATATCAACATTGCCGCCAGCAAGGCGCGATGCTTACGCATAAAATTCTCCGGTGAGCAGCTGCGTATCAAAGTAACTGAAAGGGTGTCGTAAAAAGCAGGCCATTCTACACGCAAATGGCAGTGAGCATGAGTGCTGATTTCTTAAACTGGAAACACCCTCGCAGGCGGCATAGAATACACAACTCATTCATATTCCGCGCCCCTCTGGCCCGATTTTTTCAGGACACATCATCATGTCATCACCCGTGCTGACACAGCAGGACGCTCGCCAGCTGGTCGGCGAAATTTTCGTTTATCACATGCCGTTTAATCAGGCGCTGGGCCTGGAACTGATGCGCCTTGACGCAGACTACGCAGAGATCAGCTTCAATAACAAAACCATGCTGGTGGGCAACCAGGCGCAGCAGATTCTGCACGGCGGCGTTATCGCGTCGGTACTGGATGTGGCGGCGGGCATGGTCTGCGTCAGTAATGCGTTAACCCGTCAGGAAAGCATCAGCGAAGCGGATCTGCGCCAGCGTCTGTCACGCATGGGCACCATTGATATGCGCGTCGACTATCTGCGTCCCGGACGCGGCGAACGCTTCACCGCCACCAGCAGCCTGCTGCGCGCCGGTAACAAAGTCGCCGTGGCGCGTGTGGAACTGCACAATCAACAGGGCGATTATATCGCCACGGCTACCGCCACCTATCTTATCGGCTAACCACGCCATTGAATGGAACGCATATGGATACGCAACAAACCCGCCAGGGCGTTGGCTTTGCACTGGGCGCTTACTTTATCTGGGGCATTGCGCCCGCTTATTTCAAACTGGTAAAGCAGGTTCCCGCCACGGAAATCATGACGCACCGGGTGATCTGGTCTGCACTGTTTATGCTGTTACTGATTACCCTGAGCCGCAGCTGGCCCGGCGTTCGCAGCGTGTTGCGCCAGCCTAAAAAAGTGCTGCTGCTGGCGCTGACGGCCGTGACTATCGGCGGCAACTGGCTGCTGTTTATCTGGGCAGTCAACAATCAGCATATGCTGGAAGCCAGCCTGGGCTACTTTATTAACCCGCTGATCAACGTGGTGTTCGGCATGCTGTTTTTGCGCGAACGGTTTCGCCGCTTGCAGTGGCTCGCCGTGCTGCTGGCCACCGTCGGCGTACTGGTGCAGCTGTGGCAGTTTGGCTCGTTACCGATTATCGCGCTGGGCCTGGCGCTGAGCTTCGCCCTGTATGGCCTGGTGCGCAAAAAGATTCAGGTCGATGCGCAGAGCGGCATGCTGATTGAAACTCTGTGGCTGTTTCCGCTGGCGGCGATTTACCTGTTTGGCTTTGCCGACAGCGCCACCAGCCACTTATCCGCCAACCCACTGAGTCTCAACCTGAAGCTGATAGCGGCGGGCATTGTGACCACCATTCCGCTGATGCTGTTTGCGGCAGCCTGCAGTCGTCTGCGACTTTCCACCGTAGGCTTCTTTCAGTATCTCGGCCCGACGCTGATGTTTGTGCTGGCGGTCGCGTTTTACGGTGAGACCATCACGCCAGACAAGATGGTGACCTTTGGCTTCATCTGGCTGGCGCTGCTGGTATTTGTCTGCGATGCGGTGGCGTTTTCATTCCGTTCCCGTTCGCGCATAGCGTGAAATAAAGCGCGCTAAAGCCGGGCCGGTCAGCAGGATGGTAAACAGACGCAACGTCTGCAACGCCATCACAAACGCCATGTTGACCTGGGTTCCTGCCGCAATGATCGCCACCGTGTCCAGCCCGCCTGGACTGGTGGCGAGATAGGCCGTCATCAGATCGATATCCAGCATTCGCGTCAGCATCCACGCCAGCCCGCCACACAACAGCATCAGCCCGAAGATCGAGGCCAGCATCTGCGGCAGCGTGCGCAGTGCCAGCAGAAAAATCGGGCGGGTGAAACGTAATCCCACGCTCCAGCCAATCAGTGCATAGGCCACGGCCAGCAGCCATTCCGGCACCTGTAACACCGCGATGTCGCTACTGTGCAGTGCCGCACCCGCCAGCGCAGGCAGCAGCAGCGCGCCAGAAGGAATGCGCAGTCGTGTGCCCAGCCACGCGCCTGTCAGCATCACCACCAGGGTGACAACAAAGCCATGATTCAGCGGTGGAAACCAGAGCAGCGAGACGCTGTGCGCCTCATCACCCAGCCCGATGCGCGCCACCAGTGCGGCCGCCGAGGCGACAAACAGCACCCGCAGATATTGCATAAATGCGACCAGCCGCACGTCAGCGCCAAAGTCACCCGCCATCGCCACCATGGCCGATGCACCGCCCGGCGACGATCCCCATGCGCCGGTCGGGCCAGGCAGATGACTGAAGCGCACCAGCAGAAAACCTGACAGGCCGCTGGCCGCCAGCGTCAGCAGCAGCACCGTCAGCACGATCGGCCAGTCCTGAATCAGCGGTGCCAGAATCGAAGGCGACAGACTCTGCGCAATCATGCAGCCCAGTACGGCCTGAGCGAGCAGGAACAGCCGTTTATCAATTCGCAGCGTGGCACCCGACAGCCCCATCACTACACCCACAATCATCGGTCCCAGTAACAGCGCAGCGGGCACATGAAAATAGTGCAGCACCGCGCCCAGCAATACCGAGATCAGCAGCAGCAGCGTCCACTGCGCGCGCAACGAAAAAGCGTCCATAAGAAGTTAATAATTTGTAAAAACAGGAGGGTAAGATTACGCAGAAATGGGGACAGGAGCCAGCAGAACGGGCCATCTCAGATGGCCCGTTCTTATTTTAAAGCCAGTTTTTACGCTTGAAATAGAGATAAGGCGCCAGTCCGGCCAGAATCATCAGGCCGATCGCGGCCGGATAACCGAAGCTCCACTTCAGTTCCGGCATAAACTCAAAGTTCATCCCATAGCTGGAGGCCACCAGCGTCGGCGGCAGAAACACCACGGAGACCACCGAGAAGATCTTGATGATGCGGTTCTGCTCGATGTTGATGAAACCCATCGCCGCCTGCATCAGGAAGTTGACCTTCTGGAACAGTGATTCGTTATGCGGCAGCAGCGATTCGATATCGCGCAGAATTTCACGCGCCTGCTCCAGCTGATTGCCCGGCAAACGTGCTTTGCGTACCAGGAAGTTCAGGGCGCGCTGGGTATCCATCAGACAGAGACGCACCTTCCAGCCGATATCTTCCAGTTCCGCTAATCGCGACAGCGCCTGATCGTACTCTTCGCCCTGCTGACCTTCCATGATCACCCGGCTGAGTTTCTCCAGTGCGCTGTAGATGTTCTCGATTTCGTCCGCCAGCTGTTCGATTTTGGTTTCAAACAGGTCGAGCAGCAGCTCAAAGGCATTGCCGTCGATCAGGGTCTGATTACGGGCGCGCATGCGATAGAGACGGAACGCAGGCAGCTCACGTTCGCGCAGCGTGTAGAGACGGCCTTCACGGATGGTGAACGCCACGGTGGAGTTACCGGCGTGATCGTCAGCGTCTTCATAGAAGAAGAAGGAGTGGATATGCAGACCATCTTCATCTTCGAAGAAGCGTGCCGAGGCCTCGATATCTTCCAGCTCAGGCCGTGTTGCCAGACTCTGGCCCAGCTCAGATTGCACGCGATCACGTTCGCCCTCTTCCGGCTCGATCAGATCGACCCAGACAGAGGTCGTCAGTTTGTCGTTTTCGTCTTCCAGCTCCAGTCGCGTCAGGCGGCTGTGATCCAGTTTAAATGCGCTCAGCATAGCAATACTCCCCATTGCAGACTAAATGGGACAAGGCAGTCCGCCGTTCCTCAACATGGAACGGGCAGCCTGAACACGGAAACAGAGTTTCAGAGATAAATCAGTGCTGACTCGCGACGGAATCAAAAAGGGAGGTCGCTGATAACCGCTAAGGCTACCCGCGTAAAGAGGTAGCCTTAGATGTTATTCCTGGAATCCAGGTCATTGAGCCAGCATCGACTGGGCGTGTCCAAGGCATTGTCCTCTCATGATAATAGTGGGCGCATGTTACGCTGAGACGAAAAAGCCGTCAACCGCACGCTAAAGCGTTTCAAGCTTCGCGTAAGCCGCCACCAGCCACTTGATTCCCTGTCCCTGAAACGCCACCTGAAGACGGCTATGCTCGCCGCTGCCTTCCAGATTAATGATGGTGCCTTCGCCAAATTTTGCGTGATGAACACGCTGCCCCAGCGCGAATCCACTGTCATTTTTGGTCACCGGGGCACCCATCCGCTGATGGTTTACCGGACGGCTGACGCTGGCGCGCAGACGCACTTCTTCTATGCACGCTTCGGGCAGTTCGCCGATAAAACGGGACGGCCGGTGATACACTTCCTTACCATAGAGTCGGCGGGTTTCGGCGTAGGTCAGCGTCAGCTTGAGCATCGCACGGGTCACGCCGACATAAGCCAGACGACGTTCCTCCTCCAGCCGGCCACCTTCATCCAGTGACATCTGGCTCGGGAACATGCCCTCTTCCATGCCGACGATAAACACCTGGCTGAACTCCAGCCCTTTTGCCGAGTGGAGCGTCATCAGCTGAACCGCATCCTGCCATTTGTCTGCCTGGCCTTCGCCCGCTTCCAGCGCGGCGTGGGATAAAAAGGCCTGCAGTGGCATCAGATCTTCATCTTCATCCTGATAGCTGAACTGCCGCGTAGCGGTCACCAGCTCCTCAAGGTTTTCGATACGCGCCTGGCCCTTCTCACCTTTTTCCTGCTCATACATCAGCCACAGGCCAGAGTCTTTGATAACCCGGTCGGTCTGAACATGCAGCGGTAACTCGGCGGTTTCGGTTGCCAGTGAATCAACCAGTTCACAGAAGCGTTGCAGCGCAGACGCGGCCCGGCCAGCCAGCGCACGGCTTTGCAGCAGTTCACGCGTTGCCTGCCACAGCGTCATCTGACGTTCACGGGCCGTCTGACGCACCACGTCGAGCGTGCGATCGCCCACGCCGCGCGTCGGGGTATTCACCACGCGTTCAAATGCCGCGTCGTCATTGCGGTTCGCCATCAGACGCAGATAGGAGAGCGCATCTTTGATCTCCTGACGTTCGAAGAAGCGCATGCCGCCATAAATACGGTACGGCATGCTGCTTTGCAGCAGCGCCTCTTCCAGCACACGCGACTGGGCGTTGCTGCGATAGAGAATGGCGCAGTCGTTGAGCGCGCCGCCGTTCTCCATCCAGACTTTGATGCGGTTGACCACGAAGCGTGCTTCATCCAGCTCGTTAAAGGCGCAGTAGATCGAGATCGGTTCGCCATCGCTGCCTTCGGTCCAGAGCTCTTTCCCCAGGCGACCATTGTTGTTAGCGATCAGGGCGTTGGCGGCTTTCAGGATGTTATTGGTTGAGCGATAGTTCTGCTCCAGACGGATCGTTTCCGCGCCGGGGAAATCCTGCAGAAAGCGCTGAATATTCTCGACCTGTGCGCCGCGCCAGCCGTAGATCGACTGGTCATCATCGCCCACGATGATCACCCGGCCGCTGTCGCCCGCCAGCATCCGAATCCAGGCATACTGAATGTTGTTGGTATCCTGGAACTCATCCACCAGCACGTTGGTAAAGCGTTCGCGGTAGTGATTAAGAATGTGTGGCTTGTTGAGCCATAATTCATGGGCGCGCAGCAACAGCTCGGCAAAGTCGACTAAACCGGCGCGATCACAGGCTTCCTGATAGGCCTGATAGATGCGCAGCCAGGTCTGCTCAATCGGATTACCGTAGCTTTCGATATGCTTTGGTCGCAGGCCTTCATCTTTTTTGCCATTGATGTACCACATGCCCTGACGCGCAGGCCACTGTTTGTCATCAAGGTTCATTGATTTGATCAGGCGCTTGAGCAGACGTAGCTGATCTTCGCTGTCGAGGATCTGAAAATCCTGTGGCAGACCGGCGTCAAGATGGTGGGCGCGCAGTAAGCGGTGCGCCAGACCGTGGAAGGTTCCGATCCACATTCCGCCCTGACTGGTGCCGATCAGATGCTCGATACGGTGACGCATCTCCGCTGCCGCTTTGTTGGTAAAGGTCACCGCCATAATCGAATAGGGCGAGCAGTTCTCCACCGACATCAGCCAGGCAATGCGATGCACCAGCACCCGCGTTTTACCACTGCCCGCGCCTGCCAGCACCAGCAGGTTACTGCGCGGTGCCGCAACGGCAGCGCGCTGATTGTCATTCAAACCATCGAGCAGTTCAGAAACGTCCATAAGCACCGATTACCAAAGAAAAAAACGCCGTCGTCACACTGATTATTCCGCCTGCCGTAAGGCATTATCGCTGCCAGTCAGGCGGCGCCACAGACGCCGGATAAGGGACGGCGGCAAAACAGAAAAGAGGAGACGACTGGATAAATTTACAGCCATTATAGCAGTGAGGTGAGTGATGCCAACCGCGAAATTTCGACATGCGGCAACAGGCGCGCATCCGGGATATGCATCAGGTTGCCCTGCCGGAGGTTAATCCAGCAGGCCTGCAGCCCGCAGCGCAGTGAGCCCGCCACGTCGGTGGTCAGGTCATCACCCACGTGCAGAATATGGTGTGGCGCGATATCAAGGCGTTGCGCGGCAAGCTGATACATATCCTGCCACGGCTTGGCGCGCCCGTCTGGCCCGGCCCGCAGCGTGAAGCGGAAGTATTCTGCAATGCCCATTTTTTCCGGGCAGGCGTTGCCGTTGGTGACCGCCACCAGCGGGATTTTCTCCGCCAGGGCTTTCAGCGTCTGGTGCGTCTCATCCGGCATCTCGACCTGACTCCGCCACTGATGGAAGACCGCCATCACTTCTGCCGCACCCGCGGAGGCTTCAGCGGCAGAGAGGCCGATATTCAGCATCGCCAGCTCAACCGAACGGCGTCGCCACTCCGAAACATCATGATAGATATCAGGTTCGCGCTGCAGCAGCTCATCGCGCAACTGCTGATAATCCTGCGGCGTGAAGTCACGCAGCGCCGGATGAAAAGCCTGCAATGCGGCATGGGACTCCAGGGTGGTACGACGGATGACCGGGTAGTTATCGTAGAGTGTGTCATCAAGGTCGAAGGTCATGGCTTTTATGGCCGACAGCGGACGATAAAACTTCATTCGTTCTTTCCTCGTTTGGCGCGGGGATGCGCAGCGTCATACACCGAAGCCAGATGCTGGAAATCGAGATGGGTATAGATCTGGGTCGTCGACAGGTTTGCATGGCCCAGCAACTCCTGCACGGCGCGCAGGTCACCACTGGATTCCAGCAGATGCGTGGCAAATGAGTGTCGTAGCTTATGCGGATGGATATGGCTGGCCACGCCCTGTCGGATGCCCCATTCGGCAAAGCGTTTCTGCACGTTGCGTGGCGAGATGCGGTTGCCGCGCGTCGAAAGAAACAGCGCATCATCCTGGCCGCCAAAGGTTTCACGCAGCGGCAGCCAGTGCTGGATCCAGGCGACCGCCGTGCGACCAATCGGTATCCGGCGCTCTTTGCTGCCCTTACCGACTACCCACACTTCGCCTGAATCGAGATCGACGTGGCGACAATCCATATTCACCAGTTCAGAGAGACGCAAACCGCCGCCATACATCACTTCCAGCATCGCCCGGTCGCGCACCGCCAGCGGATCGCTAAGGTCGATCTCCAGCAGCTGGTTTACTTCATCAACATCAATGTTTTTAGGCAGATGGCGCGCTTTACGCGGCGTCATCACCCCTTTGGCCGGGTTGGCAGAAAGCAAACCCTGGCTCACCTGCCAGTCGAGAAAACTGCGCAGGGCGGAGAGCCGCAGCGCGAGGCTGCTGGCGGCCAGTCCGGCGCGACGGCTGCGCGCCGCCATGCTGCGCACCTGTGCCGGTTCCAGCTGTGCCCAGCTGCTGAGCTTCATCTCATCAGCAATCGCCACCAGCGCGGCAAGCTGGCGCGCATAGCTGCTCTGGGTTAACGGACTGAGCTGGCGCTCCACTTTCAGGTAGCGCAGAAATCCGTCGACGGCCTCCTGCAGCGCGCTGCTCATGCGCGTTCAACCCAGCGGGAGAGCAGATCAGGCATCATCTGCGACAGATGCTGCAACAGCAGTGTCCCCATGCCCGATTGATAGTGCTGACTGTCACGACTGCTGAACACCAGCACGCCGAGATCGCCCTCCTCACCCATTAGCGACATGGCAACCGACCCAATCGCTTTGGCCTGCGGCAACAGCAGCAGCAGTTCCGGCCCATTAATGTTGCCAAGATAGTGATGCTGGTTACCGAAGCGCTGAATACGCAGCGGTTCAAACGCCTGACGCGAGAGGCTCAGCTGAAAGAAATCGGAGGGCGCGCCCAGCAGCCATTTATCACTGAACAGCCGCACATTGGCACCCGCCAGGCCCAGCTCACGCGCCCAGCGATGCAGACGGTTGAGCATATCCTGCAGCGAGTCAGCCGCGGCCAGATGGCTCTCCAGCGACAGCAGACGGTCAAACAGTTCGTGGTTAGCGCTGGCCTGCTCCATCAGCAGTGTGATCTCTTCTTCCAGCCGCTGAATATGGTTGCGTTGCCGCGCCATATGCCATTCGACCAGAGAGACGCTGCCACGCACCGGATGCGGCACGGCCATCTGTTCAACTGCACGGGCATTGCGGATAAAGAAATCGGGATTCTGCCGCAGATAATCACTGACGGCCTGATCGTCCAGCAGAACCGAACTGTCAGCCTGCTCTTCGATATTTTTCATAGATGAATAAACCCATCGTAGACGTGTGTCGCAGGCCCGGTCATATAGAGCGGCTGACCGGCGCCTTTCCAGGTGATGTGCAGCGTTCCGCCAGGCAGGTCGACACGCACTTTGGGTGCCAGAATGCCCTGCTGAATGCCACATGCAACGGCAGCACAGGCGCCGCTGCCGCACGCCTGCGTTTCACCCGCTCCGCGTTCGTAGACGCGCAGGCGGATATGTTCGGGATTGATGATCTCCATAAAACCGACATTGACGCGATCCGGGAAGCGTTCATGACTCTCCAGAATCGGACCCAGCAGTTCAACCTGCGCGGTTTTGACACTTTCGACCTGGATAACGCAGTGCGGGTTGCCCATCGACACCGCACCCAGCATCACCGTCTGTTCGGCCACGCGCAGCAGATAGAGATTTTCGGCTTTGTTGGCGCGGAACGGCACCTGCTGAGGCTCAAAGTTTGGCTCGCCCATGTTCACGCGCACCTGGTCGTCAGGCGTGACGGTCAACACCATGCGGCCATTCTGCGTACTGACCCGGATGTCACTTTTGTTGGTCAGCCCTTTCAGCTGAACAAAGCGGGCAAAGCAGCGCGCACCGTTGCCGCACTGTGCGACTTCACTGCCGTCGGCGTTGAAAATGCGATAGTGGAAATCAAGATCGGGATCGTAAGGCGGTTCAACAATCAGCAGTTGATCAAAACCGATCCCCAGATGACGATCGGCCAGCCGGCGGATCAATTCCGGCGAAAAGAAGACGTTTTGTGTCACCGCATCCACAACCATAAAATCGTTGCCGAGACCGTGCATTTTGGAGAACTGCATTTTTTGCTCCGCCGGATAAGCCATCAGATTAGTTCGCTTTTACGCCTGAATTGCCGGTAACCAGCCCGCCGACATCGGCTTTAGAGGCATCCGCTTTCTGGCGGTCGGTTGGGGCTTGTTGTTTCTTCGGCTGATCCTTCGGCGGGAAGTAGAGCGGTCCTTTCAGACCACAACCTGCAAGGCTGATTACTGCCAGTGTCATGGCCAACAGGCTTATTACTTTCTTCATTCTTTATGCTCTTCATGTCCTTTACCTGGATGCTTATCATCGCAGTTGAAGGTGGAAAAGCAACAGGAAATGCCCGCAAATAGCGTGAAGCGGGTGACAAGCCGGGAAGATAGCGGCCACCTGCAGAGCGCAGGCAGCCCGTCAGCATCAGTGCACCTGATAGCGTGGCTGATAGTCGCTGTTGTCGTTGTCAGGCTGCGAGGTACACAGCTGCGTCAGCGTCTGGCTACGGAACGGAATCACCTGGAATCGCTCACCGGTGTTCACAATCTGGTAGAACTGCGGCAGGTTGAAGTTGATAAAGCTCGAACCATAGGTAAAGCGATCGTGCGATGAGGAGTAGAACCGGCTGACATCGCGCACCAGCTCCTCTTTACTGCCTTCACAGTGATGATAGACCTCAACCCGATTGGTCTCATCGAGGATGTAGATATTGAAGCCGCGCTCATCAGTGGTGTTTTCAAAGAAGAACTGAATAATGCCTTCGCTGGCATACCCATTGACCACCGGTGGCAGCGGCGTCTGATTCGTTTCGACTTTGATCGACAGTCCGTGCAGCTTGTTGTTGGAGATCGCGCCATAAAACTCAACCGCGTTTTCCAGCTTCTGCACCGAAACGCTCATGCGTTCAAAGAACAGGCCCCACGTCTCGCCCGCCATACGCAGCGCTTTAAAGCGACCCGGCTCCTGACGTGTGCTGGAGAGGCGAAGCTCAATGCATTCTGAGACCAGCTGCTGTACCCGCGTCCGAATCAGACCGCGCAGATGCTGGCTGTAGCAGAACACTTCCACCGTATCGGGCGGTGCAGCATCCTGATGCATCTTGCCGAGAATGGTTTTCAGCCCTTCGATCATCGCCTGTTCGCCACTGAAGTGCAGCGTACGCACCTCATTCCAGGAGTTGCGATAGAGCAGATCGATGCTGCCAATCAGGCACTGCTGCTGCTGACCAAAACTAAAGACATCCAGCTTACGGAAGTCGAAGTGCACCACCTGATTGCGGAAGGCCGCCGTCGGATCGTGTTCAAGGTTAACAATAATCGCAAGGTGCCGGATTTCGCATGGACTATAGAGCGCTTTTGGCGTCGGCGAGGGCAGACGCAGCGGGAAGTGGCTGGAAACATCGTTAACCAGCTCCTGCAGACGCGCCAGATCGCAAACCTCATTGCCTTTAATATGCAGCCGGGTTTTACGGGTCAGCAGTCCATTGAACCACGCCCACGCCACCAGCTTGTTCAGGTAACGGTTATATTCCAGCGGCTGATGGCTGATAATCGAATCCATGTCCGGCGCCTGGTTATAGAGATACCAGCCGGAACGGTTGGCGCGGCCAGGCGGCACATGAATAAAGGTCAGATTGGGTTCGGAGAGATCGGGCGAAATCTGCGGATTCACCAGCGTCACTTTGCCCGGCAGCGCTTCAAACGCAGCATACAGTTTACGGGTCAACACACCGATATCCTGCGGGCTGGCGCTGACGCTTAAGTTATTGCGGCGGGCAAAGCGGATCAGGTTGCGATAACTCTGCATCATCGCATCCAGCAATTCATTGTGGGCTTCGCGCACCCGCTCGATTTTCCACTCAGCGCGATTATCCAGAATGGCAATCTTCTCTTCGTTCCAGCCCCACTCTTTGACCAGCTGCGATAAAATTTCGCGACGCCAGCCGGTGCGGTGCTGATGATCTTCGGTGCTGAGCTTTTCACACACTTTGAGGTAGAAACAGCGACGCACCAGGTCGAGACGCGGCTGATCGTCAACGCTGGTCAGATAGTGCGTGACGCGCTCCAGCATCATGCAGTAAGGATCAAGCCCGAAGCAGATGATTTCACCGTCATGCAGGCGCTGTTTAATATCCATCGCCAGCAGTTGCGTGTTCGGGTATTCCCAGCTGTAGGCTTCCAGCAGCAGCGTTTTCAGTACGGCTTTATACGGGGAGTCGATGCTTTTATAGAGCTGCCACAGGCTGGCGCCGAAATACTCTTCCGCCGACAGCGTGCCGAGGCCGCCAAGATCGAGCCACTCATTAGGGGTCAGCACGCCTTTGGCGTAGAGCGACATTACGTAGTCGTCGTAATTGTGCTCTTCTTCGCCCGGCACCATATTCCACAGGATGCGTTTACCCGCCATACGAACTGCCGTGCGGTAGAACTCATCCAGCAATAAAATGTGTTGTGTTGAACCGCAATCTTCACCACCCAGACTGCCGCTTTCGTTGTGGCGGAAGCGGTTCTCATCAATCAGAAAGAAACTCACCTCTACGCCCATCGAAACGCACCACTTCTGCAGCAGCGTACATTTGCGCTGCAGATTCAGACGCTCTTCATTATCAAGCCAGGATTGATGGCAGACCCAGATATCGAGATCCGAGACGCTGTTCTGGCCGACAGATGAGGTGCTGCCCATAGAATAGATCGCCGTAATCGGCATTTCGCCTTTCGGCGCATCGGCATGACGCAGATCGCTGTCGCCGGTGAGATCGGCCAGCAGCTGACGCTGATTTTCATCAGGCGTGAAGAAGCTGATGCCATGTGGAACGCTACCTTCAAGGTAACCCGGCATCTGCGGATGTTGATAATGTAATAAGGTTGGCAGCAGACTGTAGACGCGCTGAAAAGCGGGTCCCATAGCAGCCAGCGCACGATCAACGCGCAGCTGGTTGATTGCATCCAGTCTCTGTTTCAGTGTCTCAATGTAGAGGTACAAGACGTTTCGCCTGATTGTCCCAGTGTTTAAGCACCCTGTTTCCACACTCTGCCGCTTATAAAGTAAAAAAGTGGGCAGATAATTGCTGGAAACGTGATCAATCTAACACCCTGCAGATTGACCGTAAAGAAAGTTGCGCTACCTGACAGTTTAGCACGTTCTTACCAGCTTCCCGCCTTTTCAGCTCTGGTTCCCACGTTATGGCTTAATAAACCGGCCTGAAACCGCACGCAGGCCGTTTTCAATCCGTTGAAACTGACAGTCTTCACCCAGAGATGATAGGATATTCAGTGAACGATAAAAATGGTTAACAGCATGTTAGACAAAATTTTCAGAATTGCTACAAGACAAAGCCCGCTCGCATTATGGCAGGCACATTATGTACAGCAACGACTCATGAGTGCCCATCCGGGACTGCGCGTTGAGCTGGTGCCTATGGTCACGAAAGGTGACATCATCCTTGATACGCCGCTGGCAAAAGTGGGTGGCAAAGGGCTGTTTGTCAAAGAGCTTGAGCTGGCGATGCAGGATGGCCGTGCCGATATGGCGGTGCACTCGATGAAGGATGTGCCGGTCAATTTCCCGGAAGGTCTGGGCCTGGTAACCATCTGCGAGCGCGACGATCCGCGCGATGCGTTCGTTTCTCATCATTATGACTCCATCGACGCGCTGCCACAGGGTGCCATTGTCGGCACGTCCAGCCTGCGCCGTCAGTGCCAGATTAGTGCGCGCCGTCCGGACCTGGTGATCCGCTCGCTGCGGGGCAATGTCGGCACCCGCCTCGGCAAGCTTGATGCCGGAGAGTATGACGCGATTATTCTTGCTGTCGCCGGGCTGAAACGCCTGGGACTGGAAGATCGCATTCGTCAGGCGATGCCTGCCGAAGTTTCCCTGCCCGCCGTGGGTCAGGGTGCGGTCGGCATTGAATGCCGTCTGGACGACACCACCTTAATCAGCCTGTTGCAGGCGCTGAATCACGATGATACCGAAGTCTGTGTCCGAGCGGAGCGCGCCATGAATACCCGTTTAGAGGGTGGCTGCCAGGTGCCAATCGGCAGTTTCGCGGTGCTGGAAGGCGATGACCTCTGGCTGCGCGGCATGGTTGGCGCACCGGATGGCCGGGTCATGGTCAGCGGCGAACGTCGTGGTCCCCGCGCTCAGGCTGAACAGATGGGTATTTCACTGGCCGATGAACTGCTGAATGGCGGCGCGCGTGAAATCCTGAAAGAAGTTTACCAGGGGCAGCCGCCGGCATGACCATTCTGGTGACGCGCCCGGAACCCGCAGCGGCAGAGCTGGTGTCACGCCTGCATGCCCTTGGCAAACAGGCGTGGAGCCTGCCGCTGATTGAATTTGCGCCGGGCGCTGATCTCACCTCTCTGCCACAAAAGCTCGCCGCACTTCGCCCTGGCGACCTGGTTTTTATCCTTTCTCAGCAGGTTATACATTACGCACAACACACCGTCACAGCATGGCCCGCTGAGCTGGACTATTATGCAATTGGTCGCAGCACCGCCCTGGCGTTTCATACCGCCAGCGGACAGCAGGTAACCTGGCCTCATGCACATGAAACCAGTGAAGAATTGATCCAGCTGAATACCCTTCAGAAGGTTGCAGGTAAACGTGCGCTGATCCTGCGTGGCGATCCCGGACGCGAGTTGCTGGCTCAGACGTTAACCCGGCGAGGTGCTGAGGTGTCGTTTGCAGCCTGTTATCAGCGCTGCCAGAAGTATTATGATGGACCCGTTGAAGGACGCCGCTGGCGCGATCGCGGTGTCTCCGTGCTGGTGGTGACCAGCGGTGAAATGTTACAACAGCTTTTTTCGCTGTTCCCCGCAGTTGATCGCGAGGAATGGCTGCTCAACTGCCGACTGGTTGTCGTCAGTGAACGTTTGGCTACCTTGGCCGCAGGATTGGGTTGGCAGGATATTCAGGTAGCCGATGGTGCCGATAACGATGCGCTGCTGCGCGCGTTACGCTGAACTTTAACAATGGGATGTGCCACATATGACGGAACAAAAAGACTCCTCCGCCATGGTTGAAGAAACCACCCCAGCGGTCGACCGCTCTCCTTCCAGCAACAGCACACCACCGCGTAATGCGAAAAATGGTGGCATGGTGCTGGGTGCAGTTGCGATTGTGATTGCGCTGGCGATTGGTGCGGGTTTATACCTTAACGGGAAACATCAGGCTGATTTACAGGCACAAACCAATCAGAAGCTGAGCGAACAATTAAGCGCGTTGCAACAGCAGGCCAGCAGCGACAAACAGCAGCTGACTCAGCAACTGAGCGGCGCCGAAACCGCGTTGCAGACAGCCCAGACACAGCAGAACGCGTCAGCAAAAGAGCTGGAAACCCTGCGTGAAAAAGTGGCCGTGATTTCTGGCAACGACGTGCGCAGCTGGTTGCTGGCACAGGCGGACTATCTGGTGAAACTGGCTGGCCGCAAACTCTGGAGCGACCAGGATGTCACCACCGCCGCTGCTCTGCTGAAAAGCGCCGATGCCAGCCTGGCCGACATGAACGATCCCAGCGTCATGAATGTGCGTCGTGCGCTGACCCAGGATATCAGTAACCTCTCTTCGGTTACGCAGGTCGATTATGACGGCGTGATCCTCAAACTGAACCAGCTGTCGAACAACGTTGATAATCTGCGTCTGGCCGATAATGACAGCGATGATGCGCCGATGGACAGCGATGGCGGTGAACTGTCAGGTTCCGTGCGCGAATGGCGTCAGAATCTGGTGAAAAGCTGGCATAACTTTATGGATGATTTTATTACCATCCGCCGCCGCGATAACACCGCCCAGCCGCTGCTGGCACCTAATCAGGATGTTTACCTGCGTGAGAATATCCGCTCGCGTCTGCTGATTGCTGCTCAGGCGGTACCGCGTCATCAGGATGAGATTTATAAACAATCTATCGACACCGTGTCCGCGTGGGTTCGCGCCTGGTACGACACCAATGATGCCGCTACTAAAGCCCTCCTTGCCCAGCTGGATGAGCTGAGCCAGCAGAACATCAATATGGATCTGCCGGATAACCTGGAAAGTCAGCCATTGCTGGAACAGCTGATGCAGACCCGCGTCCGGAACCTGTTAGCGCAACCTTCTGCCGCTGCTAATCAGCAGGGAGGCTAAGCATGCTTAAGGTATTTATCCTCTTTATCCTGCTGATTGCTGGCGTAGTGCTGGGACCGATGATTGCCGGTCATCAGGGTTACGTGCTGATTCAGACCGATAACTGGAATATCGAAACCAGCGTCACCGGCCTGGTCATTATCCTCATCCTCAGCCTGCTGGTGATTCTGGCCGTGGAATGGCTGTTGCGCCGCGTGCTGCACACCGGCGCGCGTACCCGTGGCTGGTTTACCGGACGTAAACGCCGTCGCGCCCAGCGTCATACTCAGTCGGCGCTGATGAAGCTGGCAGAAGGCGATCACCGTCAGGTGGAAAAACTGCTTTCTAAAGATGCCGATCACGCTGATGTGCCGGTGGCGAACTACCTGCTGGCAGCAGAAGCTGCACAACAGCGTGGTGATGAAATCCGTGCCAATCAGCATCTTGAACGTGCTGCAGAGCTGTCGGAGAGCAACACCATTCCAGTAGAAATTGCCCGCGCACGTATTCAGCTGGCACGTAACGAAGATCATGCTGCGCGTCATAGCATTGACCGTCTGCTGGAAGTGGCACCGCGTCATCCTGAAGTGCTGCGCCTGGCCGAACAGGCGTATGTCCGTACTGGTGCCTGGAGTGCATTGCTGGATATTCTGCCCGCCATGCAGAAGGCGCAGGTTGGCGATGAGCTGCATCGCGATGCGTTACAGCAACAGGCCTGGCTGGGTCTGATGAATCAGGCGATGGCCGACCAGGGTAGCGATGGGCTGAAGCGCTGGTGGAACGATCTGAGCCGCAAAACCCGTCAGGAAACGACGCTGCAGGTGGCCATGGCGGATCATCTGATTGAATGCAACGATCACGACACCGCGCAATCGATCGTGCTGGAGGGCCTCAAGCGTCATTATGACGATCGTCTGGTGCTGCTGATGCCTCGCATCAAAAGTGGTAATCCGGAAGCGCTGGAGAAAGTATTGCGCCAGCAAATCAAACAACACGGCGCAACACCGCTGCTGCACAGTACGCTGGGGCAGTTGCTGATGCGTCATGGTGAATGGCAGCAGGCTGCTGAGGCACTGCAGCAGGCGCTGGCACAGCGTCCTGACGCGTTTGATTATGCATGGCTGGCGGATGTTTATGATCGTCTGCGTCGCCCGGAAGAAGCGGCGAAGATGCGTCGTGAAGGGTTGTTGCTCACACTGAAGAACAATCCCAACGCCTGATCCTCTTTTCATACCTGATAAAGCCGGGCTTGCCCGGCTTTTTTGTGCCCGCAATCTGCCAGCACGCTTTCGCAGGCAAAAAAAAACACCTGCCAGTGGCAGGTGCAAGATCAGGTCGGTAAGACAACCGGGAGGTACCTGACTCAACGTGGTGTCTGTTAACCCTGTAAGGCTTTCGCGATACAGGCAGGCAGACAACAGGTACCTAAAATTGGCTCTGCATCATTCCCAGGTTTATGTAGCATCAGCAGACATAAGAGGTGGAATGAGCATCTACAGCAGAAGTATTGCACAAGCCGTGCCAGGTTTATGATTATTTTTAAAATCACAATAAATCAGCAGGTTAAAGAATTAGCTCAAAGCTTCATTCAAGAGGCCTGTCGGGAAATGTCGGTATCCAGCGACAGCTGGCATTTTCTCTGTCTCTGAATGGAGACAGCAAGGTCAATCTCTCTGTGAACTCAACAATAACAATGACTTATTTGTCGGCAATTCACGACGCTGTTGCTCCTGCTTATATTGCGAAAGGAATCAAAGCCTAGTAACTCTGGTTGCAACGGATAAGCTCACACGCTGGCCGCTCTCACCGCTGTGCGGGCTAGGGTTTACAGCAATGAAGATGCTTAACGCGCAGGGAATACGGTCAGAGGAGGAAAGCGTCCCGCGCCAGGGACGGCGCGGGCCGAGCGGCCATGGATGGCATTAGCGCCTTTCCGATCTGACCGTATTCCCTTCGCAGGCTCGAACTCACCGCTACGTTGTTCCACAGCATGCGCCCCGGCTCAAACCTCCTTCGGAGGTCCTCATCCTCTTTTCTGCAGACGAAAAAAAACCTGTCTTTTCAGACAGGTTTCTAAAATGGTCGGCGAGAGAGGATTCGAACCTCCGACCCACTGGTCCCAAACCAGTTGCGCTACCAAGCTGCGCTACTCGCCGATTTTTTTAACTGTTTTGCCTGGTGCGAAGAGAGGGACTTGAACCCTCACGTCCGTTAAGACACTAACACCTGAAGCTAGCGCGTCTACCAATTCCGCCACCTTCGCGTTTCCCAGCAAAATCTGGGGTGGCTAATGGGACTCGAACCCACGACAACTGGAATCACAATCCAGGGCTCTACCAACTGAGCTATAGCCACCACAATACTTAATGTCACAAGTTAAAAACCTGCAGCATTTAAATCTCTACTGCCAACCGCGGTAAATCAACCACCGAAGCTCATGCGCACAAACGATATGGCGCGCCCGACAGGATTCGAACCTGAGACCTCTGCCTCCGGAGGGCAGCGCTCTATCCAGCTGAGCTACGGGCGCGTAGCGCCGTTGCGGATATGCATACTAGAGATAAGCGCCCATCGTGTCTAGTGCTTTTTAAATAAAAAGACGCGTTTGATTACGCTTTGTGCATTTTGTCGACAAATAGTGCATTTCCACTCTCACAACGCGTAAAAATGCGGCATTTATCAGCAATATCAGAGATCGCCACGCCAGTGATAGCGCAAATATTTAAGCAGTTTTAATTGCCGGCGCAGGCGGCCAGGCTGCCGAATCAGACGATAGAGCCACTCCAGCCCCAACCGCTGCCAGATCTCAGGCGCTCGCTTCACATGGCCGGTGAAAACATCGTACGTTCCACCCACGCCCATATAAAGCGCATCAGGCCAGTGCGCACGGCACGCCAGCATCAACAGCTCCTGACGGGGCGACCCCAGCGCTACAGTCACCAGCTTCGCGCCGCTGGCCGCAATCCGGGCAAAAAGCGCATCCTGATCGGCTGGCGCAAAATAGCCGTCCTGCGCCCCGACAATATTCACATTCCACTGACGACGTAGCTTATCGCAGGTTTCATCCAGCACCTGCTGACGACCGCCGATAAGAAACACAGGCGTCCCTTCCCGCCCGGCGCGTTCCATCAGCGCTTCCCATAAATCAGCACCCGCAATGCGCTGCACCGACGCGTGTGGATACTTTTTACGAATCGAGCGCACAATGCTGATACCATCGGCGTATGCATATTCCGCCTGCGCTAACAGCGTACGTAATCCCTCATCCCGCTCAGCGGTCAGGATCTTCTCCGCATTAATCGCCACTAAAATACCGCTGCGTACGCTCTGCGGCGGCATCAGAAAATTCACCGCCGACGGCATGTTTTCGAAGCCATACAACTCAACGCCACGGATCCGGTACTGCGGCGTCTCAGTTAACTTTGTCATATCTTCCGTCAATCCCAGAGGCTACTCAGAGCGGGCTGTGCAACACCCGCCTGCTGCGGTCGCGAATCAAACCTGCGCGATCCAGTAACCAGAAAAGTAATTTAGCCATGCCCAGACAGGCAGCAAAAATGATGCAGAAAAACACCACGCGTGAACCGAACGCATCAAGGCCTTCGCGTGCCAGCACGATCATGTTAAAGACCGCGCCAAAACAGAAGCTTTGCAGGATGGCGCCGGTGTAACGGTTGGTCTCAAGACAGCCACGCTGATAGATTGCATCAAAGGCTTTTATAATCATCCCTACCGCGACCGCACCGATCGGAATCGCCCAGACGCCGCCCATCACCACCAGCGACCCTATCAGCGTGGGTGAAATCGCCAGGCCAGAATGGTTGTTCAGCACTTCCCAGGTGAAGTAGTTAGCACTGTTTAACACTGCCAGCGGCCGATCCGGCCAGAGCCAGGTCGGAATGAAAACGTAGAAATCACGCCACAGCGGTGCCAGCCCCTGAAACTCAATTCTGGCGTAGTTATCCAGCAGCAAGGCGAGATTCTCCCACGGCGAGAAGGTATCACGCGTCAGATACAGAAAGGTATAGAACGCTTCATCGCCCATAACGTCGAGGTTATAGCGGCGCAGTGCCAGCCAGAACATTCCTGCAATCGCCAGCACGCCCGCCGTCGCCAGCATCCACAAAGTGATCCAGCCACGGGTAATCCCGATAAACAGGAACAGGGCAAACGCAATAATGATATTGGCTCGGGTACCGCCCACCAGCGCGTAGGTCAGTAAACCAAAGGCAACGGTCACCACCAGGAACAGCAGCCAGTTGCGGCGCGTCGGGCTCAAAAAGTAGGGGATCAGCATCGCCGGAATAAAGAAATAGAAGAAGCGCTTAAGCGCTACACCCGACACTTCACTGGAGAAAATCTGGTTATAGGCGGTCAGGCGGAACAGCAGAAAACCGTTATGAATGAAGAACACCGTCACCGTACCCAGCGCCACCAGCGCCAGGATCACGCAGGTCAGATGGGTTTCGACGCGATTCATCTGCAGCCAGGGCTTCACCGGAGACGCGCTGGCGGGTTTCAGCCGCACTTTATAGCTGACGTAATAAATGGCGTAAAAAGCCGTGGCCGACAGCAGCGCCTCCAGCAGGTTCTCAACCGGCACCACTTCAACATTAAAGCGAAACACCAGCACGGAGGTCAGCGGGAAGCCGAAGTAAAAGGTCAGTAAGAACAGCAGCGTGAAGAACAGATGAAAGTTAAAACGGACGCGCTTAAACTCCCGCCAGGTCAGGGTCAGGATAAAAACCAGCGACAGCAAATAGACCACCAGCAGGCCGCCAAACTGCATAAGACTCATGACAACTCCCCTTCGCTGAGCTGTAACGCGGCCCGCCAGCCCGCCAGATAACCCGGCGCAAAAAAGGCGATAGCCTGTTTATCACAGCTCATCAGCTGACGACGTGCCTCGGCGATCACCGCAGGCGACAGCGTATCTTCACTGAACAATACCGGAAGCTGCTGCTCTGCCACATCACGCCAGAATGGATTTTTGCGGGTCAGGACAAACGGCACGTTGGCCTGAATCAGCAGGCACAGTGTTCCCACCCCTTGCTGACGTTCAAACATAAAATAGCCGACATGGCAGCGCGCCAGCAGGGCTAAGTAATCATCAAACGCCAGGTTTTCACGCATCAGATTCACCTGCCCGTTCGGGAACAGCGCATCGGCAGCGGCCTGAATCTGGCTGATATAAGCCTCATTACCTGGCGGATAGCCCAAAGGGACCTCGATACGCACCTGCTCGCCAAACTGCGCGTGAATCGCTTTTAAGCCTTCGATATGCCGGTTACTCGGATCGCCCGAGTTGCCCAGCAACAGCGTAAAAGGCTCCGACGGGACAGATTCAACGGCTGCGGCGGGCATTCTGGTGGGAAAATAGAGCAGTGAACCGGGTACGCGCCGATGGCGCTGCTGATAGTGATGCAGGTCGCCCCGGGTCGCAAAAACCTGTGCAACCCGCCCCTGCGCTATCCGGCGGACCAGATAGAACAGACGGAACTTCAGGCTGCGCGAATCTTCATAAAGATCGGCACCCCAGACGTGCCAGAAGAGCTGTGAACGACGCAGCTTACCGCTGAGTAACGCCAGCCAGATCCACGGGTTAAACTGTCCGTGGCAGAAAAAACGCTGCTGACGATTTCTGGCCCGCTGCAGTACCGCCTGCGCCAGCGCTTTCTTGCTGGTAAAGCACTCGATCTGCAACGCACTGAACGGCGCCAGGCTCTCGGGCTGCTGCGTCACCACCATAAAATGGCGTGGCGCAGCCGCAGGCTGCTCAACGCTGAGTACGTCGTTGAAAAAGCGCAGCACCGTAAGATTGTGGTGGGGAATGTCCGATCCCAAAACGTGAATTAAAGTCATTTTTTCCGGCAGTAAACAATAAAAGCGCCACAACACAGGGCAAAGTAAGCCATATAGGTAAACATATAGGCCTGCGCCGCACCCGTCGCGCCATGTAACGGGATCAACCAGCGTGAAAACAGCGTCAGCAACAGGAACTGGCTGATCTCAGTCAGAACATAAAAGCGCAGCGAGGCTTTGGCGATAACCAGATATCCGAAAACATAGGCGCCGACCTTAAAAACATCGCCGCACAGCTGCCAGACAAAGAGATCGCGCATCCCGCGAAACGCTTCAGAGAACAGCAGGCTGATGGCGAAATCGCGCAGTACCCAGACACCCAGGCTGGCAACCGCTACGGCGGGCAGGACAAAGCGCAGTGCACGGCCAATCTCGCGCGCGATGTCACGTTTGTTATCCAGCCGCGCCAGCGTCGGCAGCAGCCAGACGCTAAACGTCGCGGTAATAAATTGCAGATAGGCATCGGAAATGCTGGTGACGCCCTGCCACAATCCGACCTGTGCCCAGCCCTGCTGCTCCGCCAGCAGATTACGCATCAGCACCCAGGCGACCGGCAGGGTCACGGCGGTGATCAGCGCCATCAGCGTATATTTTGCCAGATTACGGGCCAGCTCAGGATGCCATTGCGGTCGCAGCCAGCTAAGCGGCAGCGGCGCACGGCGTTTCAGCATCAGGAGTGCAGGCAGCAGCAGCAAAGCCGGTACCAGCGCCAGCCCGGTCAGCGCACCCTGATAGCCACCCAGCCACCAGCAGAGCAGATAGCCTGCCACGCCAATCAGGCTGCCGAGAATCAGCGCCAGCGCATTACCGCGCGCGTCGCGATAGCCCTTCAGCAGTGCAAGGGTAAAGTTGGCCCAGGCGATGCCGAGTTGAAGAAAGGCCACCACGCGGATGACGCCCTGATAGCGGTCGTGACCAAACAGCGCGATGCTGATGGGTGCCGCCGCCAGCAGAAACAGCAGCGCCAGCACACCGGAAAAGCCCAGCACCATGGTTGATGCCGTGCCCACCATCGCCCGCAACTGTTCGGGCTGCTGCTGATACTGCGCCACATAGGTGGTAACGCCATTAAAGATGCCTGCGCCCGCCAGCACGCCCAGCACGGTGATCAACTGACGGAAGTTCCCCGCCTGCCCGACACCCTCGGGTCCGAAGCTGACCGCCAGCAGTTTGACGACCAGCAGGCCGGCCACAATTTTTACCAGCGTGGACGATGCGGTCCACACTGAGGCTCTGGCTAATGACATCAGGAAAAGAAGCTCAGCAGTGAGCTGATAACCGTGCTCTGATTGTTATCCGACAGGTTATAAAACAGCGGCAGACGCAGCAGGCGTTCACTTTCCCGCGTGGTAAAGCGATCGTCGCCGACAAACTGCGAGAACCGCTCACCGGCGGGCGAACTGTGCAGCGGAATATAGTGAAACACCGTCAGTATCTCGGCTTCTTTCATCCAGTTTATCAGCGCCTGACGATCGTCCTGATCGCGCAGTTTGATGTAGAACATGTGCGCATTGTGTTCACAGCTGGCGGGGATCACCGGCAGACTGATGCGTCCCTGAGCCGCCAGCGGCTGCAGCGCATCGTAATAACGCTGCCAGATGCGTAACCGCTGCTGGTTGATACCTTCAGCGGCTTCCAGCTGCGCCCAGAGATAGGCTGCCTGCAGATCGGCCATCAGATAGCTCGATCCCATATCGCGCCACGTGTATTTATCGACCTGACCCCGGAAGAACTGGCTGCGATTGGTGCCTTTTTCCCGCACGATCTCGGCGCGCTCGACCAGGCTGGCGTCGTTAATGAGCGTCGCGCCACCTTCGCCGCCGGCGGTGTAGTTCTTGGTTTCGTGGAAACTGAAGCAGCCAATATGACCGATGGTGCCGAGCGCACGACCTTTGTAGCGTGACATCACGCCCTGCGCCGCATCTTCAATCACAAACAGCTTATGCTTTGCCGCCAGCGCCATAATGGTGTCCATTTCACAGGCCACGCCTGCGTAATGCACCGGCACAATGGCGCGGGTTTTTTCAGTGATGGCCGCTTCGATCAGCGTTTCATCAATGTTCATGGTGTCCGGGCGCACATCGACAAACACAATGCGGGCGCCGCGCAGCACAAAGGCGTTGGCGGTAGAGACAAAGGTGTAGCTCGGCATAATCACTTCATCGCCGGGCTGCAGATCGATTAACAGCGCCGCCATCTCCAGCGAAGCGGTACAGGAGGGGGTCAGCAGCACTTTTTTGCTGCCAAACCGCTGCTCCATCCACTGCTGACAGCGACGGGTAAATCCACCATCGCCGCACAGCTTGCCGCTGTTCATCGCCGACTGCATATACTCAATTTCTGTGCCCACAATCGGGGGCGCATTAAATGGAATCATGACCTTTCCTGTAAAACCAGTACGCGGTGCTGTCGAGCCGGGCACCGCTGCGTAAATAGAGGCGCATTGCCGTGAGATTGCTGAGCTGGGTAGCAACCCGAAGCTGAGCCAGCTGTCGTACCCGCGCCCAGTCTGCCGCCGCCAGCATCAGTCGCTGACCCAGCCCCTGGCCCTGCGCGTCGGGCAGTACGCCCAGCAGGCCAATGCGGGCATCGCCATCCACCGCGCGCAGCGAAACAAATCCCTGCAGCTGACCCGCGGCATCGCTTGCCACCAGACACTGATCGTCAAACGCCCCGCGTACCGCATTTTCAATCCACTGCGCATAAAAGCGTCCGCTGGCGTCCGGCGCATACCAGGGCGCGCGAAAACGACTCTGGCTGAAGAGCTGTGAGGCAGCATCGCGCAGTAGCGGGATCTGGGCTTCGCGCGCGATGCGAATTCCCGCCTGCCGTTCAGTCTGTTTCACCGCCAGCGTCAGATCTGCTTCGCCTTCTGCCAGCCGGAACTGATGCTGCTGCAGCGTATCAATCAGTGCCGTCTCGCTGGCAGCGACTTTTATCTGCATCAGCGCACAGGGATGACGCAGCGCCTGTTCCAGCGGGATGTCACCTTGCAGCTCCAGCCGCACGGTATCAACACCGAAGAATACACTCTCCCAGCTAAGGGGATTAATATTGACGTGGACGGGCATGTAATAAATCCAGCAGGTATTGGCCGTAGCCGGTTTTTGTCAGCGCTTCACCCGCGGCCCGCAGCTGGTCATCACTCAGCCAGCTGTTGCGCCAGGCAATCTCTTCCAGGCAGGCAATTTTAAAGCCCTGACGTTTTTCCACCGTCTGCACAAACATGCTGGCTTCCACCAGGCTGTCGTGCGTGCCGGTATCCAGCCAGGCAAAACCTCGTCCCAGCAGTTCGACCGTCAGCTCACCACGCTCCAGATACATCTGGTTAATGGCCGTGATTTCCAGCTCGCCCCGCGCTGAGGGTTTCACCTGTTTCGCGAATTCAATAACCTGATTGTCATAAAAATAGAGCCCGGTTACTGCCCAGCGCGATTTCGGCTGCTGTGGTTTCTCTTCAATCGAGATCGCCTTGAAGTTATCGTCAAACTCCACCACGCCGAAACGTTCCGGGTCCATGACCTGATAGCCGAACACCGTTGCGCCACGATTCTGTTCAACAACTTTGCGGAGCTTGGGGCTGAAGCCCTGGCCAAAATAGAGGTTATCACCCAGAACCAGGCAGCAATTATCCTCGCCGATAAAGGATTCGCCGATGATAAAGGCCTGCGCCAGCCCATCGGGACTTGGCTGCACCGCATAGCTGAGGCGTATCCCAAATTCACTGCCATCGCCCAGCAGCCGTTCAAACTGCGCCCGATCTTCCGGCGTGGTAATTAACAGGATGTCGCGAATACCCGCCAGCATCAGCACGGAGAGCGGATAGTAGATCATCGGTTTGTCGTAAACCGGCAGAAGTTGCTTTGATACTGCACGGGTTATCGGGTGTAACCGCGTGCCCGACCCTCCCGCTAAAATGATGCCTTTCATCGCTGCTCCTTACGCGGGTTTATTGCGATAAGCCAAGGCGTTCGCCCTGATAGCGGCCATCCAGAATAGCCTGCCACCAGGTGGGATTGGCCAGATACCATGCCACGGTTTTACGCATGCCGCTTTCAAAGGTTTCCTGAGGTACCCAGCCAAGTTCATGCGCGATTTTACTGGCATCAATGGCATAGCGCTGATCGTGACCGGGGCGGTCAGTGACATAGGTAATCAGGTCGCGGTAATGCGCCAGCCCGGCAGGTTTCTGCTCTGCGGCCAGCTCTTCAAGCAGGCTGCAGATAGTTTCAACCACCTCAATATTGCGTCGCTCGTTATGGCCGCCAATATTATAAGTTTCGCCTGGCTTGCCATGGCTGACCACCTGATAGAGTGCGCGGGCGTGATCTTCGACGTAGAGCCAGTCACGAATCTGCTGTCCGTTGCCGTAAACCGGTAAGGCTTTTCCGGCCAGCGCATTGATGATGGTCAGCGGGATCAGCTTCTCCGGGAAATGGCAGAGGCCGTAGTTATTTGAACAGTTGGTGACCAGCGTGGGCAGACCGTAAGTGCGCAGCCAGGCTCGCACTAAATGGTCGCTGCTGGCCTTGCTGGCGGCGTAAGGACTGCTTGGCGCATAGGGTGTGGTTTCGGTGAAGTAAGCCTGGCTGTCGTGCAGATCGCCAAAGACTTCATCTGTCGAGATATGGTGGAACAGAAAGGCGGTTTTGCGCGCGTTATCCAGGTTTTGCCAGTAAAAACGCGCGGCTTCCAGCAACTGATAAGTCCCGACAATATTGGTCTCGATAAAGGCTACCGGCCCGTCAATCGAACGATCCACATGGCTTTCAGCCGCAAGATGCATCACACAGTCTGGCTGATGACGGGTAAACACCTGATCAAGTGCCGGGCGATCGCAGATATCGACCTGCTCAAAATGAAAGCGGGGCGAGTCGGCAACGCTGGCGAGTGACGCCAGATTTCCGGCGTAGCTGAGTTTATCGACCACCACCACCTGATGTTCGGTTTCTGCGATCAGAAAGCGCACCAGTGCAGAACCGATAAACCCGGCACCGCCCGTGATCAGAAAACGCCTCATCGCCACACACCTTTGGTGTCGACAATCCAGTTCTGCTGAACGCTGGCGCCATCAATGGCGCGGAAGGCGCGGTGATCGACCAGCATCACCAGAATATCGGCCTGTTCCAGCGCCTGCCCGGCAGAGACCAGCACGGCTTTGTCGGCCAGTGCGTCAGCAAGCTGCTCAATATGGGGTTCAACCACCCAGGTGGTGCCGCTGTGCCACTCTGCAATTTTCTGTGCCACGCCCACCGCCGGGCTTTCGCGCAGGTCGTCAATATTGGGTTTAAAGGCCAGGCCAAAGCAGGCGATGGTGATATCGCTGGCGCGCTTGCCGGTCTGTGTCAGGCAGTCCGCCAGCGCGGTTTTCACCTGGTCCAGCACCCACTGAGGCTTGGCGTCATTGACCTCGCGCGCGGTGCGGATCAGGCGGGCTAATTCAGGATTCTGCGCCACGATGAACCAGGGATCGACGGCGATACAGTGACCGCCGACGCCTGGGCCCGGCTGCAGAATGTTGACGCGCGGATGGCGATTCGCCAGCGCAATCAGCTCCCAGACGTTAATCCCCTGATCGGCACAAATCAGCGACAGCTCATTGGCAAAGGCGATATTCACGTCACGGAAGCTGTTTTCTGTCAGCTTACACATCTCGGCGGTTCGGGCGTTGGTTTCAACGCATTCGCCTTTTAAAAACAGCCGATAAAGCTCGCTGGCGCGGGCGGAACAGGCTGGCGTCATGCCGCCAATCACCCGGTCGTTGTTAATCAGCTCAACCATCACCTGACCAGGCAGCACGCGCTCCGGACAGTAGGCCACAAAAATATCGGGCGTATCACCGTGCTGAGGAAAGCGCAGGTCGGGACGCGCCGCCGCCAGCCAGTCGGCCATCTGTTCGGTGCTGCCCACCGGTGAGGTCGACTCCAGAATCACCAGGTCGCCCTTTTTCAGTACCGGCGCAATCGACTCCGCCGCGGCTTTCACAAAGCGCAGATCGGGCTGATGCTCATCTTTAAAAGGGGTCGGTACGGCGATAAGAAAAGCGTCGGCGGCTTCCGGCTGCGTGGTGGCGCGCAGATCGCCACGCGTAACGGCCGCATGCACCACCTGATCTAAATCGGGTTCCACGATATGGATCGCGCCACGATTGATGGTTTCAACGGCGCGCGCGTTGATATCCACGCCCACCACTTTTTTTCCCTTTGAGGCAAAAACGGCTGCCGTCGGCAGCCCAATGTATCCCAGTCCAATCACGGAGATGGTTTCAAAACTCATAATTCGGCTCGGTTATCTTTTAAGGCTTGTAAAATACGACCACAGGCTTTGCCATCGCCATACGGATTATGGGCGTGGCTCATCGCCTGCCAGGCAGCGTCGTCAGTCAGCAAGCTGCTGACCTCCGCCACGATTCGGGCGATATCGGTCCCCACCAGTTTGACGGTGCCGGCGTCGACCGCTTCAGGCCGCTCGGTGGTGTCACGCATCACCAGCACCGGTTTACCCAGCGAAGGCGCTTCCTCCTGAATGCCACCGGAGTCAGTGAGGATGAGCCAGGCGCGGTTCATCAGCCAGACAAAAGGCAGATACTCCTGCGGTTCAATCAGAATGATATTCTCAATGCCGCTGAGAATCCGGTTTACCGGCTCGCTGACATTGGGATTAAGGTGCACCGGATAGACAATCTGCGCCTCGGGATGCTGGCGGGCAATCTGCGCCAGCGCGCTGCAGATACGTTCAAAGCCGCCACCAAAGCTTTCGCGACGATGTCCGGTGACCAGCACCAGTTTCTTATCCGGGTCGAGAAACGGATAGCGCGCCGCCAGTTGTGCATTCAGATTGCTGTCATCCAGCACCCTGTCGCGAACCCACAGCAGCGCATCAATGACCGTATTGCCGGTCACGATAATGCGCGCATCGGGCAGATTTTCCTGCAACAGATTCTGACGCGATCGGGAGGTGGGGGTAAAATGCAGATGGGCAAGATGACCGGTAAGTTTACGGTTACCCTCTTCCGGCCATGGCGAGGCGAGATCGCCGGTACGCAGACCGGCCTCCACATGCCCGACCGGAATCTGATGATAAAATGCCGCCAGGCTCGCCGCCAGTGTGGTGGTGGTGTCACCATGCACCAGCACGATGTCCGGTTTGAAGTCGAGCAGGACGGTTTTCATGCCCTCTAAAATGCGGCAGGTGATCTCGGTCAGCCCCTGCTCGGGACGCATAATATTGAGATCATAGTCCGGCTGCAGCTTGAACAGGCGCAGCACCTGATCGAGCATTTCGCGATGCTGTGCGGTGACGCACAGTCGCGATTCGAAAGCGGGATCCTGCGCCAGCGCCTGAACCAGCGGTGCCATTTTGATCGCTTCGGGACGAGTACCAAATACCGTCAGAACTTTCACACTGTTTCTCTCACTCATGCGTGTCTGACATCAGACGCGGACGACGTGCCAGCGCCACTCCCGCGCCTGTTAATGCCCCAATGGCACCCCACATAATCATCATGAACAGACGTCGCGGACTGTCACGTGATACCGGCTCTTCCGGCGTACGCAGATAACGGTAGGTCTGGAACTGGCTGTTCAGTTTTGGCCCGGTCTGCAGCGTGGTCAGCATTGCTCTGTTCTGATCATAGCTGATATCAAACTCCGGACCGGTAGCGCGCAGCGTATCCAGCTGTCCCTGTAAAACGGGCTGGCCCAGCAGGAACAGGTCGCTGTCTGCCAGATTTTCACCCGCTTCACGCGTCTGTTTCTCATTGATGCCCTGCTGGCTGGCGATCTTCAGCGCCTGCTCCAGCCGATGCTGCTGGCGCTGAAACACCGCATTAGCCACATCTTCCTGACGTTTCACCTGCGCCTGCAACTGGTCGGTACGCGCCCGCCAGGCACCTTTTAGCTCATCATTCAGATGACGCGCGGCGCGCTCACTGGCATAGGCGATGTACTGACGCAGCAGATTATTGGCGTCGCCAGCGGTTTCCGCTTTCAGTTTGACGTTATCGGGCAGGTTATGTGCCGCGTCAGCGGGCGTGAACAGGATATTGCCGATCATATCGTCGAGCAGCGCGGCATCATTATGCGCATTGCCGGTTTTACGACTCTTGTAATAATCCGTTTGCTGCCAGAACTCACGACGCGTGTCCCAGGAGGCAAGCTGCATGGTGAACTCCTGATAAACCTGATCCATCACCGTAGGTGAAGGTGCGGCCAGGGTTAAGGCGTTGTTGCGCACATCCAGATTGGTCAGGAATTGCTGCTGCGCATAGTAAGAACCCAGCATGTTCACCGTCGGACGATCGGTGATCGCCGTGGTGCTCCAGACCTGTTTCAGCAGCAGCGTGGCCAGCCAGGCGACCAGAGCAAACAGCAGCGCCAGCCCGATAATCCAGCGCTTGCCACGCCATAAACGGCAGCAAAAGCTGCGAATATCCAGTTCGTTGTCCACAACGTCAGAAGGCATGGCAGAGGTATCCTTTATCAGCTCTTTTCAGGGTAATTTGTTTTTTGCTTCGCGATGATGGCTCAGACGGCGCTTAATGCGGCGGACACGTCGCGCCACGCGCCACGCATGTTTGAGGCAGTAGCCGTAAACCATAAACGCGCCCAGGAATAGCAGCAGCATCACCCACTCCGGGATAAATGCCAGATATTCGCCCAGCACACCGATACCGGCGAGAATGGCCGCCGCAACGGTAATCAGCACAAAGGCCTGACGGGAGGTAAAGCCGGCACGCATAATCAGATGATGGATGTGCTGACGGTCAGCCGAGAACGGACTCATGCCTTTACGCAGGCGACGATACATAATCGCCACCATATCCATCAGAGGAATGGCAATAAGCCACAGTGCGGTAACGGGCGTGATGGGATGGCTCAGACCCTGCGTCGTTTCCAGCAGAATCCAGATAATGGTGAACCCGATCATGGTGCTGCCGGCATCGCCCATAAAGACTTTGAAGCGACGGCCAAGGAAGCCGAGGTTAAGCAGGATATAGGGCAGCGTGGCGGCAATCATCGCAAAACACCACATCGCGAGGCTGGTCTGGCCGTCGAAGTAGAGGATAATCCCCATGGCGGCAAAAGTGACCGAGGAGAGTCCGCCCAGCAGACCGTCGATCCCATCCACCATATTAAAGGCGTTTATCGCGGCCCAGACGGCAAACAGCGTCAGCACATAGCCGAAGGGCCCCACGATAAGCTCGAACGGGCCGACGATAAAGCCCAGGCTAAGCAGATAGAGTTTTGCGCCAAACATCATCACCAGTGCGACAATCGCCTGCACCACCGCGCGGATCTTGACGCTGATATCGAAACGGTCATCCAGTGCGCCAACCAGCACCAGAACACCGGCGCAGCCCAGATAGAGCAGCGCGTGAGGCAGATAGTAGTTGGTAATGGCAAACGTGAAGCAGATACCTGCGAACACAGAAATGCCGCCCACCAACGGAATCGCGCCATGATGGCGTTTACGTGAGTTAGGCTTATCAACTAAACCAATTTTTTTAGCTGCTTTTCGAGCAAAAAAGAGGAAAGCCAGGGAAAAGAGAAAAATTAAACCAAGCTCAGTACTCATAGTGAGTAAATTCACGTTAAACGCTCTCAGCTAACATCCCGCACAACAATACGCGAAAAAACGCGCCTATCGCTGTGTCGGATTCCGAATTCTGCATAAAGAGACAGACGAACGGTCAAAAGTTCGCCATCGCTACCACAGTCATTATAAATGCTCCTGCCAGTGTTCAATCCTATAGCTCACAAATGAAAAACGCCACGTTGAGACGTGGCGTGAGGTCGATTTTCTGCGCATCTGGACTAAAAAAGCCGAATCTGTGGTTCGGCCAGGCAGTATCGGATTAAGAACGCTTCATCATATCGAAGAATTCATCATTAGTTTTGGTCATCGCCAGCTTGTTGATGAGGAATTCCATTGCGTCGATTTCGCCCATTGGGTGAATAATCTTACGCAGGATCCACATCTTCTGCAGCTCTTCCTGAGAGGTGAGCAGCTCTTCTTTACGCGTACCAGAGCGGTTGTAATCAATCGCCGGGAAGACGCGTTTTTCAGCGATTTTACGGGCGAGATGCAGTTCCATGTTACCGGTACCTTTAAACTCTTCGTAAATCACTTCATCCATCTTCGAACCGGTATCAACCAGCGCGGTCGCGATGATGGTCAGGCTACCGCCCTCTTCCACGTTACGTGCAGCACCAAAGAAACGCTTTGGACGATGCAGGGCGTTGGCATCCACACCACCGGTCAGGACTTTACCTGAAGCAGGAACCACAGTGTTGTAAGCACGTGCCAGACGTGTAATGGAGTCGAGCAGGATGATGACATCTTTTTTGTGCTCAACCAGACGCTTGGCCTTCTCGATCACCATTTCAGCAACCTGAACGTGGCGTGAAGCTGGCTCATCGAAGGTTGAGGCGATAACTTCGCCTTTCACCAGACGCTGCATCTCGGTGACTTCTTCCGGGCGCTCATCGATCAGCAGTACCATCAGGGTACAGTCCGGATAGTTGTGCGCCAGGCTCTGCGCGATGTTCTGCAGCAGCATGGTTTTACCGGCTTTCGGTGGTGCAACAATCAGACCACGCTGGCCACGACCAATTGGCGATGCCAGATCCAGTACGCGAGCGGTTAAATCTTCCGTTGAGCCATTACCCCGCTCCATACGCAGACGTTTATTTGCGTGCAGCGGCGTGAGGTTTTCGAACAGAATCTTATTACGCGCATTTTCCGGCTTGTCGTAGTTAACTTCGTTAACTTTCAGCAGCGCAAAATAACGTTCACCCTCTTTCGGTGGACGGATTTTGCCAGAGATGGTGTCACCAGTGCGGAGGTTGAAGCGGCGGATTTGACTAGGGGAAACGTAGATATCATCAGGGCCGGCGAGGTAGGAGCTGTCTCCGGAACGGAGGAATCCAAATCCATCCTGAAGGATCTCCAGCACGCCATCACCGAAGATGTCTTCGCCGCTTTTCGCGTGCTGCTTCAGGATTGAAAAGATAATGTCCTGCTTGCGCATACGAGCCTGGTTTTCCAGTCCCATATTTTCGCCGAGAGTAACCAGCTCAGCAACCGGCGTATTCTTTAATTCGGTAAGATTCATAGTGATGGGTTCTTAAACTCGGGGTAATACTCGGAATGTTTGTCGTGAATGGTATGGCAACTAATCCATGCCGTTAATGGCTCTTTTCGGCTCTTCCTGACGATCATCGTATGGAATGGCGATCGGTATGCAGGGAGATGTCCGAATGTGATGCCAGAGTTGGAGCTAACCGTAAGATTGCTGAACCGTTCTATCTTTATAAGGTACAGGGCGACAGGGTTCAACAAGGGAAAACTTTTAGATGCTAACTACAAGGTAAGTTCGTAATGCAGTGCTGGTAAATTAGCACGCCTGAAAGCGAACGTCCAGCAGCAGGAGATAAATTCACCACTGCCGGACATTCAGCCCTGAATTACGCCAGATTGGCGTTCAGGAACTCTTTCAGCTGGCCTTTAGACAGCGCGCCCACTTTGGTCGCGGCGACTTCACCATTTTTAAACAGCAGCAGCGTCGGGATACCACGAATGCCATACTTCGGTGCCGTGCCTGGGTTATCATCAATATTCAGCTTAGCGATGGTCAGCTTGCCATCATACTCTTCTGCAACTTCATCAAGGATTGGCGCGATCATTTTGCAAGGACCGCACCATTCAGCCCAGAAATCTACCAGTGTAACGCCGTCGGCTTTCAGCACGTCGGTGTCGAAACTGTCATCAGTCAGATGAACGATTTTATCGCTGCTCATGTTTTACTCCACAAGATTATGCCTGGCGAATTGGCGTAAAATATACCAATGTTGGTTGACTTTATTTCATCGGATACGCTTTCGTAAAGCGATAGTAAGCTGATATTCTACCACACTATGAGCAAAACACACTTAACTGAACAGAAGTTTTCCGACTTCGCCCTGCACCCAAAAGTGGTGGAAGCCCTTGATACTAAAGGCTTTCAATACTGCACGCCGATTCAGGCGTTAGCTCTGCCTTTTACGCTTTCAGGGCGTGATGTTGCAGGCCAGGCGCAAACCGGTACCGGCAAAACGATGGCGTTTCTGACGTCAACGTTTCATCATCTTCTCTCTCATCCTGCGGCGGAAGGTCGTCAGGTTAACCAGCCACGGGCATTAATTCTTGCGCCGACGCGTGAACTTGCTGTGCAGATTCATGCAGATGCAGAACCCCTTACCGCCTCAACCGGCCTGAAACTGGGTCTCGCCTATGGCGGAGACGGTTATGACAAACAGCTGAAAGTGCTGGAGCAGGGCGTTGATATTCTGGTGGCTACCACCGGTCGCCTGATCGACTACGCGAAACAGAATCACGTCAACCTCGGTGCTATTCAGGTCATGGTGCTGGACGAAGCCGATCGCATGTTTGATCTCGGCTTTATTAAAGATATTCGCTGGCTGTTCCGTCGCATGCCGCCGGCGACTCAGCGTCTGAGCATGCTGTTCTCGGCGACCCTCTCCTACCGCGTCCGTGAACTGGCGTTTGAGCACATGAACAGTGCTGAATATGTGGAAGTGGAACCGGAACAGAAAACCGGCCATCGCATTCAGGAAGAGCTTTTCTATCCGTCTAACGAAGAGAAAATGCGCCTGTTGCAGACCCTGCTGGAAGAAGAGTGGCCCGATCGCGCCATTATTTTCGCCAACACCAAGCACCGCTGTGAAGATATCTGGGGCCACCTGGCTGCCGATGGACATCGTGTCGGCCTGCTGACCGGCGACGTTGCTCAGAAGAAGCGCCTGCGCATTCTGGATGACTTCACCAAAGGTGATGTGGATATTCTGGTCGCCACTGACGTGGCTGCTCGCGGTCTGCACATCCCGGCTGTTACCCACGTCTTTAACTACGATCTGCCAGACGACTGTGAAGATTACGTTCACCGTATTGGCCGTACCGGTCGTGCAGGCGCCAGCGGTCATTCAATCAGCCTGGCCTGTGAAGAATACGCGCTGAATCTGCCTTCGATTGAAGAGTACATCGGCCACAGCATCCCGGTCAGCAAGTACAGCAGCGAAGCGTTGTTAACGGATTTACCGCCGCCTAAGCGTCTGCAACGCAGCCGTTCCGGCAATGGCCCACGTCGCGGAGGGAATAACGCCAATCGTCGCGGTGCTCCACGCAACAACAACCGTAAACGTTCAGGTTAAGGCCACCATGCTAAGCGCATCGTCACTTTATGCAGCGATTGATTTAGGGTCTAACAGCTTTCATATGTTGGTGGTGCGCGAGGTCTCTGGCAGTATCCAGACCGTTGCAAAAATTAAGCGCAAGGTTCGCCTTGCTGCCGGTCTGGATAAAAATAACCTGTTGTCAGCCGACGCGATGTCGCGAGGCTGGCAATGCCTCAGACTGTTCTCTGAACAACTGCAGGATATTCCCCCCGATCAAATTCGCGTGGTGGCGACCGCCACGCTGCGTCTGGCTGCCAATGCGCAGACCTTCCTCGACACCGCCCAACAGATCCTTGGCTGTACCATCAACGTCATCAGCGGTGAAGAAGAGGCGCGCCTGATTTATCAGGGCGTGGCCCACACCACCGGCGGTTCCGACCAGCGTTTAGTGGTCGATATCGGCGGCGGCAGCACCGAGCTGGCCACTGGCGACGGATCGCATGCGTCGGTGTTGTTCAGTCTGTCGATGGGCTGTGTGACGTGGCTGGAGCGCTTCTTCAGCGATCGTCATCTGGCAAAAGAGAACTTTGACCAGGCCGAGCTGGCGGCGCGAGAAATGATCCAGCCTATTGCAGCGCAACTGCGTGAGCAGGGCTGGCAGGCCTGTGTTGGTGCCTCTGGCACGGTTCAGGCGCTGCAGGAGATCATGGTGGCGCAGGGGATGGATGAGCGCATCACGCTGAATAAGCTACAGCAGCTGAAGCAGCGCGCCATTCAGTGCGGCAAACTGGAAGAGCTGGAAATCGAAGGGCTGACGCTGGAGCGGGCGCTGGTGTTCCCCAGCGGCCTGTCGATTCTGATCGCCATCTTCCAGGAGCTCAGTATCGATAGCATGACGCTGGCGGGCGGCGCACTGCGCGAAGGACTGGTCTACGGCATGCTGCATCTGCCCATCGACCGGGATATCCGAACCCGCACGCTACACAACGTCCAGCGCCGTTTCAGCATTGATGTCGAGCAGGCGGATCGCGTGCGTCAGCTGGCGGAGAGCTTTTTCCGTCAGGTTTCCACGTTGTGGAAGCTGGATCAGCGCTGTCGTGAGTTGCTGCTCAGCGCCTGCGCGATCCACGAAATCGGCCTGAGCGTTGACTTCCGTCATGCGCCGCAGCATGCGGCGTATCTGGTGCGTCACCTCGATCTTCCTGGTTTCACACCGGCGCAGAAGAAGCTGCTGGCCTGTTTACTGCAAAACCAGAGCGGCAGCATCGATCTGGCTTTGCTGACGCAGCAGAACGCCCTGCCGCCGCGGCTGGCAGAACGGATGTGCCGTCTGCTGCGGCTGGCGATTATTTTCTCCACCCGCCGTCGCGATGACACCCTGCCTGCGGTGCGGCTACAGGCAGACGATGATGCCCTGCATCTGACCCTGCCCGCGGGCTGGCTGGAGGCCCATCCGTTGCGCAGTGAGCTGCTGGAGCAGGAAAGCCATTATCAGTCTTACGTCCACTGGTTATTAACCCTGTCGTAATTGCCGTCGCGTGAGGCGAATCTCCTTCGCCTCCTGCACTGGTTTAACTCTTTTTCGCCTTATCCAGCATCGCTCTCAGACCGGCCACCCGGCTCTGACCAGTTTTCATCCGCTCCTCCGCACTGACCACTTTGCGCTCAGTTTCCCATTGCAGATCGTCCTGCGGCAGTTCCAGCAGAAAACGGCTCGGCTCCGGCCGGATTAATTCGCCATATTGCCGGCGTTCGCGACACAGGGTAAAGGTCAGCTCTTTCTGCGCCCGTGTGATCCCCACGTAGGCCAGGCGACGCTCCTCTTCGATATTATTTTCATCGATACTGCTCTGATGCGGTAACAGCCCCTCCTCCATGCCCACCAGGAACACATAGGGGAACTCCAGCCCTTTGGAGGCGTGCAGCGTCATCAGCTGCACCTGATCCAGCTCTTCATCGCTTTCACCGCGCTCCATCATGTCGCGCAGGGTAAAGCGCGTCACCACCTGCGCCAGCGTCATCGGCTCATCGATATCGCTGCCCTCAAGCATTTCGGTCATCCACTGAAACAGCGTGTTGACGTTCTTCATCCGCATCTCTGCGGCTTTCGGGCTGCCGGAGGTTTCGAACAGCCAGCTTTCGTAGTCGATGCCGCGAATCAAATCACGCACTGCGTTTACCGGCTCACGTTCGGTCAGCTGGATAATCTCATTCAGCCAGTGGGTGAACCGCTGCAGGTGCTCCAGACCGCGGCCACTCAGCGTCTGCCCCAGACCGACATCAAAACTGGCGTTAAACAGGCTCTTGCTGCGCAGGTTGGCCCACTCACCGAGCTTCTGCAGCGTAGCCGGGCCAATCTCACGGCGCGGTGTATTGACGATGCGCAGAAACGCGCTGTCATCCTCAGGATTGGTCAGCACGCGCAGATAGGCGAGCAGATCTTTGATCTCGGGCCGTGAGAAGAACGAAGTACCGCCAGAGATGCGATAAGGGATGCGGTTCTGCATCAGAAACTTTTCAAAGGTTCGGGACTGATGGTTGCCACGATAAAGAATCGCGTAATCTTTGTACTGCGTCCGGTTGATAAAGTGATGCGCGATGAGCTCGCCAGTGACCCGCTCCGCTTCATGCTCTTCGCTGTTGGCAGTAAGCACCTTCAGCTCGCTGCCCTGCCCCAGCTCCGAAAAGAGCCGCTTCTCAAAGACGTGCGGGTTATTGGCAATCAGGATATTTGCCGCTTTCAGTATGCGCTGCGAAGAGCGGTAGTTCTGCTCCAGCTTCACCACCTCCAGCGCCGGGAAATCCTGATTCAGCAGCACCAGATTCTGCGGGCGTGCGCCGCGCCAGGAGTAGATAGACTGATCATCATCGCCCACCACCGTGAAGCGCGCCCGAGCGCCCACCAGCAGCTTAACCAGTTCATACTGGCTGGTGTTGGTATCCTGATACTCATCCACCAGCAGATAGCGGATACGCTGCTGCCAGCGTTCACGCACCTCCTGATTACGCTGCAGCAGCAGCGTCGGCAGCAGAATCAAATCGTCGAAATCGAGCACGTTGCACGACTTAAGATGCTGGCTGTAGAGGGCGTAGCAGTGAGCAAAAATATTATCCTGCTGTGATCGCGCCAGCGCGGCGGCGCCCTGCGGATCGATCAGATCATTTTTCCAGTTCGAGATGGTGGAGATGAGCTGCTGTAGCAGCGTCTTATCCTCTTCCAGCCACTCTTTTGTCAGCTCTTTCAGCAGGGCGAGCTGATCCTGATCGTCGAACAGCGAGAAGTTTGACTTCATGCCCAGCGCCGCGGTTTCGCGTTTGATGATCTCCAGCCCCAGCGTATGGAAGGTGGAGATGAGCAGACCGCGCGCCTCTTTGCGGCCCAGCGTCTGCGCCACACGCTCTTTCATTTCGCGCGAGGCTTTATTGGTAAAGGTCACCGCGGCGATGTGGCGCGCCTGATAGCCGCATTCACGGATCAGATGGGCGATTTTATTGGTAATCACGCGGGTTTTGCCCGATCCCGCGCCCGCCAGCACCAGACAGGGACCGGTAACAAATTCGACGGCACGTTGTTGGCTGGGGTTTAAACGCATAGGAGAAATCGCCTGATTGAATCAAAAGAAAGGGGTTTATACTGGGCGGCAATTATACACAACCGAGATACCAACATGGCGAAAACCGCGGCGGCTTTACACATCCTGGTCAAAGAGGAAGCGCAGGCAAAAGAGATTCTGGCGAAACTGGCGAAGGGTGGCAATTTCCAGCAGCTGGCAAAGAAGCACTCAACCTGTCCTTCCGGCCGGAATGGCGGCGATCTGGGCGAGTTCCGGCAGGGACAGATGGTGCCGGCCTTTGATAAAGCGGTCTTTACCTGCCCGCTGCTGACGCCTTACGGGCCGGTAAAGACCGGCTTTGGTTATCACATTATTAAAGTGCTCTATCGCAACTAGTTACTTCTTCTGCTTCATCTGCTGCAGGACGGTGCTGCACTGGTTGTCTTCGTTATCACTTGGAGAGATCAGTGCCAGCAGCGCCGCCGCCGGGCCCACTACTGCGCCCAATGCCACTGCAGCGGCACCACGTGCCAGCAGTGGCCCCGTTTTCACGCCCGCATCAGGATTTTTAAAGGTACCACGCACATAGAGCGGGGAGCGCAGCGTTACGATGCGGACGCCCTTACTCTCCGGATTCACCGACAGATCCAGCCGCTCACTGGCGAAGTTCGCGTTGCCTGACACATTGATAATCGCGTTCTCGGTATCAAACACAAACAGGTTAGGCGTCGCCACACCGTTCTGCAGTTTGAGATCGGTGGCGGCGCAGTTGATACGCACCTGGTCATCGCCAAACAGTTTGCCCACCACGTAGTTACCGACGTTGAGTCCGGCAATCTCCATCAGGCTGCGGCTGATCAGACCATCATTCATCAGCAGCTTAAGTTGCCCGTTGCTGGTCGCCAGCAGATCGGCTACGGAGTTACCGGTGCCAGTAAAGCTGGCATCGCCATTGAGCTGGCCACGGCTGTTCTTCATCGCCTCCACATTCGGGAAGAGCTGACGCAGCTGCAGCGTACGGACATGAAGATCAACCCGACCACGCATCGGCGAGTGATCGCCCTCCAGCCGGATAGTGCTGTTGAGATTGCCGCCCGCCACACCAAAGCGCAGCGGATCCAGCAGCAGATCACCGTTTTTCAGCTGTAAATGGGTATAGAGATCGCTTAACGGCAGTGAATTGCTGTGTTCGATCCGTTTGCCGCTGAACTTCACGTCGGCATCCATCACGTCCCAGTTTTTGGTTTCGAATTTATCGTGTGGTAGCACGCGGTCTGCGGGCTGATTCGATTTCTCCCCGCGCCGGGCTTTGGCCTGCGCCGTTTTTTCACTGCCTTTGCCAGAGTCGACCCCAATCAGCGGCCCCAGATCGGCCATGCGCAGTTGCTCAGAGGTCAGCTCGCCGCTGAGTGTCGGGCGGGGTTTGACCTGACTGTAGATCAGCGACCCATGAATATCGCTGTCGCCAATATGTCCGTTAAATTTCTCATAGCGGTAGACCGCGCCCTTTTCGCCGCTGAATTTAGCAATCAGATGGCCGTCGGTTTCATAAGGTGGCGTGTCAGGCAGCAGGACGCCGGTCAGGCCATAGAGATTGGCCAGCGTATCGCCCGAGAAGCGCAGTCGCACGTTAAGCCCGCCGAGGTTCATCGGATCCTGCAGACCGCCGGTCACCTGAACGCGGGTGGTGCCGTTGCGCAGATCGGCCTGAATCGGGAACGGGGTGTTCTGACTGCGCAGTGACAGCATGCCGCCAATCTTACCGTCGCCGCTGAGTGACTCATTGTTATAAGTGCCCTTCGCCTGCCAGCCAAAGACGAAGTCGCCTGCGCCCTTCTGCTGGTCATTGCCTCCGGCAATCTGCGTATACGGCACCGGTTTACCCAGCGGATTAACCTGCACCGTGACATCTGCGCGGTTAATGGCATCGCGATAACGAATCTGGCCCTGATCGAACAGAATATTATCCAGACGGAATGACCAGTCCGATGGCGCAGCACTCTTCTCATCCTTGCCGCTATTGGCAAGGGTAAAGGTCCAGTTGTTCTTTTTATCCGCGGTCTGGATCAGACGCGCATCCGGTCGCTGCAATTTAATCCACGGGATGAAAAGTTCTTTGTGCAGCAGCGACAGCGGTGACAATGTGGCATCGACCCGCTGCAGATGTACCATGGTGACGTCGGCAATGTCAGGCGGATTCCCCAGCATGATATCTTCCGCATGGATCTGCGGCCACGGCACCCAGCGCCGCCAGCCTGCTTCGTCGCGATTTCGTGCCCAGTCGATACCCAGATCCCCGCGTATCGCAAAGGGGCGGTTTAACTCGGTTGAAACTTTTTGATTGATGGTGGGCTTCAGGCGATTCCAGTCAAAGGTCGCGATGACGACGATAATCACCACGATCAACAACACCAGAATTCCTGCTACCCAGCTGACTATTTTCCCGGTACGCGACATTACGCTTTCTCCTTGCACATTCACGGTCTGCGTTAAAGATAGTCGAGACCGCGGGCAACAGCATCAGGGAAGCGGGAGAGTAAGATGATTCAATTCAGAAAAAGGGGTTTCTCAGCCATTTCGTTAGCATAAGCGGTAAAAAAAGCCGACATTCCCGGCATTTATCCCCGAGACCAGGGCTAATGGCCGCCTTTAAAGGTAAATTAAAACACTGTTTTAAAACTATTGACGTCTGCCATACCAGACGCGAGACTAAGGCGATATTTCACTACAGGTCTGAAACCATGACGCAGAAAAAAATCGCCATCATCGGCGAATGCATGATTGAGCTGTCCGAAAAGGGTGAGAACATTAAACGTGGCTTTGGCGGCGATACGCTCAATACGGCCGTTTATCTCGCCCGCCAGGTTGATGAGCAGCAGTTACGGGTCGATTATGTCACTGCGCTGGGTACGGATTCGTTCAGCGATCAAATGATCGCGGCCTGGCAGCAGGAGAGGGTCAATACTGACCTGATTCAGCGGCTCGATAATAAAATGCCGGGCCTGTATTTCATTGAAACCGATGCCGACGGTGAGCGCACCTTCTGGTACTGGCGCAGTGATGCCGCCGCGCGTTACTGGCTCGACAGTCCGCAATCAGCAGAGATAGCTGAGCAGCTGTCGCACTACGATTATCTCTACCTTAGCGGCATCAGCCTGGCGATTCTGCCGCCTGCCAGTCGTGAAAAGCTGATGGTGCTGCTGGCGCGCTGCCGGGCTAATGGCGGCAAGGTAATTTTCGATAACAACTACCGCCCGCGTTTATGGGCCGATCGGGCCAGCACGCAGGCCGCTTATCGCGCCATGCTCAACTGCACCGATATCGCCTTCCTGACACTGGATGATGAACATCTGCTCTGGGGCGAAGAGCCGCTGGATGATGTTATCGCGCGTACCCGTCGGGCGGGTGCCAGCGAAATCGTGATTAAGCGCGGTGCAGACTCCTGCCTGGTGGTCACCGGCGATGCGCCGCTGATTGATGTGCCTGCGGTACGTCTGGCGAAAGAGAAAGTGATCGATACCACCGCAGCCGGTGATTCGTTCAGTGCCGGTTATCTGGCTCGCCGTCTGACCGGCGCTTCTGCAGAGCTCGCCGCGCAGCGCGGACATCTGACTGCCAGCACCGTGATTCAGCATCGCGGCGCGATTATTCCGGCAGAGGCGATGCCTGACTGACAGAGCGCTAGCCAGTGTCGTTGATACAGGCACTGATCGTGCCGATGCCAGAAAATGCGCCCGAGGGCGCATTTTTTTAGGCTGCTGGTAACGTCTGGCTGCGTGACTGTAACCGATGCTATCCGTTCCCAGATGAGACTGGCACGTTAGCCCCTGCAGCGTGGCGGTGTGATCCTGACGCTAAAATCATTATGTCGCCTTAAGAACGCACAGCGTGATATCCGGTAAATTGCGGCTAATAAAGCGGGCCGTGCCAGCTATTTACCTTAAGCGGAAAAATTGTGGTTAATAACAGATCCCCTGCGGTCTCCCCCTTCAATCTCTCTTATAATTTATTGATTAAAATTAATAAGTTAAACAAACAGATCCACCACCAGGCATAGTCCGAATCTGGTCAGATCCCCCCTTTTCGGATGGACGACCGCCTGAAAAAAGACCATCTTTTAATCAAAAGACAGCAGGACGCTGTTCTCTCCGGCCGCGAACAAAACAATTAAAATATTCCCCGCATCAGGATCTATTTATGCACACAGAAATTATTAATATCTGGCCACACGGTGATGCGCCAGGCGCCAGCGATTCGCGCGCACAGCCGCAGATTGTCGACATGGCAAAAGAGTATGAGCCTTACGATCGGGCCGCTACCGGCGTGCGTTGCCCGGAGATGGCGATCTGGCATCCGGTCGAATCAAACGGGATTACCCTGCTGGTCGCACCGGGCGGAGGCTATCAGCGCGTGATGATCGATCGTGAAGGCAGCGCCCTGGCGACATTCTTTACCTCAATGGGTTACACCCTGGCGGTGATGACTTATCGCCTGCCCTATGATGGACATCACGAAGGGCCCGACGCGCCGCTGGCCGATGCTCAGCGCGCGGTACGCGTCCTGCGTGAACGGGCGCAGCGCGGCCTGAATGGTAAATATATCGTCATGATGGGCTTTTCGGCGGGTGGTCACGTGGCTGCCAGTCTGGGTACGCGTTTCGCAGAGAAACTCTATCCGGTGCAGGATGGCGCAGAAAACTTCTCGCCGCGTCCGGATGCGATGGTACTGGTCTATCCGGTAATCAGCATGCGGGACGGCATCGCCCATGAAGGAGCCAGAACCCGCCTGCTGGGTGCCTGGCCCGATCAGAAAACCATTGACGCTTATTCAATGGAAACCCGGGTTCATCCGCTGGTGCCGCCAACGCTGTTGATCCACGCAGCCGACGATGATGATGTATCAGTGAATCACAGCATGGCGTTTTTTGGCGCGCTGCGTGAGCATAAGGTCCCGGCAGAGGTGCATTTCTATCAGAAAGGCGGGCACGGATTTGGTATCCGCGGCGTGGCAGATTTGCCCCTCGCCAGCTGGCCGATGTTAGTGACCGAGTGGCTCAGGGCAAAAACCTGACTTTATGCGGCTGGCGGAACGTCTTTGACGTTGCTATCCGGCGGACTGGCTTCATTGCTGGTCGCCGGTGCCGCTGGTGGTGCCATCACTTTGTCCCAGTTGTTTTGCAGGCTCTTCACGTTGGTTTCCGCTTCGCCTTCCGGCTGAATCAGTACCATCATCAGTTCCTGCGTCAGCTGCTGACGCAGCTCCTGGTTTAACTGTTCGCGGGTCAGGCCGGCCAGGAAAGTCTGACGCAGCTTCTGATACTGCTCAGGTGCGATATCGACTACGGCGTTCTGCTGGGAGCGCAGGCGCTGGCTCATCAGCACATCCGTATCGGTGCGGGCATAGGTGGTAAACAGCTTGTTCAGCTCCAGCAGCTTCTGCGCCATCAGCGCATCAAACTCCTCCTGCGGCAAGCCTTTGTCACGCACGTTTGCCAGCTCACGCGCCACCAGATTCATATTCTGCGCCAGATTTTCGTTGCGTCCATCCAGGTTGATGGAGCACTGCGCACGCTGATAAAGCACACGGCAATCAAATCCCACCTGTATGCCCTGTGCCTTGCTGTCACTGAGCGCACGCTGGACATGCCAGAACAGCGCTTCACGTGCCAGATCGCCCTGCCAGTAACGCTGCAGATTCTGGGAGTCACGAATCGGTTGCCACGGCGTATCCCACACCAGCGAGAGGCGATCCTGCGTCATGTTGCTGCTGACCAGATTTACCGGCTCGTGCGGCAGCGGCGACAGGGTGGGCAGTGGCGCAGGCGTTTCACGTTTACCGGTTAACGCCGAGAAGGTTTTATTGATCTGCTCAGAGAGGTTGCGGCTGTCAACATTCCCCACCACGTAGAGCGTCATCGCATCCGGGGTGTACCACTGATGATAAAAATCATTGAGCTGGGTTAAATCAACCGGCGCGCGTGGTTGCGCTGCGGGGTCATGCGCCAGCAGCGCGGAGCCTTTCAGGCGGTAGCGCCACCAGACATCCTGGGTATCTTTCGGCCAGGTCGCCACCGGATCCGATGCCGCCAGCGCGGTATTGACCACCTGTTCGGTGATGGCCATATTGCCCGCCGTGGCCGCCAGCCAGTTCAGCGCTTCTTTCAGCAACTCGGGGCGGTTATTCGGCAGGCTCAGATTATATTGGGTGGAATCATAGGAGGTGATCACAGGTGGCAGCGGATGCTGAGGATCCATCGCCTGTTGCCATAGCGCGCGCTGCTGATGGTTATCAAGCGCGGTGTTGTGCACCATCGCCAGACGCGGCAGCAGATGGCTGAAGCCGGCCTGTTGCGCACTCTCTACCAGCGAGCCGGTATTCACCACCAGCCGCAGTTCAATACGGTCACTGGGGCGTTGCGGTGTGGCCAGTAACTGCCAGTTAAATCCATTATCCAGCTTGCCTTCCTGCCAGGCCGGATCCGGTTGCAGCGTTTCTGCCTGGAGACCAAAGCTGCTTGCCAGCACTAATCCACCAACCAAAAGCCGAATTCTGGTGCCCTGCATGTGAACCCCTACTCAAATAATTCAAATATCGTTATCACTGGCGCATATTGCCGCTGTTATTAACGAATCGGCTGGCGCCGAATCGCGCTGTTATCCAACAACAAAGTGTTTGACCACAGGAAGCTCAGGATGTCGCGTAACGAAGTGAAAAACGTCAAAAAAAACAAGTGGGGTTTATTATGCAAATGCCCGCTGTCAGGGCAAGCGACAGCGGGCATTTGTGGGGATTTAAGTGAAATTCAATGATTAAATTGAAGATTCAGACGCTTTATTCTCCTTATTCCGGCCTGCCAGCGTGTCGGTCAGCTGTTTATGATCCAGCTGATCGACCCACTTCGCCACCACCACAGTCGCCACACCGTTACCGATCAGGTTGGTCAGCGCACGGGCTTCGGACATAAAGCGGTCGATACCGAGAATGAGCGCCAGACCCGCCACCGGCAGATGTCCCACCGCAGAGAGCGTCGCCGCCAGCACGATAAATCCGCTCCCGGTTACCCCCGCCGCGCCTTTGGAGGAGAGCAGCAGCACCACCAGCAGCGTAATCTGATGGAAAATGTCCATGTGCGCATTGGTCGCCTGAGCGATAAATACTGCCGCCATGGTCAGGTAAATCGAGGTGCCGTCCAGGTTAAAGGAGTAACCGGTGGGGATCACCAGCCCTACTACCGATTTCTTGCAGCCCAGCTTCTCCATCTTATCCAGCATGCGCGGCAGCGCAGACTCGGAAGAGGAAGTGCCCAGCACAATCAGCAGCTCTTCTTTGATATAGGCGATAAACTTAAAGATGCTGAATCCGGCGAACAGGCGTGCAATCAGCCCCAGCACGATCACCACAAACAGAATACAGGTGATGTAGAAGCAGATAATCAGCTGGCCGAGCTGCACCAGTGAGCCCACGCCATACTTGCCGATAGTGAACGCCATCGCGCCAAATGCCCCTATCGGTGCCAGACGCATGATCATGTTGATGATGCCGAAAATCACTTTTGAGAAGCTTTCAATCACGTTGAAAATCAGCGTGCCGGTATTACCCAGACGATGCAGGGCAAAACCAAACAGAATGGCAAACAGCAGCACCTGCAGAATGTTGCCGCTGGCAAAGGCGCCAATTACGCTGTTGGGGATAATATCCAGCAGGAAAGCGACCACACCCTGCTGTTCTGCCTGCTGGGCGTACATCGCCACGGCTTTGGCATCCAGCGTGGCAGGATCAACGTTCATCCCGGCACCTGGCTGCACCACGTTCACCACGATCAGGCCGATAATCAGCGCGATGGTGCTGACAATTTCAAAATAGAGCAGCGCAACCGCGCCGGTCCGTCCTACCGCTTTCATGCTTTCCATGCCAGCGATGCCGGTCACCACGGTACAGAAAATCACCGGGGCGATAATCATCTTGATTAACTTAACAAAGGCATCTCCCAGCGGCTTCATCTGGGTCCCTAACTCCGGGTAAAAATGGCCTAACAAAACGCCGATGCCAATCGCCATCAGCACCTGGAAATAAAGGCTTTTAAAAAGTGAGGTTTTCATAAACAGGTGTCCACTAACGCCGTGAGGTGATGTTGTCGGATTCGTTATTGTGACTGGCGGGCAACAGAGGTGGCGCCTGACAGTAACCCGAAAATAACACTCTGTTTACGTGATTAATACAGGGTGACAAACGCCCAGGAAACCCGGGGATCGTAATTCTGAACTGAAACGCTTCAGCAGGGGGTTTTGTAACTAAAATTCTCGCAAAATCAATGAATCAGGCAATTATTGCAGTAGTGAGGAGTTTTCGATCCATGCCTGATTGAATCGGGTCAGAGGCAGCGCTTCAGCATACAGATAGCCCTGTCCGATAGAGATGCCGCGCGCCAGCAGCCAGTCACGTTGTTCCGCTGTCTCCACGCCTTCGGCAATCACCTCCAGATGGATAATCTCGGCGATGGCCGCCACGATGCAGACCATGGTGTCGTCATGCGGCAGCGCCGCCACGAAGCTGCGATCCATCTTCAGCTTGTTAACCGGCAACGCTTTCAGCTGATGGAGGTAGTTAAGGTTGGAGTAGCCCATGCCGAAATCGTCCAGAGCCACGGCCACGCCAGTCTGCTGCAACATCCGCAGCATCGATATCGCCTGTTCAGCATCATCAAGCTGAGCCGTCTCTGTCACTTCCAGCACGAAGGTGCCAGGTGCGATGCGGTGGCGCGTCAGCAGGGATTGCAGATGAGAGACCACGCCCGTGTCACGCAGTTGCACAGCGGAAATATTCACACTCAGCGGCAGCATAATGCCCTGTCGCTGCCAGCCTGCCAGAATGCGGCACGCCTCTTCAAACACCCAGCGGCCAATCGCGCTAATCACGCCAATCTCTTCGGCACTGGCAATAAACTCTTCGGTCAGACCGTAGCTGCCGTCGGGCTGGCGCATACGCAGCAGCGCTTCCGCGCCGACTAACGTGCCGGTGCGCATATCGACCTGCGGTTGCAGATAGAGGGCGAACTGCTCATTGTGCAACCCCTGCAGAATATCATGCTCCTGGGTCAGACGTTTTTGCGCGCGCTCGGTTAACGCGGCGTCAAAGAACAGGATCTGATTTTTGCCCTGATGACGGGCCGACATCATCGCTGAGGTCGCGCGGCCAAGCAGATCACTGGCGCTCAGCGGCTGATCATCGCGCAGCGCCAGACCAATGCTGACGTTAGGACGCAGCTGCAGCTGATAAAGGTTAACCGGCTGATTAAGGCGAATCATCAGGTTACGGGCCAGACGCAGGGCGCGGAACGGATTACTGGCGCGCTTCATTAACAGGACAAAGTCGCTGGTCCCGGTCTGCGCCAGCAGAGTATGGTCATCCAGCGTATTACGGATCTTCTCCACCAGCGTCAGCATCAGCGTATCGCGCTGCTCATCGCTTAATACGCCGTTGGCTTCCTGCAGGGTTTCAATGCGGATCACCATCAGCCCCAGCGGCTGTTCCGGACTGCTCATGAACTGCTCGACCAGCGCCAGAAACAGGGTACGGTTGGGCAGATCGGTCACGGGAAAATGGGTGGTCAGCCGGCTCATCTCATCATGTATCGACTCCAGCACCTGCTGATTGCGGTTGTAGCTGCGGATCAGCATGCCGATTTCATCATCGCGGTGGCTCTGCGGCAGTGACAGCTTATGCGTCAGAATCGACTGCGGCGGCAGCTCCTGCAGCTCCCGCGAGAGATTGCGCAGCGGATGCACCACCAGCCGGTTGATACACCAGCTGATCGCCACTGACAGGATCAGTGCCAGCAGCAGATAGGTGATAATCATGGTCGAGAGCGTGCTGAGAATAAACTGGTAGACGCGCGTCGAGTTAGCCTGCAGCACCAGATAGGCCAGCGGTTTCGGCATCCCGGTATTTTCCACTGAATAGAGCGGCAGGGTAATCTGCACCGGCAGCTCAAACAGTCGCGCCACCAGACGCGGCACCGGTTTCTCCGTTTCGAAGTCGGCATGCAGAGCCTGAAACGCATTCGGCAGCACCACATCGGCGCGCGATAAAATACCGGCAGGTTTCAGTGAATGGAGAATGCGTTCGGCCTGAGAAATATCGGCGCGCAGTACCGCTTCCGACAGCGGCTGGCGGACGGTGTGTGCGATATTCTCCATCTGCTGGGCGTAGTCAATCCTGCGCTGCTGCACAAAATGAAACAGTTGGATGACGATAAAGATGCTGATGGTGATAACCGCAACCAGCGAAACTGTCGCCATCTGCTTTATCGTAAGTGACCGGCTTACGCGCAAAAATATTCTCCTGACGATGAAAAAAGCCCAGATAGCAGACAGTACAATGCCGGCCAGTATATCCCATAAACTGACTTTTTTACCGTCTGAAAAGTCCGGCTTTTTCCCGGTCGGGATTATTTAAAATCCGCGTAAGGGGTCAGCGGCTGTGGCGGCATATCCAGATCCCCTTCCCAGCCTGCGGCAGAGTAACGCACGTAGATAAGCCCGTGGCTTGGGGTATAGTCTTTTGCCTGTTGAATATCGACGCCCACCCCGATAAACCAGTCGGGCGTGATACGACGTTCAACCACGCCCTGCAGCGTATACCCCGTGCCGCTGCCGGTGCTGCTGGCGGAAACGGGATTGCTGGCAAGGGTAAAGCCGGGATTGACCGGATAGCGCTGCTGCGCATCGGTTTTCGAATGTGACCAGGAAACCGAGCCGCCCAGGTCGAACGACCAGTTTTCTGTCCGCTGTCGCCAGGTGACCGGCACGGAAAAGGAGAGATACTGCTGCGGACTGTAGTAGCCGCCCTGACCGAAGGTGTAATCGCTGAGATCCTTCTGATAATGCCAGAGCATACTGTTAAGCCCGACGGTGGCCCGGCGATTATCGCTATTAATGAGCTTGTAGTAGTAGCCGGCCATTAAGCGCTCGCGACTGTTATCCGCAACGTTTTTACCGGTGATCTGATGCGCGCTGATGTCGCCCCAGACACCGTGTGCGCCGCCCTGATCGTAACTCAGCCCGATGCTGCCACCCGTTGCCACTACGCCGCCCCAGCTTTTTCCACCGTTGGCTGATGGATCGCGCGCGCCCGCGTAGGAAAGCAGCGAACTGGCGATCGGCCGTCGCGAGGCGGTCAGCGTCACGCCAAGATCCCTGACGTCAGTTTTCCAGCTCAGGCCGCCGGTCCAGTTGGTCACCTCAAAGCCCAGCGGCGTGGTACCCAGATCCGCTGACCAGCGATCATTATGCCAGCCGACGCCCAGCGCAGTGCCCTCGGCGCGCTGACTGGCATCGCGGCTGCATCCGCCGGAACTGGCGTCGTCGCAGCTACCAAACTGCTCGTCGAAGCTGCCGTTGCGGGTGGTAAAACTCCCTGCTGAGACGTCCACCCGGTCGAGCCGGAAAAAGCCGCGTCCGTCGGCAAACGGACTTTCCGCCTGCAGCATGGTGGTATGGGCAGTAAAGTCGGAGACCCCAGCCGTACCCTTATTACGCGAATAATCCTGCTGCACCGTCAGCGTGCTCTCACGCTGACGATAGAGATCTGCGGTGTCGCTGCGAATACTGCGCTTCAGCCAGTCATCCTGTTCCTGAGAGCGTGTCGCGCGGCTGATACTTTCGCCGCTGCCGATACCGCTGGCCGTCATCGCCTGACGATAATCCGCCAGCGCGATCTCTGGCTGCTGCTGCGCGCGCTCCAGCCGTGCCGCATCACGAAACACCAGTGCCTTATCCTGTGATGGCGGCAGTGACGCAGCGCGCTGCTTCAGGCTGGCAAAGCGCACGGCAGCCTGCGTGGTTTCGCCCACCGCCTGCCATGCCAGCGCGGCGCGGCGATCGGCATTAAGAGTGTTGGGCTGGGCTGGCTGCTGCTCAAGTGCCTGTCGTGCTTCGCTGTTGCGCTGGAGCGCGACCAGCGCTTCGATTCGTCCCAGCGCTGCGTCGCTGTTGTCAGCTTCACCTGACAGCACCTGCTGATAGATCTCCAGAGCCTGCTGTGCGTCCCCGCGAGCCAGCGCCCAGTCGGCCAGCGTCAGGTCGCGTCGGCTGGAAACCGGCTGCTGGTAAAGCAGCGTCACCGCTGCCCGCTCCTGCCCTGCCGCACGAAGCGCTTCGGCGCTGGCAAAAATTTTATCCTGCCCGAGCCGGTCAGCCAGCTCATGCATATTGCTGTTCCACTGCGTTTCAGGCAGGCGATGCAGCGTTGCCAGTGCGGCGTCATCATTATCCCGGCTGGAAAGGTAGAGCGCGGCGGCGTAGAGCGCGGTCGCATCGCCGGGATGCTGCTGTTGCAGCTTCGCGATCTGCGCATCCGCCTGTTGGATGGCCCCACCGTCGCGTAGCGCGCTCGCCAGCCGATAACTGAGCCAGACGTCATCCGGCTGCAGCGCCAGCGCCGCCCGATACTTCTCTGCCGCCTGCGGCCATTTATTCTGCCGGGCGAGCGCATCGGCCTCGGCGCGCAGGCTGTCACTGCGCAGCGCGCGCAACGTTCCCGCCATCTCGCGCTGCTGCCCGGCGGGTAGCGTACTGATAAACTGCATGACGCGGGCAGGCGACTCGGCCTGATAAAGCCCGGCCAGGCGACGCACGGTGGTGGTGTTGGTCGCGTCAAGCCGCAGCGCATGCTGCCAGAACAGTTCGGCACCTGCCGCATCTTTACGCGCCATCGCCACATCGCCCAGGCCAATCAGGGCATAGCTGTCGGTGCTATCAATTTTCTGTGCGGCGCGGTAAGCGCGTTCGGCCCCCTCAACGTCATGCTGCGCCAGCGCCTTGTCGCCCTGTTCGACCGCCAGCCAGTAACGGTTAGTCTGCAGCAGCGACTGCCATTTGCCGATCAACGTGCTCTGCTTGCCCGCTTCAACGGCGCGTTCCAGCCAGAGCACCGCCACGTCACGATGGCCGGCGCGTGCCTGAGTCTGCCCCATTGCACCCATCAATTCGGCGTCGTTGGGGTTATCCTTCAGTGCCCGGCTAAGCGCTGCCATCGCATTATTCACATCGCCCGCCTCGACCAGCGCCAGGCCACGCATCCGTTCGCGATAGGCGGGATCGGCGAGCTGCGCCTGCTGCTTCGCCAGCACATCCGCGCCCTGCTGGTGCGCGTCGCCGTCGGTAAAAACAGCCAGATAAGCCTTCAACTGCGCCACGCTGCTGTCGCTGACCGGCTGATCGTTGATCTGCTGCAGCCAGAGATCGGCGGCGGCGGCGCGTCCGCCGTTGCTATTTGCCAGCTTTTTCAACTGCGCTATCGCCTGCTCCGGCTGCTGTTGATCAAATGCCATGCGTGCAATTTGCAGCTCAACCCCGATATTGCCCGGGTAGCGCTGCTCCAGCGCCTGCAGCTGCTGGTAAGCGACGCTCTCCTGACCGGGAGTGCGTGCCAGCAGCCGCCAGTATTCCAGCGCCGTGTTCGCATCCGGAAAAACCCCTCCGAACAACGCGTCGTAAGCACTTTTCGCCTCCGACAGGCGCCCCGAGGTGGCGAGCAGGCGCGCCTGCTGCAGCTGCTGCCGCCCATCCGACGACATCAGCGTCAGGCCGACGGCTGATTCACGCGTCGCGGCGGAGTCGGGCGCAACCTTTTTCAGCTGCTCCAGCAGCATCTGCGCTTTAGGGATATCGCCCTGACGCAGCGCCAGCCGCAGGCGAGCCGCCAGCACCTGCGGATTATCGGGATCGATCTTCTCAAGCCGGTAGAGCGATTGCTGCACCAGATCGTATTTGTTGGTCGACTCGCCGGTGCGTACCTGTGACAGCAACCATTCGACCGGCGACACCTCCGGTCCGTCGACCGGTGCAGCCAGCCCCGGCAGCGCACTCAGTGCGCCGAGCAGCATGCCTGCCCGCAGCACCTGTGCGTTATTCATCTTCATCCAGTAAACGACGACGGGTAATAATTCGCATCAGACGCCAGGTCATCAGCGCAAACAGCACCACTACAAAGAGTGCGCAGAGTGCCAGCCAGAAGGGATGGACGGAGAGTAGCGACCAGAGACGCTCCCACCACGGCAGATGACCAACGTAGTAGCTCTCTCCCACGCGCAGACTGTTAACCCCTGACTCGCGGATCACCACGGTGGAGCCAGACATCGTTCCACGCTTGCCGCTGTCACCCATCGCCTCGTTGAGCAACTGCCAGCTGCGCGGCGCGCCATCGGCGAGCAACGCGACAACGCTGCGCTGATCGTAAAAAGGTGACTGGAAGCCAATCACCGTTGCCAGCGGGCCGCGGGAGCTGATAGTCGTCGTGCTTTCTGCCGCCTGCTCGCGCTGACTTTGCGGGTTCACCTCCGGAGTGATTTGTCGCACAGGCTCTTTCAGCCAGCTGGCGGTGGCGTCAACCAGCGCGGGGATCCGCTGGTCATCCTGAAGATCTTGGGGGATGACACCGATCATCAGCAGATCCACATCCTGCTTCTTCGCCGTGGCCCAGTCATCGGTCAACTGAACGCGCAGCGCCGGATAGCCGGTTTGCGCACCCATATTGCCCAACGTATTCAGCAGCGTGCTAACCTGCTCTGCATCGGGTTTTGGCGGCATCAGTACCAGGGTTTGCGCCAGATCGGCGTAGCGGCTGAACGGAAAGCCCGCATTCGCCCAGGCGCGCAGCGACGGCATTTCGATGTAGTGGCGATAGCCGGAAAAATCGATGCTGGAATTGTCGTCCACCACCACATGATGCGTAATCGGCGTTACAGTTTCGCAGCGTCCATCCGCGTTGCCGCTGATGGTGATGTTGGCGTAATCAAAATCGAAGCGCAGCTGATTCACCACCCCGAGGCGCAGCGCCGGAATCAGCAGCTCATGACTCTTGTCCAGCATTCCCTGAATCAGTGGAATATGCAGCAGCTGCTGACCCGTCGTATTTTTCGGCGGCAGCGGATAATCCTGAATGAACTGATTATTCAGGTTGACCGCCAGCCGTGAGCCATCCGACTGGAAAGGCGCGGTATAGCGATAGCTCAGATCCATGTCGATACCGCGCGCGCGAACCAGGAAGAGATCGGGCGGCAGATTGAGGGTCAGGCTGACGGGATTAGGCTGCACCCCATCAGACTGCAACTGATTCTCATATTGCGTCAGTTCGGCGAAAGTGGTGCGGCGATCGGTCCGCACCCAGTTAGGGGCGTCATAAGCCTGGCGCGGGGAGAGCAGCTTAACGCTGTCGATGGTTGAGGTATCGCCGCGCAGCAGCAGCTCACCCTGGGCGATACCCTGAACCGCCGTCAGCAGGTCCTCATCGTTGCGTCCCAGAATCAGCAGCATTTTTTCATACGGATTATCGGGCTGGCTGACAATCTCTACTGTGGGTTTTGTCACCGGCGGCAGATCTTTCAGGAAATCCGGGCGCGCATCGTTGGTGGCAAACACCACCGCATGCTGCTGTTGCGGCAGCTGGTTATACAGCACCGGGAAACGCTGCCCGCGCCAGCCCGTTTTGCTGCCAAACCAGGAAGCAAGAATGGCGGCAGCCCGCTGCTGCGTGACATCCGGCTGGGCGCTGAACACCATCGGCAGAGTCAGCGGTCGCGTATCCCGCGAATCAAAAAAGGGTTCCGGGAAGTGGGAGAGGTCATTTTTCAGCGGCAGTTTTTGCAGCGTCAGATCGATGCCGCTCTGTTTGCCGATATCCAGCCAGATTGCGCTATTGGCAGGATTTTCACAGACGTTGGCGTAGTGGCCCACCAGCTCGAAACGCACGCGGTTAAAGTCGGCAATGTAGCGCGGATCGATCGACAGCTGCGTCTGGATCTCTTTACCCAGCTGTTCCGGCGTCAGGGTAATCAGACCGACCAGCTCATCATTGAGATAAACCTTCAGCTGCGACAGCGTCGGCAGCAGTGCGGGCGAAGGCCGAAAGCTGAGGTTCAGCAACGCGCGCGTCACCACCTCATCGCTGCGCACACCGAACTCAATCTGTCCGGTAGTGCGGGTGCCACGCAGCGTCATGCTGCCAGGCGGCGGTGCCAGCTGGGCAAAGCTCAGCTGGCTGTTCCGCAGCGGTGCGCCGTTATCCTGCGGTAAAGATTGCACAGGCGTTACACCATTGATGTTTGCGGGCGTGTCCTCCTGCGCGGCGGCACAGCTTAACGTTGCACTGCCCAGCAGCAGAGCGGCAAACCACCTGTTTACTCTCGGTATCGTCATATCATCAACTCAATGCGTTTTTTGAAGCTGGCACACGTCCGATGCCTTGCGGCAACAGCGAAGCCAGCCAGCTCACCCCAACGGTAAGCAGGTTAAACAGCCGACGTAACTGCGGCGGGCCATATTCCGCCAGGCGCAGGTAACCTTTGAAACCGAGGATCATGATATCGGCGAGGCTCTGGACCGGTTTATCTTCCGGAAAACCGTCCTGCCACAGCGCCCAGGTATCGGCGCGGGCGAAGGTACACTGGATAAATTCAATATGCTGCTGAGTGGTCAGTTGATGGAGACGCACGCCAGCCCGGTGGCCAAAGACCCGCTGCACCTGGCACGGGAAGCTGAACTCCTGCTGTCCACGACGCAGCAGCAGCCACACTTTTTCATTCTCCCGCAGCGCATCCGGCTCGCGCATCTCCAGCCCGACGCCGCCGTCAGAGTAGTCACGCAGCGTACAGGGCAGCATATGACCATCTTCGCGTGCAATGGCGGCCGGCATGGCGATCTCCACCCTGTGCGCCTCACGGATCTGCCGTGCTTCAACCGAAACCGCTACCGCACCGCCAAGGATAATCATGTTGTAGAGCACCCAAATCAGGCTCACCCATACCGTCAGTACCTCATTGGCCGGACCGTGCTGCATGCGCCAGAACGCCATCAAAACCCCTGCGAGGTTGAGCAGCACCAGCAGCATATAGGGCTTGGTTATCACCCAGTCCAGATGCTCCTCCTCTACCAGCCCGCCTTTTGCGGTGACGTTAAACTTCCCTTTATGAGGATTGAACAGCGCCACGGTGGTAGGCCGGGCGATATACCAGGCCAGCACCGTCTCGTAGACCTCGCTCCAGAAAGAGTGTCGCCAGCGTCCCTGAATACGCGAGTTGGTGAGGCTGGTATGCAGCATATGGGGCAAAACATAAATGGCGATCGCCAGCGCAGGTGCGTAGATGATGTAGGCATGACAGAGCAGAAACGCCAGCGGTGCCAGCAGGAAGACCAGCCGCGGAATGCCAGAGAGAAAGTGCAGCATGGCGTTGGCATAACAGAGCCGCTGTACCCACTTCAGCCCCTTACCAAATAGCGGGTTATCAAGGCGGAAGATCTGCACCATACCGCGTGCCCAGCGGATACGCTGTCCGATATGCGCTGACAGACTTTCGGTCGCCAGTCCGGCCGCCTGAGGAATGCGGATGTAGGCCGAAGTGTAGCCGCGCCGGTGCAGCCGCAGCGAGGTATGGGCATCTTCGGTAACGGTTTCCACCGCAATACCGCCAATTTCATCCAGTGCGCTGCGGCGCAGCACGGCGCAGGAGCCGCAGAAAAAGGTGGCGTCCCAGGTATCATTACCGTCCTGCACCAGCCCATAAAAGAGCGAACCCTCATTGGGCGTACGACGAAACCGCCCGAGATTGCGCTCAAACGGATCGGGCGAGAAGAAGTGATGTGGCGTCTGCATCATCGCCAGCCGGGGATCTTTAATAAACCAGCCCATGGTCATCTGCAAAAAGGCGCGCGTCGGCACATGGTCACAGTCGAAAATCACCACAAATTCGCTGCGGCAGTACTTTTTCAGCGCGTGATTGATATTGCCGGCCTTGGCGTGCTCATGGGTGGGACGGACGACATAGTTGATACCCACGCTGGCGGCAAAGTCGCGGAATTCCGGCCGGTCGCCGTCGTCGAGCAGATAGATATTCAGGCGGTCTTTCGGCCAGTCGATGCCCATGGCAGCGTAGATGGTGGGTCTGACCACGCTGAGCGGTTCGTTGTAGGTTGGCACCAGCAGATCGATACCTGGCCACTGATCCCGATCGACAGGCATCGACACCGGCTGACGATTAAGCGGCCAGAGCGTCTGAAAATAGCCCAGCACCAGCACCACCCAGGCGTAGGTCTCTGCCGCAATAAGCAGCAGACCAAACACCAGACTCAGCGGATCGTCCCAGTTCAGCGTCGAGGTATAGCGCCACCAGAGGTAGCGGCACGATACGGTCAGCGACAGCACAATCAGCATCATGGTCGGGAAACGCCCCGGGACGCGTCGTACCAGCATCGCCAGACTCCAGAGCAGTACCACAAAGATAAACTGCGTCATCAGGCCAAACGGCTGGCTGATACAGAGCAGCGCCAGCAACGTGGCAAACAGGGCAGTGACGGCGAAGAGGCTGCGTCGCACCAGCGGCGACAGCCGCTTCAGCCACTGTTCGATGCGCACATCGATTCCCTGGGTCTGTGAGTGGGCAACGGCCTTGTCCAGCCAGCGGTAGCCATGGTGGCGCCAGCCAGACAGCGCACCGAGGCCACGGAAACCGCCGCGATCGCGATCGCTCTGCGGCAGGATCACCAAAAGCCACAGCGTCTGGATCAGATAACGCAGGATATCCAGCGGTCGTGGCCGCTCCGGCGAAATGTGCGGATAGAGCCGGCGGCGCTGCTGAATAATCCGCTGCCAGCCCGGCGTTTCGAAGCGAAGCAGCATCAGGCCCAGCACCGACCAGAACAGATGGAGCGCACTGGCGAAGCGGGACGCGCCATTGCCTCGCGCTGTGGTGTAGCCCCTGTGCAGCGATTGCCAGGCGGGCGCCGTTAACAGCCAGCACAACGGATTCAAGAGCTCACTCCATTCAGATTGAGCAGCAGCCAGCTTGCCAGCGTGATGATCTCTTCACTGACCAACGCATGTGGCCGGTATTCACCGACCGGCTGCTTCATCATCAGCGCTTCTGCCAGCGCCTCATCCCGGTGGATCAGCAGCGGTATCAGCGGATTCAGCGAGGCCATCCAGAGCTGATGCAGATCCTGCTGCAGACGACTGTTGGCATTAAACTGATTGATAATAAACCGGGTGCGCGCCGGAAACTGGCGCTGGCTAAGCCGTAAATGGCAATTCGCGTCTGGCTGAGTGACACACAACAGGCTGTCCAGCGTCGGATAGAGCGTTTCATGCCAGGGCAGGGTATCGGCAGGCAGATCGAAAATAATCCACTGATAGCGCGCCCGCAGGTCCGGTAATGCCTGGAGCAGCGGCGCGGCGATCGCCTCATTCTGTCTGGCAATAGTCAAAGCATGCTGATGGGACAGCACCCCGTGAGGCAGCAAATCAGGACCATCGGGATAGCGAAGCCCGCTGTGCTGCCAGTCACCGCCCTCACACAGTGCTTTCATCCAGCCATTATCCTGCTGAGCGGGCAGATTAAAATGCACGCCGAGCTGGCTGACCGGGGAGCCATCGATCAACAATACTCGTTCGCCGAGTGCCGCCAGCGCCCAGCCTAATCCGGCACAAAGAGAAGTCGTGCCGACGCCGCCCCGTACGCCCTGAAGCGCGATCTGTGGCATCAGCGATCGGTCTCAGACTGGCTGGCAAGGGTTTCCGCTAATAGCGGCCAGCGCGACACGATCGCTTTCAGGCGCTCTTCACGCGCAATGTCGACATAGCGGAAAGAGTGCAAAGAAAACGCATCGCGCAACGCGCTAATATCATCCTGACGATCGCCATCAGCGGCAACAGGGTTATAGAGATTGTGGTTTTTCATTACTGTTCGCCAAAAATAAAACAACGTCACACTCAGGATGACCGACTGCGCGTAAAGGAAAGTTGAAAAATATTTCCAGAAACGCGGCAATTGCAGAACAATGTGAGCCGGCCTGTGATTAGCAATGTTTAAATTTCTCAGGTTACATCCCGGCCTGTCTATAATAAGCTAGCCTGGACTGGAAAAATAACGAATTCAATATGAAAAATTCTTTTTCGCTGGGGCTGTTGCATGTTCAGCCTGAATTAACGGCATTGCAAACGCCTGGCTGTTATTGGGTGACCTGTCCGCGGCAGGATGACGCCCGCACTTTTATTCGACAGGTAATTTCACATCAGCAGGCCGTAACGCTGATCAGCGCTGACCAGCCGCCGCGTGATTTGCTGACGCCCGACCCACCTGGCGGACCCGATCGTATTCCGCTGTTTTCTCTTTCCAAAAGCAAAGGCAGTTTGTTGCAGCTGGAAAGTGATTTTCTGCGCACGCTCGGCAGTAAAAATGGGTTAGTGATATTTAATAGCAACGCAGCGCAATGGGATAAGCTTGATGACGCAGAATTATCCCGCTGGATAAAGGGCATGCGTCAGACGCTGCATAAAAGAAAGCTCACCCTTTTAATCGTGACCTCCGGCACCACAATAATAAATCTGAGTAATCATCTTCAGCGTTATTTTCGTCAGCTGGATGGCGTTGCGCATTTGAGCTTTCAGCAGGATAGCTGGCAGTATCGAATTAACTGGTGGTATGCCGCGGAACGCCTGCTTGCCGATCGGGCAATACGTCTGGGCTGTGAAAATGAACGCTTTTTTACCTTAAATGAAAAGCAGGAACCACTGAGCCTCAACGACGAGCAGCATTATCTTGCGGACAACATCGTGCTCGAGGGCGCGCCGCCGCTTTCACGCCAGTGGCAACTGTTCGAGGATAATGAGCAGGTCTGGTTGCGGGCGCAGCAGGCCAATGCCGCAACGGTGATTTTCAGCCTGACCCGCAGCGAATATATCAACGAACTGGCGAAGATGGTGCACAGCCTGCGTCGTACACGCGGCAACGGACTGAAAATTGTGGTGCGCGAGATGGGTGCAAGCCTGCGTTATAGCGACGAACGTCTGCTGCTGGCCTGCGGTGTAAACGCCATCGTCCCGACCAACGCCACAATGTCGCGCTTTCTGACCACGCTGGAGGGCCTTCAGGGACAGGTGTTTAACCGTCGCGTTCCCGCCAGTCTTGAGGCGTTAACCGCTTCGTTGCAGCCTCTGCATGAGAAAGGCTACCTGCGTCTCGATGCCTTCTGTCAGTCAGTCGGCCAGTTGATCAGCAATACCCTGCTGCCGGAAAATGATAAGGGCCTGCTGGTCGCGTTGCGGCCTGTGCCACAGCTTAAGCCTCAGCAAATCCTGACGCTCTGTAAACCGCGCCGCTTTGGCGACCTGGTCACGGTGCTGGAAGATCGTGTCATCCTTTTCCTCTCTTCCTGCCGCTATAACGACCTGGATAAGGCATTGAAATATATCTTTTCTCTGCCTCACGACGAGCTGTTTGCTAACCGGATGGTCTGGTTTGAGGATAATCAGATCCTCGCGGAAGTCAGCAATATTAAGAAACTGACGCCGATGGCAATTCAGGATCTGACCCCGATATCAGAGACGGCCCGCGCCGCCGTTGAGAGCCGGTCTGAAACACATGAACGCTCTGCACCGCAGCCCATCACTTTACTGCCGGAGAACAAAGCCTGATGAATCTGATGGACTGGGTACAAATTGCGCTACTTATTCTGGTTATCCTGCTGTTTTTAAAGCCGTTATATCAAAAATGGCTACCCCGTCGCTGGAACGGCATCATGAATCGTTTGTTGCCAGCGCGCGCGCTTAAATCGGAAGGTCACTGGCAGCGTCAATCCTCTGAAACGGATAGAAAAAATTAATGAATACTGATCAACCCGCGGCGGCCTCCTCTTCCCGCTTCTGGTCCTCCTGGCGCGGACTGGGCGGCTGGAATTTCTACTTTTTACTGAAATTCGGCCTGCTGTGGTATGGCTATCTCAATTTTCACGCCCTGAGCAATCTGGTGTTTCTCGCCTGGCTGCTTTTTCCGTTACCCTCGGCGCGCCTGCATCGCATCCGCCAGTTGATCTCGATTCCGGTTGGCATCGCGCTGTTCTGGCACGACACCTGGCTGCCAGGACTCAGCAGCATACTCAGCCAGGGCGATCAGCTGGCGGGCTTCTCTGCGGCCTATCTGCTCGACCTGGCCGATCGCTTTATTAACTGGCAAATGGTGGGAGCCGCCTTTGTGCTGCTGGTTCTCTATCTGTTTGTTTCACAATGGGTTCGCATCACTGTGCTGGTTTCGCTGATGCTGATCTGGCTTAACGTGCTGACGATTGCTGGCCCGGCGATGTCGCTGCTGCCGACCCGGACGGCTACGCCACAGGTCGTATTGAATCAGACACCCAGCGGCGGCCAGCCAGCCGCCACGCCGGATGGACTGGAGCAGTCTGCGCCGCCGACCAGCGCAAATCTCACCGCCTGGCTGAACCGCTTTCATGAAAGTGAACGCCAGCGCGTGACGCATTTTCCCGACAATCTGCCTGCCGATTCGCAGCCTTTCGACATCCTGGTGATCAATATCTGTTCGCTCGCCTGGTCTGATATGGATGCTTCTCAGCTGCGTAACCATCCGCTGTGGCAGCATTTCGACATCATGCTGAGCAATTACAACGCCGCAACCAGCTACAGCGGACCGGCGGGTATCCGACTGCTGCGTGCCAGTTGTGGCCAGACCTCGCATAGCGATCTCTATAAACCTGCCGATCCGCGTTGCTATCTGTTCGACAATCTGGCGAAGCTGGGCTTTAAAGAGCAGTTGATGATGGATCACACCGGCATATTCGGTAACTATCTGAAGGAGGTGCGCGAGGGCGGCGATATTCAGGCACCGCTGATGTCACAGGCGGGTATCGCACCAGAACTGACATCATTCGACGGCTCGCCGGTATTCAACGATGCGCAACTGATGCAGCGCTGGCTGGACGACCGCAGCAAAAGCAGCGATGCACGCAGCGCCACCTTCTACAATCTGATCCCGCTGCACGACGGCACCCGTGAACTCGGCAGCACCAAAACGGCACCGTGGAAACCGCGCGCGCAACTACTATTCGATCAGCTTGATGCCTTTATGACGCAGCTGGAGAAGTCGGGCCGCCGCGTCATGGTACTGGTAGTGCCCGAGCACGGTGCCGCGCTGCAGGGAGACAAAATGCAGATGTCCGGCTTGCGCGATATTCCCAGCCCGGATATTACTCACGTACCGGTAGGCATTAAGTTCGTCGGAATGAAGGCGCCGCATCAGGCTCAGCCATTGAACATTGATGCGCCGACCAGCCTGCTGGCCTTGTCAGAGATTGTGTCGCGCGTCGTAGATGGGCAGGTATTTAATGCCCCGAATGTGAATATGTCGGTACTGACTGACAAGCTACCACAGACGCCGGTGGTGTCGGAAAATGACGGTGCGGTGGTGATGATGTATCAGGGCAAACCCTGGATCAGGCTGAACGGCGGCGACTGGGTCGCCTATCCGCAGTAACGCGTGACCGCCGGGTTGCAGAGCCGTGACCCGGCAGTTAATGGCGGGTCAGGCGCGGCGCCTGCTCTCTGTTGAGCGCGTGGCTGTCGATGGCAGAATAGCGGCCAGTGCCGCCATTCTGCCAGTTATCAGCGCTTCTCCTGAAACGCCTGCCAGGTCAGCAACTGCAGACTGGCAGAAAAGTAGTTCTGATCCGCAGCCAGCTTATCGCTCAGATAGCCGGTTTCATTCAGCGTCAGGTCACGTACCGCCAGCAGCCCGCCCTCAAGATGGTAAGGTGCTGGGGCATTCGCCAGCACGTCGAACCAGGCGGGTGTCAGCATGCGGCTGTAACCCTGCCAGACGCGCTGAAACGGCACCAGTGCCAGACTGTGCGGGTCATACCACCAGATGTTCAGCGGCACGCGAATCGCGTCGTAACTGAAGCGGTTCGAGTAGCCGACGGCCGGGGCAACCGAACCGTCGGCATTCAGTGCGACCCAGTCCATTGGCAGCCCGGTTTTGCCAAAGCTCAGCTTACCCAGCAGATCAAAGCCATCGTTAATCAGCTTATCCCAGACCTGAAGATGGCTGTGTTCACCAAACTCGCGCCATGCCTGAAACAGGAAGTAAGAGGGATTGAGCACCACATAACTGACTTTGTTAAAGCCCTGCGCACCCGGCAACATCACGGTGTGGCCGCCAAAGCTCGTGACATCCAGCCTGATAATGGCGCGCTGAATACGGTCAGATTCCTGCTGGTAGCTCTCCACCTGCCATTTCTGTGCAGCACGCTGTAGTGCCCAGGCCAGCAACACATCGCCATCCGCGGCGTTATTCTTGTCGGCGACCGGGTTGTCACTGCCCGGCACGTAGCGCCAGTAAAAAAGCCCGGTCTGCGGATTACGCAGCTGGCTGCGCGTCCACTGCCACAACCGATCAAAGGTGGCGCGATCGTCGTTGGCCACCGCCAGCAACATGCCATAACCCTGGCCTTCGGTATGACTGACGTTGTTATTGGCGGTGTCAGTGATCCGCCCTTCTGAGGTCACAAAGCGACTTTTAAAAGTCTCCCAGCCGCTGGCACTCGCCTGCGCGCTGCAGGCCAGCAGTAAAACAGAGCAGAGCCAGACCCGCCAGAGTGGATTACGTTTCATTTCCGATCCTATTGATATCGATAGTGCAGCGTGCTGCCATCGTTGAGTTCAAGCGTAACCGGCACAATGCTGCTGCCGCCCTGGCCCTGCAACCAGCCCGAAAAAAGTCCGGCCATCACCGCACCAAACGCCGCCTGCCAGTCAGCCGGAGAGTGGATGTTGTCGCCTGCCGGTAAGGCGTGATACGCAATCAGCAGCGCCTTCTCTTCCGGCTGAAGCTGCACAAAGCCCCAGTTAAAACGCGCCAGTTGCAGATTGCACTCGCGCTCCAGATCCTGCACGGTACGCGACTCTGGCAAAGGATAGCGGGTCGCCAGTGATTCCCCCATCTTATAGAGAAAGGCTTCCGCCTCCTGATGACCGGCGTTGGCGATCATCCCGTCAATCAGCACGCTGACCAGGTCAAACCAGCCCGGCTGATACGGATGCGATACCCCCGAATGCTCACTCATTACTTCTCTCCGAACAGGTAACGGACATAGAGCTGCGCGCTGCTTTCGTTGTAGTCACCAAAGGTGTCATAACCCAGCTGGCCGCCAATCGTCACATCTTTATTGAGTTTGTAGTCCGCCCCGGCGTGCAGGTTGTAGCCGATGCCGTTTTTACTGCCGCCGGAGTAGTAAGCGTCTTTCACGCTGCCGCTGGCGGCAAGGGATTCCAGCTCTGACTGCAGGCTGGCATCCGCCGGGAAGTACGCGCTCTTATCCTGACTGTAGGTCTGATAACCGGCTGCACCGCCAATATTCACTTTCAGATCGTCAAACTTGCGTGAGAACTCTATCGGGAACGAGACCGACGCATAGTTCTGCGGGCTGAAGTAGCCGCCCTGACCGTAGCTGAAGTAGCTGAGGTTCTTTGAGAAGTCCATCCACGACAGGCTCATGCCCACTTTCAGCTCGCGATCCTCAGTGTGGAACGGACGGACGTAGGCGCCGGCTGTTGCCTGCAGGTTGTTGTTGCTGGCGACATTCTCGCCGAGATAGCTGTACGCGCCCGCACCAGCATAGAAGCCGGCATCGCCATTGTCGTAGCTTAACAGGGCGTTAGCGCCGTTTTTGGTGACGCGTCCCCAGCGTTTGCCGCTGGCTTTATCTTCTGCGCCGACGTAAGAGAGCAGGCTGTCGGTAATCGCGCGGCGTTCACCGGTCAGGATCAGCGTCAGGAAGTCGGTGAGTTTCGGTGACCACTGTACGCCCCCGACCAGAGTACTGAGATCCTGGCCCAGCGGCGTACTGCCGATATCCACTTTATAGCTGTCGCCCTTCAGCGCCAGATTTAGCTCCACGCCCGAGGCGGTTTGCGAATCGGTGGTGGCGTTCGGCAGGTCATTCACCGTCGCACCGCCTGCGGCGACCACTCTGCCCTGACTCAGCGCATTAGTGCCAAAACGGCGCCAGGCATCGGCTGCGCCACTACCCGCCGTAAGTGAGACCGGCGTGGCGGTAAAGTCGAGGCGCGCCGTTTCAAACGGCACGGTAGAGAAGGTCAGCGGCGCTTTGGCTTCCGTCAGCTTGCTCAGGCCCGACTCGCCATCACGCCCGCGCACCTGCACCATGCCCTGACTCCAGCTGCCGGTTTTTTCCTGCAGCGAATCCATCATGGTGTCGACGTCGTGCAGAATCTGTGACTGCCGGGAAACAGTTTCGCTGCCCGCGGCCGGTTCACCCTGCGTCTTCACGCCAGCGGCAACGCCCGCCGGTGCCGCCTGCCACGGCAGCACGGTGCCGTAGCTGGATGGTGAACGTCCCACCGGCGAAGTATCACGGTTGATAAACGGATTATCCGCCAGCGCCAGTCCGCCCACGGTCGGCACGCTGCCAGGCTGCGCGCCCTGCAGGCCAATCAGCTGACCGCGCGCTGAACGCAGATAAGCCATCGCCTGAGAATGCTCGCCATTGGCTTCCGCCACCCGCGCCAGCAGCAGCAGACGATCTGGTGTCTGAGTCGTACTGTTAAGGCCGCGACTCAGCTCATTAGCGCGCTGCACATTGTTCTGCGCCAGCGCGACGTTGATGGCCCCGACGCGCGCATCCTGCGTCGGCGTATCCTGGGTCATCAGGTAGTCATAGACCACGCCCGCATCCCGGTTCATCTTGCCGTCCTGGTAGAGACGGGCCATCGCGAACATCAGATCGCGGTTCTGCGGATCCTGCTGCAGTGCACCAATCAGCTTGTCATACGCCACCGCGTACTGACGCTGCTGCCGCAGACGATCCACTTCGTTAATCAGATAGCCATTGCGAATACCAGCCAGCTGCGTCGGCGTACTGCGCGCCTGCAGTTCCGGGTTGCTGAGGAAGCGCTGCGCCTCACTACCGAGGCCCGCCTGATTCAGTACCGTCATCTGCGCGGCATAATCGCCCGCATTGCCCTGCACGCCACGCTGCAGGTTAGTCCGCACCACCGAAACGGCGCTGGTGAGATCGCCCGCCTGCGCCAGCTTCTGCGCCAGGTTTCCGGCATCAACCGGGTTGGTGGGTGGATTAACCGTGAGCGCCTTCAGGGTATTGGCGGCGGCAGCCGTCGCGCCCTGCGCCAGATACTGGTCTGCCGTGCTCATCTGCAGATTGAAATTAACCCGCTGCGCCAGTTCACGCATCGCCGCCGTCTTCGCGTTAGCGGGAATACGCGACAGCAACGTGCTGGCCTGCTGCCAGCCGCCGCTTTCGCTGGCGTTAAGCGCACCGGCATACAGTTCGCTGGTGCTGGCCCCGTTGCGCATCACCGGCTGCATCACGTTAGCCGCCAGCAGCGTGTCGCCCTGCTGACGATAGAGCCGGGCTAAATCAAGCCGCAGCCAGCCATCCGTAGGATAGCGCTGAATACCCTGCTGCAGCGTCGCGATGGCAGCGGCATTGTTACCGGCCGCCAGTTGACGCTTCGCCTGCTGACGCAGCGCATCGGCTTCATTGGCCCGTGGCGTGACGCTCTGGCGAACGCTGTCCGGCAATGCACCCAGCAGCGTACTGGCTTCGGCACCCCGATTCTGCTGACGCAGAACGTAGAACAGCCCCTCTTTGGCGCTGCGGTTATCCGCATCGCTTTGCAGAATAGTGCGATAGAGTTGCTCCGCCTGCTGTGGCTGATTGGTGCGGCGCAGCACGTCGGCGCGGAACAGTCTGGCGGCCAGCCCTTTTTCGCCGTCAGCCTGCACCAGCGGTTCGCTTAATGTCAGCGCCTGCGCCGTGTCTCCGCTTTTCAGTGCCTGCTGGGCGCTGGCCAGCTGTGCATAAAAACGCGCATCGTCAGCCTGCTGCTGACGCGATGAACCCTGATCGCCGCCGAGCTGAGCAGACCGCTGCAGATAATCCGCCGCTTCCTGATAACGTCCGGCTCGCTGGGCCACATAGCCCATGCCCGCTAACGCATCGGCATCCTGCGGATTGGCGCCCAGTACTTTTTCAAAGCTGGACTGCGCACCGCCGACGTCACCGCTGTTGAGCGCGCTGAATCCGGCCCCTTTTTCTGCGCCGCCGACGTTTTTACGGTAGTAGTCGATGACGGCGGAGTCCTGCGGATGACGTTGCTGCCAGGTCTGATAGAGCGCCGCATCTGACGGCTGCGGACCGAGCCACAGCAGCGCCTGACGCAGCGATCGATCGGCATCCTGATTACCGCTCGCCAGCGAACTCAGCACCTCAATGCCTTCGCGACGGGTTGTTTCCTGATAGGTCAGCGCTTTACCCAGCGCCAGCCGTGCGCCGGTGTCCTGCGGATGCTGAGCCGCAAACTGGCGCAGTGCCTCAACCGCCTGCGGCAGCAGCGTACGGTCGCCCGCCATAGTGAGATAATATTCTGCCGCGACGCTGGGTGGTGGCGCATTGCCGCTGAAGGTGTTGCGCCAGGTCTGTAACGCCGCCGGAATATTGCCGCTGCGCGCCTGCTGACGCGCCAGCGCAAGCTGCGCCTGCGGAATGGTCTGCATCTGGCGCGCGTTATCCAGCTCGCCAAGATGCGGATCGTTGGGGGAGACCTGACTCAGACGGGCGCGATACTGCGCCGCCGCCGCAGTGTCGCCACCCTGCTGTGAATAGAGCGCCAGCAGGTAGAGCGCCTGAGTGTTGTTGGGTTCAACCATTAGCACCTTTTGCAGTGAGGCTGTCGCCAGGTCGTCATGCGCTTTCTGATGCCAGTAAGAGGCCTGATCGAACAGCGCCTGCAACGCCGGATTGGCGCTTTCCGCCGCCAGCAGCGGCTGTGACAGGGCCAGCGCACTGCCCAGCAGCAACGCCTTACGGATACCGGCACTTAACAGATTTTTTTTCATTATTATTATCCTTACTTCCTGCCGGAATCACGGTCCTGCTTTGGGTTCAGACGTCGCCAGGCGTGACGCTTCAGCATCACCCAGGCCGCACTGCCCACCAGCGCGGAGAGCAGCATCGCCGCCACCGCCAGCAGCACCGAGTGCTGGTTGGCATACCACACCACCATCATGTACCAGGGCAACTCACCGCTGGGAAACTGCGCGCCGACGCGGAAACTGCGAATGCCGTTTTCATCGGTAATAATCGCGGTATCGCCACGAATGCCGGCGTTAATCTGCGCTGAACTCAAATCGTTATGCAGTCGCAACAGCTGATCGTCGCTGGTTGCCACCGTCATCACCACCAGCCGATCGCGGTTCCATGGCGATCGGTAGCTGAGGAAGCCTCGCCACGCTTCGTTGGAGGAGAAGTAACGATCGGCATCCAGCTGCTGACGGCTCCAGTCACCGGTCAGCCAGCCGCGTAATTTTTCCAGCGTGTCAGGCTCTTTCACCCCAAAAGTGCTGCTGGTGGCGTCATAAGGGGAAGCCGCCAGCATCGCCTGATTAAAGGCGCTGTTGCCGGTGGTGCTCACCGCCAGCAGATCGCTCTGCTGTATGCGCGCCAGATGGGTTCCGCCAGTCGGCAGGCCAAACAGTACCTGATTCTGTGTCAGCGCCAGACCGGTGGCTTTACCAGCCCGCGCCGCCAGATCCAGCAGCGTTGACAGTTCAGCATCGCTGGGCGTTTCCGGCAGCAGCAGCGTGGTCTGGCTGAAATCGGCCAGACGTGAGAACGGGAAAGAGGCACCCACAAAGTAAGAGAGGTTCGGCAGCATGCTGAAGTGACGGGTATGGCTCAGATCGATCCATGAATCCTCTTCAATCCGGCTCTTGATGTTGTTGTTCAGTAACACACCGCAGGGCGCATCAGCCCGCGGTTTGATATTGAAGTAAAGCGCCAGCTGGTTATCGCCATAGATCAGGTAGGGTTCGAGATTAAGCTGATACTGCTCCTGACGCGCATCACCGCCCAGACGGTGCCAGGCGTTCTCCAGCAGGCCGACTTTGTTCACCGTCAGATTGCGCAGGAAAGTGCCGTTGAGCATGACGTTAAGGAAGGAATTATCCTCATCGATCCAGCTTTCGGACGGGAAGCGATAGTGCAGATTGACCGGCACTGTGTCGCCATCCCACAGGAACAAATCAGGCGCGGCGCGGAAGTTAACACGCAGCGCATCATGCCAGATGCCGCTACTGGTCAGACTCTGATCTTTACGCAGCAGTTCGCTCAGTCGTACCGGACGGTCAGTGTTAATCCAGCGCGGGGCATCGTAAGGTTTGCGGTTTGCAATAGTCTGTGCGGGGACCTGCAGATGACTCTCATCCGTCGTCAGTGGCTGCGTCGTCAGACGGTTCGCCGCCTGACGCAACTGGTCCTCATTGTTGCCACTGACCAGCAGCAATTTGTAAACCGGATTATTGGGATTATCCACCACCTGCAACATCGGACCGTTACTGGCCGGGAAAGTCAGGGTGCCGATCCGGTCACCAGGATGACCAAACAGGATGCCGTTGTGTTCCGGCAGTTCGCCGCGCACCACCGGGAAACGGATGCCGCGATAATCACTCTGAATGCCGAGCCAGGATGTCACCAGTGCCGCCGCGCTGACAGCATCGGCTGAAACATGACTGGCAAAGCCCACCGTCACGGTGGACGCCGTCATCCGCTGAGGATCCAGGAAGGGGCGCGGGAAATTACGCAGGCTGGTGCCGATATTGAGCTTCTGACCCTCAAGGTGCAGCGATGTGTTCGGCAGAATGGTGACCTGATACTGCTGTGCGCTCTCTCTTTCACACAGCAACTTGTCCGCATCATTGATTTTAAAACTCAGATTGTTCGCCGACACCACCATCGCCGCCGGAATATCCAGCTCATAGTCGCTGACATCGCTGTCCGTCGCACCCAGCGGCAGCGTGCCGAGCGGCTGACCATTCAGCATCAGTTGCAGCGACGTATTGCGTGCCGCCAGCGCAGCTGAGACGCGCAGCGTCAGATTAAGTCGCGCATTGGTGATGACTTCATCGCCGGGCAGGGTAAAGGTGATGCCCGACTGAAGCTGACCGCCGGTCAGCGTGATGCCGCGCGACTGGCCCATCTGGGCCACTGAAATAACACTACTGATCGGCTGATTGATGGCAGCCGCGATCGGCGGCTGCGCTTCTGCAACCGGTGCAGCTACCTGACCTGGCGCGTAGGGCAGCGCACTGGCGGCTGCTTCCAGCGCGGGATCGGCACTGCTCAGGCCCTGCGGCAGGGGCACCGCGGACAGCGCGCTGCTGTCCTGGGTTACCGCGCCGGTGGCGGCCATCGGCGCGGTGGTCTGGGCAGAAGCCGCCGCCTCACCGGTCGATGACGCTGTCTGAGGCGTTGAGGTCGCGTCACCGGTCACTGAAGATGGCTGAGTTTGTGATGTCGCCTCGCTACCTGGGGCGTAAGAGGCGTTCACCGGGGGTGCCATGGCATTGGGTGATGCACTCTGTGGCGCCGATGCCGGTGCAGATTCTGCGGACGGTGTCGCAGATGGCGCATTTGCCGCTGGTGACACTGACGGCATTGCAGACTCTCCACCGCTGATCGGGGCGGCTACCTGGTCTGAACCTGCCGTCTGGGTGGAACCATTATTCATGGGTGCCACAGATGCCGCATCGCTGACCGGATCCAGATTTGTCGCGGGTGCAATGACGGTGGCATCGGCAGGCTGCGTGGCGGAAGCAGCATCAGGCGGCGTCGGAGCCGGACTGTTTACCGGCGCACTGGCAGGCTGCGCGGTGGAAGCAGCATCAGACGGCGTCGGAGCTGAACTGTTTACCGGCGCAGCACTGCTGTTATCAGTAACAACCGGCGTTTCCGCGCCAGCGGGCGTCAGCCATAACGCTGCGGTCAGTGAACTGACCAGCAAAGTTTGCGTCAGGATCTTCATGCCGCCCCATCCTCTTTCGCCGCCGCGGCAACCGGGTCGACATTTTTACGTTTATCGTGGCGGCCTTTCCAGGTCAGCCAGAACAGCTCAAAGACGGTACGGATAATAGTGCCCAGCGAAATCAGCGGGTTGTCCTGCTTATACTCCGGCTGAATCCAGGCATCAGCACGAGCCAGCACCACACGGACCAGTTCGCGACGACGCGCCAGCGGCATCGCCTCAAAGCGCAGACGGATGCTCTCATCATCGCCGGAAATCTGACTGACCGGGATAGTGATCGCGCCGGATTTCAGCAGCAGATCAATCTCTTCAATCTCATCAGTTTCATGACGTCCATCGGGTGCATCAAGCTGCGCGCCGCCCATCGAAAGGTTGCTGGTCTGGGTGCGCGATGAAATGCCGCTGGCGTAATGAATAATCGCCGGGATTTGCACTTCAACACGGATGGTTTTACGCACCTGCTTGGTTTCGCGCGCCACGGCAATTGCCGCCATCAGAATGATCAGGCTGAAGATCGCCCAGCCGACGTTGAGCGCGATAACGTAAGGATCGACGCCAAAATAGTCATGCATCACGGCGCGCACCACGCCGGCTACAATGCCAATGCCCAGCAGCAGCGCCACAATCACATGCGGACGCACGATGTGGAAATCGAAGAAGCCCTGATCCAGCACGCCGCCTTTATCGGTCACGTTAAACTTGCCATGTTTTGGCGACAACAGGGTCAGAATGGTCGGGATCACCAGATGGAAGCACATCACCGTCTCATAAATTTCACCCCAGAAGGTGTAACGGAAACGGCCATTCATTCGTGAGTTAACGTAGAGCGACATCACCAGATGGGGCAGCACATAGGCAAAGATCAGCGAGGCCGATGAGTGAATAATATTCAGGTTAAACAGCAGGTAAGCCAGCGGTGCGGTCAGGAAGGCAACGCGTGGCAGGCCAAACTGGAAATGCAGCATGGCGTTGAGATAGCAAAGACGCTGCTGCCACTTCAGGCCACGGCCAAACAGCGGGTTATCGACGCGGAAAATCTGTGTCATGCCACGCGCCCAACGGGTACGCTGAATGATATGCAGGCCCAGACGTTCTGTTGCCAGACCGGCAGCCAGCGGGATCGACAAAAAGGCTGAGCCCCAGCCCAGTCGCTGCATTTTCAGGGCGGTGTGTGCATCTTCGGTCACGGTTTCAACGGCAAAACCGCCAATCTCTTCCAGCGCTGAACGACGGATCACCGCACAGGAGCCACAGAAGAAAGTGGCATTCCAGTTATCATTACCCTGCTGCACCGGGCCATAAAACAGCGAGCCTTCGTTTGGAATGCTGCGTGCGGCGCGCAGGTTACGCTCAAAGGGATCGGGAGAATAGAAGTAGTGCGGCGTCTGTAGCAGCGCCAGCTTCGGATCTTTCAGGAACGGTCCGACCGTCGCCTGCAGGAAGGTGCGCGTCGCCACGTGGTCGCAGTCGAAGATGCAAATCAGCTCACCTTTGGTGATTTTCATCGCATGGTTGAGGTTCCCGGCTTTGGCATGTTTATTGTCGTCACGGGTGATATAACCCACGCCGACATCCGCCGCAAAGCGGGCAAACTCGCTGCGCTTGCCATCATCCAGCAGATAGACCCTGATTTTGTCACGCGGGTAGTCGATACACTGCGCCGCGAGTACGGTGTCGCGCACCACATCAAGACTTTCATTGTAGGAAGGCACATAAATATCGACCGTCGGCCACAGGCTGGTGTCGTCCGGTAAGGGTTCAATCGTGCGTTTTAATGGCCAGGTGGTTTGCAGGAAGCCAAGAATTAAGATCAGCCAGACGTACAGCTCCGCCAGATATAAGCCAATGCCTAAGATAGCTTCAACTTCGGAATTAAAGTGCAGCGTCTCGGTGGTCCGCCACCAGATATAGCGGCTGGACATCAGCGCAGAGAGAACCACCATCACCACCGTTATTTTGCGGCTCTTGCTGAAACCCAATAAAAACATCATGCCGATGCTGATCAGACCAAAAATATACTGTTTCTGGCTGTCCATTGGCGTAATGATGATCACCGCCGCAACGGGTGCAAGCACCAGCAGCAGCAGGTAAAACCCGATTTTACTCATGATTCACCCTGAGAAGAGCTATGTAAGTCAGTCGCCTGGCGGAAGCCGACTAAAAGTGGTTTGTGCGGATGGGAGCCTGAACTTCGCCATTACCCACGGTGATATTCAGAATGCTGCTGACCCTTTTCGCGATCAGTTCAATATCAAATGCCGCTGCGGAGGCGGGACTGAAATCGTAAACAGACTGCTGCGAAGCATTGGCTTCACCCACACTTTCATCGCGGTGAACCACGCCCAGTAAATTATCGCCCAGGCGCTGCTGCATAAACGCGGTGACATCGCGATTGATATTCCGGCGGTTGTCACACTGGTTAAGGATAAAATAGTGACCCTGCTTATTATTGAGCGGCTTACCGATCATCCGGTTCTCTTCAATCTGCGGTAATAACGATACTGATGCGGTATCGGCTAACATCACCACTAAATGCATATCGGCCAGCGTCGTCATTGCTTTAAGGGCGGGGCCCGGGCCCGGCGGGAAATCAGCCACGATCACCAGACCGGGATAATTGAGCACCGTATCCAGACCGCGCTTAATAAAGTGGGGATCTTTCATCAGGTTCTCTTCGAACCGTTCGCGCTGCGGCTCCGTGACATCGCCATAGGGCAGCACAAAGATATTGCCGCCGGTGGTGAGGATCGACTGGCTCCAGTCCGCCTGCTCTTCTGAGCGCGCCACAAATCCGCGGCCATCATGAAGCGGCACGCCAAAGTGAAGACGCAGTGCATTCTGCACATCAAAATCAATCGCCAGAACTTTGCTACCGGAACGCGCCAGACTCCAGGCCAGATTCGCCGCCAGCGTGGTTTTCCCCACGCCCCCCTTCGGCGAGCACACACAAACTAATGGCATAGCGCAATCTTCTCCAGTAACGGTTTGAGTAAGGTTTCTTTCGGCAGATTAATCTCGCGCGAGCGGAACAGCGCACCAAATCGTCCTGGCTCAGAATGGGTGGCGGTAGGTGCGACGACGGGCTGAAGCTCAGCCACGGTGGCAGGCCGGACCGGCTCAGCACGCAGCGGGGTCGCAGGCTCAGCCACGGCCACTTTTTGCAGTGGCGGCGGTGGCGGAAAGAGTGATGAAGGGCCGCGTTCAGTCGTGCTGGTTGCTGGCAGGTTACTGCCTGACAGGCTATCGAGAATCGAGGTGCGAGCTGCCATTGCCGGTTGCGCAGTGAGTGCGGCATGTCGTGCCGGTGCCCCAGGCGGTGGAGCCGTAAACTCATCACCACGCAGCGGCTGAGGTTGCGGCAGGTCAATACGCTCGCCGCCGCCAAACGGTGTCTGATGTTCTTCTTTCGCCAGCTGGCGAATCAATGCCCATTTACTGTGTTCCGCCGCTTCCTGCGTCTGGCCAGACATATCTTTAAAGTCGATGTCGAGCGTTTGCGTTTTCTCTTTAAAACGCTGCAAATCATCGTAATTATTCTTCATTGGCCATGGCCTGCAACAAGGTGGGAATTTTCCTGGAATATAACACATCCCTTTAATATCAGTCAGAAAAACCTGATTACAAAAAAAGCAATTTCAATCAAATTGTTTAATCATAAAGATTCAATAGTGGCGGAAAAAAGCCTTTGCTGAGTCATTACCGCTGATAATTAATAAGTAATACTTAAGTTAAATTCATTAGCCCTGTTTTAATAATTTTTCAGAAAATACCGCTCTTACAACCTCTGGCACTGCCAGGCTGACTCCTGTAAACAGCGTTTCAAAGAGCGTTCAGGCTGCCGCAGGCGCAAAACAATCGCATTTCTGCCATAAGTGATTGAGGCTATTTATCTTTTTTCACTGCAAATATCGCCAGAAGGAAAACAGGTTAAGACTGATAACGGAAAAAGAGGAGGAATAACCAGAAAGTGCTCGCTGACCTGCCAGCAGTGCGGCTTGCAGCTGAGTTGAGATAAAAAAAGGCTCCAGAAAAGAGCCTTCGGCTGGGGAGTTAAGATCGCGAACAGGCTCAGAGGGCATACGCCTTACGCAAAGACGCAAAAGACGCCATCCCTGGCAGGCTCAGCGCGGGCGATTACGCACCTCATCCCTGAGGGGCGCCCGTAGCCGGGCCAACGCGTTGCGTTGTTCAAAAACGCTCCCGGCGTTTTTGTCCGGGGGGCGCAAAGTTTTGCTACAGGCCTGTGCTCCCATCGCTTTCAATTTTGTGCGGTCTGTAAACACCAGAATGCGCTGCCAATCCTCAGCTGACCTTTTCTGCCACGCCGACCGGTTGATTCTCATCCTGATCAACCGCGAAGCAGGCAATCTCCTGTCCGCCATAGTTTTTCAGCTTCGGCTGCAACTGCACGCAGGTGCCAAAACGTCGGTGGCAGCGCGCATTAAAGGCGCAGCCCGGCGGTGGATTGAGCGGGCTCGGCAGCTCGCCGGTCAGTTTAATGCGCTCACGACGGTCGTCTGGATTAAGCCGCGGCGTCGCTGACAGCAAAGCCTGAGTATAAGGATGGCGCGGGTTGGCAAAAATTGCCTCTTTGCTGCCCTTCTCAACGCACCGGCCGAGATACATCACCATCACCTCATCGGCAATGTGTTCCACCACCGACAGATCGTGCGAGATAAAGACATAAGAAAGCCCCATATCCTGCTGCAGATCCATCATCAGGTTAAGCACCTGGGCACGCACCGACACGTCGAGCGCCGAAACCGGCTCATCGGCAATCAGGACGTCCGGATCGAGCATCAGCCCACGCGCGATGGCGATACGCTGACGCTGCCCGCCTGAGAACATGTGCGGGTAGCGGTCGTAGTGCTCGGTTTTCAGGCCGACTTTTGCCATCATCTCCAGCGTCTTCTCGCGGCGTTCCGCGCGGGTCAGCTGGGTATTAATCACCAGCGGCTCTTCCAGAATCTGGCTTACTTTTTTGCGCGGATTGAGTGAGCCGTACGGGTTCTGGAACACGATCTGGATTTTCTGGCGACGCAGCTTCTGCGCCTGGGGATCATGTTTCAGCAGATCCTGACCGTGCCAGTAAAGCTGCCCTTCGGTCGGGGTTTCAATCATCGTCAGCAGGCGGCCCAGCGTGGATTTACCACAGCCTGACTCGCCTACCACCGCCAGCGTTTTGCCGCGTTCCAGATTAAAAGAGACGCCATCCAGCGCTTTGACCAGACGCTCCTGACCAAACAGCCCCTTCTTCACCGGGTAGTGCTTCTTCAGATCAATCGCCTGCAGCAGGAACTGATCTTTAGTGGTTTCATGACTCATAAGTTGGTCTCCCGGCATCGTCCAGCGGATAGTGACACTTGGACTGGCGTCCTGGAATGGTGCGCAGTTCAGGTTCTTCCTGACGACAAAGGTCAGTCGCATAGGGACAGCGTGGATTAAGCAGACAGCCAATCGGGCGGTCATACTTGCCCGGTACCACGCCAGGCAGCGAGGCCAGGCGTGCTTTATCGGCCGCGAACTCCGGTAGCGCACGCAGCAGCGCCTGCGTATAAGGATGGCGCGGCGCCTTAAAGATATCGGTCGCTTTACCGCTTTCCACCACCTGACCGGCATACATCACGATAATGTGGTGCGCCGCTTCTGCCACTAACGCCAGATCGTGAGTAATCAGGATCAGCGCCATGTTCTCCTGCCGCTGCAACTCCAGCAGCAGTTCGATGATCTGCGCCTGAATGGTCACGTCAAGCGCCGTGGTCGGCTCATCGGCGATTAACAGCTTAGGCCGACAGGCGATCGCCATGGCAATCATCACACGCTGGCTCATGCCGCCCGACAGCTGGTGCGGATAGACATCGAGCCGTGACGCAGGATCGGGAATACCGACCTGATTCAGCAGGTCGATCGCCCGCTGACGCCGGGTGCGTTTATTGCCACCCTGATGCACCTTGATCGCTTCCATGATCTGGAAACCTACGGTGTAGCAGGGATTCAGGCTGGTCATCGGGTCCTGAAAAATCATCGCCACTTCGGCACCCACCAGCTGGCGGCGCTCACGTTCGGAGATGTTCTGCAGGTCGCGCTGGTTGAACTCCAGCTTCTCAGCCATCACTTTGCCGGGGAAATCGATCAGCCCCATGATCGCCAGGGAACTCACCGATTTACCGGAGCCGGACTCGCCCACGATACCCACGACCTGGCCCTGCTCAACCTGATAACTGATGCGGTCAACCGCGCGGAACGGTGCTTTATCGTCGCCGAAATGCACCGATAGTTTGTCTACATTTAATAACGCCATCTCGGTGCCTCTTTACTGCTTGAGTTTCGGGTCGAGTGCATCACGCAAACCATCGCCCATCAGGTTAAATGCCAGCACGGTAAGCAGAATGACCAATCCAGGGAAGGTCACTACCCACCAGGCACTTTGCGCATACTGCAGGACGTCGGAGAGCATCGTGCCCCACTCCGGCGTTGGCGGTTGCGCACCCATACCGAGAAAGCCCAGCGCCGCCATATCGAGAATGGCGTTGGAGAAACCTAATGAAGCCTGCACGATCAGTGGTGCAAGGCAGTTAGGCAGAATATTCACAAACATCTGGCGCAGCATACCGGCGCCGGCCACGCCGGAGGCGGTCACATAGTCGCGGTTCACTTCCACCAGCACCGCCGCGCGGGTCAGACGGATATAGTGCGGCAGCGCCACAAAGGTCAGCGCGATGGAGGCGTTAACGATCGAAGGGCCAAAGATGGCGACCAGCACCAGCGCCAGCAGCAGACTGGGCAGCGCCAGCATGATATCGACCACACGCATGATGATGGCATCGACCACGCCGCCGAGATAACCGGCCAGCAGGCCAAATATCACGCCAAAAATCAGTGACAGCACCACCACCAGACAGCCCACCAGCAGCGACAGGCGCGCACCGTACATCAGACGCGACAGCACATCGCGGCCTACATCGTCGGTGCCCAGAATGTAGCTCCAGCTGCCGCCTTCCTGCCAGACCGGCGGATGCAGCAGCGCATCGCGGAACTGCTCAGCAGGGGCATGCGGGGCCAGCACATCGGCAAAAATGGCGCACAGCAATACAATGATGATGTAAACCAGGCCCACGACGGCGCCCTTGTTACGTTTAAAGTAGTGCCAGAATTCCTGAAACGGGGTCATCGGCTTGGGTGCAACGGTAACGCTGCCGGGATCAACAACAGACATGATGCCCCCTTATTTCTTATGACGTATGCGCGGGTTAACCACGCCATACAGCAGATCAACCAGCAGGTTGACCACAATAATCAGTACTGCTGTGAGCAGCACCCCGCCCTGCACTACCGGATAGTCACGGCGCTGCAACGCTTCAATCAGCCAGCGACCCAGGCCCGGCCACGAGAAGATGGTTTCGGTCAGAATCGCCCCGGCCAGCAAAGTGCCGACCTGCAGGCCGATCACCGTAACCACCGGCAGCATGGCGTTTCGCAGCGCATGCACTACGATCACGCGCATGCGCGTCAGGCCTTTGGCGCGCGCCGTACGGATGTAATCTTCACCCAGCACTTCGAGCATCGCCGATCGCGTCATTCGCACAATCACCGCCAGCGGAATGGTGCCGAGCACGATGGCAGGCAGAATCATGTGCATCACCGCATCGTGGAAGTCGCCCGGCTCACCCCAGAAGAAGGTATCGATCAGCATAAAGCCGGTCAGCGGCATGGTGTCATCCAGGAAGACGGTGTCGCCGACCCGCCCGGAAACCGGCGTCAGGTTGAGCTGTACCGAGACCAGCATGATCAGCATGATGCCCCACCAGAAGATCGGCATGGAGTAGCCGGTCAGTGAGATCCCCACGGCGGTGTGATCGAAAATCGACCCCCGCTTCACGGCGGCCATGACCCCAACCGGGATACCAATGGCCACGGCAAATATCATGGCGCAGATGCCGAGTTCCAGCGTCGCTTTGAAGCGCGGAACAAACTCATCCCAGACCGGGATGCGGCTCTTAAGTGAAATGCCCAGGTCACCATGTAATACGCCGTTAATGTAGTTCAGGTACTGTTTCCACAGCGGCTGATCCAGACCTAACAGCGCCATTAACTGTGCATGGCGTTCAGGAGAAATACCGCGTTCGCCCGCCATGATGAGTACCGGATCGCCGGGGATCATGTGAACAAATGCGAAGGTGAGTAATGTAATACCGATAAACGTTGGGATGACAAGGCCCAGACGTCGGAGTATGAACTGCAGCATAATCCGGGTTCTCTCTTGTCCGCGCGACCGTCGCCGCGAGGGTAGTTATTGCTTACATCTGACGATCGGGTAGGCCCGACCGCGACGCAGACAGGCTGCGCCTCTACCGTTTCCAGTAAAACAGGGAGATAAAGCCGGGGCGACGCGCAGCCGCCCCGGAAAAGGCGACAATTATTCTTTAATGTCTACCTGAGCAAAGTAGTGTCCGCCCAGCGGATCGACTTTGTACCCGGAGACTTTCTTGCTGACCGGTTCGTATACCGTTGAGTGCGCGATCATCAGCGCCGGTACCTGGTCATGCATCACAACCTGTGCCTGCTTGTAGTACTCGATGCGCTTCGCCTGATCGGCGGTGGCGCGAGCTGGCTGAATCTGATCCTCAAAGGATTTATCACACCAGCGCGAGTAGTTAGAGCCATCTTTTGCCGCTGAACAGCTGAACAGGGTGGCCAGGAAGTTATCCGGATCCCCATTGTCGCCGGTCCAGCCCATCATGACGGTCTGGTGCTCGCCTGCTTTGGCGCGCTTCAGATATTCGCCCCACTCGTAGGTGACGATTTTGGCTTTGACGCCAATCTTCGCCCAGTCGCTCTGGATCATCTCAGCCATGCGGCGCGCATTCGGGTTGTAAGGACGCTGAACCGGCATTGCCCACAGGTCGATTGAGAAGCCGTCTGCCATGCCCGCTTCTTTCAGCAGCGCTTTGGCTTTCTCAGGATCATAGGCGTAGTCTTTTACGTCGTCGTTATAGCCCCACATCGTTGGTGGGATCAGGTTTTTAGCAGGCTGACCTGCACCCTGATAAACGGCTTCGATAATCGCCTTTTTGTTGACCGCCATGGTCAGTGCCTGACGCACTTTCAGGTTATCCAGCGGTTTTTTCTCAACGTTGTACGACAGATAGCCGACGTTCAGGCCAGCCTGCTCATACAGGTTGATGTTTTTGTCCTGCTTCATACGCGCGATGTCAGCCGGGTTTGGATAGGGCATGACCTGACATTCGCCCTTCTGCAGCTTGGCGTAACGCACTGAAGCATCCGGGGTAATGGAGAAGACTAAGCGATCGATTTTCGGCTTGGTGCCCCAGTAATCCGGGTTAGCTTTGTAAAGGATGCGCGAATCTTTCTGGTACTGCAGCAGCTGGAACGGACCGGTACCGACCGGATTCAGGTCGACATTTTGCGGGGTGCCCGCTTTCAGCATGTTGTCAGCGTACTCTTTCGACAGAATCGAGGCGAAGTCCATGCCAAGGTCAGCAAGGAACGGCGATTCAGGACGCGTCAGCACAAAGCGCACGGTGTTCTCGTCCACTTTTTCAATTTTGCTGATCAGCTTCGGCATGTCCATGCCTTCGAAATATTCGTAGCTGCCGCCGGATACGCCGTGATAGGCGTTGTTTTTATCCAGCTGGCGTTCAAAGGTGAACACCACATCATCCGCATTGAAGTCGCGCGTCGGTTTGAAATCTTTGGTGGTCTGCCACTTCACGCCTTTGCGCAGGTGGAAGGTGTAAGTTTTACCGTCTTCACTGACATCCCACTTCTCTGCCAGCGCAGCGTGCAGTTCGGTGGTGCCAATAGTGAACTCAACCAGTCGGTTGTAGATCTGACGTGAGCTGGCATCGTAGGTGGTGCCCGAGGTGAACAACTGCGGGTTAAAGCCTTCCGGAGAACCTTCAGAACAGTAAACCAGGGTTTTTGCCTGAACACCGGCGGCGACAGTCATAGCAATCAGGCTCAGACCGACCTTCAGCATCCCGGATTTAGCCAGGGAGTTGATCATGCTTTTGCTCCATTGTGATGTGATGTTGTGTGTATTGCCCGACCTCTGATTTTTTTATGCGGTTCAGGCGTACCACCGAACAGGTGGTTAAAGCACGCTACGTTTTTTTTGTTTTTTCTTATGCAGATGGTGCATTCAGAAAATTCCGTAACTGCGCGTTTATTGACGCATCAATTTGTCAACAGTTGCAAAGAACGTCAATACAACGGTTACTTATTTACACAGAGTGTGAGGGATAGCATGCAACGGTAATAAAAACCCTTTCGGCCTAAAAGCCATACAATGCACAGCGCTGCTGGTCTGATTTCCGTGCATTGTGCTGGATGGTTGTTCTATCGCTAGTGATTCTCACCGCTAAAAAACTTAAAACTTTTACCGGCAAATGTTGAATAACTGAACGATTCACCGTGCGTTATGACGTTCATCCAGCGGAATATGCTGGTAAAGAAGCATAAGAAATCAGCATGTTGCCGCTTTCGGTCATAAGAAGAATGTGTCGCGAATTATGATCGCATCTCTTATATGGCAAGGCCTGCCAGCGGGTAAGTGATGATAACAACGGCTGGTAAACAGAATGCGCGGTGGATGGGGTTTACTGGAACTTTCTGGAAGATAGCGAAGATGGCAAGCGGGAGTGGCGTTAAGATCGAGATTGCTTTGGGAACACGGGCAGATCGGAAAGGCGCTTAAACCATCCCTGGACGCTCAGCGGTATTAATGTGAATGCTTAGCGGTCAGATCGAGACTGCTTCGGGAACACGGTCAGATCGGAAAGGCGCTTAAACCATCCATGGACGCTCGGCCCACGCCGTCCATGGCGTGGGACGCTTTCCTCCTCTGCCCGTGTTCCCTTCGCCTTGAGATTGTTCATTGCTGTCAGCGTCACTCGGGTTTGGATCTGTCAGTTGTCTGAGATGCTTCTGTAAGTACCTGATGCGTCTGCCAGACGTATGCTCCCTGAAGCCCGCTCAACGGTAAATCCGTACCTTTCATCCTCTTTCCTTCAGACGAAAAAAACCTGTCTTTTCAGACAGGTTTCTTAAATACGGTCGGCGAGAGAGGATGACTCTGCTCTGCGAGCAGCGCCCTTCGGGCCGTTGCTGAAGCAACGTTGTCTCGCTACGCTCGGCTCAAACCTCCTTCGGAGGTTCTCATCCTCTTTTCTTCAGACGAAAAAAAACCTGTCTTTTCAGACAGGTTTCTTAAATATGGTCGGCGAGAGAGGATTCGAACCTCCGACCCACTGGTCCCAAACCAGTTGCGCTACCAAGCTGCGCTACTCGCCGATGGGGGCGCATGTTACTGCTACCCCCGATCAGCGTCAACCGCTTTTTATGCTTTTGCCGCCAATCGCCTGGAAAGCACGCGGTTACCGGGAATCAGCCGCCTGCTTTACCCTTTTCGACCACTATTACAGCGGTTTAGCCTGACCATTACCCGGTGCCTGACACCAGTTGTTGGCCGGGTTAATACCGCCATCTGGCGAGGTGTAACCCAGACAACCCAGGATGGTATCGAACAGCTCAACGTGGCGATGGGTCCGGCCCACACGCTGCTGCGCCTGCAGACGCTCAAAGTTGCTGCGGTTCTGACTGTCTTCCAGATACTTATCTGACGCCCAGACCATCATCGGCACCCGGAACTGCTCAGGCGGAGCCATCTCACGCGGCGTGCCGTGCAGATGCATATTCTCGCTAATCGACTCACCATGGTCGGCGGCATAGAAGACAATCGCCTTCTTATCACGCAGCTGATCCAGCACGCTATCCAGCATGCTATCGACATACAGCACCGAGTTGTCATAAGCGTTGATCAACTGCGCTTTGCTGCAGGTCTCATCCACGCCCATACACTCCGGCTGATATTTCGCGAAGCTGCGCGGATAACGCTGTGAATAGAGGTAGTGCGAACCTTTGGTATGCAACACAATCAGATGCTTACCTTTCGGGAAACGATCCAGTGACGCTTTCATCTCCGGCACCAGCAGCATGTCATCCACCGCTTTGCCCTGATTACGCTTCTCTGAACCAATCTGCTCACGGAAGGCAAAATTGTTGGCATTGATGTTGTCGTAGAACCAGACTTCGCTCTGCATCGCAAACAGCTCAGAGGTGAAGCCCAGCTCTTTCATCACCGCAAACACATTCTGCTCTTTCAGCGTGCGGCCCGGATTATCCATAGTGCCGCCTTCGCGCACGAACATGCAGCGCAGTGACAGCTTGGTCGCGGTATCACAGGACTCGCCCCGGAATGCCACCAGGTTCTTCTCTTTCGACAGCTTCGGCGTAGTGTCACGCTCATAGCCCAGCATCCCCATGTGATCCCAGCGCGTGGTTTCGCCAATCACAAACACCACATAGGTATCATCAAGCCCGGCAGGCGCGACGTAGGTAAACTTCTTCGCCGGATCCAGCAGTTCCTGGCTGTTCAGCGACTCATCCACACGGGTCCAGGCAAACAGGCCCACAGCCGCCAGCCAGTTCGAAGGAAGATAAGAGTGCGCCACCACACCGCCGTAACTCGGCAGATCGATGTTGGTGATCTCTTCGTTATGCTTCTGCAGCTTGTCGAAAAAACGAATCGGCAGCCAGACCAGTGCCACGCAGAGCAGCATGATCAGGGTAGGTTTCAGGCGCTGTCCCGGCGTACGCAGCTGTTCATTCAGCGTCATGCTCAGCTTATTGCGCCAGATCATCAGCAGTGGCAGCGCGCTGACCAGCACCATCCACAGGATGAAATGGTAACCAATCACCTCTTTTGAGAGATCGGTGTCAGTCGTCATCACCGAAGCCACAATGCCGTAGCCAATCACCACGTTAAAAAACGCCATGTAATAGGCGGCGGCAACCGAAATCAGAACAATCAGCGTGGCCAGCACGCGATAAAACCACTTTCCTCCCAGCGATAGCAGACGCATCAGGAAGAAAGTCAGCACCACAATGGCCACTACCTCGGTGACGGCAGTCAGCCAGTTCGTAACCGTAGAGTGCCTGAGAAAACCGTCAAAACGACGATAGAAAATCGGCAAATTCAATAAGATACCGAGATAGAGCGCCAGCAAGAGCGATAACTTCTGCTGAGTCAGGGTTTTAATGTAATTCATGAAAAAAGGTGTTTCTCCGGTGTGAAGCGCTTGACCAAATCTTTTATGTGACTGCCGAAACGCGGCAGAGTTCGCTGAATAAGCGGACCGGACAAGATGAAGGAAAATTCTGAACGGATTTACAGGCTATAACGCGAGGTGGCTCAGTAAAACATGGTCGCGTTTGATAGACCAGAAAATAATCGTTGTCGACCTGATTAGCACATTTTTTGTACACATCGAACAGGAACGGCCGGGTGGGCTGTTGCAGACAGCAGCAGGAGAGTGAAAATGACAGAGGAAAAAAAGTGCGGGCCTGATAGTTTCAGGCCCGCAGCACGCTTAGCGAATAATGTTCAGCGTGACATCGATGTTGTTGCGGGTGGCGTTTGAGTAAGGACAAACGATGTGTGCCGCATCAACCAGCTTCTGCGCTTCTGCTTCATCCATCTCTGGCAGATGAATGTTCAGGGTCGCTTCAATACCAAAGCCATCAGGGATAGGGCCGATACCCACTTCACCTTCGATCCAGGCGTCTTTTGGCATGGTGATCTTGTCACGGCCCGCCACAAACTTCATCGCGCCCAGGAAGCAGGCAGAATAGCCCGCAGCAAACAGCTGCTCCGGGTTAGTCACTTCGCCGCCTGCACCGCCCATCTCTTTTGGCACGCCCAGTTTCACGTCCAGTACACCGTCAGAAGAGGTTGCACGACCATCACGACCACCGGTTGCTTTGGCTTTGGCGCGGTAAACCACTTGTTCTAAAGACATGACATTTCTCCGTTACGCTATTTAATCGCCCACTACTTATACAGCCGTAATCAGGCGGTGAGGTTTAACGGGTGCCGCGCACCCGTCAGCAATATTTATCGTGACTTATTCAGGTTATCTCGCAACCCATCCAGCTGTAATTTCAGCGCCAGCAAAGCGTCATCATCACAGGCTGTGGCACACTTGACCGCTTCAGGAATGGCTTCAGCCCTGGCCCGTAACGCCTGCCCGGCTTCGGTCAGCGTCACCGCAACCTGGCGTTCATCCTGACGGGTTCGCTGCCGGTTAATCAGGCCTGCACTTTCCAGTCGCTTCAGAAGTGGCGTTAATGTTGCCGAGTCTAAAAAAAGCTGCTCGCCAATCTCTGACACCGTGACATCATCTTTCTGCCACAACACCAGCATGACCAGATATTGAGGATAGGTGATGTCGAGCTGGCTCAGCAACTGACGATAGACTTTATTCATCGCCAGGTTGGCAGAATAAAGCGCAAAGCAGAGGTGCTGATCGACCAACAGTGGCATCGTTTTCACTTTTTTGTCATCTTGATCACAATTCATGGTTAATAATATAGATAGCGCGCTAGATAATTGCAAGCAAACTTTTTGTCAGGGGGAAAGGCATGCAGGATTCACTGGAAGAACAGGCGCGTCGCTTCGCCACCGAGGCACATGCCAGTGCCGGTCAGCGCCGCAAATATACCGATGAGCCTTATATTGTTCATCCGGCAGCGGTGGTGGAACTGGTGCGCAGCGTCAGCCATGACGACGCGTTGTTAGCGGCGGCCTGGCTGCACGATACCGTGGAAGATACCGCAACCACACAGAGCGATATCGAAACGCACTTTGGTACGCGCGTGGCAAGCCTGGTAGAGATGCTGACCAACAGCGCACCCGCTGGGGCAAAAAATCGGACGGCCCGTAAACTGGCGCACTTCCGCCATACAGCCAGCGCCAGTCCTGAGGCACAAACCATCAAACTGGCTGACATCATCGATAACACCCGCGCGATTGTGCGTTTTGATCCCGACTTTGCGCGGGTCTACCTGGTTGAAAAGCAGATACAGATTGAGTTGCTGAAGCAGGGAGATGCGCAGTTATGGCAGCAGGCTTCAATGATTATTGAAAGCGGACTCGCACAGTTGCGGGAGCCGCCCTATAGCGTGCCGGAGAGCTGGTTTGCCAGACAGGCGGCTAAATACAGCGAATTACGCTAATAAAAAACCCGCCAGCGGCGGGTTCTTTTCGTGATATCAGTTTATTCAAGCAACTGCCGTCCCAGATAGGGATTGGCATGTAATAACTTCATCAATTTCTGCGCCGTCGCGGAAGGACGGGTACGCCGGGCTTCCCAGCTTTTCACGGAAGAAACGCTCACGCCCATTACTTTTGCAAACTCATCAACCTGCATGCCGGTCATTTCACGCAGACGCTGCGGCTCTGGCTGGGCGGGTTGCTGACGCTGAATAAGTAACTCGGCGGCGCGATCATCACGTGTCAAAACAATCTGCTCAAGGCTGCTGAGCAATTCAAACATCGGGTCTTTTAATTCCATAGAGAACTCCTTAAAAACTCGCTATGAAGCACGTGAAAGTAGAGAGGTACGAGCCTGAAGTCAGGACTCTGAAACCGGGCCTGTTTCAGGCTGGATCCCGCAAGGGTTTATTTTTGTTATGAGAGAAACCATTACGGGACACAGCCTGCGGTGCACTGCTTTAAAGATGTCAGGTCAATGCAACAAATGCCGGGAGACTAAGTATGGATAGAGACCTGACTATTTGCCGCGCAATTTATAATTATTTTTTTAACTATGGTTTGCCGGAAAAGTTCCAGCGCCTCTAACCCGCTGAGGCAGTTGAGTTTTGTGCCTTCGGTGTGGGCAAAAAAATCAAATGGTGTTTGCTATTTATGTGGATGCCATCAAGCTTTTTGCTGGCATATTCTCATTTCTGTGAGGCAATACACCTCTTCAGGTAGTGAGTGCAAAATATACGCCAATGGTTTACTTCCTGAACACATATATTCACTGATCTTATTAAATTAAGAATAGTCCTGGTTGGGGCCTGAGGCCTGGCGCGCGGCGGCTCACAGTGCAGAGCGGGTAAATCTTTTATTCTTAACGGCGCTCTGTCGCCAGATTAATCAACAGTCATCTTAACGAAACGGCTGGCGCCTCATGCCGGTGCAGTTACCCGGCAACTATCGACCTGATGCGCGGTAAAAGTGCAGCCCCGTGATAACGCACTGACGACGGGCAAAACCCCTACCTGACCTCTGTAAGGAAAAGCGATGCGAGAAACAGATTTTAACGTCGGATACCCTTCTCATCGTGTACCGATGATGGGTCGTAATGCCGTCGCAACCTCTCAACCGCTGGCGGCGCAGGCGGGTTTACGGATGCTGCAACAGGGTGGAAACGCCGTGGATGCGGCTATCGCCACCGCCATCGCCTTAACCGTGCTGGAGCCAACCGGAAACGGCATCGGCAGCGATGCGTTTGCCATTGTCTGGGATGGCAGCGAGCTGCATGGGTTAAACGCCTCAGGCCGATCGCCAGCCGCGTGGCATCCCGAACGCTTTGCCGATTTTAGTGCGATGCCTGAAACCGGCTGGGAATCCGTCACCGTGCCAGGGGCCGTCTCGGCATGGGTCACACTGGCACAGCGCTTTGGTACCTTACCGCTGACCACCCTCGCACAACCGGCAATTGACTATGCGCGCGACGGCTTTCCGGTTTCACCGCTGATTGGTCAGCTGTGGCAGCGCGGCTATGACAAGCTGCGGGATCAACCTGGCTTTAGCGACTGCTTTGCGCCGCAGGGTCGTCCGCCGCGTGCTGGCGAGCTGTTCCGCAATCCGGCTCAGGCCCGCACCTTGCAGGAAATCGCTGAGACTCAGGGCGAAAGCTTTTACCGCGGCGCACTGGCGCAAAAGATGACAGCCTTCGCCCGTGAGCATGGCGCAGCCCTGACGCTGGAGGATTTGAAAAACCATCGTGCCGACTGGGTTACCCTGCTGTCGCGTCCGTTTGCCGGAGGATCGGTGCAGGAGCTGCCGCCGAATGGTCAGGGCATTGCGACCTTAATTGCACTTGGCATTCTGGAAGAGTGGGAAATCAACCGCTATGCACCGGATTCGCCGCAGTGGCTGCATCTCTCCATCGAGGCGATGAAACTGGCGCTGGTTGATCTGGACCGTTATGTCACCGATGAAGATCATCTCGAATTTCCGGCGGAACACCTGCTCAGCAACGACTATATTCGCCAGCGGGCAGCGTTAATTGATCCTGACAAGGCGGGAGATTTCCGCTTTGGATCACCGCAGCAGAGCGGCACAGTGTATGTCGCCGCCGGTGATGCCAGCGGCATGATGGTCTCATTCATTCAGTCTAACTACATGGGATTTGGTTCCGGCGTGGTGGTACCCGATACCGGCATCAGCCTGCAGAACCGGGGCGCGGGCTTTTCACTCGATCCAGACCATCCCAACGTCGTGGCGGGCGGTAAGCGGCCGTTTCATACCATCATTCCGGCCTTTGCGCGGGATCAGCAGGGCCAGCCGCTGATGGCGTTTGGCGTGATGGGTGGCCCGATGCAGGCGCAGGGACACCTCCAGCTGGCGCTGCGCATTATGCTGCACCAGCAGAATCCGCAGGCCGCGATTGATGCGCCGCGCTGGCGCGTGGTGCAGGGACGCGAGGTGGTATTTGAATCAACCCTCGATCGCAATACCCTGAGCACACTGCGCCGTATGGGCCACAACGTGGTACTGGAAGATCCCCTGAGTAATTACAATTTTGGTGGCGCGCAGGCGATAGTGCGCGATCCGCAGGGCTTCTACATTGCGGCCAGTGAGAGTCGCAAAGATGGTCAGGCGGTGGTGTTTTAAGGTCGCGGCAGTGAGCGTCAGACTGCTCAGCCCCTCCTTCATCTCTGCGCGCTGAAGCCTGCGATGGCAGGGAATGCAGCACGCCCTGAGGCGCAGGCGGTCCCATTCTGTAACCGGCGTTTCAGAAAGCATCTGTTTCACAGGTGGTTTCACGTTGTGCCGTGGCTCGGGTTTGTTCTATTCTTTAGGCCATTCCTACCTGGACATCTGACAGTATCACCGACAGGAGTTGACCCTATGGCTTCAGGACTTACACGCCTTATGGCACGTGGCGGCATTATGCTCGCTGGCGCGCTGATCGTGCTGCAACTCACCGCATGCGGTGATAAAGAAGGCGAGCAGCGCAAAGCATTTATCGATTTTCTCCAGAACACTGTGATGCGCAGCGGCGAGCATCTGCCCAGCCTCAGCGAAAACCAGAAGCAGAGCTTTGGCAACTTCGCCAGCGATTACGCCATTATGTATGGCTTCTCGCAGCAGGCGAACAAAGCGGTTGAACAGGGTATGCGTCCGGTGGTGGATGAGCTTTCTGCTATTCGCGTTCCGCAGGATTATCTCAGCCGTCGTGATTCCCTGCGTCAGGCGACCAGCGCACTGGTGATCGTCACCCAGCAGATTGAAAGCGCCAAAATGCAGGCGGACAGCAGCAAGGCGACCCTGAAACAGCCGGATGACCTGAAAAAAGTCTACGACACCGCCTATAACAAAGTGGTGACGGTGCCCGCCAATCAGCTGATTCCTCTGCTGCCAAAACTCCAGGCGCTGAGTCAGGGTGCAGTGCAGACCGGCGATTTCCTGCAAACGCAGGGAACCCGTGTCAGCTTCAATGATGGCGGCGTGCAGTTCCCGACTCAGGATCAGGCTTCGCAATATAACGCGCTGATGAGCACTTTATCCGCCAATTCGCAGGCGCTTCCTCAGGCACAGGCTGCCGTCCAGGGTGGTCTGCAGTAAACCCGCCTTACGGGCAGACGCTAATTGTCTGCCCGTTACACTTCCTTTTCTCTTCCCACCCAATCACCCGCTGAATGAAGTGTGATCTGGCGCATTTTCGACCAAAAATAGTTTGTGATCTAAGTCACAGATATATAACAAATCAACGTCAAACAAGTGTGATCCACCTCACAGATAACCGGCCACCCCGTCTAAAAATCAGCCAAATGAGCCTGAGCTACGCTTTAAAGTGTGATCAAAATCACGCTAATCACCCCTGCCACCACCCTTAATCAGTGATGTAGATCACACTTACCCCGCACGCTACGCAGCGTCAAATTCGCGTGATAGAGTCCGCGTGCATACAGTAATACCACCGGCTTTGGGTCGGGGTGGCTAAACAAAAACAAGCGCGCTCTCCTATTGCAGCGCGTCTCAATAAGGGGTGGGTTTATGTCCTCATCAGTGAAGGTCAAAGTACAAAGCTTTGGTCGCTTTCTGAGTAATATGGTGATGCCAAACATCGGGGCGTTTATCGCCTGGGGTATCATCACCGCACTGTTTATTCCAACTGGCTGGATCCCTAACGAAACGCTGGCCAAACTGGTTGGCCCGATGATCACCTACCTGCTGCCACTGCTGATCGGTTTCACCGGTGGGCGTCTGGTGGGCGGCGATCGCGGCGGCGTGGTCGGTGCCATTACCACCATGGGTGTGATTGTCGGTGCGGATATGCCGATGTTCCTCGGCGCAATGATTGCCGGTCCGCTGGGCGGCTGGGCAATCAAGTCGTTTGACCGGGCGATTGACGGCAAAATCAAAAGCGGCTTCGAGATGCTGGTCAACAACTTCTCGGCCGGTATTATCGGGATGATACTGGCACTGCTGGCGTTCCTGGCGATCGGTCCGCTGGTAGAAGGTCTGTCACACATTCTCGCCGCGGGCGTGAATCTGATGGTGCAGAACAACCTGCTGCCACTGACCTCGATCTTCGTCGAACCCGCGAAAATCCTGTTCCTGAACAACGCCATTAACCACGGTATCTTCTCGCCGCTTGGTATCCAGCAGGCTAGTGAAGCCGGCAAATCCATTTTCTTCCTGATCGAAGCCAACCCGGGTCCGGGTATGGGCGTGCTGATGGCCTATATGTTCTTTGGTCGTGGCAGTGCTAAACAGTCTGCGGGCGGTGCGGCAATCATCCACTTCCTTGGCGGCATCCATGAGATCTATTTCCCATATGTGCTGATGGCTCCTCGCCTGCTGCTGGCGGTTATCCTTGGCGGTATGACCGGCGTCTTCACGCTGACGGTGCTGAACGGTGGCCTGGTCTCTCCTGCCTCACCGGGTTCAATCCTGGCGGTACTGGCAATGACGCCAAAAGGGGCCTACTTCGCGAACATCGCCGCTATCGCTGCGGCCTTCGCCGTCTCCTTCGTGGTGTCCGCTATCCTGCTGAAAACCAGCAAAGTCAAAGAAGATGACGATATCGAAGCCGCGACCCAGCGCATGCATGAGATGAAAGCGCAGTCTAAAGGCCAGAGCGGCGCGGGTGCCCCAGTCGCCAGCGATGCCATGAGCGTTGAACTGCATCACGTGCGTAAAATCATCGTCGCCTGTGATGCCGGTATGGGTTCCAGCGCGATGGGTGCAGGCGTACTGCGTAAGAAAGTGCAGGACGCCGGGCTGAGCAATGTGTCGGTGACCAATACCGCGATCAACGCCCTGCCGGGTGATGTCGATCTGGTGATTACCCACCGTGACCTGACTGAGCGCGCCATCCGCCAGGCTCCGCATGCGCAGCATATCTCGCTGAACAACTTCCTCGACAGCGCGCTCTACAGCACCCTGACCGAGCGTCTGGTGGCGGCTAACCGTAGCGACGTGCATCGTCAAACGGTGAATACCGCGCTCTCTGACAGCTACGATGAAGGCAACGCACACCTGTTTAAACTGGGTGCGGATAACGTCTTCCTCGGCCTGACCGCCAGTAACAAAGAGCAGGCGATCCGCTTTGCGGGCGAACAGCTGGTGAAAGGCGGTTACGTTGAGCCTGAATACGTTGAGGCGATGCTGGCGCGTGAAAAACTGACGCCGACCTATCTCGGTGAGTCGATTGCCGTGCCGCACGGTACGGTCGAAGCGAAAGATCGCGTGCTGAAAACCGGCGTGGTGTTCTGTCAGTATCCGGCAGGCGTCCTGTTCGGTGAAGAGCCGGACGATGTGGCGCGCCTGGTGATTGGTATTGCTGCCCGTAACAACGAGCACATCCAGGTGATCACCAGCCTGACCAATGCGCTGGATGATGACAGCGTGATTGAGAAGCTGGCGAACACCACCAGCGTGCAGGAAGTGCTGGATCTGCTGTCAGGTAAGCCTGCAATCGCGTAATTTATAGCAATTATTTTCCCTGGGGCGGTCATGCCCGTCCCGATTTCCTGGGGCGGGTTTGCCCGCCCCATCGTCATTTGATATGGGTCAAAAATTATGAAAGCGTTACATTTCGGAGCAGGAAACATTGGTCGCGGCTTTATCGGCAAGTTACTGGCTGATGCAGGTATCGAACTGGTTTTTGCTGATGTGAATCAGACGGTGCTGGATGCACTGAACGCGCGTCATGAGTATCCCGTTCATGTGGTTGGCGAGCAGGCCAAAACAGAAACCGTTAAAGGCGTCAGCGCGGTAAACAGCACCAGCGATGAGATCATCACCCTGGTTTCTGAAGTCGATCTCGTTACCACCGCCGTGGGCCCGCAGATTCTGGAGCGTATTGCCGGCAGTGTGGCTAAAGGGCTGGCAAAACGCAGCGACAACGGCAATACCCGCCCGCTAAATATTATCGCCTGTGAGAATATGGTGCGCGGCACCAGCCAGCTGAAACAGCATGTGCTGAAGGCGCTGCCGGAGCAGTATCACGCCTGGCTGGAGCAGCATGTCGGCTTTGTGGATTCCGCTGTCGATCGCATCGTGCCACCGTCTGAAGCGGGCAGCACCGATCCGCTGGAAGTGACCGTTGAAACCTTCAGCGAATGGATCGTCGATAAAACTCAGTTTAAAGGCGACCTGCCTGCAATTCCGGGTATGGAACTGACCGATAACCTGATGGCATTTGTTGAGCGTAAACTCTTTACCCTGAACACCGGTCACGCGATTACCGCCTATCTTGGCCAGCTGGCCGGCCACCAGACCATTCGTGACGCCATCCTCGATGAAAAAATCCGGGCCGTGGTGAAAGGGGCGATGGAAGAGAGCGGTGCGGTGCTGATTAAGCGCTACGGTTTTGAGGCGGATAAACATGCGGCCTACATCCAGAAAATACTGGGCCGTTTTGAAAACCCCTATCTGAAAGATGATGTTGAGCGTGTGGGTCGTCAGCCGCTGCGTAAACTCAGCGCGGGCGATCGCCTGATCAAGCCGACGCTGGGCACGCTGGAGTATGGTTTACCGCACGCCAGCCTGGTGCAGGGCATTGCCGCCGCGATGCACTATCGCAGCGACCAGGACCCACAGGCGCAGGAGCTGGCCACGCTGCTGGCAGAAAAAGGCCCACAGGCGACGCTGGCTGAGGTTTCAGGGCTGGATGCTGACAGCGAAGTGGTGGCTTCGGTGGTGAGCGCCTGGCACGCTATGGCATAATGCGCGCGTGTTAGTGACGCAAGCCGGGCGCAGTTCGCCTGCGCCCAACGGCGGTATTGAACCCATGCAGGCAATAATGGAAGAGAAGCAGGCTTTTGAAAACCGGGTGCTTGAGCGCCTGAACGCCGGTCGTTCGGTGAGAAGCTTTCTGATCGCCGCCGTTGAGCTATTGGCTGAAGCCGTCAATCTGCTGGTGCTGCAGGTGTTCCGTAAAGATGACTACGCGGTGAAATATGCCGTAGAACCGCTGCTGCTGGGCGATGGTCCTTTGGGCGAACTCTCGGTTCGTCTGAAGCTGATTTACGGTCTTGGCGTTATCAGCCGGCACGAATATGAAGATGGTGAACTGCTGCTGGCGCTGCGCGAAGAGCTGAATCACGACAGCGGTGATTATCGTTTTACCGACGATGAGATCCTTGGCCCGTTTGGTGAACTGCACTGCGTCACCGCCTGGCCGCCCGCACCGGTGTTTCACACCGAAGATGCAGAGCTGCGCAGCATGCAGCAGCAGCGCTATCTGCAGATGGTGCGATCCACCATGGTCCTGTCGCTAACCGAGCTGATCGCCCGCATCAGTATGAAGCAGGCGTTTAAAAAGTCCGGCAGCTAATCCTGTCAGGCGCCATCACGGCGCCTTTTTCGTCTTAACCTGAGCGGGAATATGCGCCAGATTTGGTGTATCCTTGGCCTGTTTTCCTCAACGAGTTGTTGTCATGAAAGAGCAAGAAAAGAACGAAATCAAACTTCTCAGCGATAAGCTGGACGCATTGAACCGCAAAGAGCCGCAGTTACTGGAATCGGGTGATGTCGAGAAACTGGGCGCGTTGCTGAAAGAGAAAGAAGCGCTGGTCATTGAGATTGAGCGTCTGCGCGGTCAGCGGGTAGAAAAACTCAGTGCCGAGGCGCAGAAGCTGCAAAAAATGGGCTTCAGCCGCGAAATTACCAAGAAAGAGCAGGCAAATCTGGGCGCGCTGAAGAAAAGCGTGCGCGGCCTGGTCGTGGTGCATCCAATGACCGCGCTGGGACGTGAGATGGGGCTGACAGCAATGACCGGCTTCGCCAAAACCGCATTCTGACGGGTCGATCAGGCAGCAGCCTGATCGACATCGGCTTTGCGTTCGCCGGCGGCGGCATAGACCTGCTCCGCCAGCGCATCCAGCAATTCATAGCGGCGACGATACTCAGCCCGCTTCTTACTGGCAATCTCCTCCAGCGTTTTGCGCGGCAGGCTCAGCGGCAGGATAAACATCCCATCCCTGCGCGCCTCGCCACTCAGCGACAACCAGAATTCACTGTAGCTGGCAAAGAACTTATCCCCCTTGCTGTGGCGATAACGCAGGCTGCGGAAGACATGAGTCTCATCGCCTACCGCCAGAATATTCTCCACACCGCACTGCTTCGCCACAATAAATACCGCTTCCATTAACAGGCGTTTCGGAAAGAGACCCTGCGCCGCTTTGGTCGCCTCGCGGATCACCTCATTATTGATATGTTTTCGCGGACCCTGTAATCCGCCAATTAATAATGTGCGCTGGTTATTTTCATTGAGAATTGAAAATGAAAGTGAAGCAATAATTTCGTCGTTATAGCGTAATACCAGCGTCACTTCCCCTTCCCGATCGAAATAACCGGAACTGCAGGAAAGTAAAAAGGATTCGCCATTTTTACCGGTCAGCGTAGCCAGCGGATTATCCGTGGCGCTTTGCAGCAGCTGACGCAGCGCAGGGTTTTCCAGATTATTCATCAGACTGTAATGATCAAGTATCGCCTGCGCGCGCGCAGCAATGCTCAACCCTGAGCGCAGATAGGGCCGGTGCAGCTTGGCTGGCAGCAATCCCTGAGTACTCATCAACAGAGGGAGTTGCGGTAAATGCGACAGCTCATCCAGATAACGCAGCGTAGTCAGTGGCGATATTAAGCTTCTTAACACAAATTTCAGCCGGAAACGTTTACTTATCCAGAGTTTATTCGGAACGTATTTTCCGCTAATTAACTGAAAAAAAAGCGATGCAGAAGAATCGGTCGTAGTTTCATGAGTAGTTATAATTGACATAGTCATCGACACACAGTGAGCAGGAATGTCACTGAGCATAAGACAACGAGTATCAACGGCGTGTTAATGTGGCAGAAGGTTAAAAGCGCGGCGGTTAAAAAGCGAGATCCGTTTATTTTTGGTTTAATCTGGGACAACAGAATTTAAAGATAAAAAACCGGCGAAATAAATTCCACCGGTTTATCGTTATCACGTTAACACTGGGTTAACTTACTGGGCAGCTGCGAAGCGGGCTGCTGCTTCGTCCCAGTTGACCACGTTCCAGAATGCTTTGATGTAATCAGGACGTTTGTTCTGATACTTCAGGTAGTAGGCGTGTTCCCACACGTCCAGACCGATGATTGGGAAGCCAGAAACGCCAGCAACCGCTTCACCCATCAGCGGGTTGTCCTGGTTTGCGGTAGATACCACAGCCAGTTTGTCGCCTTTTTTAACCAGCCACGCCCAGCCTGAGCCGAAACGGGTCGCAGCCGCTTTCTCGAACTCTTCCTGGAATTTTTCCACGCTACCGAAATCTTTCTCGATAGCCGCTTTCAGGTCGCCCTGCAGCGTGGTGCCGGTTTTCAGGCCTTTCCAGAACAGGCTGTGGTTAGCGTGGCCGCCTGCGTTATTACGCAGTGGGCCTTTTTTGTCTGCTGGCAGCTGATCCAGTTTGGTGATCAGCTCTTCTACCGGCAGATTGGCAAATTCAGTGCCTTCCAGCGCCGCGTTAGCGTTGTTCACGTAGGTCTGGTGATGTTTGGTGTGATGGATTTCCATCGTCTGCTTGTCGAAATGCGGTTCCAGTGCGTCGTATGCGTAAGGCAGGGATGGCAGTGAATAACTCATGTTCTTCCTCTCCATTTAGTTTGAGCAGCACGACGAATTCGGGACGTGCCGCGTAAGCAGTCGAATCATTATAGTTAAATTCATGTAGCGTAAAAGGGTAATCAATGCCCTATTAACCATAAGGATTTGAGAAATCTGGCAAAAGCAACCCGTTGTTTTTACAGCATGCTGCTGCTGACTCCGCCTTTTCAGCTTTATCAGACAGGGAGAGCGAAGCACTCTGCCAGCACCACCAGCAGGCACTCATCCCGCCCGAACGCCGCATCTGCCCTGCCCTGCGCGTTACCTGCCCAGTTCGCGCAGCCCGCTGTCGAGCGCGCCGACCAGCCAGTCGATATCCCCTTCCTGGAACGCCAGTGGCGGACGCAGTTTCAGCACATTCCCATACGGGCCGGCGACCGAGGTCAGCACGCGATGTTCACGCAGCTTCTCGATTAAATCCAGCGCCAGCGTTTTGTCCGGCGTTTTGCTGTGACGATCGGTGACCAGCTCAAAACCGATAAACAGTCCGGCACCGCGCACATCCCCCACGCACTCATAGCGATCCATCAGGGTTCGCAGCTCCGCCAGCAGCTTCGCGCCGACCACGCGGCTGTGTTCCTGTAACCCCTCTTCGGTGATCACTTTCAGTACCGCCTGCGCCGCCGCCATCGCGACCGGATTACCACCAAAGGTATTGAAGTAGGGAATTGAGTCGCTGAAGGCGGCCAGCACTTCACTTTTTGCCAGCAGGCCGGAAACCGGAATGCCGTTGCCCATTGGCTTGCCGGTGGTAATGATGTCAGGCACCACATCGTGGCGGCCAAAGCCCCAGAACGCGTCGCCGGTACGGCCAAAACCAGGCTGCACTTCATCGGCAATAAAGATGCCGCCGTTGGCATGCACCACCTCGACCGCTTTTTTCAGGAAGCCGCGCGGATCGGGCAACACGCCGTCCGAGGAGAAGATTGAGTCCGCCAGGAAACCGGCAAATTTAATGCCGTGCGCCGCCATATCATCAATCTGCTGCTGAATCTGGTCAGCGAACCAGTCGCCCAGGTCAGGCGCGTCCACACGATACGCATCCGGTGGCATCACCAGCCGCGTGGTGGGCGCCAGCGGCTGTCCACTGCCCAGCGCCGGAGAAGCGCCGGATGTCAGCTCACTGGTGCCATGATAGGCCTCTTTACTGACAATAATCCCGCTGCCGCCGCTAAAGGCGCGCGCCACGCGAATCGCCAGGTCGTTAGCTTCCGATCCGGTGCACATATACATCGCGCGATCGATCGCCTCAGGCGTGGTCGCCAGCAGCGCTTCGCTGTAGTCCAGAATATTTTCATGCAGGTAACGGGTGTGGGTATTCAGCATTTTCATCTGCTGCGTCACCGCCTCAGTCACGGCCGGATGGCAGTGCCCGATGCTCGCCACGTTGTTGTAGACGTCGAGATATTTATCGCCCGCCGCATCCCACAGATATTGCCCTTCACCCCGCACCAGATGCACCGGTTTGCGATAGAACAGGCGATAAGATTCGCCAAGCACTTTGCTGCGTTTATCGGTCAGTTTGCGCGTCTCGCTGTCGAGCGCATCGGCATGTTCGGCGCGGAAACTGTTGGTATCCATAATGGTGGAACGCGTGGCCATAATGACTCCCGTTACAAGGATGAAGGAGGAAGAGCTGACGCCTTTATCATGCCTGCCTGAATCTAAAATGCAACCAAATACACAAATACAATAAAATACACATGACGCAGGCAGATCGCCGCGCTAAGCTTGCTCACTGATTCAGACGGAATCTTTCGCTTCACTGGCGTATCATCCGTGCTCTTTGCGCTTTAAAAGGAAACCTCTATGCTGCAGGAAACGCGCCTTCATCGCATCCGTGCCTTACTGACCCGGCTTAACCAGGTGAGTACCGAGCGCATTATCAGGGAGCTGGGGGTCTCACGCGAAACCGCGCGCCGCGATATCATTGAGCTGGAAGCGCTGGGTCTGGCACGCCGCGTTCACGGCGGGCTGGTGGCGATTGAAACGCGGGCTGAACCGCCGCTGACGGAACGCCGCAGTACCCAGACCCGGGAGAAGCGCGCCATCGCCCGCGCCGCTGCGCAGTTGCTGCAGCCCGGACAGACGCTGTTTCTGGATGCGGGCAGCACCACCACGCTGCTGGCAGAGGAGTTGCACGCCCTTTCCGGCCTGACGATTGTGACCAACAGCCTGCAGGCCGCGCTGGCGCTGAGCGCCGGAGAAGAAGATCAGCCGCTGAATAATCAGATTATTTTGCTGGGCGGGACGATGTCGGCGGGCGCACAACAGACGCGCGGCGAAATTACCGTGGGTGAGATTATCCGCTATCGCGCCGATGTGGCGCTGCTGTCGCCGGTTGGCATTGAGGCGGGTTGTGGTGCCAGCAGTTTTCATCCGCACGAAGCGGCCATCGCCAGGGCGATGGTGCAGCAATCCACTTCCTGCTATCTGCTGGCCGATCACACCAAACTGGGGGTAGTCAGCCGCACGGTTTACGCGCCGTCACCGGCGATCAACCTGCTGATTACGGATAGTGGCGGCGACAACAGTGCCGCCCTTGAGGCGTTGCAGCAGACGCTGCCAGAGGTGATGGTGGTTTAACGCAGCCGCTGAGGATGGCTGTAAACCGTAGCGCGTCCAGGTTTACTGAACCCGACCAGCGTCAGATTGCAGCGCTCAGCCACCTCAACCGCCAGGCGGGTCGCTGCCGAGACTGCGAACAGGATCTCAACCCCGCACATGGCGGACTTCTGCACCATTTCATAGCTGGCGCGGCTGGAGACCAGCACCGCGCCTGGCCCCCACTCAGCCTGGCTGCGATAGCCCAGCAGCTTATCCAGTGCCACATGGCGACCCACATCTTCACAGCCACCGGCCAGCTGACCATCAGGCTGGATCCACGCGGCAGCATGGGTGCAGCCGGTTTTCTGTCCGACCGGCTGATACGCTTTCAGCTGGCCCAGCGCCCGATCCAGCTGATCCAGCGCAAAGGTCTGGGTAAACGGCAGCGGAGAGAGCGGCTTGCCAATCTGGTCCAGCTGTTCAACGCCACACACGCCGCAGCCGGTACGGCCTGCCAGCGCACGACGCTGCTCTTTCAGCGCCATAAAACGGCGGCTGGAAAGCTCAATCTGAACCTCAATGCCGTGACAGCCCGGCACGATGTCCATGCCGAAAATGTCGCCTGGCGCGTCGATAATGCCCTCTGACAGCGAAAAACCCAGCGCAAACGCCTCCAGATCTTTGGGCGTGGTCATCATCACCACGTGAGAGATGCCGTTGTAAACCAGCGCCACCGGCACCTCGTCCGCCAGCCAGTCAGACTCTGCTGCGGTCAAATCGGCACGCTGCCATACCTGCGTTCTGCTGACGCCGGCCTCAATTGTTAAATCTTCGCCTGAGTCAGGCTGGATAGCTTTCAAAAAGTACGACCTGTTGTTAATAAATAATGAAATGCGACAGTCAGTGCGGCTGCATAACAGCGATCAGACGCAGACTAATTTTGCCTTCTGGCCCGATGTGGCGCAAATAAACAGCGGGGCAATTCATGCGGTTTTCTCACCGGGAAAGGCGCAGCCACGCCTGCTGGCGGGCAGAATGAGAATGGGTATCTTTCAGGCTTTAACATCGGTAAGCATAAAACAACAGTAATTATCTGCCGCTACGGGAAATCTGCTTGCGCCGGGGATCCGTTGCCGAGGATTTTTAACAAAATTTAGAAAAAGAATTACTAATGACTAACCTGTTGACCCTGGTCAACTTACAGGCAGATAGGGCTGCTATTTTGCAAGGCTTCGCAATGGAGCCAATAAAGAAGAACGATAAAATGCAAATTAACAGACGGAGTTTTTTCAAAATCTGTGCTGGCGGGTTGGCGGGCACCAGCGCGGCGTTACTCGGTTTTGCCCCCACCACAGCCTTAGCCAGCGTCAGAGAGTTCAAACTCATTCGCGCCAGAGAGACACGTAATAACTGCACCTACTGTTCAGTCGGCTGCGGCATGCTGATTTACAGCCTGGGTGATGGCGCTAAAAATGCCCGCGCCTCGATTTACCATATTGAAGGCGATCCTGACCATCCGGTCAGTCGTGGATCGCTCTGCCCCAAAGGCGCGGGCGTGCTCGACTTTATTCACAGTGAACAGCGCCTGAAATACCCGGAATACCGCGCGCCAGGCTCGGATAAATGGCAGCGCATCAGCTGGGATGAGGCATTTGACCGCATAGCCCGCCTGATGAAGCAGGATCGCGATGCCAATTTCCAGGCCACCAATGCCGCTGGCGTCACGGTAAACCGCTGGCCGACTACCGCCATGCTCTGCTCTTCCGCCGCCAGTAATGAAACCGGCCTGCTCGATCAGAAATTTGCCCGCTCGCTGGGTATTCTGGCGCTGGAAAATCAGGCGCGCCTGTGTCACGGCCCGACCGTGGCCGCGCTGGCCCCCAGCTTTGGTCGTGGTGCAATGACCAATAACTGGAACGACATCAAAAACGCCAATGTGGTGATGATCATGGGCGGCAACCCCGCCGAGGCGCATCCGGTTGGCTTTAAATGGGTGATTGAAGCCAAAACTCATAACAATGCGCAGGTCATCGTGGTCGATCCACGCTTTAACCGCTCTGCGGCGGTCGCCGATCTCTACGCGCCACTGCGTGCCGGCAGCGATGTGGTTTTCCTGATGGGGGTGATCAACTATCTGCTGCAACACAATCAGATTCAGCAGGAGTATGTTCGCGCCTTCACCAATGCCGCCCTGATTGTCAGCGAAGGCTTCAGCTTCAGCGACGGATTGTTCAGCGGTTACGATGCTGAAACCCGTCAGTACGATCGAACCAGCTGGCACTATGAGCTGGATGAAAACGGCCATGCGAAACGCGATGAGAGCTTCACTCACCCACGCTGCGTGCTGAATCTGCTGAAAACCCATGCCAGCCGTTACACCCCGGAAATGGTGACGCGCCTGTGCGGGACCTCGCAGGAATCCTTTATTGCGGTGTGCAGGCAGCTGGCCTCAACCTGTGTGCCGAATCGCACCGCGACTATTCTCTATGCGCTGGGCTGGACTCACCACACCAACGGTTCGCAGATTATCCGCACGGCGGCGATGATTCAGCTGCTGCTGGGTAATATCGGGATGCCAGGCGGCGGTATTAACGCGCTGCGCGGCCACTCCAATGTGCAGGGCTATACCGATCTCGGCCTGCTGGCGCAGAGTCTGCCGGGCTATCTGCCACTGCCCTCAGAGAAGATGACCACGCTGGCAACCTACCTGCAGCAGGCCACGCCGGTCGCGACACTGCCGGATCAGGTCAACTACTGGCAGAACACCGACAAATTTTTCGTCAGCCTGATGAAGAGTTTCTACGGCGATAAGGCCACAGCGGAAAACCAGTGGGGCTACGACTGGCTGCCGAAGTGGGATAAGAGCTACGACTGCATGGCGCAGGCGGAGATGATGGAACAGGGCGCGCTCAATGGTTGCCTGATTCAGGGCTTCAACCTGCTGGCCGCCTTCCCGGACAAAAATAAAGCGGTCCGGGCACTGTCCCGCCTCAAATATATGGTGGTGATCGATCCGCTTCGCACCGAAACCGCCAGCTTCTGGCAGCATCACGACGAGTTCAACGATGTCGATCCCTCGAAAATCCAGACCGAAGTGTTCCGTCTGCCCTCTTCCTGCTTCGCTGAAGAGTCGGGATCGGTGGCGAACTCGTCGCGCTGGCTGCAGTGGCACTGGGCGGCCGCGGAGCCGCCCGCTGAAGCGCTGCACGACGGTAAAATCCTCGGCAATCTGTTCATGCGTCTGCGCGCGCTCTATCGCCTGGAAGGCGGAGCAAACCCTGAACCGCTGATGGCAATGCGCTGGGACTACCGCGATCCGTCTAATCCTGAGCCGGAAGAGGTGGCGCAGGAGAACAACGGTCAGGCGCTGGCCGACATTTACGACGCCAGCGGCAAGCTGTTGCTGAAAAAAGGCCAGCAGCTCAACGGCTTCTCAGAGCTGCGTAACGACGGCACCACCGCCAGCGCCTGCTGGATCTACAGCGGCAGCTGGACGCCGGAAGGCAACCAGATGGCACGACGCGACAACGCCGACCCATCGGGGCTGGGCGCGGTCTCCGGCTGGGCCTGGGCGTGGCCGGCTAACCGCCGCATTCTCTACAACCGCGCCTCCGCGGATGCGCAGGGTAAAGCCTGGGATCCGAATCGCCGCCTGATTGAGTGGGATGGCACTCGCTGGCACGGCATTGACGTGCCGGATTATCCGGTAACGCTGTCGCCGCAGCAGCAGGCCGGTCCGTTTATCATGCAGCCCGATGGTCTTGGCCACCTGTTTGCGCTCGATAAGATGGCCGACGGCCCCTTCCCGGAACATTACGAACCGATGGAAAGCCCGCTCGCCGACAATCCTATGAATCCGCAGCAGCGTCATAGTCCGGTCGTTCGACTGTTCAGCAGCGACGCCGCGCAACTGGGCGAGGCCGCTGACTATCCCTGCGTCGCCACCACCTATTCCATCACCGAACTGTTCCGCCACTGGACCAAACATGCCCTGCTGAACGCGATTGCGCAGCCGGAGCAGTTTGTTGAAATCGGCGCCGAACTGGCAGAGGAGAAAGGCATCAAGGCCGGAGACAGCGTCAAGGTCTCGTCGCGCCGTGGCTATATCAAAGCCAAAGCGGTGGTAACACGTCGTCTGCAGCGTCTGATGATTGACGGCAAGCCGGTTGATACCGTGGGTATTCCCTGTCACTGGGGCTTTGAAGGCACCACGCGTAAAGGCTTCCTCGCCAATACGCTGACGCCGTCGGTTGGCGATGCCAACTCGCAGACCCCGGAGTACAAGGGATTTTTAGTGAAAGTGGAAAAAGCGTAACGGTAGATGACAATGGCTTATCAATCACAAGATATTATCCGTCGCTCAGCGACCAACGGCTTTACCCCACCGCCACAGGCGCGCGATCACCAGCGTGAAGTTGCGAAGCTCATTGACGTCACCACCTGTATTGGCTGCAAAGGCTGTCAGGTCGCCTGCTCCGAATGGAACGACATCCGCGATGAAGTCGGTCATAACATCGGGGTCTATGACAACCCTACCGATTTGACCGCCAAATCCTGGACGGTGATGCGCTTCTCGGAAGTTGAAGAGAACGGCAAGCTGGCCTGGCTGATTCGCAAAGATGGCTGCATGCACTGCGCCGATCCCGGCTGCCTGAAAGCCTGTCCGTCGGCAGGTGCCATTATTCAGTACGCCAACGGCATCGTCGATTTCCAGTCTGAGCAGTGTATCGGCTGCGGCTACTGCATTGCGGGTTGCCCGTTCAACGTGCCGCGGCTCAACAAAGAGGATAACCGCGCCTACAAATGCACCCTGTGCGTGGATCGCGTCAGCGTCGGCCAGGAGCCTGCCTGTGTGAAGACCTGTCCGACCGGCGCCATTCATTTCGGCAGCAAAAGCGACATGCTGACGCTGGCGGAGGAACGCGTGGCGGAGCTGAAGTCGCGCGGGTTTGCGCAGGCTGGCCTCTACAACCCGGAAGGCGTGGGCGGCACCCATGTAATGTATGTGCTGCATCATGCCGACAAGCCTCAGCTCTACCACGGTCTGCCTGCTAACCCGGGCATCAGCCCGACGGTGACCTTCTGGAAGGGGATCTGGAAACCGCTGGCGGCGGTGGGTTTTGCCGCTACGTTCGCCGCCTCTATTTTTCACTATGTTGGCGTTGGCCCGAATCGCGTCACTGAAGAGCACGACAACAACGACGATCACCCTGAGGAGCGCAAATAATGAAAAAGCCCGATCATCTGGTGCGTTACCGCGCACCCGAACGCATCAATCACTGGATTGTCGCGATTTGCTTTGTCATGGCCGCGTTAAGCGGATTAGGGTTTTTCTTTCCGTCGTTCAACTGGCTGATGCAGATATTTGGCACACCACAGCTGGCGCGTATTCTGCATCCTTTTGTCGGCGTGGTGATGTTCGTTGCTTTTATGCTGATGTTTTTGCGTTACTGGAAACACAACCTGATTAATCGCGATGACCTTTACTGGGCCAGAAACATTCACCGGATTGCGCTGAATGAAGAGGTGGGTGATACCGGTAAATATAACTTTGGTCAGAAGTGTGTGTTCTGGGCTGCTATTATCAGCTTAGTGTTGCTGCTTGCCAGTGGCATCGTGATCTGGCGACCTTACTTTGCCGATGCCTTCGCCATTCCGCTGATTCGTCTGGCGTTGGTGGTGCATTCGGTGTCAGCGGTGGCGCTGATCATCGTCATTATGGTGCACATTTATGCTGCGTTGTGGGTCAAAGGCACACTGACCGCGATGGTGGAAGGCTGGGTCAGCGCCGAATGGGCCAGGCAGCACCATCCTCGCTGGTATCGCGAGCAGCGTAATCCGCCAATAAAACAGGAAAAACGCCCCTGATGAGTATTCGCATAATCCCGCAAGATCAGCTGGAGAAAGGCGAAAAGACAACGGCGGAGATGATTCCGCCGTTACTTTTTCCACGGCTGAAAAATTTATACAGCCGTCGTGCTGCGCGACTGCGTGACCTGGCGGCGAAAAACCCACTCGGCGACTACCTGCGCTTTGCGGCGGTGATCGCTGAAGCGCAGGAGATTGTGCTGTATGACCATCCGCTGCACATCGACCTGCATGCCCGCCTGACGCAGAGCGCCAGCGAGGGTAAGCCGCCGCTGAATATTCATACCCTGCCGCGCGATCCCCACTGGCAGCGACTACTGCATTCACTGATTGCCGAGCTGAAGCCAGAGATGAGCGGTCAGGCACTGGCGGTGCTGGAGAATCTGGAGAAGGCGTCCGCCACCGAGCTGGAGACGCTGGCCAGCGCGCTGTTTACCGGCGAGTATGCGCTGGTCAGCAGCGACAAAGCACCCTTTATCTGGGCGGCGCTCTCGCTCTACTGGGCGCAGATGGCGGCCCTGATCCCAGGCAAAGCACGCGCTGAGATGGGCGATCAGCGCCAGTTCTGTCCGGTCTGCGCCAGTATGCCAGTCGCCAGCGTGGTGCATATGGGCAGTCATGAGGGCGCGCGCTATCTGCACTGTAATCTATGCGAAAGTGAATGGCATGTGGTGCGCAGCAAATGTACCCAGTGCGAACAGTCCCGTGATCTGCACTACTGGTCGATCGACAGCGAACGGGCGGCGGTGAAAGCAGAGAGCTGTGGCGACTGCGGCACTTACCTGAAGATGCTCTATCAGGAGAAAGATCCGGCCATTGAACCGGTGGCAGATGACCTGGCATCGCTGATACTGGATGCCAAAATGGAGCAGGAAGGCTTCGCACGCAGCAGTCTCAATCCCTTTATGTTTCCTGGCGAATAGTCACTGACTCTGGAGAACCCGATGAAACTGATTGGCAGCTATACCAGCCCGTTTGTGCGTAAGATTTCGATTATCATGCTGGAAAAAGGCATTACTTTTGAATTCGTTAACGCATCGCCTTACAGCGATGACAGCCACGTGCCGCACTACAATCCGCTGGGCAAAGTTCCGGCGCTGGTCGCTGACGATAAGCAAATCTGGTTCGATTCCAGCATCATTGCGGAGTTTCTGGAACTGCGTGGCGTGGAACCTGCTCTGCTGCCTGCCGATCCGCTTGAATCGCTTAACATCCGTCAGCTGGAGAAGCTGGCGGATGGCGTCAGCGATGCCGCGCTGGTGATCGTGCGCGAGCAGATGCGTCCGGGAAATTTGCAGTCGGAAGAGGTGCTGCTGCGCAATCGTGAAAAGATTCAGCGCAGCCTCGACATGCTGGAAGCGAAGGCGGCAGAGGGGAAATGGCTTAACAACGGCCAGCTCAATCTGGCGGATATCGCCACTGGTTGCATGATCGGCTACCTCAATTTCCGTCGCGTAGTGCCGAACTGGTGTGTCGAACGACCCGCGCTGGTGAAACTGGCGGAAACACTGTTTCAGCGTGAGAGCTTTGCGCGGACGACGCCGCCTGCGGCGTGATGGTGTGCTGAGCCAGAACCATTAAGAAGGACAATGGTGTCTGGCTCCATATCAAGGTAATGACTTCATTAAGAGCAGCAGAAATCTGGAGCCAGGCTATAGATCAGTAAAAGCCCACGAATATTAATTTTACTAGATTATCTTCATTCCTGCCTCTGGACTTTCCGCTCGGAAATTTTAACTATCACTCAGTTAACCCGGATTTATAAAAATAATAATTAATGCGTATAGTTGTTTTAAAACTAATCATAAATGAACTTATAATTTATAATGTAAGACCCTATTTTATTAGTATGAGCCGTCACCCATACTTTAGTCATACCTTGCTTCCTGTCATTGTATAAATTCGTACGATTTGTACAAAGTTGAAGCCATCTTTTTGTGTGAGCATCTTTAATCCACAAGCCAGCTTCACAATGGCTATATTTCCCAACTGCCGGACCTGGAAACGTAACCTCATATTCAGACTCATACTGAACAATGTTACCAGGAGCGATATAAACATAGACACTGTAACAATTTAGAATGCATATAAGACCAATAGAAAAGCCACATCCAAAAGCTTTCAGTACATAGATAGCTGATTCACCAACTGGTCTAAAATAAACAACTCGCCCCGAAAAAACAAGACCTACTATTGATGCAACAGTAATGTATGTTGTCCACTCGGGAACACTCTTCATTAATACAATACGACTTGCGACGCCAGTTGACCACATCAGATACCATAGCCATGCTGCGAATATGATGAAAAAAACGGAGAGTAATAAATAGCGTTTAACATTGCCTTTTTCATAGCCAGAAACAAAACGGCTTCCATGCATTTTAATCTTTCCTTATATAACACTAAAACTTATTTTAACTTCTGGTTGTTAGTGAGCTATCTTCTCATAAATATACTTTCAAACAATTTAATTTGCTAATGGAATTAGCGAAAACTCACTTTCACTTTGCTAGTTGACTATAGGTTTTAGAGCGTATTTTTATTATACTTCGTCACTGACACCGTCCGGTACGCCTGTCAGCGCCGAGTTGCAAGAAGCATAAGAGGTTACCGTACCCAGCAACGCGCCCCTATCGCCTGTACTTCCGAATAGTCTTCCGTCAGCTTATTTATCTGTGTTGCCAAGCAAACTGCATCCGTATCGCTTACCACCTGCGCCAGGTTCTTACCCGTCAGCCCCTTCACCGACACCGTCTGGCGGAAACACTGTTTCAGCGTGAAAGCTTTGCAAGGACGACGCCGCCTGCGGCGTGATGGTGTGCTGTAGATGGCAGGTGAAAAATTAAAAGGTGCGGTTTGGGGGCTAATTGTCTAATTCAGCTCTGAAGCGTGCCGTTCTGTCTGACGACGTTCTTATGCCTGACAATCTGATGCTGGATGAACAGGCTAACTATCTTTGATAGCGGCCTGATATTTTCCGGGATGTATGAAGTACTCGCAGGATGCAAACGCCATCTGTTTCGGCAACATAGATGATGATGAACGGAAAGCGTGGCACCACCAGTTTATATTGTTTTTCTGTGCCGACTTTTGTTCCGGCCCGCGGGTTTTCGCTAAGCAGACTGGCCATATGGGTAAACTTATCGTCTGTTGCACTGGCTACCAGCAGGCCAGCCTCACGATACAGATAACGAAATATCGTCTCCCTGTCTGCCTGCGCCTGTTTTTCCCATTGAACGGCTGATATCACAACGTTCCCCGCGCGGCCTGCGCTTTCAGTTCTTCCATGCGGGCATTCATTTCATCGTTACTGATGAACTCGCTATCACCGGCTTCATAACGACTGAATGCCGCCGTGATTTGCTCTTCCAGCCATGCATCATGTTGGCCATCCTGATATTGCCGCTCTTCAGCAGCCAGCTCTTCCGCTCGCTGACGCATAACCTCTGTCAGCGTCATCTTCTGGCGCTCTGCTGCCCGCATCGCCAGCCGTTTAACGTCCTCATCAATCCTGAAGTGGATAGTACTCATAACCTGACTCTCGCGTGGTGTCATTTGTGGTGTCATCATGCCTGTCATCCTTTTCCCTGTCATCATCATTTCACTCTTATGCGATGCCGGAAATCGCCATACCCATATAAACAAATGGCCGGCTGCAGATGCTGAAGAGAGTATTGGGAAGAGGATGTAAACGAAATAGTAAATGGAAAAAACAATCCGTTTTTCAGAGACGACTCGCAGTTTATTACTTAGCTTTCAGCGAGTTTACAAAGCGGGCGGTGTATATTTGAACAGGAGAAAACAGAAAAGGAAGAACGTAACGAGAGATTTTTAGCGCGAGCTGAAGGTGGTGGAACACCAACAGCCCGCTGACCACAACTAACTGAACTGGAGTTAATTATGGCTAGAGCTGATTCTACGTCAGAACCCGCTGTACCCCAAGCACGCAAAAGCATCGTTGGTTACCGCCCCAACGGTGGCAGACCGAATCCATTACCCCAACTGACCATTAAAGGACGATGGCTGGAACAGTGGGGATTTATTAAAGGACAGCCCGTAAATATCATCGCCGAACAGGGTCAGCTGATTATCCGCATCGCGCCCGTCAGGGAGGATGATTTATGAATATCGCCCTTATGCAAGGACCAGTCCCGGAGTTGAACATCACGGGCGGCCAGCTGGCCGCTCTCGGATTTAACACCGACACGCCGTTCCGGGTGACGCGCCACGATAACTCGCTGACAGTGGCTATCGTCACCAATGAAGCGGAGTGGAAAGAACTCTGTATAGCCTGTAGCGATCGTGGCTCGATTCTTCATGGGCGGACTGGGTGAGGGAGAACGGCGAGGTGATTATCGGCGGCGACTGGCTGACCGGCTTTGATATCACTGAGGCGGAACAGCTGGAGATTACCGCTGAACCCGGTGTGATTCGGTTGCAGCGGCGGTAAGCGGGGAGGATTTAGGGATTAAAAGCAAAATCCCGGTCTCACTGGCCGGGATTTAACGTTTAAGGCTGATAATCTTCATATTCCCAGGCAAATACGCGGGAGAGTTTATGCGCTATCTCCATCCAGTCTCTCCCTTCGCACTGGTCGATATAATCCGTAATGGTTTTGGTGATCTCATCCAGATCGTATTTACGCACCAGAAGCGTATGGCGCATCAATTCTGGTAGCCAGTGGTGTTTGCAGAGCCATTCTGGGGTACAGACATAAACCTCAAAATGATTTATTCCTTTTTCTTCTGATGGCCCTATACATAAATGGGCTAAAAATTGAAAACAATCATCTTCTTCAGGTTCATAACTTGATAAATCAAGCCAATCACAACCAATACTTCTCAGAGATGCTTTCATTTATTTTCCCCTTAAATATTCAAGTGACCGTTACCAGTTTTATCCATTTTTCCTGTTTCAATATTTTTTGTATAACTTTCAAAGTTAGCCTGAGTTACCGTTGGATTTAATGAATCCGGAGCATTTGGCTTTTCTTTAGGGGATCTATAAATTCTGGTTCCATCAGCACTGACTAATCCTGTGCCATCACTTGTTGGTCTGGCTCCGTCTCCCACCCAAATTTTACCCAGCCGATCAGCTTCCTCTTTAGTGCCAGTACCATAGTTCAGCTTCCCATTGTCACCTTTGACAACCGCCGCCAGTCTGGGATCCTGCTTCGCGATATTATTCAGATTTTGCTGGATCAGATCTTCTTTCAGTTTTGGATAGGTAGCTGAACTATAGGCCGATATTTCATCACTTGCTTTATTAATCAGCTTCGACGCTTCAGCCACGTCGCCTTTCTTCAGCGCCGTTTCTGCTGCCCTGATGACCTTGCCTGCCGCATCTCCCGCGCCAGGAATGGTACGAGGTTACCGCACCCAGCACCGCGTGCGCCATCAGGTTCGCCTGGATATTAACCTTACCGTTCGCGTCCGTCGTCAGCTCATGTATCTTTTCCGCCAGGTACGGTGCCGCCGCGCCGCTTATCGCCTGCGCAAGGTTCCCACCAGACAGCCCCGGTAACGTTCACGTTCGCCGCCCCCGGTCATCGAGCCGAACGTGAAGCTGCCGCCCGCGCTGGCGCTCTGCTGCTTACTGTCGTAGCGGTCGCTGTCTTCCTCCGAGGTCAGCGTCAGGTTGCGGCCCGCATCCACCTTCACGCTCGTCGACACGCTGATGCATTAGCCGCCTGAACTCATGCCGATGCTGATGGCCTACTACGCCTTACGCCCCATTCCGAACCTGCTGTACGCGAAAATCTGATCATTAAAGTTAAGAAAACGTCGGTTAATTGAGGTCTAGGTTCTAATTTATAAGTGTTGATATTTAATACCTTCGTCTTGTTCATATGATGACGACAAAGATTCCAACATGCTTATTTCATCTCCAACATTCATAATGAACAAGATTAATTCACCTTCAAAAACCAGCTTTACACCTATAAATGCATCCTCTAATGAAGAAAAAATTAAAAATACTTTTAAAAGTTTTTTTTCGATATAATTAACGAACGGATAAACGTGTGAAATATCAATGACCGTTTCTCTCCCATATTCGCCAAGATCATTTCCCTGGAGAGATACGTCTGTTAATTCAAGTGTCGAGCCATCCCTTCCACATTTAAAACTCTCCATCTCTTCAACTTCTGAAAAAACAAGCTGTAATTGCTGAGGGTGACTAAAATCATGAGTTTCAAGCGAATAAATCACCCCATTAACCCTTAGAAGCTTTCTTCCAACGACACTGCGAGCCCATTTTTGATATCCTCCCACAACATTAATCATTTCGGATCCCCCTTCAATGCATTTATTACAGATGTATTATTAATACCATCTTTAAGGATAGTGACGAAGCTACCATCTGGTTTGGTAACAACAACATTATTACCCTTGATCCTAAAAAATACATCTCCACGACTGGCCCCGATTCCAGTACCTTGCCCCGCAAATTTTCCAGCAATAACTTTATCCGGGTGAGAACCGATATCATTGATAATATCTAATACACGCTGTCTATCTGCTGCGTTCGATGCATTACCACCAAAATCTTCAGCGTGTTTTCCAAGCTTTTTACCTAGTTGTGCATTGTTAACTGAGAATGCAGCATTAGATCCAACTCCAGAGCTTGGTAAAGATATTTGGCCAGGACTCGGTAAATGCCCTGATATTTCATCGCTGGCCTTATTAATCAGCTTCGACGCTTCAGCCACGTCGCCTTTCTTCAGCGCCGTTTCTGCTGCCCTGATGACCTTGCCTGCCGCATCTCCCGCGCCAGGAATGATACCGATTGCAGCCACAAGGTAATCAAGCGCCGACTGCGCTTCCGCAAAGTTTTTGATATCACCCACAACAGGAACGAAGTCAGCACCCAGCGAAGCCATATCTTTCAGCGCTTCACGCCGCTCTTCATACATCTTCACCGAGCAGGCTTCGGCGCTCATGCCGCTGCAGTTTGCCTTCTTATAGCGTTCGTTTTCCGCCTCAACGTACTCACCGGCCTTCTGTTCCGGCGTTTTACCTTCAGACTGCGCCTGCGCAATATCACTCAGTGCGTTATTTTCCAGCGACGTTTTTCCCGCCTGAGCCCCCGCCACCGCATCCGCCGTGCTGTCACCCACAACGCCGCCCGCAAGACCCGCCGCCAGCGTACCCAGCGCGCTTATCGTCTGCCGCTGCTCCTCAGACAGGTCACTGCGCTTAACCCCCGGATACAGCTGCTGCGCGATGTACTCGCCCATCACCGCGCCCGAGGCTCCGGCCAGCGCAGCATTGCCCGCCGCGTACGAGGTTACCGCACCCAGCACCGCGTGCGCCATCAGGTTCGCCTGAACATTAACCTTACCGTTCGCGTCCGTCGTCAGTTCATGTATCTTTTCCGCCAGGTACGGTGCCGACGCGCCGCTTATCGCCTGCGCCAGGTTCCCGCCCGACAGACCCTGCACCGCCGCCGTCACCGCGCTGATGCCCTGCTGCAGCGACGAACCCGTGCCGAACGGCTTCATCGCCGTATCATAAGCCTGCTTCGCTATTTCATCTGCCGTCGGGTTCAGCTTCCCTTTTTTGACCAGCTCTTCCCTCGCAGCCGCCAGCGCCGCCGGGTCGGCCTTCGCCTTCATACCCGCTATCTGGCCCTGCGTCCGGGCGATATCTCCCGCCTGCGCGCCGATTTCCCCGATAAGCCGCGCCGCCTTCAGCCGGTTCTGCTCCTTCTCCTTGTCGAAGATGACGTCCAGCCCCGGATTGGCATTCGCCACGTCGCGGCTGAGGTCCGCCACGTCCTGCGTCTGCTGTTCCTTATCGCGGATAACGATGGTGCCCTCACTCACCGCCGCCTTCGTGGTGGAGTCCGCGCTGCCGCTGTCGTTCAGCCCCGCCAGCATGCCGTTCGCCATGTTCCCGGCGAACTGACCGCCCACGCTACCGCCCGTGCTCATGCCCGCACTCTGATGCTCCACCTCATATTCCGCGTGGTTCTCAATATTGCCGAAGCCCAGCGTGCCGGTGTCGAGCTTATTCAGGCTGGCATCTGCCGTACTCGCAATAACCGCGCCGTTCAGCTGCGTATGCTCACCCACCGTGACGTCAAAGCCGCCCTTGCCCGCAAAAATCCCGGTCTGCTCGGCCACGCTCTGCCAGGTGCTGTGCATCTTATCCCGGCTCACGTTCACGTTCGCCGACCCGGTCATTGAGCCGAAGGTGAAGCTGCCGCCCGCGCTGGCGCTCTGCTGCTTGCTGTCGTAGCGGTCGCTGTCCTGCTCTGAGGTCAGCGTCAGGTTGCGGCCCGCGTCCACCTTCACGCTCTCACCGTTTGCCTGCGCGCCCGTGAGCGTGATGTCGCGCCCGCTGGTCAGGCTGAGCCGGTTGCCCGCGTCCAGCGTGGTTTCGCTGTGCGTCAGCCCGTTGCCTTTTTCGCTGCCCTTCGCCGCGTTGATGCTCGCCGACACGCTGATGCCGTAGCCGCCTGAACCCACGCCGATGCCTACGCCGACGCTGCCGCCCTTGCTGCTGTTTTTCCCATCGGTGCTCTGCGTGTTCTGCGCCGACTGCAGCAGGATGTCCCGTGACGCATCAAGACCCAGGTCGCCGCCCGCCTTCAGCTGGCTGCCGGCGATGCTGATGTCGCCGCTCTGCGCCGTACCGTTTTTGCCGGTTGCCGTGACGGTCAGATTCCGGCCCGCCGTCAGCGTACTGCCCTTCGACTGACTGCTCTCGGTACGCGTTTCTCTTTTCGACGACTGACTGCCGTACGAGGCGCTGACGCCGATGGTGTTGGTCGAGCCCGCCTGATAGCCGTCCTGCCCCGGCTTCAGGTCGCCGGCGGCATTGTGTGCGTCCGCGGCGGCGGTGTTAAGCCCGTCCATCTGAGCTGCCTGCGCCGCCTGCACCCCGTTCAGCGCCGCCTGGGTGTTCTGCAGCGCGCTGACACGCCCGCCACCCGACTTCCTCGCCTGCTGCGCGCTGCTCACTGCCGTGTTGAGCGCGCTGCCTGCCGTGCCTGACAGGGCGATGCTCAGACCGCTCTGTTTCTGCTCGAAGGTTTCCTTACGGCTGCGTGAATCAAAGCCCGGGTCGATAGTTACGCTGTCGCCCGTCAGGTTCATGTCCTGACCTGCCACCAGGTCTGCGCCGCCGACGTGCAGCCGGTTGCCCGCCGTGATATCCACGCTGCCCTGGCTGCTGCCGATGGTGCTGACGCTCTGGCTCTGGGTGGTGCCTTTCTCATCAATTTCGTGCCGCGTGGACTGCTTGCCGATGGTGAAACCGATGCCACCGCTGCCCAGCAGCCCGCTTTTTTTCTTTTCTTTCAGCTGGTAGTGGCTGTCGGTCTCGGTTGCCGCGCCGATCTCCACGTCGCGTCCGGCCCGCAGACTGACGTCCTGGTCTGCGGCCACCGCCGAGCCGGTCACCGTCAGATCGCGCCCGGCAATGACCGTGACACTTTCGCCGCTCAGCAGGCTGCCGTTCTCGCGCGTGCTGCCGTCCTGCGTAATAGTGTGGCTGCTGCTCTTTTTCAGGAAGCCTTTTCTCTCAGAACGTTCTTCACTAAAGTCAAACGCCCGTTCGGTGGCGGTATTGAGGGTCACATCCTGTTTCGCCTGCAGTGCAACGGCCCCCAGCTCACTGTGCAGAGTGCTGGCCGTGGCGGTGATGCTGCCGTCCTGCGCTACCACCGTAACGCCATCACGTCCACTGAGTGTACTCCCCACCACGTTCTCACTCAGCATTTCCTCTGAGCGTTCACCTTTGGTTTTCCGGCCGCGACTTTTTTCTTCTGAGACGCGGTGCTCGCTGTCTGTCGTGTGGCTGAGGATGACATCCTTTTTCGCCTGCAGCGCAACAGCACCCTGTCCGCTGTGCAGCGTGCTGCCGGTGACCGTCACGTTACCCTCACGCCCGATGACCGTTACACCCTGTTCTCCGCTGAAGGTGCTTCCCATGCTGCCCTCGCGAATCGTCTCCTCGTCACGATGACTGCGGGTATTACCCAGCCGCCTGTTCTCGCTGTCCAGGTCCTGCGTGTGGGTACGCGCGTCCTTGATGGTAACGCTCTGCGCACTGACGCCGATGCGGCCCTGGGTACTGTCAACCTGCGCGCCTTCGGCCAGCAGGTTATTACCCGCCACCAGCGTCACACCCTGAGCGCCGCTCAGGGTGCTGAGCAAAAGACGATCTTCCGTGCGGCTGTTGCTGACCGATGAAGTCCGGCTGCCAGCCTCAAGATGGGTGGTATTGGTGGTGGTTTCAGCGCCGATGTGAATGTCGCCGCCAGCCTGAACCCGGGCAGAGCCGGAGGCGCTGGCCTGGCTACCGGTCAGCGTCAGGTCACGCCCGGCCGAGAGCAGAAGATTGCCACCGGCGTTAAGCTCGCTGCCCTGCGCCTGCTGCCACTCGCCGCTGACCTGCGCCATGCGCCTGCCCGCTTCTTCTATGCCGCTGCTGGTGCGGTTACCCATCGCCCCGGAGATCACGTTCAGGCTGCCGCTGTGACTGCTTTTCGCGGCACCGATCTCAAGGTTGTTGTGCGCGCTCAGACTGAGGTTATTGGTGGCATTGAGTTTCGCGCCCTGCAGCCGGATATCGGTGCCGCTGAGGCTGATATCCTCAGCACTCATCGTCGCCTGACGCAGGGCATTCTGCAGATCGGTGCTGATCGTCAGCGTCTCCGCCTTCACATCAATGCTGCCCGCCTTGATATCGCCGCCCAGGTGCTGAAACTGCCCGCTGTCGATGGAGAGCGCCTGATCCGCAAAGAGGTTACCGGCATTGGTCACGCTCTCTGCCGAGAGCTGCAGATTACCGCCGCCAATCACCGCGCCCGCGCCAGTCAGGCGCAGCGTGGTCTGTGCCAGATAAACTTTCGGCACCCACACAGTCTGAGGGCCGTCTGCCGTATCAACCGTTTCGCTGACCAGCCAGACGATATCCTGTTGCAGCGCCGCAATCTGTTGCGGCGTCAACGCCACGCCCGGCACCAGATGGAAATCCTGCGCCACTTTAGAGCCGTTGTTCATTAGCTCCTGATACTGCGCCATCGCATCCCAGCCGTTAACGGAAGGCCTGCCGGTCAGTTTCAGGACCTGCTCGCGAACCAGACGCTGCTCATAAAAACCGTCGCCCAGGCGTTTATGCACCTGTGACGGATCGTAACCCACCCGTTCAAGCAGATAGTCGCTGCTGATAAATTTGCTCTGGCTGGTAAAACGCTCGTCAGTCACGATCAGATACGGGCTGCCCGCCGCGGTATGCTGGCTGAACAGACCATTATTGGTGATGGTTGTGGCGACTTTCTCCAGCTGTTGTAGCGCCGTCAGGGCCAGTTCAGCCGGTAACAGTGGGCGACCCGATGTGTTATTACCCGTCGTAAGTTCTGTGTCGCCGTCATGGCGGGCGACCCCGTCCACGGCAAATGCCAGTGGGTTACGTTCATACTCAGCGCGCTCAGCGTCCACTGCCTGCAGCGCCGCTTCAAGCTGGCTTATCTGCGCCTGATTAACGGTGGTAGTGCTGATGCTGGCCCCGTTAATGCTGACGTTGCCGTTGCCGCTAATGATGCCGTCAACGGTCGCCAGGGCGGTGGTCTCATCGGAATTGAAGGTCGGATACCAGTGGTGGGTATCTTTATCCATATGATCGACAATCACTTCCTGGCGTCGCTCATTGACCGAGTAACCCCGGTTATCAATGCTGCCACCGCCATCCAGTGTCAGATTGCCGTTAGCCGTGATCACGCTGGCATCGTTGAATAACGCTCCGGTGATGCGCAGGATCATGTTGCCGCCCGCCAGAATACGGGCGCCAATGCCTTCGCTGACCAGCTTGTCACGCTTGACGGTGCCGGTTGCAGTTCGTTCACGGAAGTTGTTGTAATCAGTGACGAACGGCGCATTGTCGATATCGATATGCTGTTCAGGATCCCACTGCTCAAGGCGCCCACGGTTGTATTCGCGCCATACCGTGTTCTGATAGGGAGTTGGTACGTTATTTTGCCGGAATCCGCGAGTTTCATAGAACGTCATGGCATACGTGCCATCGGCGCTGGGGTTCAGCGCCAGATAGTTAACCCAAAGATCGGTCAGCACGCCCTGATTGTTCATGACCCGTACCTGAGCGCGTTTGCCCACAGCGTCAATTGCCAGCAGGGTGCCGTAAGGATTGCTCTGCGCCGCGGCCTCATCCTGGAAAGTCAGTTGCTGAGTCGTTGACGCCATGGTGCTGAGATCCGTGCTCACTGCTGAGCCGTAAGATCGCCAGTAGTAGTTATAACGATGCCACTTGTAGTCGCTGGTCTCAGCCTCACGCTCTATCACCAGCCCTTCGCGCAGGTTGTCGAGCCGCCGCGCTTCCAGCGTCATATCACCGTCCGCTTCAATAAAGCTCGCCCGGTTCTCGATCAGGTCATCGCTATGCAATGACAGGCGATTGCCGCTATAGAGCAGCGCGCCATCTGTGTTGCTCAGCCGCTCACGGGCCTGCAGGGTCAGGTTTTGAGTTGCCGCGATGACCGCAGGCTGTCCATGGTTGTCGATCACCCGGGAACGCACGGTGACTTCATCACCTATCAACGCGGCACGGTTATCCAGCGAGTCGACATTCAGCGTCAGGTCGTCGGCTTCAAGACGCCCGCTGTTCAGCAGCGCACCGGTCGTGAGCTGAACTGTTTTGCCCCCCAGCATCGCCGGGTTGGTTATGCCTGCCGCATTCAGCACCAGATTACCCGGCAGCAGCCAGTCCACCAGGTTAGTAAACGCCCCGCTCAGAGAGACAGTCACCGTGCCGTTACTGCTGATGGTTTCGTCCGCCTGGCGGGTGTAGTCCTGTTGCGCGCTCAGCCTCAGAGCTTGCAGGCCCAGCAGCGTGCCGCCCTGATTATCGAAAGAGTGTGCATGGATGTTTAATGCGCCAGCACTCTCCAGCCGTCCGCTCTGATTGAGCAGCACCAGCGTTGAATCAGTCGGTGAGAGATCACCATTGAGGGTGAGATCGCCATTCGCCAGCACCCGTCCCTGACGGTTGTCCAGCTGTGCAACACCGCGCAGCATGAGCGTTCCGGCGCTCTGCAGCCGTCCGGCGCTGTTATCGATATCACGTGCAGTAATGTCGCTGTAGGTGGTGCCGAGTAACAGACCGCCGTCGCGGTTGATAAGGCGATCGGCCTGCAGTGAGAGCCCCGCCTGACTGCTGATCACACCCTGGGTACTGTTATCGATCGCCGTGGCGTTCAGCACAAGATCCTGGGTGGCGACAAGCTGGCCGCCCTGATTGTTCAGTTGTGCGGCTTCAAGGGCCAGCGCCGCGCCGCTGTGGACTTTGCCCTGCTGGTTGTTGAGCGTGCCGACGTGATAACTTCCCGCGCCCTGGCTAATCAGTGTGCCGCTGGCATTCTCCAGCTGCCCGGTGGTCAGATTAATCGCTTCACGGCTGCTGAACACGCCCTGACGGTTGTTGATCGCTGCGGCATTGATCTGCTGCCCGCCATTACTGCGTACCGCGCCGCCCTTGTTATCAAACTGCCCTGACAGCTGAAGTGTCAGCTGTTGCTGGCTGTCGATATTGCCGCCTGTGTTGTTCAGCGTCTGCGCATCCAGCTGGAACGCTTCGCCGCTCTGGATCTTACCGGCCTGGTTATGCACATCCCCGGCCAGATTCAGCTTCAACTGCCGCTGACTGTAGAGCAGACCGCCCTGGGTGTTATCGAGTCGCGCAGCGGTAATAGTCAGCCCCTCACCAGCCAGCCACTGGCCATCCGCATTGTTAATGTTACCGGTGCGGCTGCCTTCGGTCTGACCCTGAACGGTAAGCTGCTGCTGAGCAGAGACTTTACCGGCCAGGTTGTTGATATCCTGCGCAATGCGTAACGCCATGCCAGCAGCCGATTGCAACACGCCGCTGGCGTTACTAAGCCAGTTCGCCGAGAGTTCAGCCTGCTGCTGACTTTGTACGCTGCCCGCCGTGTTATCGAAACCGGCAGTCGTGGCAGTCCAGCTTCCCTGGCTGCCCATCCAGCCCTGCGTATTGCTCATCTCCTGCGCCTGAAGCGTCTGGCTTAACCGGCTGAAGATGCGGCCATTGCTGTTATCCAGACGACCAGCAACCTGCATATCCAGCGTATCCAGCGCATTGATCGCGCCCTGAGCATTCAACAGATTTGCGGCGCTGGCCTGCGTGCGGCCATTACCGGTCAGGGTGCCACCCTGATTGTCCCAGTCGCCCGCCAGGTTCAGCGTCAGTGCCTGCTGGCTGAGAATCTGCCCTGACTGGCGATTGTTCAGTGCGCCGCCCTGCAGCAGCAGATCGCCGCCGCTTTGCAGCGATCCGCCATCGTTATCAAATAGCGTCGCTGCGGTGCCATGGACCGCGAGGGCATTTTTCGCCGTGAGTTTGCCGCTCTGGTTGAGGATATCGCCACGGCTGGTCAGCTCCAGATCACCGCCAGACTGCAACCGGCCGCTGGCGTTATTGAGCTGATCTGTCGTCGCCGTGACTCGCTCACCGCCCTGTGCCGTTCCGTCGCGGTTCTGCCAGAGTCCGCCGCTGTTGAGTGAGAGATGATGACCCGCTTCGATCCAGCCATCGCTGTTATCCAGGCCCTGTAGTGTCGTCAGATCGAGATCGCGCTGGCTGACGATCTCGCCCTGCACATTATTCAGATGCTGTGCGGTCAGCGACAGCTGACCGCCGTTCAGGGTGCCAGCGTGATTATCGAGATCACCGCCCGCGCTGAGCGTCAGCGCATCACCGGCCAGCAGCTTACCCTGACTGTTGTTAACTGCGTCGCGGGCATTAATAACCAGCGCGGCCTGGGTTTTAACGGTGCCACCCTGGTTAGTCAGGCTGCCTGTCTCAAGCGTCAGATCGCCGTTGTTACCCAGCTCACCCGCGGTATTGTCGAGCAGACCGTCAATCCGCCATTTTTGGGCGGCGTTGTCGAGTGCGACCATGCGTCCACGCTGGTTATTGAGCGAGGCGGCCCGGAAGCTGAGTTGCCGGCTCTCAATCGCTCCGTCGCTGTTATCCAGCCCACCACTCAGGGTGAAGCGGCTTTCGCCACTTCCGGTCTGCGACCATCCGGCCTGCTGGCTGAACAGGCTGCGTCCATCGATCTGCCAGCGCCCGGCGCTAATCTGCGCCTGCTGCGCCTCGATATCACCTGCCGTGTTAATCACCAGCTCCGTGCCATTGATCACCGCCTGCCGCACGGCAACTCCACCCTCCTGAGCCGTCAGCGTTGCGCGGCTGGCGGCGACCTGAGCGCCACTGAGATCGACCCGGCGTCCGCGCGCGCTGACCTCTTTTTTGCTCAGCAGGCTGCCGCTGGCCCGAATGGTATCCTGGCTCTCCAGTTGCAGATTAGCTTCCTGCACAACCTGGCTACTGGCATCGCTGCCTGCCAGCAGGTGTCCGCTGCTCTGGATGCTGCGGGCCGCCGTCAGCCGCACATCACCTGCCGCCGCCAGGGTGCCGGACTGAGTGATTCCGCCTTCGCGGCTCCGGACCGTCAGCTGACCGCCACTGTGGAGCTTGCCCTGATAATCGATATCCTCTCTGGCCGCAAGACTGATGTCGCCTCCGGCCTGCGTCACGCCATCCTGCGCCGCCGACTGCCAGACAAGCTTACCTTCGCTGCTCACCACCAGCGTTTTGCCCGCCTGCACCTGAGCGTTCTGATTTCGCACGCCGACGCCCGCTTCAGTGCCTATCATGCGGATCTGGCCGCTGTACATGCCGCCCATCTGCCCCATGTCGATCGCCAGTTCAGGTCTGGCGCTGCCGTCATCAGCCAGCGGTGTGACCGTCTGTGCGTCTGCGCTTACGCGATTGCGACCGGCCACCACCGCCAGCTCTTTTTTGGCCCAGACGCCCGCATTGATCTCCACCGCGCGGGCCAGTATGTCAACATACTCAGTATCATGACGGGGATCGCCGTTGAGTCCGCCGCCTTCAATGCGCACCACGCCGCGTTCGACCTGATAACCCGCCAGACTGCCGTCAGCGTTGAGCTGTGGTTTGCCGGTGGTCAGCGTCATCCGTCCGGCGTTGATGGTGCCGCATCCGTTACAGACAATCCCGGCCGGGTTGGCAACGATCACCTGCGCCCGTCCGCCCGCCACTTCCATATAACCGCGCAGCTGGCTGGGATTATTGCTGTTTACTTCGTTGATGATTACCCGTGCCGCTGGGGTGTCTGGGTTGAGATTCGGGTTGCCCTGAATCATTCCGGCCAGTTGTGTTGAGGTCATCACTGCGGAGTTATTCAGGATGGCGCCGTTCTGCGCGACATCGAATTGCTGATACTGGTTATGCGAGATACCCGCCTGATTGGGGGCGGTGATATTAACCTGCGGAAGCCCATTCTGGGTGGCGATGACGTCCGGCCGCTGTCCTGGCGTAGCATTGCTATCCGCCACAATGCCGTTCGCCATTGCAGGCCCGGCAAACAGGGCCATTCCCAGCAGCCACGCCGCGCGGCGTAAAGTGACCCAGAGACGCGGCGTGCCGTTGCCACGGCTCTGACCGGGCTCCGTGCTGCAACTGCGGGCAAGTTCTGACACCACCCGGAGTTCCCCATGGGTGCGGCTGAAGATAATGCGATAGCAATGTTTATTCATGGGTCACATCCATGTGAAAGTCACTCAGTTCAGATAGCGGGATCGCCCGCTTTGGTGGTCAGATTTCCAGGTTAACGCTGAAACCCGCCGTCGCGCCTGATGTATGAAATCCCGCGGGTTTATAGAGCGGAATGCCCGCAAACAGGTCGTAGCTGAAGCGCCCCCAGAGCGCGCCGCGTACGCCTATTGCACTGCCTGCCAGTTGATGTCCGACCAGGTCGCGAGTCGCAGGTCCGCTTACCCGGCCATAATCGGCAGCCAGATAGAGCTCATGTCCGCGCGAGAAAAGATTCCAGCCAATTTCGTTGCGCCACAGCAGTCCTTTTTCCCCCGACAACATCTGTTCACCGTCGAAGCCGCGTACCGTATAACGGCCGGCAATCGCCATGCGCTCCTGTGGCGTCAGGGCATTCGGACTCCATTGGCCCCGCACACTGCTGTAGACCCGCCAGGGCTGCTCGCCCACAGCGAAAGGATGGTTGATGCCGAGGTCGCCCAGCAATATGCCGGTACGCGCGCTGCCCTGATGACGCGACTCTTCTGGTGCAGGAAGCGCATTAAACGCACCAGTACCGCGCCGCCAGGCGATACTGGCGTCCAGCGTGCTGCTGCCCAGATAGCTATGCTGATTCAGGCCCAGTTCCCAGCCCGCGGTGCGCCGCTTTTGCTGCACAATGTCGATATCGTTGACGGCGTTGGTGGAGTGTTTGCGGTAGCCACGCAGATTAAGCGTGGTTTTGTTCGACTGATCGCGGTAGAGCAACCGGGAGACCGTGAGCTGGAAATTATCGCTCTTGCCGCTGTAGCGCAGCACCTCATTGGCATTGGGGATGTTCTGGTGATAGGTGTAGTCGTTGTAGTTGGCGGAAACGGCCCAGTAGCCTATCGGGAAAAAGTAATTCAGGGTGTGCGAGCGGTTACCGAACGGCCCATGCTCAAACAGATTTTTGCCAATATTGGCGTAAAACAGATCGTTCTGCGCAAAGGGCGCATCCACTGCGAGGGTGGCGGAACCGAGGTAGCGCCCGGTACTTCTGGAGCCGCTGTCATCCAGTCCCAGACTGAGCCGCACCGGTCTGCCTTCGCGCCAGTTGACCTGCAGATCGCTGGTGGCTTCCTGCTCGCCCGGCACGATTTTAATGTCGGCACTGGCACTGGGCACCCGCTTGAAGTTTTCCAGCCCCTGCTCAATATCCCGCAGATTTAATATCTCGCCCGATGACGCCGGAATCGCATTCCACAGCCGTCCACGCCAGAAAACCGGTTCATCAAAACGGATCCTGCTGATACGGCCCGGCTGTAACGTCAGCGTTAATACGACTTTAGTCAGATCCTGCTCCTGTGCCATGACGCGGGTGGTGACATAGCCTTTGGCGAGAATTGCATTCTGCACTTTGTTAATGACCAGCACGATGCCCTGTCCGCCCAGGCAGCGGCCGGTGGCATCCGCGGCGGCGTCGAGCGCCCACTGAAAACGGCTGGCTTCGTCGCCAGTCAGGGCGATCTGATTGATGGTAAAGCAGGGTTGCTCACCGGCAGGATAACCGGGCAGACGACTATCAGGACGGGGAAGATGTTCATTCGCCTGCGGCGCATTCTGCTGTTGCAGCACGCGCTCGCGCGTCTGCTGACGCAGTTGCTCGCGGGCATCAATCGCCTGGCCTTCTTCGCGGGGATTATCGGCTGGCGGGGCTGCCATCAGCGGGGAAGCAGAGCAGAGCAGCGCGCCTGCCACCATGGCGAGCAGACGCACTGGCGGATGACAGAGCGATAAACAAATCCTTTTCATGAAAATTCCATTTCACTAAATGTAACCGGGTGTAAATTCTGGCGAATTATCCATCAGGAAAGGGGAAAAAAAAGAGGGCTGGCTATTTTTAGGGCGGTTTCTTAACCACCGGATTGATGAAAAACTTTAGAGTATGACCGGAGAAAAATTAACAAGTAACCTTTTGATATATAGACATAATATTTATAATCTGGCGCATCGAAACAGCCGATTCCTGATGACCGGCAATGGCTGTTTAAGCACTTTAGCGTATTCATTTGCACCCTAAAAAATGGCCGCTATAGCGGTCACACTCAGGTATGAGTTGAAAACATCAGGCCAAAAAATCCCATAAAAAAAGGGACGATTGCTCGTCCCTTTTTCGCACAACAAATAGCATTACTGCAGCAGCGAGATATCCGCGACCTGCAGGAACAGCTCACGCAGTTTTGACAGCAGCGTCAGGCGATTAACCCGCACCGCCTGATCGTCGGCGTTAACCATCACTTTATCGAAGAAGTTGTCTACCGCAGTACGCAGCTGTGCCAGTTCGACCAGCGCATCCTGATAACGACCTTCAGCGAAGTAAGGCTGCAGCTTGCTGCTCAGCGCAGTGACAAAGGTCGCCAGCTGGATCTCTTCGTTCTCTTTCAGCAGCGACGCCTGCACGCTCTCATTCAGCGTTTCAGTCGATTTTGCCAGAATGTTAGAGACGCGCTTGTTCGCCGCCGCCAGTGCTGCGGCTGCTTCCAGCGTACGGAAGTGCGACACCGCTTTCATGCGTGCATCAAAGTCAGCCGGACGGGTCGGACGACGCGCCAGAACCGCCTGCAGCGTGTCGATGCTGTGACCCTCTTCCTGATACCAGGCGCGGAAGCGACCCAGCATAAAGTCGATCACATCATCCACCACGCGGGCGTTGCTCAGCTTGCTGCCATACAGGCGCACCGCTTCTTCGGTCAGAGTCTGCAGGTCGAGCGGCAGGTTCTTCTCAACGATGATACGCAGCACGCCCAGCGCCGCACGACGCAGTGCGAACGGGTCTTTGTCGCCTTTTGGATGCTGACCAATGCCGAAAATACCGGCCAGCGTATCCATTTTATCGGCAATCGCCAGTGCACAGGCGACAGGGCTGGACGGCAGATCGTCACCGGCAAAGCGCGGCTGATACTGCTCATTCAGCGCCACCGCCACATCTTCGGCTTCGCCGTCGTGACGCGCGTAGTGCATGCCCATCACGCCCTGGGTGTCGGTGAACTCGAAGACCATGTTGGTCATCAGGTCACACTTCGACAGCAGGCCCGCGCGGGTGGCGTGATTCACATCTGCGCCAATTTCACCGGCAATCCAGCCCGCGAGGGCCTGAATGCGATCGGTTTTATCGCGCAGCGTGCCCAGCTCTTTCTGGAACAGCACCGTCTCCAGACGCGGCAGGTGATCTTCCAGACGCTTTTTGCGGTCAGTATTAAAGAAGAACTCCGCATCGGCCAGGCGTGGACGTACCACTTTTTCGTTGCCGGAGATAATCTGGCGCGGATCGCTGGATTCGATGTTGGTGACGAAAATGAAGTTCGGCATCAGGTTGCCGTCATTGTCATACACCGGGAAATACTTCTGATCGCCTTTCATGGTGTAGACCAGCGCTTCCGCAGGTACCTTGAGGAATTTCTCTTCAAAGGTCGCGGTCAGGACCACCGGCCACTCCACCAGCGATGTCACCTCTTCCAGCAGGCTGTCGCTGATATCAGCGTTGCCGCCTAAACGGCGTGCTGCTGCTTCAGCATCGGCTTTAATCATCGCTTTGCGGACCTGATAGTCGGCAATGACCTGGCCGCGTTTTTCCAGCACATCAGGGTACTGATCGGCGTTGTCGAGCGTGATTTCGCTTTCACCCATAAAGCGGTGACCACGAATAACCCGATCTGACTTAATGCCCAGAATGGTGCCTGGGATCAGCTCATCGCCCAGCAGCATCGTCACGGTGTGAACCGGACGAACGAACTGCACATCGCTGTTGCCCCAGCGCATCAGTTTTGGCACCGGCAGCTTGCTGAGCGCGGTAGCGATCATTGCGGGCAGCAGCGCCTGGGCCGCTTCGCCTTTGACCTGAGCGCGATAAACCAGCCATTCGCCTTTATCGGTGGCGAGACGTTCAGCCTGATCGACGGTAATGCCGTTGCCACGCGCCCAGCCTTCAGCGGCTTTGGTCGCGTTGCCGTCAGCGTCAAACGCAGCAGAGATCGCCGGTCCGCGCTTCTCTACTTCCCGATCGGGTTGTGAGGCGCTCAGGTTTGCGACTTTCAGCGCCAGACGACGCGGCGCAGCAAACCAGCTGACCTCGCCGTGGCTCAGGTTAGCGGCATCCAGTTCAGCAGTTACCTGCGCGGCAAAGGCTTCTGCCAGGCTGCGCAGGGCTTTTGGTGGCAGCTCTTCGGTGCCGATCTCCACCAGGAAGGTTTGTTCAGTCATGGCTGCCTCTTACTTTTTGTTATTGCACATCGGGAAGCCCATTGCCTCGCGAGAGGCGTAGTAAGCTTCAGCCACGGCTTTGGTCAGGGTACGAATGCGCAGAATATAGCGCTGACGCTCTGTTACCGAGATCGCTTTGCGGGCATCCAGCAGGTTGAAGCTGTGTGCCGCTTTCAGAATGCGTTCGTAGGCGGGCAGTGGCAGCGGTTTTTCCAGCGCCAGCAGATGCTGCGCCTCTTTCTCATACTGCTCGAAGCAGGTAAAGAGGAAATCAACGTCAGCGTATTCGAAGTTATAGGTGGATTGCTCCACTTCGTTCTGATGGAACACGTCGCCGTAGGTGGTTTTGCCCAGCGGACCGTCGCTCCACACCAGATCGTAAACGCTGTCGACGCCCTGGATGTACATCGCCAGACGCTCCAGACCGTAGGTAATCTCGCCGGTCACCGGCTTACACTCCAGGCCGCCAACCTGCTGGAAGTAGGTGAACTGCGTCACTTCCATGCCGTTGAGCCACACTTCCCAGCCGAGTCCCCAGGCACCCAGCGTCGGGTTTTCCCAGTTATCTTCCACGAAGCGAATGTCATGCACCGTCGGGTCCATACCCAGCTCTTTCAGCGAGCCAAGATAGAGCTCCTGAATGTTATCCGGTGAGGGTTTGATGATCACCTGGAACTGGTAATAGTGTTGCAGGCGGTTCGGGTTTTCACCGTAGCGGCCATCGGTAGGACGGCGTGATGGCTGCACGTAAGCGGCGGCGATCGGCTCCGGGCCGAGTGCGCGCAGGCAGGTCATCGGGTGTGAAGTGCCAGCGCCCACTTCCATGTCCAGCGGTTGGACAATGGTGCAGCCCTGACGCGCCCAGTAATCCTGCAAGGTCAGGATCAGCCCCTGAAAGGTTTTGGTATCAAACTTTTGCATGTTGAGTGTGCACGCGCTTCGGTTAGATTAAAAAAAGAGGCCGACAGTATACCCTTTGACCGCGCGATGTGCAGCCGTAAATCCCAGGCGCTACCGGCGCGTTTTCGCGGTGATTCAGTGCGCTGGCATACAGATGGCTCCGAATCCTGCTGGCAGCAGTTGTTGCTCTGGTCGCATTTGGCTACCCTTTTGCGCACGGACGCTATGCGCAAGAGGATGCCATGCCGCAGAAGATTTACTGGATCGATAATTTACGCGCGGTTGCCTGCCTGATGGTGATCGTGATTCACACCACCACCTGGTATATCACCGGGCCGATGGCGGTGACTGGCATCACCTGGGATGCGGCTAATCTGCTGAACTCAGCATCACGCGTCTGTGTTCCGCTGTTCTTTATGATCTCCGGCTATCTGTTTTTCGGCGAACGCAGCGCCCAGCCGCGCCATATGCTCCGGCTGGTGCTCTGTCTGCTGTTCTACAGCGCGGTATCGCTGGCCTATATCACCTGGCTGACCCCTATCAGCGAAGGGCGATCAATCCTGAAGATGCTGCAGAAGCCGGTGTTTTATCACCTGTGGTTCTTCTTTGCGCTGATCGGCATCTATCTGCTGTCACCCCTGATCCAGGTAAAAACCGTGCAGGCGCGCTACGTGGCGCTGCTGGTGCTGGTGCTGGCGGTGCTCGCCAACCCCAATACGGTCAGCCAGTCGCTGGGGCCGTTTCACTTTCTGCCGGTTAATCTCTATGTCAGCGGTGACAGTATCTACTACCTGCTCTATGCGCTGCTGGGACGGGCTATCGGCACGATGGAAACGACCCGGCGCGGCCTGACGCCGCTGGCTGCCGGGCTGTTTATCGCCTGTGTGATTGGCATTACGTTAGGGACGAAACAGGCGCTGATCGTCAACGGGGCGTTTAATGACACCTGGTATCTCTACTGCGGACCGCTGGTGTTTATCGCCGCGATCAGCCTGCTGATCGTGTTTAAAAACAGCCTGAACCAGCGCACGCTGCCGGGTTTAACGGTGATTGCACGCTATTCACTGCCGATCTACGGCTTTCATGCGCTGTTCATTCACTACCTGCGAACGCATCATTACGATGATATGTCGCGTCCGTGGCTCGACCTGCCCTGGGTGTTCGGGCTGACACTGGGCGGCAGCCTGTTGCTGGGGATGGCGCTGAAACGCGTCGATACCCGTCACTTTGTCAGCTGATCGGCTTCGCGCTGGCGGGCGCGCCGTAGCTGGCGCGCCGATGAAAACCCCGCCGCCAGCGCCGCTTTTTCGGCAGATTCACCCTGCTGCTGACGCTGGCGTGCCACGCCAACCCGCAGCTGCTCATGGTATTCACGCACGCTAATCCCCAGATGCTGGCGAAACAGCCGCGCCAGATGGCGGCTGCTGACATGCGTGCGTCCAGCCAGCTCGGTCAGGGTCCAGCCGTGCTCAGGATGGGCAATCATCAGATCCTGCGCCCGATGAATGGCCGGATGCATGTGGTTGCGGTAACGCAGCCACGGCGAAAGTTGCGGATCGTCACCGGCACGGCGGAACCAGACCACCATCTCCCGCGCTACCGCCAGCGCGGTTTGCGTATCGCAGAGCTGATTAATCAGATGCAGCGCCAGATCGATTCCCGCCGTGATGCCTGCGCTGGTCCAGATATTCTCATGCCCGACAAACACCCGGTTCTCCTGCACCCGTGCGCGCGGGGCCGCGGCTTTCAGGCGGGCAATTACATCGTGATGGGTGGTGCAGAGCACGTCATCCAGCATGCCTGCCTGCGCCGCCAGCAGCGCACCCGAGCAGACGCAGACCAGCATAAAGGTCTGCGCGCACAGCGCGGCGTGCTGGCGCATCAGCCAGTCGCGAGCCTCTCCGGCCTGCGGCGTGGCGTAACAGACCTGCGAATCATAGACGCCAGGCACCACCAGCAGACTCCCGGCGGGCAACTGTTCAGGTAACGGTTCGATGCCGCCAATGGTCATGCCGGTGGAGCAGACCACCTCCGGCTGCGGGCCGATGTAGCGCAGCGTAAAGTGTTCGCCCGCCAGCTTCAGCGTCTCGGCCGGGCCGGTGAGATCCAGCGCCATCACGCCGGGCAGGGTTAAAAACCAGACGGTGTGTGTCATGCTGGCCCGCGCTACACCAGATCCCAGCCACGGGCGCGCCACAGCGCAGGCAGTTGCGCCATATCGTCGAAGCGCGTCACCAGCGGATGATCCAGTTCAGGGTTGTGCGGGTCAGCGCAGTAGTAGTAGACCGGAATGCCAGCGGCGATACCGGCGCGGGCGCCCGCTTCGGAGTCATCCACCAGAATGCAGCGCTCAATCGGCACCTGCATCTGTTCCGCAGCGTGGTACATCAGTTCCGGATCGGGCTTCCAGTGCAGAATGTCATAGCCGCTGTAGAGGTGCTCCGCAAACAGCGGCAGCATGCCGGTTAAGCCCAGCGAGTGCTGCATCTTTTTTACCGTCCCGTTTGAAACCACGCACATCGGCACCTTGATCTGCTCAACCAGCGCTTTCGCGCCCGGGATGGGCTGCAGTTGCTGATCAAACAGCCGCGCGACCTCTGCGCGATAAGCAGTCTCCACCTCTTCCATCGGCAGCGTCACCTGATGCGCGTCGCCGACGTCACGAATAATGTCGTAGAGTTTGACGCCCTTATACTTTTCAAACATCTGCTGCAGCGACAGTTCCAGGCCGTAACGGGCAAAGGTGTTGACGTAGGCCTGGGTACAGAGCAACTCACTGTCCACCAGCGTGCCATCGCAATCAAAAAAGACGCATTCTACTGACATCAGACTCTATCCTTCGATTCAGGGGTGTGCTCCACACTCTACCGCACTCAGCGCAGATTGCGAGACTGGCAATCGGTTGCGAAAAATCATTGTATTGCCCCGGTAAAATCGCCAGGATACGCGCCGATGATTTTTTCTTCTGGATGGATGGCATGAGCAAGCAAGGCGTTTTGCAGCGCATCTTCAGGCTGCAGGAACATGGCACCACGGTGCGCACCGAAGTGATCGCGGGTATCACCACCTTTCTGACGATGGTCTACATCGTCTTCGTCAATCCGCAGATCCTCGGCGTCGCCGGCATGGATACCCAGGCGGTGTTTGTGACCACCTGTCTGATTGCCGCTTTCGGCAGCATTCTGATGGGACTGTTTGCCAATCTGCCGGTGGCGCTGGCGCCCGCAATGGGGCTGAACGCCTTTTTCGCCTTTGTGGTGGTCGGGGCGATGGGCTATTCGTGGCAGGTGGGTATGGGCGCGATCTTCTGGGGTGCGGTCGGCCTGCTGATCCTGACGCTGCTGCGGGTTCGCTACTGGATGATTGCCAATATCCCGCTGAGCCTGCGCGTCGGCATTACCGCCGGTATCGGCCTGTTTATCGCCATGATGGGGCTGAAGAATGCCGGTATTATCGTGCCGAATCCCGATACCCTGGTGGCCGTGGGGAACCTGACCTCGCACAGCGTACTGCTGGGCGCGCTGGGCTTCTTTATCATCGCTATTCTGGCATCACGCAATATCCACGCGGCGGTGCTGATCTCGATGGTGGTTACTACCGCTATCGGCTGGATGCTGGGTGACGTGAAGTTTGTCGGCCTGTTCTCTGCGCCGCCTTCCATTACTTCTGTGGTCGGCCAGGTGGATATCAAAGGCGCCTTCAACATCGGCATGGCAGGCGTGATCTTCTCCTTTATGCTGGTCAATCTGTTCGACTCCTCCGGCACGCTGATCGGCGTCACCGATAAAGCGGGACTGACCGACGAAACCGGCACTTTCCCGCGCATGCAGCAGGCGCTCTATGTCGACAGCATCAGTTCAGTGAGTGGCGCGCTGGCAGGTACCTCATCCGTGACCGCCTATATCGAAAGCACCTCGGGCGTGGCGATTGGTGGCCGTACCGGCCTGATGGCCGTGGTCACCGGCCTGCTGTTCCTGCTGGTGACCTTCCTGTCACCGCTGGCCGCGATGGTGCCGTCTTACGCCGCTGCGGGCGCGCTGATTTACGTTGGGGTATTAATGACTGCCAGCCTGTCGCGCGTACGCTGGGATGATTTGACCGAAGCCGTTCCGGCGTTTGTGACCGCCGCCATGATGCCCTTTAGTTTTTCCATCACCGAAGGCATTGCGCTGGGATTCATCGCTTACTGCGTCATGAAGCTGGGTACTGGCCGCTGGCGTGAAATCAGCCCCTGCGTAGTGATTGTTGCTCTGCTGTTTGTGCTGAAGATTGTTTTTGTAGACGCGCACTAAGCGCATTCAGGGCCGCAACCTCTGGGTTGCGGCTTTTTACATTTCTGGATGCAGGCTGCGCTCGCTGGGCAGGCTGGTCAGCCGCAGAGCATGAGGCCCGATGTTGGGCTTACCCATCTCTATTTCGCGTAATGCGTGCCACTGAAAGGCGTTATCCATCTCCCACAGATGCAGACGCTGAGTCGCAGACGACAGCGCACACGACCAGACCAGCATAGGCTCCGCATCACACACCACCTGAATATCGGGATAGAGTGAAGATCGCAGCCGACCCGCACCGGGCAACAGGCGCAGCGAATCCAGTCCCCGATCGCCCTCTCCCGTCAGCTTGAGAATGCTCTGGCGTAATGTCCAGATCTGCGTCACCGCCTCCATGGCATCCTGCTGGGCATTGATCCAGGCGATCTCGCCCGAGGTTAATCCCTGAATCAGCTGCTCCTGAGTCTGACGGCTTCTGGCATGCACAATCTCCATATCCAGACCGGCACGTCCACCTTCTTCGGCCAACAGCACACCCACCGTATTGCCCGCATAGGCGATGCTGAAATCGGGCAGATCGCTGTCAGCAAAAACGGGGCGTCCGTTGCTCTGGATAAGCAGGCGCGGCAGTTCACCAATGCCATAAACCCGTAGCATCAGTTGTGCCAGCAGGGTACGGGCGGCAAGAAATCGCCCACGGCGTTTGTCAGCAAACTGCTGTGCCGTGTCGGTGATAGCCTGGGGAATGCGTAAATCATTAGCCGGGAAGCCGGGATCGCCCGTCCAGCGTACAAAATGACCAGCCATCTGTCGCTCCGTGAAAATGGTCAGATAATCATCAGAAGCATTGTAGGAATTTTCTTACCTTAATGCACCTGACAACGCACAGATTGGGGTAAATTCGGAATAGGATGAGCAGAGTCGCGAGGGAGAGCTAACCGGACAGAAGCGTCACGATGCCCATCTTCAACAGCTTAAAGGAATTATTGCCGCTGCCTGTCAGCACAGAATAACAGGAGGGTCAGCCATGTTGCTGGACGAAATGGTGAAACGAGAGCGCAGCCTGCACAGTGCCAGGCGACGGGAACTGGCGTGGCTGGAGCAGATACTCCATCCTGACTTTTGTGAGATAACCCCTTCAGGACGCTTTGTGACTCGCGCGCAGACCATCGCGGCGCTGATAAAAGAAGATGCGATGCCCGATATGCTTAGTAGTAACTTTCAGCTGGTGAGCACGGGCGAGAGGAGTCTGATACTGCACTACCAGATCTGTGATGCCGATGGCAGTCGGGCCGCACTGCGCGCCTCACACTGGCTGTGCGAGGGTCAGAACTGGCGAATGGTGTTTCATCAGGGGACGCCTGCAGAAAATGCTGCGCCGCTGTGACACGCTGTTTATAAGGTCATCCGCGTCGCGATTCGACTCGCGACGCGGGCAGCATCAGGCGAAACGGCTCGCCTGCTCAAAGCTCAGTCGCGGCAGGCGCGGATGCAGTTTTGATGCATCACCGTAGCCGAGGTTAATCAGCAGGTTAACCTGATACTGACCGTCGGGGAAAAAGGCGTCATTGACTTTGGCCGGATCAAACCCGGACATCGGACCGGCATCCAGACCCAGCGAACGCGCCGCCAGAATCAGGTAGCCCGCCTGCAGGCTGCTGTTACGGAAAGCGGTCTCTTTTGCCGCTTCCGGGCTGCCGGTAAACCAGCTGCGCGCATCAGCATGGGGGAACAGGGCGGGCAGCTGCTCATAGAACTCGCGGTCCCAGGCCACAATCACCGTGACCGGCGCGCTCATGGTTTTTTCCAGATTGCCGGAAGAGAGTGCCGGTTTCAGCTTCTCTTTGCCTTCCGCCGAGGTCACGAAAACAAATCGCGCAGGCGAGCAGTTCGCCGAGGTCGGGCCCAGTGCCGTTAAAGCATAGAGCTGCTCCAGCAGGGCGTTATCGACGGGCTTAGCCTGCCAGTAACTGTGGGTGCGGGCGTCATTAAACAGCGTGTCCAGTGCGGCAGTGTCGAGCGGTGTACTCATGCAACTCTCCTGTTTCAGGCGAAAAAGTTCGCCCAACGGTGTTCACGTAGTGGGTTTGCGTCCGGTCCGGCGCGGCGACGGATTGCGGGGATCACTCACCGCAATCCGTCGCCGCACGTCAGATCGGCGCTTCAACCGTTATACGGCAATGCCGTGCCGCCGCAAAATAACATATCAGCAAGAATCAACGCAGAGGCGGGAATAACAGGGGAGCAGCGTGGCAGGAAATCTGGCCTGACAGCAGGACGCTATCAGGCCAGCACGGTTATTTACCGATACAGAAGCTGGAGAAGATGCGACCCAGCAGATCGTCAGAAGTGAACTCGCCGGTGATCTCGCTTAACGCCTGCTGGGCAAGACGTAACTCTTCCGCCAGTAGCTCACCGGCCCAGGCACCGAGCAGCTGCGCTTTACCCTGCTGTAAGTGCGTTGCCGCCAGCTCCAGCGCCTGCAGATGACGGCGACGCGCCAGGAAGCCGCCTTCCATATTGCCGGCGAAGCCCATGCTCTGCTTCAGGTGATCGCGCAGCTCGTCCACGCCCGCGCTGGTGCGTGCCGACAGGCGAATCAGTGAGTGACCATTTACTTCTGTCAGACCGAGAGACTCACCGGTGACATCCGCCTTGTTGCGGACCACGGTAATCGGCAGTTCGGGCGGCAGACGGGAGACGAAATCGGGCCAGATCGCCGCCGCTTCGGTGGCATCGGTCGTCGTGCCGTCCACCATAAACAGCACGCGATCAGCCTGTTCGATCTCCTGCCAGGCGCGCTCAATCCCGATGCGCTCCACTTCGTCGCTGGCTTCACGCAGACCGGCGGTGTCGATGATATGCAGCGGCATGCCATCAATATGAATATGCTCACGCAGTACGTCACGGGTGGTGCCTGCGATGTCCGTGACGATGGCGGCGTCACGGCCCGCCAGCGCATTCAGCAGGCTCGATTTGCCCGCATTAGGCCGGCCCGCAATCACCACTTTCATCCCTTCACGCAGCAGGCTGCCCTGACGTGCTTCGGCACGGACGGCATCCAGGTCGCCGATCACCGTATTCAGCTGTGCTTCGATTCTGCCGTCAGAGAGGAAATCGATCTCCTCATCCGGGAAGTCGATAGCGGCTTCGACATAGATCCGCAGGTGAGTGAGTGCTTCCACAAGATGATTGATACGGGTGGAGAAAACGCCCTGCAGGGAGTTCACTGCCGAACGCGCCGCCTGCTCAGAGCTGGCATCAATCAGGTCAGCAATCGCTTCGGCCTGCGCCAGATCGAGCTTGTCATTCAGAAACGCACGCTCTGAAAACTCACCCGGCTGAGCGATACGCACGCCAGGCAGCGCCACGATGCGCTTCAGCAGCAGGTCCAGGATCACCGGGCCGCCGTGGCCCTGCAGCTCCAGCACATCTTCACCAGTAAAGGAGTTAGGACCAGGAAACCACAGCGCAATGCCCTGATCCAGCACGCGGCCATCGCTATCGGTGAACGGCAGATAATCGGCGTAACGCGGCTTAGGCAGTTTGCCCAGCAGCTGGCGGGCGACCTCTGCCGCCTGGGCGCCAGAGACGCGCAGAATGCCTACGCCGCCGCGTCCGGGCGGCGTCGCCTGGGCAACAATGGTATCGCTGTGGCTCATAAATTTTCTCTCGCTACAAAAAACACAGGCGGTCGCTTTGACCGCCTGAGAATAGACTATTTTAGGGCGGGATTGCTCCCGCTCTGGATCGCTTACGCTTTCTTCTTGTCGCGGCTATGCAGACCACGTTTTTCCAGGCCGCGATAAATCAGCTGCTGCTGGAGAATGGTGACCAGGTTGCTGACGATGTAGTACAGCACCAGACCTGACGGGAACCACAGGAAGAACACGGTGAAAATCACCGGCATGTACGTCATGATCTTCTGCTGCATCGGATCGGTCACGGTGGTCGGTGACATCTTCTGAATGAAGAACATGGTGATGCCCATCAGAATCGGCAGGATGTAGTACGGGTCCTGCGCTGACAGGTCATGGATCCACAGAATAAATGGCGCATGACGCAGTTCAACCGAGCCTGACAGCATGTAGTAAAGCGCCAGGAAGATTGGCATCTGAATCACCAGCGGCAGACAGCCACCCAGCGGATTCACTTTCTCTGCTTTATACAGCGCCATCATTTCCTGGCTCTGCTTCTGCTTGTCATCCCCCAGACGCTCACGCATCGCCTGAATTTTCGGCTGCAGCATGCGCATCTTCGCCATCGAGGTGTACTGCGCTTTGGTCAGCGGGTACATGATGCCGCGCACGATGAAGGTGATCACGATAATGGAGAAGCCCCAGTTACCGATGAAGCTGTGAATAAATTTCAGCAGTTTGAACAGCGGCTGAGAGATAAACCACAACCAGCCGTAATCTACGGTCAGATCAAGGTGCGGCGCAATCGCTGCCATCTTGTCCTGAATTTCCGGGCCGACCCACAGCGTTGCACCCAGATTCTGCTGTGCGCCCGCGGCAATGGTGACCGGTGCAGATTTATAGCCAATCGCCGCCACGCCATTACCCAGGTTGCTGGTGTAAAGGGTGTTGGTGCCTTCAGTACGCGGAACCCATGCTGTTGCAAAGTACTGCTGCAGCATCGCAACCCAGCCATTGCTGGTGGTGGCGTTCAGGTTCTCGTTATCCGCGATGGTGTCGAATTTATACTTCTCATATTTCGACTCGCTGGTGGAGTAGGCCGCGCCACGGAAGGTGTGCAGAGCAAAGTTGTTGCTGCCGGTATCACGATGCTTAGGCAGATCGATGGTCTGCTTCAGCTGGCCAAACAGCGACACTTCCAGCGGCTGCTGGGTGGTGTTGTTGACATGATAATCGACATTAACGGCATATTCGCCACGCTTGAAGATGAAGGTTTTGGTGTAAACCACGCCATTTTCAGCGGTGTAGGTCATCGGCACACGCAGTTCGGACTGGCCATCAGCCATCTCGAAGTGATCCTGCGCAGCGTTGAACAGCGGACGCGCGCCGTTGTTCGGGTTATCCGGGCCATTACGACCGGTCAAACCACTCTGTGCCTGATAAAGGAACGCTGGCGTTGTTTCAAGCAGCTGGAACGGCTGGTTAGAACCCAGTTTGTCCGGGAAAGTCAGCAGCTGTGCTTGTTCAACATCACCGCCTCGGGTGTTGATATTCAATGACAGGACATCAGTCTTAACGGTGATCGTCTGGCCCTGACCGCTGGCCGGTACACCCTGACTGGCGGTATCACCCGCTACGCTGTTTGTGCCTTGTGTGGTCTGCGTCTGCTGTGGCTGCGGAGCGTGGTCCGTCTGCCAGGCTTGCCAGATCATAAAGGTCACGAACAGAAAAGCGATGAGAAAGAGATTGCGTTGCGAATCCATCGTTAATGTTCTCTGGTATCAAAGGTTTTTGGCGGCACAGGATCGTCACCACCCGGGTTCAAGGGGTGGCATTTTAATACGCGTTTTAATGTCAACCAACTGCCTTTTATCAGGCCGAACCTGCGTAATGCCTCAATTCCGTAATGAGAGCAGGTCGGGTGAAACCGACAGTGTGGTCCCAGTAATGGACTGATGCCGCGTTGATAGACGCGTATCAGGACGATCAGGAGCCGCGCGCCAGGCGACAGTGACGACGCCATAATTTCTCCAACGCTTCCGCCAGCATACGGTTATCCAGATCGGCAACCCCCTTCTTCGCGACCACCACGAAGTCCATCGACGGCAGTTCATGTTGACGCAGACGAAAGCTTTCGCGGGTCAATCGCTTGATCCGGTTGCGTTCATGAGCGCGTTTCACATGTTTTTTAGCGACGGTGAGACCGATGCGGGGATGCCCCAGCGCGTTAAGGCGGCCGAGAATAGTAATTTGCGGCGTGCCAGCCCGTTGTGGCTGCTGGAAGACGAAAGTGAAATGAGTGGGAGTTAACAAACGTAACTCCCTGGGAAATGCGAGCTTACCCATCAGGGCTTGCTTTATTACTTAGAAACGGTCAGACGAGAACGGCCTTTAGCACGACGACGTGCCAGAACCTGACGACCATTTTTTGTTGCCATACGAGCACGGAAACCGTGTGAACGGTTGCGCTTCAGTACGGACGGTTGAAAAGTGCGTTTCATGGCGGTTTCTACCTAAACTTGAAAATTTTCACTGGGTGACGCGTTTCGGGCCAGAAAATCGACCTACGCCTCAATGTGTCTTTAATAAAGAGGCGGGATTGTAATAATTGTACAGTCCCGAGTCAATTTACTTCGCGTGTCATAGTGCCTGAAAACCCGCATACAGCCCGCAGAGTCCCGACTTTGCGCCTGATGGCTCAATGTCGGGTGGAGAATTATACGGGCTCCGCACTAAAGCGCAAGGATCGCACGGGATCTTATTGCGATCGGCTTGCCGGATCCTGGGGATAAAATGAGATGTCGCCCGAAATTTTAATGGATTGCGCCAGATCCCTGCTGGTTTTTCCCGCAACTGGCGTAAACTTCTTTGCGCGCCTCTGGCCTGTGGATAAAAAGGATCAAAACTGTGTAGAAAGGGAAGATCTCTGCCTCGCTTTGCGCTATGATCCGCCCTTCCGCTGACGATCCTCCGGTGATTGCAGGACGGAAAACCGCTGATAGCGGTCGCAGGCGCTTTCTTAGCGTCTGTGTCAAAAATGAACGTTTCTTAGAGTAACGCCTACTATTCTTTTCGAATTTGTACGAGTGGAGTCCGCCGTGTCACTTACGCTTTGGCAACAGTGTCTTGCCCGTTTGCAGGATGAGCTTCCTGCCACCGAATTCAGCATGTGGATCCGTCCACTGCAGGCTGAGTTAAACGACAATACGCTTGCCTTGTATGCTCCAAATCGCTTCGTACTCGACTGGGTTCGGGACAAATACCTTAATAGTATCAATGCACTGCTGAATGAATTCTGCGGTCCAAACGTGCCCACGCTGCGTTTTGAAGTGGGAACGCGCCCGGTTCAGCAGCAGGCGGCAGCGGTCAGCCAGCCTGTAATGGCCAGCGTCAGCGCGCCCGTGATGCCCGTACAGAGCCATATTCGTCCGGCCCCGACGCAGATCATGCGTCCCAGCTGGGATAATGTCCCGGCTCCGGCCGACGTCACCTATCGCTCAAATGTGAACAACCGTCATAACTTCGATAACTTCGTCGAGGGTAAATCTAACCAGCTGGCGCGCGCGGCGGCACGTCAGGTGGCGGATAATCCAGGCGGCGCTTACAACCCGCTGTTTCTGTATGGCGGCACCGGTCTCGGTAAAACGCACCTGTTGCATGCGGTGGGCAACGGCATCATTGCCCGAAAACCCAATGCAAAAGTGGTTTATATGCACTCCGAGCGCTTCGTGCAGGACATGGTTAAAGCACTACAGAACAATGCGATTGAAGAGTTCAAACGCTACTACCGTTCGGTAGATGCGCTGCTGATCGATGACATTCAGTTCTTTGCTAATAAAGAGCGATCGCAGGAAGAGTTCTTCCACACCTTTAATGCCTTATTAGAGGGCAACCAGCAGATCATCCTCACCTCGGATCGCTATCCAAAAGAGATCAACGGGGTGGAAGATCGTCTTAAATCACGTTTCGGCTGGGGTTTAACGGTGGCGATCGAGCCGCCTGAGCTGGAAACGCGTGTGGCGATCCTGATGAAAAAAGCGGATGAGAACGACATCCGTCTGCCTGGTGAAGTCGCCTTCTTTATTGCCAAGCGGTTACGCTCTAACGTGCGTGAGCTGGAAGGCGCGCTGAATCGCGTGATCGCCAATGCCAACTTTACTGGCCGGGCGATTACCATCGACTTCGTGCGCGAAGCGCTGCGCGATCTGCTGGCGCTGCAGGAAAAGCTGGTCACCATCGATAATATTCAGAAGACCGTGGCTGAGTACTACAAAATTAAGGTGGCGGATCTGCTTTCCAAGCGCCGTTCGCGCTCGGTGGCACGTCCACGCCAGATGGCGATGGCGATGGCGAAAGAGTTAACCAACCATAGCTTGCCAGAAATTGGCGATGCTTTTGGGGGGCGCGACCATACAACGGTGCTTCATGCCTGCCGCAAGATTGAGCAGCTGCGTGAAGAGAGCCACGATATCAAAGAAGATTTCTCTAATCTCATCAGAACATTATCTTCCTGACGCTATGAAATTTATTGTTGAACGTGAGCAGTTGCTGAAGCCGCTGCAACAAGTAAGTGGCCCCCTGGGTGGTCGTCCGACGCTGCCGATCCTTGGAAACCTGCTGCTGCAGGTAACTGAAGGTTCGCTGTTGCTGACCGGTACCGATCTGGAAATGGAGATGGTCGCACGCGTGGCGCTGACTCAGGCACATGAGCCTGGATCCACCACCGTTCCGGCGCGTAAATTCCTCGATATCTGTCGCGGATTGCCGGATGGCGCAGAAATTACTCTGGCACTGGAAGGCGATCGCATGCTGGTGCGCTCTGGCCGCAGCCGTTTTTCGCTGTCGACCCTGCCCGCCAGTGACTTCCCGAATCTTGACGACTGGCAGAGTGAGGTTGAATTCACCCTGCCACAGGCAACGCTGAAACGGCTGATTGAAGCGACTCAGTTTTCGATGGCGCATCAGGATGTGCGTTACTACCTCAACGGCATGATGTTTGAAACCGAAGGGGAAGAGCTGCGCACCGTGGCCACTGACGGTCACCGTCTGGCTGTCTGCTCCATGCCGATTGGTCAGGCGCTGCCGAGTCATTCGGTGATTGTGCCGCGCAAAGGCGTGATTGAACTGCTGCGTCTGCTGGATGGCGGCGATACTCCGCTGCAGGTTCAGATTGGCGGCAGCAATATCCGTGCGCATGTCGGCGACTACATCTTTACCTCTAAGCTGGTTGATGGTCGTTTCCCCGATTATCGTCGCGTATTGCCGAAGAATCCGGACAAAGCGCTGGAAGCGGGCTGCGATCTGCTCAAACAGGCCTTTGCCCGCGCCGCTATCCTCTCTAACGAGAAGTTCCGCGGTGTTCGCCTCTATATCACCGAAAATCAGCTGAAGATCACCGCCAATAATCCTGAACAGGAAGAAGCGGAAGAGATGCTGGATGTCAGCTACAACGGTACTGAACTGGAGATTGGCTTCAACGTCAGTTACGTGCTGGATGTGCTGAACGCGCTGAAGTGCGAAAACGTCCGTCTGCTGCTGACCGATTCAGTGTCGAGCGTGCAGATTGAGGATGTGGCGAGTCCGGCAGCGGCCTATGTCGTCATGCCCATGCGCTTGTAGAATATATCGGCCTGGCTTACTTGCCATTCTGATTCCGGGCAGTGCTCGCCCCTGGTCACATACTTCAGTATGCTCCCAGGGCCTGCGCGCTGGCCGGAACCAGACTGGCGGCGACGCCGACGGCCAGGTGACTGAGGTATCGGGCAAACCTGCTTTGCCGTTGATGCCCTGGATCGCCAGGCCCAAAATTTTATTGCCCTTCACGCTGGACTGATTCATGGCTTTAACCCGCCTTCTTATCAAAGATTTTCGTAATATTGAGCAGGCTGACCTGCAGCTGGCACCCGGCTTTAATTTCCTGGTTGGTGCCAACGGCAGTGGTAAAACCAGCGTTTTAGAAGCGATTCATACTCTGGGGCATGGCCGTTCGTTTCGCAGCCTGCAGGCGGGACGCGTGATTCGTCACGATGAGGCGGCGTTTGTGCTGCACGGGCGTCTGGAAAACAAAGAGCGGGAAATTTCAGTCGGGCTGACCAAAAACCGTGCAGGTGACAGCAAAGTGCGCATTGATGGCAGCGATGGTCACAAGGTCGCGGAGCTGGCGCAGCTGTTGCCGATGCAGTTAATCACCCCTGAAGGCTTTAGTTTGCTGAATGGCGGCCCCAAATATCGCAGAGCCTATGTCGACTGGGGCTGCTTCCATAACACCCCCGGCTTTTTTAACGCCTGGAACAACATGCGCCGCCTGCTTAAACAGCGGAACGCGGCGCTGCGCCAGGTCTCACGTTACAGCCAGATTCGTCCCTGGGATCAGGAGCTGGTTCCGCTGGCTGAACAGATCAGCCAGTGGCGGGCGGAATACAGTGCGGCGATTTCCGCGGAGATCACCGCCACCTGTGGCCAGTTTCTGCCGGAATTTGAGCTGCGCTTCTCATTCCAGCGTGGCTGGGATAAAGAGAGCGATTACGCCGAACTGCTGGAACGTAACTTCGAGCGCGATCGCGCACTGACCTATACCGCCAGCGGCCCCCATAAAGCGGATTTTCGTATTCGGGCTGAAGGGACGCCGGTAGAAGATTTACTCTCACGCGGGCAGTTAAAACTGCTGATGTGTGCATTGCGTCTGGCACAGGGCGAGTTCCTGACAAGCCAGAGCGGACGCCGCTGTATTTATCTTATTGATGACTTTGCTTCTGAGCTGGATGAGAGCCGCCGACGCCTGTTGGCGGAACGGTTAAAAGCCACTCAGGCTCAGGTGTTTGTCAGCGCAATTTCTGCCGGACATGTAATCGACATGACCGACGAAAAGGGCAAGATGTTCCGCGTGGAACAGGGTAAAATAGCGGTTCAACCTGAAGATTAAAATGAGCGAGAAACGTTGATGTCGAATTCTTATGACTCCTCAAGTATTAAAGTCCTGAAAGGACTTGATGCGGTACGCAAACGCCCGGGCATGTATATCGGCGATACCGATGACGGTACCGGTCTGCATCACATGGTATTCGAGGTCGTGGATAACGCAATCGACGAAGCGCTCGCTGGTCACTGTAGTGACATTGTGGTCACCATCCATGCCGATAACTCCGTATCGGTGCAGGATGATGGACGCGGCATTCCTACCGGTATTCACGAAGAAGAGGGCATTTCTGCCGCTGAAGTGATCATGACCGTGCTGCATGCTGGCGGTAAGTTCGATGATAACTCCTATAAAGTCTCCGGCGGCCTGCACGGCGTGGGCGTCTCCGTGGTTAACGCCCTGTCGCAGAAGCTGGAGCTGACCATTCGTCGCGAAGGCAAAGTGCATCAGCAGATTTACGTCCATGGCGTACCGCAGGCACCACTGGCGGTGACGGGTGAGACCGACATTACAGGGACCCGTGTGCGTTTCTGGCCGAGCCACGAAACCTTTACCAACGTGCGCGATTTTGAGTATGACATCCTGGCGAAACGCCTGCGTGAACTCTCATTCCTGAACTCCGGCGTGTCGATTCGTCTGGATGATAAGCGTGATGGTAAAAGTGATCACTTCCACTATGAAGGCGGCATCCGGGCGTTTGTTGAGTACCTAAACAAAAACAAAACCCCGATTCATCCTACCGTGTTCTATTTCTCTACCGAGAAAGATGGCATTGGTGTGGAAGTGGCGCTGCAGTGGAACGACGGCTTCCAGGAAAATATCTACTGCTTTACCAACAACATCCCACAGCGCGACGGCGGTACACACCTCGCCGGTTTCCGTTCAGCGATGACCCGTACCCTGAATGCCTACATGGAAAAAGAGGGTTACAGCAAGAAGGCCAAAGTCAGCGCCACCGGTGATGATGCCCGTGAAGGTCTGATCGCTGTGGTTTCGGTGAAAGTGCCGGATCCTAAATTCTCCTCGCAGACCAAAGATAAACTGGTCTCCTCCGAGGTGAAAACAGCGGTTGAGCAGCAGATGAATGAACTGCTGGCTGAATACCTGCTGGAAAACCCATCAGACGCCAAAATTGTAGTCGGCAAAATCATCGACGCTGCCCGTGCCCGTGAAGCGGCACGCCGCGCCCGTGAAATGACCCGCCGTAAAGGCGCGCTGGATCTGGCGGGTCTGCCAGGCAAACTGGCAGATTGCCAGGAGCGCGACCCGGCGCTGTCTGAAATCTACCTGGTGGAGGGTGACTCCGCAGGCGGCTCGGCCAAACAGGGCCGTAACCGTAAAAACCAGGCGATTCTGCCGCTGAAAGGTAAGATTCTTAACGTTGAAAAAGCGCGTTTCGATAAGATGCTCGCCTCCCAGGAAGTGGCCACGCTGATCACCGCGCTGGGCTGCGGTATTGGTCGCGACGAGTACAACCCGGACAAGCTGCGCTATCACAGCATCATCATCATGACCGATGCCGACGTCGATGGTTCGCACATCCGTACCCTGCTGCTGACCTTCTTCTATCGTCAGATGCCTGAAATCATTGAGCGCGGCCACGTTTATATCGCCCAGCCGCCACTCTACAAAGTGAAGAAAGGCAAGCAGGAGCAGTACATCAAAGATGACGAGGCGATGGATCAATACCAGATCGCTATCGCGCTTGATGGCGCGACGCTGCACACCAATGCCAGCGCGCCGGCGCTGGGCGGTGAGCCGCTGGAGACGCTGGTCACTGACTTCAACAGCACCCAGAAGATGATCAAGCGTATGGAGCGCCGTTATCCGATGGCCATGCTGCGTGCGATGATTTATCACGACACGCTGAGCGACCTGACCAGCGAAGCAGAGGTTACAACCTGGCTGAATGGTCTGGTGAGCTATCTGACTGAACGCGAAGCGCACGGCAGCACCTATCTGGCACAGGTGCGTGAAAACCGCGAATCAAACCTGTTCGAGCCGGTACTGCGCGTCCGTACCCACGGTGTAGATACTGACTATCCGCTGGATGCTGATTTCATTCAGGGTCCTGAGTATCGCAAAATCTGCGCCCTGGGCAGCAAACTGCGTGGTCTGCTGGAAGAAGATGCTTACATCGAACGTGGCGAGCGTCGTCAGCCAGTGGCAAGCTTCGAACAGGCGATTGAGTGGCTGATTAAAGAGTCGCGTCGCGGCCTCTCGGTCCAGCGCTACAAAGGTCTGGGCGAGATGAACCCGGAGCAGCTGTGGGAAACCACCATGGATCCAGACAGCCGTCGTATGCTGCGCGTCACCATTAAAGATGCGATTGGCGCTGATCAGCTGTTCACTACCCTGATGGGCGATGCGGTTGAACCGCGCCGCGCCTTCATCGAAGAAAATGCGCTGAAAGCCGCCAATATCGATATTTAACCGGCATCAGAGATGAAAGGCCATCACCCAGGTGATGGCCTTTTTTTTGTGCCGTCCGGGCGGAAAACCCGCCAGGGCGTGCCTTCCTGCCCGTATGCTGCGATCCCGATCACGTTTTAACCCGGTCAGCTCCCTTACTCTTGCCCCTCTTTGCGCATTTACCGCGCACTATTCCACACAGGGAGTTACACCATGATTGTTTGCGATCGTCACGACTGGGACAGAGAACGTCACGCCTTTCATCCGGTAGTCGATCAGGCGATAAGCTGGATTGCCAGCACAGATTTCAGCCAGCTGGAAACCGGCAAATATGAGATCCTGCCCGACAACAAAATGTTCTGTCTGGTGCAGGAGATGATGACCGAACCGGCCAGCGCACGCAAAGCGGAGTCCCACTTCAACTACATCGATATTCAGTATCTGCTGACAGGCACCGAAAATATTGGCGTGGCCCGCGCCCATCCCGACCAGCACATCACCGAAGATTTTGCCCAGCAGCGTGACGTCGTTTTTTATCAGAAAATATTGAATGAGTCAGTGATTACGCTGATGCCCGGCATGTTCGCGCTCTTTTTCCCGCACGATATCCATCGTCCCTGCTGCGCCCCTGGCGAACCCGCAACAATCCGAAAAGCCGTGATTAAAATCCACCGCGATCTCTTTACCGCCTGAACCTGGTGGTCAGCTGGCCGTTCTCGCCTGCCATGAAACTGGTCAATGTGCGCTGAATCGCGCTAGCATTGAACAAAACCCAGACGCTACGAGGACTCTATGGCTATTAAATTGATCGCTATCGACATGGATGGCACCCTGCTCAACCCGCAACATGAGATCACACCGGCGGTGAAATCCGCCCTGGATCGCGCCCGTCAGCAAGGGGTGTCGATTGTTCTGACCACCGGCCGGCCGTTTGTGGGTATCCAGCGCTATCTCATGGAACTGGATATGCAGACGCCCGGCCAGTACGCGATCAGCAACAACGGTGCGCTGGTTCATCAGGCCGAAGATGGTGAGTGCGTGGCGGAAGTGACGCTGACCTTTGACGACTACCTCTACATTGAGAACCTGGCACGTGAGCTTGGCGTACATTTCCAGGCATTCGACAAAACCCATCTCTATACCCCTAACAAAGACATCAGCGAATACACCATCCATGAAGCGAGCCTGACCGGCATTCCGGTGCGCTACCGCGCGGTGGAGGAGATGGATCGTGCCATGCGCTTCCCGAAACTGATGATGATCGACCGGCCCGCTCTTCTCGACGCGGCGATTGCCCGCCTGCCCGGGCATGCTCAGCAGACCTACACCATCCTGAAGAGCGCGCCTTATTACCTCGAAATCCTCGATCGTCGGGTGAATAAAGGCCAGGGCGTCAAAATGCTGGCTGAGAAGCTCGGCCTGAAGCAGGAAGAAGTGATGGCGATTGGCGATCAGGAGAATGACCTGGCGATGATCGAATACGCAGGAACGGGAGTCGCAATGGGGAATGCCATTGACTCTGTTAAGAAAATTGCTCAGTTCATCACCAAAACCAATATGGAGGATGGCGTCGCGCATGCCATCGAAGAGTTAGTGCTGTAACGGCCCGTTCTCTGCCGGGCCGCTTCGGCCCGGATCCCCTAACCCGGCAAAAATGCTGCACCGCAAAACAGAATCGCGTAATTTGTCGGGCAACTCTTTCTCCGTGGGTTTCATCATGTCAGAAAAACAGATCACCTTTGCTGCCCGTCAGCATCAGCTCACCAATATTAATGTCTGGACTGCCGACAGCCAGTGGCTGGCGTTTGACGTTCGTCCATCGGGCGCGTCGTTTACCAGCCAGACCATTGAGCGGGTCAATGTGATGACCGGTGAGGTGGAGGTGCTCTATCAGGCCCGGCATGGTGCTCACGTCGGCGTCGTCACGGTCAGTCCCGATCTGCCACCGCGCTACGTCTGCATTCATGGCCCGGAACATCCCGATGCCAGCTGGCAGTATGACTTCCACCACCGGCGCGGGGTGATCGTTCAGAACGGTGCAGCGGTGAATCTGGATGCCTGCGATATCACGCCGCCGTTTACCCCTGGCGCGCTGCGTGGCGGCTCGCATGTACATGTCTTCAGTCCCGATGGTTCTCGCCTGAGCTTTACCTACAATGACCACGTGATGCACGAACTGGATAGCCGGCTCGATCTGCGCAACGTCGGCATCGCGGTGCCCCTTTGCGCGGTAACGCCTGAAAAGCAGCATCCGCGCGAATATGACGGCACCTTTTTTTGCCTGCTGGTAAGCCAGACGCATGCGGAACCGCTGCCAGGCAGTGACCAGATTAATCGTGCCTGTGAGGAGTGCTGGGTCGGTGAGCGTGGCTACCAGAAGCCGGACGGCAGCTGGCAGCGCTGGGCGATCGCCTTTATTGGCGACACGCTGACGGCGCAGGGCGAAAAACGGCCTGAAGTTTTTATTGTTGATCTGCCTGATGCGCTGGAGGATTACGCACGCGCCGGAGAGATGCTGCTGGAGGGCAGCAGCCAGCAGTTACCTGCGCCACCGGCTGGCGTGCAGCAGCGTCGCCTGACGCACAGCCGTGGTGTGGCTATGCAACCTCGCCACTGGCTGCGCGCCGCACCGGATGGCAGCCAGATAGCGTTTCTGATGGCGGATGCCGCAGAGGTGATCCAGCTCTGGACGGTGTCCCCCAACGGCGGCGAACCGCGTCAGATCACCCGACTCAGCCACAGCATTCAGTCCGCCTTTAGCTGGCATCCTGACGGCCAGGCGATCGCTTTTATCTGCGATAACAGCGTGATGCGATGTGACGTTGAGAGCGGCGCGTGTCAGCGTCTGACCCGCAGAACGGAAGAGGCGCCATCAGGTGACGCGGTGGTCTGGTCACCTGATGGTACACAGATTGCTTATATGCGTGAGGTGAATGGCTGGCGGCAACTCTTTACGGTTGCGGCAGTGACCGCATAGGAGGCATAGGCTGCGCCTGCGCCAGGCTTTCCTGCGTATGCGCCAGCCTTTCGCTCTGCAGGATGCGTTCACGTGGAGAGTCGAGAGATTTATCTTTGTCGCTGCGGTAGTAGTCCCACGGCAGCAGCAGCGTATCCAGCACAGCAGAGAAAGGAAGATCGATTAACGCCAGCGGCTTCAGCGCCCAGCTGGTATCACCATCGGACAGCATATCAGCGCTGGCACGGGTGCCTGGATAGTAGCCCTGACTCGCACCTGTGTGAGACATCACGCTGGAACAGCCGGTTGTTGCCATTGCGCAGCACACCACTCCAGCCAGAGGTAAGGTCTTCATCAATTTCATCATCATCATCCCTTCAGTCATGGCATAAGCCTGGCTGAGTTTGCTTGCCAGACAACGTCAACACTCTGGGGCGAAGTCCGTCTGGGTCTGGCAAATGTAGTCCTGAGTGTATGTCATTTCCTCAAATTGGCGAAAAAAATTGCATTTCACCCTCTTGAAAATGGTCTTGTGGCACCCATTTTTAGTTTACGGACGCACTCACCGTTGCCGCAAGGGACAGTGGGGTGCCGTATCCAGCCTGTCCAGTAGTGGAAGGTTGCCAAAACTTGCTGAAATTCAGGAGTCTTAATATGCGTAATTTTGATCTCACCCCACTTTATCGCTCTGCTATCGGTTTTGATCGCCTGTTTAACCTGCTCGAATCTAATCAGAATCAGAGCAATGGCGGCTATCCTCCCTATAACGTTGAACTGGTCGATGAAAATCACTATCGCATTACTATTGCGGTGGCCGGTTTTGCTCAGAGCGAACTGGATATCACGGCGCACGATAACGTGCTGATCGTGCGGGGTGCCCATCCTGAAGAGCAGACCGAGCGTAAATACCTGTATCAGGGTATCGCCGAGCGTAACTTCGAGCGTAAATTCCAGCTCGCCGACCACATTGTGGTGCGCGATGCCCGTCTCGAAAATGGTCTGCTGAGCATCGATCTTGAACGACTGGTGCCGGAAGAGGCGAAACCACGCCGTATTGAGATTCTGAAGTAACCATGACAAACGCCGCGTTAGCGGCGTTTTTTTTGCCCTTATATCTGAAGGCAGACTTGTCCTTACGGCTGCGTTCGCATCGCTAAGCGCTGACCCAGCACGCCACCAAACACGTTGACCAGCAGCCCCAGTATAATCACCACCGCACCCAGCATCTGCTGCCCGGAGAGATGCTCATCCAGCACCAGCGCGGCGGTAATAATCCCCACCACCGGCACCAGCAGCGACAGCGGCGCGACGCGCCAGGTTTCGTAGCGACTCAGCAGATTCCCCCAGATAGCGTAACCCACAATGGTGGCGAAAAATGCCAGATAGAACAGCGCCAGCACGGTCTGCAGGCCGATATGCAGCAGGCTGTAAACGATGGCGGCCTGACCATCAAACAGCAGCGAACAGGCAAAGAAAGGAACGATCGGCACCAGCGCACTCCAGACCACCAGTGACATGATCGGCACGCTGCGGTTCCGCATAATAATCTTATTGGTGATATTACCCAGTCCCCAGGAGAGCGCCGCCGACAGCGTCAGCATCATGGTGGTCAGCGTAATACCGGCGCTGGTCTGCCCTTCCATGCCTGCCGTCGCCAGCAAAAACATCCCCAGCGTAGCGATGATAATCCCGACAATATGATTCCAGCGCAGCCTCTCCGCCAGCAACAGCGCGCCCAGCAACAGGGTAAAGAATGCCTGCGCCTGCAGCACCAGCGAGGCCAGACCGGCAGGCATGCCGAGCTTGATCGCCAGGAACAGAAAGGCGAACTGACCAAAACTGATGGTCATGCCATAAACCACCAGCCAGCGCAGCGGAATCGGCGGGCGACGCACAAAGAAAATGGCGGGAAAGGCGACCAGGGTAAAACGCAGCCCGGCGAGCAAAAAAGGCGGCATACCCTGCAGCCCCAGCTTGATCACCACAAAATTGACGCCCCACGCCACCACCACGCACAGCGCTAACAGCATATCTTTTACCGACATCAGAAACTCCTTGTCCTGCCGTCAGGCGGTGACCGCAATCGGGGTCGCGATATCGGCACAGCAGCCTTCACCCACGATGCGAAAATAATCATCTACAGCCAGCGCGATCGACTTATCCAGCTCGCCCGCGTTAAACCATAACGTTCCGACCTGTTGCAGCCGGGTATCCACCCGCAGCGCCAGCCGGTCATCAAAACTAAACGGCGGTACCGCGCCCATCACACAGCCCGTCAGCGCCTGCGCCAGCTCCGGAGCAGCAAAAGAGGATTTTTTGCCGCCGATGGCGCGCGCCGCACTTTTGAAATTGATCCGGCAGTCGCCCGGCACTATCGCCAGCAGCTGACGCGATGGCGCACCGTCCGGCATGCTGACCTCCAGCACCATCGCTTTGGCCGCCTGGCCCAGCAGGTTACCGCGTATCTGGCTGATCTGTTCGGTCTGCCCTATCGCCTCATGTTCCACCACGCGGTAGCTGGCCTGCTGCTGATCCAGCAGCGCAGTAATTTTTTCAAACGTCGTCATTCCCTTCTCCTGTTCTGGCACAGCCCGGCTTAGCTCCAGGCGATAGCGTGTTTCATTTTTTTATCGGTCAGCCCGAAAAAGAAACCCATGGTGATACGGGTATCGCCTTCGACCCGATCGATCTCATGATAAAACGCAGGATTAAACAGATAGATATCGCCACTGCGTGGTGAAAATTCGCAGATCTCACTGTTTTCAATCACCCCACTGCGATAACCCAGCTCCCCGGCAGTTTTGAACTGCTCATCCTCTGGCGACCACTTTTTGTTGTAGATACGCAGTGCTCCGCCCGCGTTGCACTCCTGCAGGCAGACCACGCAGCTGAGCTGATGCAGGATTTGCGTCACCACTAGCGAAGTCTCTGCGGCGTCGCGCACGATATTGTCGTTATGCAGCGGGTTCGCGACGCCATTGGCATGAAAGCGCACGATAGAACCGGCATAGTCTCCACAACCCGGTTCGTGGGCGATGCGTAAACTTTCCAGCCGCAGCGCATGCTGAACCCAGCGGTAAATCTGTTCGCGCAGCGTATTCAGTGAGGGCGGCAACGCCGGCTGGATATCGCGCAGCTCGGTAAAATAGTTATCGGGAGCCGCAGTATGACGCGCCAGATAGGGGCCGAGCGTGGTCAGCGCGCCATTGGGATAGTGGGAGACACGGATCTTTTCCCGGCAGCTCTGCAGGTCGGTCACCACCGCTTCCCGCACCTCTGGCGTCAGGAAATTACGCAACACCAGCAGCGGCACCCGTGCGGTAACGATGTCATCCAGCCAGGTCGATTCCACAAACATGTTGGGATTAATCACGCGGAACTGATTGAAAATTGCCATGTTTATCACTCCCTAAACGGTATTTCATAGAGTTCATGATTGTTCATTCGCCGCCAGTTGCCAGCGCTGCCTGGTATTGCCACGGGTTCAGAGGCGATCAGCGTGCAACCATCCTGTTGCTGAAAATGCATCGTAAAATAGTCGGGCCAGGGCGTGTCGTGCGGATACCACTGCCACGCCCAGGCTTTGTCACGGGTGACGAAAATGGCATTCCCTGCGCTGCCGCCCGGCTCTACCTGCGCCATCTTTGCGCGCAGATAGTCGCGGGTGAAATCGGCAGGCGTGGTCTGATCCACCAGATAACGCAGATACTCTTCTGAATCGAAGCGCGATTCGGCCAGACCGAGCTGGCGGTAAATCGTCGGCAGAAAGCCGTTATGCATCATGTACCACTGATGTCCGGCGCTGTTGCGCCACAGCGGATGAGAAAACGCCAGTCCCTGATTTTTACTCAGCGTGGCGTGCCGCACATGCACCGCCAGAAACCGGCTGCGCAGCCGATCCACATCGATACCGGGCAGCGCTTCTGCGAACGCGCCGGTGCCGTGCAGGGTACGAATCTCACCCTCTTCGAACCACAGACAGCCCCAGCCGTTAGGGTGTGATTTGATCGGGCCATCGTGTTCGGCGCTTTCACCGCAGCTCATGGCGCGCGCCGCCTCCAGAATCTCTGCGCTGTCGAACCGGCCATGCGCCAGAATCATCCTGCACATACTTTATCTCTCCCGGCCGCCACCGGCTGCGCGGCAATCACCTGCTGAAAAGTGGTCATAATCGGCTCACGCGCTGTGGCCGTCAGGCTGAAAGTGGCCAGAATGCCCGCGTGACGCGTCAGGTCGGCATAGAGCGATGAGCGTGACGAAACCTGTAACGCAGGCAATCTGAGTGGCGGTAACAACGCGCCCTGCTGATGCTGATCGATCCAGCGTTCGGCAGCCTGCAGCTGCGCCGGTTGCCGCAACCGCAGCTGGCCGACCGCACCGGGTGTGGTGAAGGCAAAGACAGGTAACGCGCCGCCCGCTTCTAACCGGAAGGTGACTTCCGCCCAGTTGATGCCAGTCGCCTCCTGCACCAGCGTCGCCACGCCCATGCCGGAGAGCCGGAACCCCATCTCCAGGAAATGCGGCACGCCGTTGACCACAATAAAATCGATATGAAATGCACCCTGACGATAGCCAAAGGTTTCGCAACAGAAGGTCATCAGGCTGCTGAACGAGACCGGCAGGGCCGCTGCCGCCATCGCCACATGCCCCGACTCATAAAAGCTGACGCAGCCCTCAGCATCCCGGTGCTGCTCAATCACCTTCTGGCAGCAGGTCAGCGCCTGGGGATGTCCCTGATGCACTACGCCCTGTAATGAAAACTCATCGCCGATCAGCGCGCTTTCCACAATAAAGCCGCTGAAGCCGCGTCCGCCGTAGTTCATGGTCTGCACCAGCTGTTTCACTACGCTATGCAGCTGATCGGCATGCTCAATCAGCCAGATACCCAGGCCGCCGCCGCCATCCACCGGCTTCACGACGCAGGGATAGATCAGCGCCTGTCCGGCATCCAGAATGCTGAGCGGCGAGGCGAAAAAGCGGAACTCCGGCTGCGGGAAGCGCGGCCAGGCTTTTTTTAGCGCCATGCGCTGCGCATATTTATCCAGCGGAATAAAGGCGGCGGGCGCATCCGGCCCGGCCAGCATCTCGCGCAGTCGTCCGGCGCTGGCGTTGTAGGCTTCAAAGCCCGCCAGCACCACCAGCGGATGCGCCAGTAAACCGGCGTGCAGATAGGCCTGCATCACCTCCCAGGGATTCTCGGGTCGATCGAGGCGAATGATCAGATCAAATGGCAGAGCCAGGCTTAACGACTGGTAATCGACGAAATCACCCATTTCAGCCAGCACGGTAAAATAGCCGTCGCGCTTCGCCACCGCGCAGTAAGGATTTTGCCCGTCGCGGGTGGCGCCAATTTGCAGAAAAATCTTTTTCATCGCCTCGCCTTACCGGGTTATCGCCCGGAAATGATTTCTGTCACGATGTCATTGAGCACACCGTTATTGACCTGAATCACCGCTTTGTGGGGATCAAAACGCAGCACGCGCGATAGCGGATCGGCGCTTTTGCCCTCCAGCAGCGAACTGACCGGCTTGCTCTGCCAGCAGTGCCGCATCTGCGTCAGCGTCATGCCGGAGAGCCGGGTTAACTGCTGTGCCAGCGCGCGATCTTCACTGCGTTGCTCAAGCAGATCGCGGATGGCCGCCTCATCCAGCGTAATCTGCTGCTGCATCAGCCAGTGTCCGAGCTGCTCTCCCTGCGCCAGGAACGGGGAGTAGATCATGCAGATCAGCTGATCTTCACTGAGGTCAAACGCCTGTATGGCGAAGTCCGCCGCGCGCTGCCGCTGCCGCTGGATCGCAGCGTCATCCTGATAGCGTGCCGCCATCTCATCGATTAGCGCGGGCGGAAAATCTTTCTTCACCATCAGTCCCAGCGCAAAGCGCACATATTCGCGGATCCCTTCGGCATAGTGGCGCTGCAGCAGCGTTTCTGCCCGCAATCCGCGCAGGTGTGCCATCAGCGTCGGATTACCGCAGTCGGATTCGGAGAAGCTGAACATCAGCGCATCAAAACGGAAGCGCATAAATTCGCTGAGCAGTGCCCAGTGCGCGCCCGCTTCATAGGCGGTGTCCTGATAGATGTTGAAGAACAGTGGATTGCGCGCCAGCTGGTGGGTGATGCGGTGCGCAGGCGTCAGCTGCTCGGCGCCATAAACATCGCTGAAGTAGCGCTCTGCCACGCCATCCAGCGTCTGCAGAAACCCACTGAAGCCCCTGCTTTTGTCCACCACCGGCGCATCAAACAGCCGTGAGAGGTGCCGCGCCCAGGCGACATAGGCGGCCTGCTCCTGTGGCGAGTCGCCGGTAACAATCAGATCCACGCCACCGTTGTAGTCTGCCGCCAGGCCAAAGGAGTTCACCATGCTGAGATTACAGGCGTTGCAGAAGGTCGAGCGCGCGTCGGCGCGAAACCGGTGGCCATTCATCAGCACGTCATTGCGGTTCTGCTGCCGCACGCTGTCCGGCATCGGCAGGTCGCGGTCAAACGGCCGGATCAGCAGGCCATCCACCACCAGACACTCCACCCGCTCATCATCATGCATCGCCAGCGACTGATAAACGCGGTGGATATTCTCCATTACGCTCTGATTCATCGCCGCATGGCGATTGGTGCTGATCCGCAGATGAAAGGTGCTGCCCTGCTGCTGCCAGATCAGTCCCTGAATGTAACGCACGTAAGCCACCATGTAGCTGCTGTCTTTTCCCCCGCCATAGGCGAGCAGCACACGGTTATTCTCCAGCTGCTGCTGATCCGGCAACGCTGCCAGCAGGCGAAGAGAGCAGCGCTGAGCAGACTCAATGATGGCGGGTGACAGATACGCTTCCATCTCCTTCATCATGGCGGGCAGATTATTCATTTCTCACGTTTTCCTCAGGTGAACAGAATCACTTTATGGTCTGAAGCCCGGGGCTGACGGGGTCGCCGGGCCGTTTAGCGTTATGAATAATTAAGAGATGCAGCCTAAAGTACTTTGAATGTACTCTGTTGAATATGCACAGATCAGCGCGATATGGGGTGGAACAGATGGCCGATATTATCGGGGAACAGGAGAGTCAGAGCAGTCGTTACCGCCAGATCGCAGAACAGATCAAGCAGGCCATTCATGCCGGTTCGCTGGCACCTGACAGCCGTCTGCCGTCGGTGCGCACGCTGGCGACGCAGTACAATGTCAGCCTTACCACCGCCCTGAAGACACTGCGCACGCTGGAAGATGAGCGCTACGCCGTTGCCCGCCCCAAATCGGGCTTTTTTGTTGCCCCGCAGCGGCCCTCTTCGCGTCAGCTGCCCGCCGTCAGTGAACAGCCGCGCGCCATCGCGCCGCTTGATGAGCAGACAGAACTCCATCTGGCGATGCTTGGCTCAGACTGCCGGGTGCGTCTCGATCTGGCCAACGGTGACAGCGCACTCTATCCGGTCAAGCGCATCGGCCTGCTGATGCGTCAGATGGGCTACAGCAAACCGGCCCTGCTCGGGAATACGGTGAAGGGCACCGGCTATGCGCCGCTGAAAACAGAGATTGCCCGCCGGGCAGTGGGTTACGGCTGCAATATCAGCGCTGACGATATTCTGATCACCAACGGCTGCATTGAGGCGATCTCGCTGTCGCTGCGCGCCACGACCCAGCCGGGCGATGTGGTCGCCGTGGAATCACCCTGCTATTTCGTGCTGCTGCAGATGCTGCATAACCTCAATTTACGGGTGATTGAAGTGGAAGCCGGGCCGGAAGGATATGTCGATGTCGCGAAGCTCACCGGGCTGTTTCAGCGCAAGGCGGTGCGGGTCTTTCTCACCCTGTGCAACGTCAACAATCCGCTGGGAAAAAGCATTCCCAACGAGCATAAGGCCTATATTGCGCGGCAGGCGGATGAAAACGACGTGGTGATTATTGAGGATGATATTTTTGGCGATACTGCCTTTGGTGAACGCCGCCCTTTCCCGATGCGCGCCTTCAGCCCCAACGCCATTCTCTGCAGCGGCTTCTCTAAAACCGTGGCGCCAGGCATTCGTATCGGCTGGGTTCACAGCGTCAACTACATGCGCAAAATCGCCTCACTGAAATATACCTCAACCATGGGCACCTCGGTGCTGTCGCAGGCGGCGGTGGCGGAACTGCTGCGCAGCGGCGGCTATGATGCTCATCTGCGTAAGCTGCGGCGTGAGCTGGCACGACAAATCCGTGAAATGCGTCAGTCGGTGCTGCGGGAATTTCCGGCGGGAACCCGGGTGTCCGATCCGGAAGGAGGCTATGTGCTCTGGGTTGAGATGCCCCGACAGGCGCTGAACGTGCGCGAGCTGTTTCTGAAAGCGCGCAACGCGGGCATCGGCATTGCGCCGGGCCACATTTTTGCCACCGACCAGCGCTACGATCACTGTTTCCGGCTGAATGCCGGTTTTGGCTGGAATGCAGAGGTGGAACAGGCGATTCAGCAGCTGGCACAGTGGTGCCAGCTGTCGTTAACCGATTCGCAGGATTAGCTGTCGCGCCAGGCGTTCTCAACCTCTTCCGCCAGAATCTGCACCGCCCGCTCAATGTTCTCTGCATCCGGCACGTAATTCATCCGCATACATTGATGGGTGTGCGGCCACGCCTGCTCCAGTCCCGGGAAGAAGAAGTGGCCCGGCACCATCAGCACGCCGCGCGCTTTCAGCCGCTGATAAAGCAATTCGGTGGTGATCGGCAGATCGCGGAACCAGAGCCAGAGGAAAATCGCCCCTTCCGGCTTGTGGATCAGGCAGCGGTCTTCCGGCAGATAGCGCCGCAGGATCGCAATGGTCTGCTGCACCTTCTGCTGATAGAACGGCTTAATCACCTCTTCGGAGAGCCGCAACAGATCGCCGCGACGGATCATCTCATTGGCAATGGCCGGACCGATACTGCCGGGCGCCAGACTGATGATGCCGTTCATATTGCTCAGCGCGGTGATGGTCTTCTCGTCAGCGATAATGATGCCGCAACGCGCACCCGGCAGGCCGAGCTTCGACAGACTCATGCAGAGAATGATGTTGGGGTTCCACAGCGGGCGCACCTCGCTGAAGATGATGCCGGGGAACGGCACGCCATAGGCATTGTCGATCAGCAGCGGCACGTCATGCTGCTGTGCCAGCGCATCGAGCTGCATCAGTTCATCATCGGTGATCACGTTGCCGGTGGGGTTGGTCGGGCGCGATACGCAGATCAGCCCGACCTCTTCATTCATCGGCAGATGCTCAAAATCGACATGATATTTAAACTGACCTTCAGGCAGCAGCTCAATGTTCGGCTTCGCCGACACAAACAGCCCCTCTTCCAGGCCGGCATCCGCATAGCCAAGATACTCAGGCGCCAGCGGGAACAGCACCCGCTTTTTGCTGCCATCGGCCCGACGACCGGCGAACAGATTGAACAGATAGAAGAAGGCGCTCTGGCTGCCGTTAGTCAGCGCAATGTTCTGTGCGGTGATGGGCCAGCCAAGCTGATCGCTCAGCAGTCCGGCCAGCGACGCCAGCAGCGTCGCTTTTCCGCGCGGGCCGTCGTAATTGCACAGCGCCTCGCTGAGTTTGCCTTCCTCATGCATCTGCTGCAGCAGTTGCTGAAAGTAGTCGTTCATGGCCGGGATCTGCGCCGGATTACCGCCGCCCAGCATGATGGTGCCGGGCGTTCGCAGGCCCGCGCCCATATCTTCCATCAGACGTGAGATGCCGGAATGTTGGGTAAATTTGTCGCCGAACTGAGAAAAAGACATAGCGGTTAAATATTTGTGATAGCGAATCGGGGGTCCACCATAACGCCCGCCATGGGCGGGCGCAATGGAAAGGCGAGGGGATTACTTCAGCGCCTGCGGGTTCACGCAGTTTTTCTCGACGCTTCCGCCGAGTGCAGCGAGGAGATTCTCTACCGCATCCTGCATCATGCCGTAGCGGGTTTCATGGGTGGCAGAACCGATATGCGGCAGCGTCACCACATTGGGCAGCGACAGCAGCGGAGAGTCGGCAGAGACTGGCTCCTGCTCAAACACATCCAGCCCGGCGGCATGCAGTTTGCCCGCCTGCAACGCGGCGATCAGCGCATTCTCATCCACCACCGGCCCGCGACCGGCGTTGATCAGCACCGCATCCGGCTTCATCAGTTCAAGCTCGGCGGCACCGATCAGATGGTGCGTCTCTTCAGTCAGCGGCAAACTGATGCAGACGAAATCACTCTGCTTCAGCAGCGCCTCCCGTTCACAGCGCTGTGCGCCAAAGCGCGACTGCGCCTCTTCATGCTCGCGGCGGGCGTTGTAGAGGATTTTCATACCGAAGCCAAAGTGGGCGCGCTGCGCCAGCGCCATCCCGATACGTCCCATGCCGAGAATACCCAGCGTTTTATGATGCACGTCGATGCCGAACTGCGCCGGACCGATGCTCTTCTGCCAGTTGCCCGCTTTGACCCAGGCATCCAGTTCCGGCACCCGACGCGCGGTGCTCAGTACCAGCGCCATCATGGTGTCCGCCACGGTTTCGGTCAGCACGGTGGGCGTGTGCATCAGCACCACGTGACGCTGATTCAGCGCTTCTACATCAAAATTGTCATAGCCTACAGAGACGCTGGAGCAGACGCGCAGATTGGGCATCTTCGCCAGCAGCTCACCATTCACTTTACCGCCCGATCCCAGCAGACCTTCTGCCTGTTGGAACGCCGCAGCATGTTCCTGCTGGCTTTCCGGCGAGAGATCGCTGATTTCCGTCACGTCACACTGTTCAGCCAGGCGAGCATAGAGATCATCGGGCAGTTTTTTATAGAGAATTACAGCGGGTTTCATTCGGTGGCTCCCGGTCAATAAGTAGCGGGCGGCTTGCAGGCCGCCCGGAGAAATAGAGGCTAACGTTTACGCTTTCAGGCGGGTTTCGCACCCTGCAGCGGCGGCGCTTTGTTCTGCGCCGGTTTCACAATCAGCGTCAGCCACACCGAAACCAGCAGGGCCGATCCCATAAAGATGTAGGACGCGGACGGGCTGCCGGTGGCTCCATTAAGATAGCCGACAATCCATGAACCGATAAACGACCCCAGCGCACCCATACTGTTAATCAGCGCCATTGCGCCACCGGCGACATTGCGTGGCAGCATCTCAGGAATAATGGCGAAGAACGGTCCGTAAGGCGCATACATCGCGGCACCGGCAATCACTAACAGGGTGTAGGACATCCAGAAATTGTTCGATCCCACTAGATAAGAGCCCAGGAACGCCAGCGCGCCCACCAGCAGTAGCGGCCAGACGAACAGCTTACGGTTCTGGGTTTTATCCGACGCCCAGGAGACCACCACCATCGCAATGGTCGCCGCCAGATAAGGCACCGCAGAGAGCCAGCCCGCCTCTACCATACCCATCTGCGTGCCGTTACGCAGAATCGACGGCAGCCACAGCACAAAGCCATAGACGCCGATGCTCCAGGCAAAATATTGCAGGCAGAGAATGATCACGTTGCGGTTGCGGAACGCTTCGCTGTAGTTGCGCACCGCTTTAATATTTTCCTGCTCTTTCTGCAGTTCAGCCTGCAATGCCGCTTTCTCGGCATCGCTCATCCAGCGCGCCTGCGCCGGCTTATCCTGCACCAGGAACCACCAGGCGATCGCCCAGACCACCGCCGGAATCCCTTCGAAGATAAACATCTCACGCCAGCCAAACGATTCGATCAGATAGCCTGACACGACCGACATCCACAACACCGTGACCGGATTACCCAGGATCAGGAAGGTATTGGCGCGTGAACGTTCCGACTTGGTAAACCAGTTGCTGATGTAGATCAGCATCGCGGGCATCACCGCGGCTTCCACCACGCCCAGAATAAAGCGAATGGCCGCCAGCATCGGAATGTTGCTGACCACGCCGGTCAGTGAGGCACAGCCGCCCCACAGGATCAGGCACCAGAAGATCAGTTTCTTGACGCTGCGGCGTTCGGCGTAAATTGCACCCGGGATCTGGAAAAAGAAGTAACCCAGGAAGAACAGCGCACCCAGCAGCGAGGACATACCTTTGGTGATGCCGAGATCGTCATTAATCCCGGCAGCAGAAGCGAAGCTAAAATTTGCACGATCGAGATACGCCAGGCTGTAGGTGATAAACACGATGGGCATGATGAACCACCAGCGTTTTGGCGCGATTGTCTGCTTTTTCATCGGGAACTCCTGTGACTGTAGAGGGGCGCGAACTACACGTCGCCCAGTTGCTGACGCGTCGGCAGACCTTCGCTGTCACCAATGACCTGAATCGCCATCGAACCAATTTTGTTGCCGCGACGAATCGCCTGCGGCAGCGACTGACCTTCCAGCAGGGCGCTGATGACGCCAACGGCAAAGCCGTCTCCGGCGCCTACGGTATCCACCACGTTGTCGACTTTTATCGCCTCAACCTGGCCCTGCTCGCCCTGCGCCGTTTTATACCAGGCACCGTCACAACCGGTTTTAATCACGACTGCTTTCACGCCCTTATCGAGATAGAAATCCGCGATCGCTTCTGGCTGACGATAGCCGGTCAGAATCAGCCCCTCTTTTTCGCCCGGCAGTACCCAGTCGGCATACTCCGCCAGCAGATTGAGCTGCTTACGCATCTCCTCTTCGCTGCGCCACAGTACCGGCCGCAGGTTAGGGTCAAACGAGATAGTTTTACCGCGCGCACGCATCTCTTTGGCGGTGTGCTTCAGCAACTCCAGCGAACTCTCTGACAGCGCCGCCGCCACACCGCTCAGGTGCAGATGTCGCGCCGAACCAAAATAGTCCACGTCAAAATCGTCGACCGACAGATGGCTGGCCGCCGAGCCTTTACGAAAATATTCCACCAGTGGATCAGAGCCGTCATCGACTTTGGACTTGAGCTGAAAACCGGTGGGATAGCGCTTATCGACCGTCACCCGGGCGTGGTCGATACCCTCTTTTTCCAGCTGCTGGCAGATAAACCGGCCAAAAGCGTCATCGCCAATACGACTGACCCAGCCCACTTTCAGGCCAAGACGAGCCAGGCCGGTCGCCACATTGAGTTCAGCGCCCGCCGCGCGTTTAACAAAGGTCTCTGCTGCGGCCAGGTCGCCGGTTTCACGGGCGATGAACATCGCCATCGCTTCACCGATAGTGACAACATCAAGCGGACCGTTGTGATGCATAGTGTGATGCGTGGTCATCTTCACTCCTTACACGTTACGCAGCAGCGACACGTAGTGGCGTGTCACCGCAGTCAGATCGTCGCCTTCCAGCGGAAATTCAATACCGCGCGGTGCCTGTGCGGGCAACTGTTGCAGCAGTGTGCGCCAGTGGTCATCAGCCTCATCCAGCGCAATCGCGCGGTAGCTATCCTGGTGCGCCACGGCGGCTTTGACATGCACATAGCCCACCTGCGCAGCCAGCTGCTGCGCCGCCTGATCGGCATCCTCACCGGTCCAGCACCAGTTACCCATATCAAAGGTCATGCTGATCGGAAGATCCGCTTCCCTGACCGCCGTGAAAAAGGCGACTGACGGAGCCAGTCGGCCATGCTCAGTCTGGTCATTTTCCACCGTCAGCTGAAACGGCAGATCTGCCAGCAGCGCCTGCAACGCTTCGCGAGGCAGCGCACCAGTGAACTCTCCCAGCGCCACTTTCAGCCGCTGAGCGTTTAACTGGCGTGCTTCTTCAACGTAGTGGGTTATACGGGGATTGATTTCGCCGCCGTCACAAAACAGCGTATCGGGCACCGAATAGCTGCTGTGCAGCTGATGCTGCGCCACCGCCCGGGCCAGTGCCGGCAGATCGGCCAGTGCCGCGTCATCAAGCAGTTCGCGGCGGATTTCGACCCCGTCTGCGCCCGCCTGCTGGATAATCGGCAGCAGCGCACGCTGACCGCCGAGAGCGGCGATCTGTGCGTGGCCATATGCGGCGGTCACCACGATGATGTCAGGTTTCATGTTCTACTCCATGGCAGGGTTCTGCCCATAACGAATACAAAAACCCTAAATGGAACCGGTTCCAAAGCAAAGCAGCAAACTGTGAAATTATGATCGTGCTCACGAAGCGAGCACGTAAACGGAAGGTTAAATCTGAAATTCAGTTAAGAGGCTGGCTGGAGCCGCGAACGATAAGTTCGCCAGAGAAGACCTGCTCGGCAACCGGCAATCCGCTGCCTTCGATGCGCGTAATCAGTCGTTCCAGCGCACTGTAGCCAATCTGCCAGGTGGGCTGTTTCAGCGTGGTGATACCGACACCGGCCAGCGCCGCCCACTCCAGTTCGTCAAAACCGAGCAGGCCGATATCGCGGCCCCAGTGCAGATTGAGTCTTTGTAGCGATCGCGCTACCTGCAGGGTCAGCGCCCCGTTGGCGACCATCACTGCGCAACGTTTGCCGGTGTGACGCTGATGAAAGGCCAGCAGCGCCTGATCCAGCGCGGCGGGCTGATGCAGCGCCACTTCCGTATTCTCATGCTCAACCTGCGGATGCTCTGCCAATAGCTGGCGGAAGGCCTGCAGGCGCTCACGGCGCGTGTTGACGCTGCCCAGCGGCTCGCTAAGAAACAGCAGCGCATCATAGCCATTGTCGACCAGATGCCGCGTTGCCGTTTCAGCTGCCTCGGCGTTATTCAGGCCCACCACATCGCAGGGAAAATCGGGGATTTTACGGTCAATCAGCACCATCGGCAGCAGGGATTGTTGCAGATGGTTCAGCACCTCTTCGCGCATCCCGACTGCGTTTACCACAATGCCCTCAACCTGATAGCTGCTCAGCAATTGCAGATAGTGCTGCTCCAGATCCACTTCGTTATTGGTGTTACACATCAGCAGCGTGAAGCCCTGCTCGCGGCAGGCAGCTTCAATACCGCTCATGACATCAACAGAATAGGGATTGGTGATATCGGCGATAATCAGCCCGATCAGGCGGGTACGTCCGCGCTTCAGGCCGCGCGCCATCTGACTCGGGCGATAGCTGAGATCAGCAATAGCCTGTTCGATCCGCGCTTTCAGACCGGCAGAGAGCAGATGCAGTTCACCATTGAGATAGCGTGAAACGCTGGTTTTACCGGTTCGTGCCGCGTGAGCAACATCGCTGATGGTGGCGCGAGGCGGCCTGATTTTCATGAGATATCCTGCGTAATAAGAAACCCGGCAGAGACTAGCACAAGCAAAGCCCGGCGCAAAAAGCGCTACGCCGGTAATTGCAGCCAGGGTTGCCACAGAGTCTGTAACGTCTCCGGCGGTGCGCCATCAATCAGCCGGATGACCATTTCAGCCACCTGTTCACCGGCCTGATGCGGCGTCGCCTGACGAATGGCGACAATGGGATGATCGAGAATCGCATCTCGCGGCAATCCTTCCCAGCCCGCCAGCAGAATGGCACCCTCGCCCGCTGCACGCCCGGCCAGTTGCAGCGCCAGAGCCGCCCCTTCAGCCAGCGCAGCGCAGTCGGTGATGATCACTTCCGGTACTGGCCCCTCTGCCAGCCACTCCCGGGTTTGCTGATAGCCGGCGCGACGCGACGGCGCCACCGCCGCCATCGCATAAGGCGTAACCTCCCCCAGCGCCGTCAGATAACCCTGACGCCGGTCACGCACCCGCGTACTGTTTTCATTGCTGCCAAGCCAGGCTATCCGCTGCCGTCCCTGCGCCAGCGACCAGCCCACCGCCAGCTGTGAACCGGCAAGGTGATCAACATCAAACCACGCATAGGTCGATGGCAGATCGCTGCGGCCCAGCGCCAGAAAACGAAAATTGGTCTGGAGCAGAGCATGAAGCCGACTGTCTTCTGGCGTAGTGTGGCCGACGATCAGGGCATCAACGGCGCCACTGCGCAGCAGGCGTGTCAGCGTCGCCTGACTTTGCTGCTTATCCGCCAGCAACAGCAGGTTAATGTCATAACGGGCAAGGTGATGCTCCAGCGCCAGCAGCATGTCGCTGAAGTCGCTGCCATTCAGGGGAGAGGCACCGATCGGGTAGACGAACCCCACCGCGTTAGCACGGCCGGTTTTCAGACGCCGGGCCGCCGCATTAGGCCGGTAGCCACGCCGCTGCGCTTCCTCTTCGATGCGTTTACGCGTCTCCTGAGCGACATCCTGATAACCGTTGAGGGCGCGGCTGACGGTCGTTACGGAAAGACCTAAAACCGCAGCGATGGCTTTAAGAGACATGGGAAGGCGTCCATTGATCAATTTTTGATCAGGCTACCATAAAGCCTCTGCTGGCTCTATTCGCAGAAACATTACTGATACTTTTAACGCGATGCTTTACAGAAAAAAGGCGCCCCCGGGCGGGGGCGACCGCGTTTATCCCAGCGGGCTGAGCGTGATCTCAACACGACGATTTTGCGCTTTGCCTGCTTCGGTGCTGTTGCTGGCAACCGGGTTATCCGGGCCTGCACCTTGGGTGCGCAGGCGATCGCTGGCAACACCCTGCACGATCAACGCGCTGGCGACGCTTTCAGCACGCTGCTGTGACAGACGCATGTTCAGCGCGCGGGTGCCGGTGCTGTCGGTATAACCCACTACGTTTACCGCAGTTTTCGGATACTCTTTCAGCACCATTGAAACACCTGTCAGGGTGTTCGCGCCGGCAGGTTTCAGATTGCTGCTGCTGGAGTCGAAGGTGACATTGTTTGGCATATTCAGGACGATGTTATCGCCATTACGGGTCACGCTGACGCCCGTACCGCGCATCTTGTCGCGCAGTTTCGCTTCCTGCACATCCATGTAGTAGCCCACGCCACCGCCCAGTGCGGCTCCGCCTGCAGCACCAATCAGCGCACCTTTACGGCGATCTTTCTTCGACGAGGAGAGTACGCCGACACCGGCACCCACTAACGCACCCAGGCCTGCGCCCACACCTGACTTACCCGCCTGAGATTCGCCGGTGTAAGGATTGGTGGTACAACCTGGCAGGGCCAGACTGCCGCTTAATAACAAGGTGATGGCGATTAATTTCTTCTGCATTTTTGTTCCCTTACATTCGACACACAGGGGAAAACCTTTCCCATAAGTGGCACGATTATGCCGCCTGGTGGCCGGGAATGTAGTGAGGAAAAATCCTGATTTAGCGGGAATTACGCCTTTTGGTTGTCAGGATGGCAAAAACAGTTGCTCTGATGATCGTTTATCAGCCCGCAGGCCTGCATAAAGGAGTAGCAGATTGTGGGGCCGATGAATTTGAAACCACGCTGCTTTAGCGCCTTCGAGAGCGCAATGGCCTGCTCTGAGGTAGTGGGAGCCTGGCTATAGTCAGGATAATGGTGAACGATTTGCACGTTATCGACAAATTGCCAGACGAAGTGGCTGAAATCCTCCCCTTGCGCTTCCATCTGGAGATAAGCACGGGCGTTGACGATAATCGCCGCGATTTTACCGGCGTGGCGGATAATACCGCTGTTGAGCATCAGCGTGTCGATCTCTGCCGCATCCATCAACGCTATGGCCTGCGGATCAAACTGGTGAAACGCCGCCCGATAGTTTTCCCGCTTTTTCAGCACGGTAATCCAGGATAACCCCGCCTGCTGTCCTTCCAGACAGAGCATCTCAAACAGCGCACGCTTGTCTCTCTGTGCCACACCCCACTCCCTGTCGTGATAAGCCAGATAGAGGGGATCCTGCGTTACCCAACCACATCGTTGCATCGCTTTGTTCCTTTATAACAAGAATATTTTAGCGGTCCGCTTGATCTTAGAATTAATCGGTTGATAGTTAAACGATCACCGGTTAAATAACAGAGACGGGCCGAAATTTAATTTAAACGCCGGATAATAACTTCAGCCTTGCCTGGAGAAGCGATGTTGCCGAGAAGCGGTTGGAAAGGTCTGCGGATCTGCTGTGCTGTATGGCTGTTAATCTTAACGCAACCGACTTTTGCGCGCGGCGGCATCTCTGCGCCTCAACATCCCGACTTTCTGCCCGACTACGATACGATTCTGGCGGAGAAGATCGCCCTGACGCCACTCGCCTTCAGCGATGAGAGCCGCGCCCTGTTTGAAGCCGCCATCAACTCTCCCACCGCGTCACCCATCGCCGTCCACAGTGAAACCGGCAGCGTAGGCACCACCCCGCTGGGAAAACGCTATCGGGCTGGGGTTGACCTGCCCATTGCCCCGTCATTTACCACCGGGCCGGTGGCGCAGTATGCCGTTGATCCGCAGCAGATGAACTGTCTGCAATGTGACTACAGCGATCAGCAGAGTCGTGAGCAGAGCGCCAGCGTCGGCTGGCGCATCGATTCGCAGCAGGGATGGATATCGCCCTGGGCGCAGCTGAGTTATCACTATCTGCTGGCAGACACGCCGCAGAATCCCCGGCGTGAGGCGACGAACGGCACCGATCAGTCCGAAGGCATCGATCTGAGCATCGGTGCACAAGTGCCTCTGAACGATAATCTGGCGGCTTTCGCCGCGTTTTCACAAAGCGAAGCGCTGAATAACCAGGAGCAGCAACTTTATACCTTTGGCTTCAGCGCCAGCTTCTGATCGGGGCATGAAAAGAGAAAGGGAATCGGGCGTTTAAAATATAATGAGTCCGCTAATCATTATACTGGTAACACTATGCGCAACGATTTGACAATTATTGGCCGTGAAATGACGGTCTTCATACTGGCAGCACTCTTTCTCGCTCTGATGATATTGCCCATCTATATTGATGTGGCCTGGATGAATGATGCGCTGCACGAAACCTCTTTTACTGAAACCACCCAGGAAATCATGCTGGCGGTGATTGCCGCCCTGTTCTTTATTGCGGCCCAGCGCCGTCCGGCTCAGCGCGGCGCGCTGACCTTAGTGGCGGGCTTCTATAGCTGTATGCTGATCCGTGAGCTCGACTTTGTGTTTGATGCCATCCAGCATGGCAGCTGGATCTGGTTCGCCCTGGCGGTGACGGCCGGTTGTCTGGCCGTCGCGCTGCGGACGCCGAAAAAAACCCTGCATGCGCTGGCCAGGCTGCTGCAGCACCGCAGCTGGCCGGTGATGGCCTCCGGCTTTTTAGTGGTGCTGGTCTTCTCACGACTGTTTGGTATTCATGCGTTGTGGCAGCACCTGATGCTGGGCGATTACAACCGCGTGGTGAAAAACATGGCCGAAGAGGGTACCGAACTGCTGGGTTACGGCCTGTGCTGGCTGGCCTCGGTTCGCTATCTATGGCAGACCCGTCCGGCCGTCAGCGTGCACGCCACCGAATCTGCACCGGCCCGTCACGCCACTTCTCCGGTCACCTCGCACTGATCCGCACTCTTGCTTTTTAAGCGATCCGCATCATTAAAAAAGGTACAATAAACACTTCTGCGTCGGCGACGGGTTCCCGGCGCAAGGTGTTCGTTAACCTCAGGTCTTTTCATGTCAGCTAAAATCTTAACTTCAACGCTCATTGGCCTGGATGCCTTCCGACAGGATCCGCTGACTGCCCTGCAGCAGGCGGAAAAGGGCACGCTGGCGGTGTTAGATAATTATGCGCCGGTGATGTACGCCATCACACCTAAGCGTCTGGCTGAGCTGCTGGCGCTGGAAGCCGCCGCCCGGCAGCCGAATGATGTGGCGCTGGATGACAGCCTGTATGACGATTCCCCCGCCGCGATCCATACGCCGGCAGGTAAGTTCGCCATGTATCAGGGCTGGCAGCCGGATGCCGACTTTACGCGCCAGGCCGCGATCTGGGGTGTGTCGCTGGGCGAACCGGTGACCCCCAGCGAGCTGGCGGCCTTTGTGGCTTACTGGCAGGCGGAAGGCCGGATGTTCCATCATGTACAGTGGCAACAGAAACTGGCACGCAGCATTCAGATGAACCGTGCCGCAAACGGCGGGCAACCGAAGCGTGATATCACGCAGTTGCCCGATCCTGACCGTACCATTCCCGATGGTTTCCGAGGTGAATGATGAAAACGCCAAACGATCTCTTTAACCGTCTGAAAAAAATGATGCCCGCAGGCACACGTCCTAAATTTGCCAATGGCGAAGAGCTGCTGGCGTGGAATCAGGAGCAGGGTCGCCTGCGATCAGAGGCGATTGTGCGTGAGAATCGCGCAATGAAAATGCAGCGCGTAATGGGCCGTTCCGGCATTCGAGAGCTGCATATGAACTGCTCATTTGATAATTACCGGGTAGAGAATGAGGGACAGCGCAAGGCGCTGGAACTGGCGCGTCAGTATGCCGCTGAATTTGATGGCAGCATCGCCAGTTTTGTCTTTTCAGGCCGTCCCGGCACCGGTAAAAACCATCTGGCCGCCGCGATTGGCAACGACCTGATCCTGCGCGGTAAAAGCGTGCTGATCGTGACGGTTGCTGATTTGATGTCGAGCATGAAGGGCACCTTCAGCGGCAGCAGCGGCATTACCGAAGAGCGGCTGATTCAGGATCTCAGCAGTGTTGATCTGCTGGTGATTGATGAGATCGGTATGCAGAGCGAATCGCGCTACGAAAAAGTGATTATCAACCAGATTGTCGATCGCCGATCCTCCTCGAAACGCCCGACCGGCATGTTATCCAACCTCGACCATGCGGGCATGAATACGCTGCTGGGCGAACGTGTCATGGACCGTATGCGCCTCGGCAACAGCCTGTGGGTGCGCTTCGACTGGGAAAGCTATCGCAGTCGGGTACGCGGCGACGAATATTAAACAGTGACCCGGCAGCGCCGGGTCACTGCGCTCATCGGGCCTGAAGCCCCTCTTTATAACGACGAGCTATACCGCCTTTGCCCTTCCGCCCATGCCCGGCGCAGCCGGACGCGCTGAGTCAGGATCATTCCGACGTCCGGCCACTGGTGCAGCAGAAAACCCGGCATTAATCCCACGATCTGATCGCGGTCACGATCTTAGCCACAGGCGATCGGGTTGTGTGAAACCGCCCGCAAAAGTGTGGGATGTGGAATACGTATGGGCTGATACACTCAATTCTTACTCCTCTGTTGAGTGAACCCGTAATGAAAACGAACGGCAAAGGCCCTGCACTACTGCGACTGAATAACCAGAAACGGGTGATGACTCAGCTGCGTAAGCTGCGCGTGACGTCGCGTCAGGATCTGGCGGAGGCGCTGACACTCAGCAAAAACACCGTCTCCTTAATCATTGATGACCTGCTGGAGCAGGGCCTGATAGAGGAGCTGGGGCCGGTCAGCGTCGCTTCCGCCGGACGGCCTAAAATCGGGATTACCCTGCGGCCGGAAAAACTCAAGAGCGCAGGCATCATGGTGGAACGCAACGTCATCCACTGGCGGGTCTGCGACTATTTTTCACAGGTGCTGGCTGAAAAGACGCTGCGCACCGATACCAGTAACCCGACCCGACTGCTGGCTGAGCTGGCGATGCTGTGCCGGGAACTGATGAAAAGCTATCCTGATTTGCTCGGCATTGGCCTGGGTTTTCCCGGTATCGTCGATCCCCGGCGCGGCTGGATGCATATTTCATTGCCCCTCGAATGGCAGGATGTTGACCTGCTGGGCGCGCTGAGTAAGCACGTCAGTCTCCCCATCCGCATTATGAATAATGTCAAAGCCGCTGCGCTGCTGGCGGTACAGCTACGTGGATTATCTGTGGAGAGCGGTCACTTTTATCTGCGTATTTCCGAGGGAATTGGCGGCGCACTGGTACAGCATGGCGAAGTATTTACCGGGCACAGCTGGACGGCGGGCGAGGCGGGACATCTGGTTGTCCAGCCCGACGGCCCGCGTTGCAGCTGTGGCCGCCGCGGTTGCCTGGAAGCGCTGGTCAGCCAGCCTGCGGTTAAACAGCAGCTGGCGCAGCGTCAGCCTGGCCTGAGCTGGCAGAACCGCGACAGCGCGCCACGGGTGGTGGATGAGGTGATGGCGCAGGCGGGTGGCTATCTGGGTGCGGCGCTGAGTCAGATTATGCTGCTGCTCAATCCCGCCACCATCATCATTGATTGTCCGTGGAACGCCAGTGAGGTCTTCTGCAAGGCGGTGCGCACTACCGCACACGGCAACGCGCTGGCCTTTACCGCCGCACATACCCTGCTGCACTTTCCTGAGCAACGGATCGATCCGGCCAACGGGCTGGCGCTGGCGGTGCTGGAGCAGAGTGAGCAGCGGATGATCTAGTGGCTCAAGCCGCCCTGATTCATCCGGTATCCATCCACCTCAGACTGAACGCTTCCTGCTACAACACATTCTCCCCAAAATGCTGGCGATACTCTTTCGGCGTGGTGTCGTAGCTTTTGCGGAAGACCGAATAGAAGTATTGCAGCGAAGGATAGCCGCACATCTGCGAGATCTCGTTGATGTTGAGCGATGAAGAGGCCAGCAGTTCGCGCGCTTTTTCCAGTTTTTCACGGTGGATCATCGCATGGAGGGTGTCGCCGGTCTCATCCCGAAAGCGTTTTTCCAGATTAGAGCGCGATAGCCCGACTGCATCCAGCACCTGCTCCACTTTGATCCCCTTACAGGCGTTGAAGCGGATGTAGTGCATCGCCTGAATCACCGCCGGATCGCGCAGCGAGCGGAAGTCGGTAGAGCGCCGGGCGATGACTTTCACCGGCGGCACCAGAATGCGCTGAAGCGGTAAGGGCTGCTTATCCAGCAGCCGATGCAGCAGTTTGGCCGCCTGATAGCCCATCTGTCGCGAGCCCTGCGCCACGGACGAGAGCGCCACGCGTGACAGATAGCGGGTCAGCTCCTCATTATCAATCCCGATCACCGTAAGCTTCTCCGGCACCGGTATTTTCAGGTGTTCGCACGCCTGCAGCAGGTGTCGCGCCCGTGAATCCGTGACGGCGATAATGCCGGTTTGCGGCGGCAGCGTCTGCAGCCAGTCGGCGAGACGGTTCTGGGCGTGCTGCCAGTTTTCCGGCGCGGTTTCCATGCCCTGGTAGACCACGCCCTGATAGCGCTCACGTCCCACCAGCTGGCGAAACGCCTGTTCACGCTCCTGTGCCCAGCGCTTGCCGCTGGAGGCCGGTAAACCATAAAAGGCAAAGCGATTAATGCCCTTCTCTTTCAGATGCAGAAAGGCTTTCTCCACCAGCGCGGCGTTGTCAGTCGCGATGTAGTGCACCGGCGGATAATCCTCCTGCCGATGATAAGAGCCGCCAACGCCGACAATCGGCACGGAAACATTCGACAGCAGGGTTTCGATAGAGCGATCGTCGTAATCGGCGATCACCCCATCGCCCAGCCACTCCCGGATGTTGTCGATGCGGCAGCGGAAATCTTCTTCGATGAAGATATCCCAGTCAGTCTGCGACGCCTGCAGATACTCACCGACGCCCTCCACAACCTGACGGTCATACACTTTGTTGGCGTTAAACAGCAGGGTAATGCGATAGCGTTTCTCATGCATGATGGCGCGTTCCCTTAAATCCTCAGCGCATTGCATAACACGGCTGAAAGGGGCAAAAAAATTGTTTGCGCCACAATGTGATCGCCCGCGCGATTACACCCGACGCCGCGTTGCCGTATCCATCCACACCGCCAGCAGCAGAATCGCGCCTTTGACGATGTACTGCCAGAAAGTCGGCACATCCATCATGCTCATGCCGTTATCCAGCGAGGCCATAATAAAGGCTCCCATTACCGCGCCCGCAACCGAACCCACGCCACCCGCCAGGCTGGTGCCGCCGATGACACAGGCGGCGATAGCGTCGAGTTCCGCAATATTACCCGCCGACGGCGAACCTGCGCCCAGCCGTGAACTGAGGATCAGCCCGGCAATCGCCACCATCACACCGTTGATGGCAAACACCGCCAGCTTGGTACGCGCCACGTTAATGCCAGACAGGCGCGCAGCATCAATGTTGCCGCCGATGGCGTAGATACGACGGCCAAACGCGGTGCGGGTTGCCATAAACATGCCCGCCAGCAACAGCACGGCCAGCAGTAACACCGGGGTCGGCACGCCGCGATAGTCGTTGAGCAACCAGATGGCACCCAGCACTAAGATGGCGGTGATCGCCTGACGTCCGATGGTGCCGCTGGCTGCGCCCTGCGCCAGTCCGAGCTGCTGACGACGCAGCCGCAGCCGCCACTGCCACAACATAAACAACGCCAGACCGGCAAAGCCAAAGCCGAAACCGACGCCGCCCGGCAGATAACTCTGACCAATCTGCGACATGCCCGGCGTGATCGGCGCAACCGTAGTGCCATCGGTAATCCCGACCAGAACACCGCGGAAAGCCAGCATCCCCGCCAGCGTCACAATAAACGAAGGCACTTTACGGTAGGCCACCCACCAGCCATTCCACGTGCCAAGCAGTAATCCCATCACCAGCGTCACCACAATGGTCAGCGGCAGCGGCCAGCCGAGCCAGACGTCAAATATCGCCGCCGCGCCACCCAGCAGGCCCATCATGGAACCTACTGACAGGTCGATCTCCGCCGATATAATCACGAACACCATACCCACGGCCAGAATGCCGGTGATGGCGGTCTGACGCAGCAGGTTGGAGACGTTACGCGCGCTGAGCCACGCGCCGTCTGTGGTCCAGGTAAAGAACAATGCAATCAGCACAATTGCGCCCAGCATCACCAGAACCTGCAAATTAGGCAGTGTGAACCTGCCCGGTGACGGTTTGCCCGGCGTGCCGGAGAGGCGGCTTTGGGTACTTTCACTTTTAAGCATAATGTTCACTCCGCAGGGCAGCTTCCATCACCTGCTCCTGAGTCAGGTTATCGTTAATCAAATCGGCTTTGATCTGCCCTTCATGCATCACCAGCACCCGATCGCTCAGGCCCAGCACTTCCGGAAGCTCAGAGGAAATCACAATCACCGCGATACCCTGCTGAACCAGCGCATTGATCAGCAGGTAGATCTCCTGACGTGCGCCCACATCAATGCCGCGCGTCGGTTCATCGAGGATTAGGATTTTTGGATTGAGCAGCAGACATTTCGCCAGAATCGCTTTCTGCTGGTTGCCGCCGCTTAAACGGCCAATCGGCAGTTCTGATGAGGAGGTTTTCACCCGCAGCCGACCGATCGCGTCATTGATCGCCTGCTGCTCCTGCGCTTCATCCAGCGTTGAGAGTCGGTGGCTGAACTGGTCCAGCGCCGCCAGGGTAATATTTTTGCCCACCGCCATCAGCGGCACGATGCCATCTTTTTTACGATCTTCCGGCACCATCGCGATGCCGTGCGCAATGGCGGCGCGGCAATCGGTGATGTTGACCTGTTTGCCATTGATCCAGATATCGCCCTGCCAGCGCCCCGGCCAGACGCCAAACAGACATTGGACTGTCTCAGTCCTGCCCGCGCCCACCAGCCCGGCGATGCCGAGGATTTCACCGCGTCTGAGCGAGAACGAGACATTGTTAACGCGGCGGATGTGGCGGTTAACCGGATGCCAGGCGGTGAGGTTTTCAACTTTCAGTATCACGTCGCCAATCTGATGCGGCGCGTGGGGATAGAGCGCGGTCAGCTCGCGTCCCACCATCATGGTGATGATGTCATCTTCGCTCAGGCCCGCTGCCGGACGGGTAGCAATATGCTGGCCGTCACGAATCACGCAGATGGTATCGGAGATCGCCTTAACCTCATTCAGCTTGTGCGAGATGTAGATGCAGGCAATGCCGTGTTCACGCAGATTGCGGATGATGCCGAGCAGCACGTCCGTTTCCTGCTCCGTCAGGGAAGAGGTCGGCTCATCCAGAATCAGCAGCCGGACCTGTTTGTTAAGGGCGCGGGCAATCTCCACCAGTTGCTGCTGCCCAAGGCCTAACTCACCGACCCGGGTGGCGGGAGAAACGTTCAGCCCGACCCGCGCCAGCAGTTGCTGGCAGCGCAGGGTCATGGTTTCATCATCCACCATGCCGAAACGGCTCAGTTCGGCACCGAGGAAAATGTTCTCCATCACCGTCAGTTGCCGCACCAGCGCCAGCTCCTGATGAATAATCACAATGCCTTTACGCTCGGTATCGCGAATGGTCTGCGCCTGAATGTCGTCGCCAGAGAAGTGAATCTGCCCTTCAAAATCGCCGTGCGGATAGAGTCCGCACAGGATTTTCATCAGCGTCGATTTGCCTGATCCATTCTCACCACACAGCGACATCACTTCGCCCGCCTCAAGTTGCAGGCTGACATCATTCAGCGCCTTCACGGCACCGAAACGCTTGGTGATATTTTTCATTTCCAGCAGCATCGACTGTTCTCCCTCACGCTATGCGCAGTCAGAGTTCGCTCTGTTTGTGGAAACCGTCTTTCACCACGGTGCTTTCAATATTGTCTTTGTTGACCGGAATCGGCTTCAGCAGCCGTGACGGAACCTCTTTCAGACCATTGTTAAGCGTGCTGTTGCTGGCAGGTGTTTTGCCCTCGCCCAGTTCGACGGCAATTTTCGCCGCTTCGGTGGCGAGCTCGGTGATCGGTTTGTAAACCGTCATGGTCTGGGTGCCCGCTTTGATACGCTTAATGGCTGCCAGATCGGCATCCTGACCGGAGATCGCCACTTTTCCTGCCAGCCCCTGCGCGCTCAGCGCCTGAATCGCGCCGCCTGCGGTGGCATCGTTAGAGGCCACCACCGCATCGATATGGTTGCCGTTGGCGGTCAGGGCATTTTCCATAATTTTCAGGGCATTTTCCGGCAGCCAGGCATCGACCCACTGGTCGCCAACAATTTTAATGCTGCCGTTATCAATATAGGGTTTTAACACCTTCATCTGTCCGGCACGAAACAGGCGTGCGTTATTATCCACAGGCGATCCGCCCATTAAAAAATAGTTGCCCTTAGGCACCTGTTTCACAATGCTCTCGGCCTGAAGCTCGCCCACTTTTTCATTATCGAAAGAGATATAAAAGTCGATATCGGCATTATTTATCATTCGGTCATACGCCAGCACTTTAATGCCTTCCCGTTTCGCTTCAGCGACAACATTACTCAATACCTGACCGTTGTAGGGAATAATCACCAGCACATCGACACCGCGATTGATCATATTTTCAATCTGCGACATCTGTGTCTCTTCGTTGCCGTTGGCTGACTGAACAAACACCTTCGCGCCCAGCGTCTCAGCCTGTTTTACGAAAATGTCGCGGTCTTTCTGCCAGCGTTCGAGTCGCAAATCGTCAATCGCCATGCCGATCTTCACTTCTTTTGCCACGCTGGTCTGGCTGAACAGCGCCAGCGCCGCACAGGCGGCGAGCAGTGCATGTTTCATCTTCATTGTGATCATCCTGTAGGTTGAGGCTATTGTCGTTTCAGGCCTATAAACCAGGCGGATGAATTGTTGCCCTTATTTTCCTGTTACAGCAATTACTGATTTTTATCCGGCTATTACGTTTTTTGGTTTATTTCATTTTTTATGAGCGCGATCGAGGTTTCATCTTTTTCGGACAAGAGAGCGATAATGATAAACCACCCCGTAAATAACATTATTTTGCGAGCCAGCGCACAAATAATAATTATCTGACACCCGTAGTGAAATATCGTAATTGTGATGAGACAGCAGCCAATATCAAATATTGCTTCAACGCAGGCCATTCGGGTACTGATGCTAAGGAGCAAACCATGCACGCTTATTTCGATCAGATCGATCGGGTTCGTTATGAAGGCACCCAGTCGACTCATCCTCTCGCTTTCCGCCACTACAATCCCGATGAGGTGATCCTCGGCAAGACCATGGCGGAGCATCTGCGCTTTGCCGCCTGTTACTGGCACACCTTCTGCTGGAATGGCGCGGATATGTTTGGTGTCGGCGCTTTTGATCGTCCGTGGCAGAAAAGCGGAGATGCGCTGCAGCAGGCAAAACTGAAAGCGGATGTGGCCTTTGAGTTTTTCCACAAGCTGAATGTGCCGTGGTACTGCTTCCATGACGTTGATGTGTCACCAGAAGGCGATTCGCTGCACAGCTACAAAGAGAATTTTGCCGCCATGACCGATAAACTGCTGGAGAAACAGCAGGAGACCGGCGTGAAACTGCTGTGGGGCACGGCCAACTGCTTTACCCATCCGCGCTACGGAGCCGGGGCTGCTACCAATCCCGATCCTGAAGTCTTTGCCTGGGCAGCGACGCAGGTCTGCAGCGCCATGCAGGCGACCAAAACCCTGGGCGGCGAAAACTATGTGTTGTGGGGCGGACGCGAAGGATACGAAACCCTGCTCAATACCGATCTGCGCCAGGAGCGCGAGCAGATTGGTCGCTTTATGCAGATGGTGGTCGAGCACAAACACAAAATTGGCTTCCAGGGAACGCTGCTGATCGAACCGAAACCGCAGGAGCCGACCAAACATCAGTATGACTATGATGTCGCGACGGTTTATGGCTTCCTGAAACAGTTCGGTCTGGAGAAAGAGATCAAGGTTAACGTTGAGGCGAATCACGCCACGCTGGCGGGTCACTCTTTCCATCATGAAATTGCGACGGCCATTGCGCTGGGCATTTTTGGTTCAGTGGATGCCAACCGCGGCGATCCGCAGTGCGGCTGGGATACCGATCAGTTCCCGGTCAGCGTTGAAGAGAATGCGCTGGTGATGTACGAAATCCTCAAGGCGGGCGGCTTTACCACTGGCGGCTTAAACTTTGATGCCAAAGTGCGTCGTCAGAGCACTGATAAATATGATCTCTTTTACGGTCATATTGGCGCGATGGATACCATGGCGCTGGCGCTGAAAGTCGCCGCTCGCATGATCAGCGACGGTGAACTCGATAAGCGTGTGGCACAGCGCTACAGCGGCTGGAATGGTGAGTTCGGCCAGCAAATTTTGAAAGGCGAGTTTTCACTGGAGGCGCTGGCGGCGCATGCTCAGCAGCAGCAGCTCAATCCGCAGCATCAGAGCGGACGTCAGGAGCAGCTGGAAAATCTGGTAAATCACTACCTGTTTGATTTCTAACCCCTCAGGAGCAGAGCATGTTTATCGGGATCGATTTAGGCACCTCTGGCGTCAAAGTGGTGCTGATGGATGCACAAGGCAATGTGATGGCGACGGAAACAGCGCCGCTGCAGGTTTCGCGTCCGCAGCCATTGTGGAGCGAGCAGGATCCCGAAAGCTGGTGGCAGGCGCTGGATTTGGCCATGCAGGCGCTGAGCGCGCAGCAGGATCTGCGCGCGGTGCAGGCCATCGGGCTGAGCGGACAGATGCATGGTGCAACGCTGCTCAACAGTGCAAACCAGGTATTACGACCGGCCATGCTCTGGAATGATGGGCGCAGCGAGGCGCAGTGCCGTGAGCTGGAACAGAAGGTGCCGGATTCGCGGGCGATCACCGGCAACCTGATGATGCCCGGCTTCACGGCTCCCAAGCTGCTGTGGGTTCAGCAATATGAACCGGCAATATTCAATCAGATCGCTCACGTGCTGTTGCCCAAAGATTACCTGCGCTGGCGATTGAGTGGCGACTTCGCCACCGATATGTCAGATGCAGCAGGCACGATGTGGCTGGATGTGGCGCGGCGTGACTGGAGCGATGCGATGCTGCGCGCCTGCGACCTCAGCCGCGATCAGATGCCGCAACTCTATGAGGGCAATGCCCTGACCGGCACCTTACATGCCGAACTGGCCACACGCTGGAAGATGAACGCCGTGCCGCTGGCGGCGGGCGGTGGCGACAATGCTGCGGGTGCGATTGGTGTCGGCATGACCGAACCGGGCCAGGGCATGCTGTCGCTGGGTACGTCGGGCGTCTACTTCGTGGTGAGCGACGGCTATCTCAGCAATCCGCAGCGCGCGGTACACAGCTTCTGTCATGCGTTACCCCAGCGCTGGCATCTGATGTCGGTGATGCTCAGCGCAGCCTCCTGTCTGGACTGGGCAGCGACGCTGACCGGTTGCAGAGATGTTCCTGAGCTGCTGGCTGAAGCTGAACGCGCACGCGATGACCTGCCCGGGCTGTGGTTTCTGCCCTATCTTTCCGGTGAGCGCACGCCGCACAATAACCCGAATGCCCGCGGTGCTTTCTTTGGCTTTACCCACCAGCATGGCCGTCCCGAGCTGGCGAGATCGGTGCTGGAAGGCGTAGGGTTTGCGCTGGCGGAGGGCATGGACGCGCTGCACGACTGTGGCGTTCAGCCAAAGAGCATTATGTTGATCGGCGGCGGCGCACGCAGTGCACTGTGGCGTCAGATGCTGGCAGACATCAGCGGCCAGACGCTGGATTACTGCCATGGCGGGGAGGTTGGCCCGGCGCTGGGGGCCGCCAGGCTGGCACAGCAGGCGCTGGATGCAGAGGTCACCGTGCCGACGCCGGTTCTGGTGCAGCGACACCAGCCGGATCCGGCCCGGGTAGCGCACTACCAGCCACGTCGTGAGACCTTTGCGACGCTGTATCAACAGCTCCTGCCGCTGATGAAGTAAACCTGTGAGAACGCTCCGCCTGTTATGGATTTAAATCGCCTGTTAACGGATCCCCCTGCCATGTAATGCCAGGGGGGTAATGAAGGCAGAACAGGTGATCGTGAGCCATATTACTGACCCGGAATGGCCGGGATGACACTTACCCAGCCATACCATCACGGTAGCATCAGCCAATCGCGCCCAGCGTATCTTCCTGACCCTGTTTCTTCGGCAGCAGGAACAGCGTCGCCGCAATATCCAGCAGATAAATCAGCGCCAGCAGGGTAATCGCCGCCGTAAACGAGAACTGGCTCGCCAGCAGACCAATCACCACCGGGCCGAAGCCGCCCACACCACGACCAAGGTTGAACAGGACGTTTTGCGCGGTGGCACGCACCTGCGGCGGGAAAGTATCGGAAATCAGCGCGCCATAACCGCCAATCATGCCGTTAACAAACATCCCCATGATCGCGCCGGTAAATAACATGATGTTCGGGTCGCGCAGCTGAGCATAAACCACCACCATCACTACTGCGCCAAACTGATAGAGCAGGAAGATTTTCCAGCGTGCGAAGCGGTCGGCCAGTACGCCAAACAGCCAGATGCCAAAGGTCATCCCGACCACGGTCACCGCGGTCCAGAGGCCCGACTTCGTCAGGCTGAAGCCAAAGCTGGAGGAGAGGTAACTCGGCATCCAGATCATCAGCCCGTAGTAACCAAAGTTCTGTACTGAACAGAGGATAAAAATGCCCAGGCTGGCTTTGGCGGTGGCGCGATCGCGCACCAGCAGTTTCAGGCGCGCCGGAAAAGAGAGTGACGGCACATGTTTAACCTGCCGTTGATACGCCTCCGGTTCACCCATGCCGCGACGAATGGCAAACGAGACCAGCGCAGGCAACAAGCCGACCAGAAACATGCCGCGCCAGCCGATGATAGTCAGCAGCGGCGGTGTGATAAAGGCCGCCATCAGCACCCCGAGTTGCCAGCCGATGCCAACCCACGCTGATGCGCGATTACGCTTCTCCGCAGGCCAGGCTTCGGCAATCAGCGCCATGCCGATACCAAATTCGCCACCCAGACCGACACCCGCCAGCGTTCGCCAGGCGAGCAGATCCCAGTAGCCCTGCGCCACCGCGCACAGCCCGGTAAAGACCGAAAAGACCAGAATCGTGACGGTGAGCATGCGGATGCGACCATAGCGGTCGCTGAGATGACCAAATACGATGCCACCGATAACCGCGCCGATCAGCGTCCAGGTCACCAGCGATCCCGCCTGTGATGGGTTGAGCGCCAGCGAAACACTGATAGCCGGCAGCATAAAGCCGAGTATCAGCAGGTCAAATCCATCCATGGCATAACCGCTGACCGCAGCCAGCATCGCTTTGCCTGGCGTTACGCCGGGCTTAGATTGGGGAGAAGGGGACATCGTTGCGCACCTCATAAAGAAAAGTGCCGCAATTATAGAGAGAGTTCAGGATGTGACCAATTGAAAAGGCTTATCCCTGCGCCGATCAGGCGCAGGAAGAAGATTTATCAGGAAGGTCTGTTGCTGCCGTCATCGCCCGACAGTAATTCATCGAGCCGGTCACCGCCAACGTGACGGAAATCCTGACCTTTGACGAAATAGAAGATGATTTCGCAGATATTCTGGCAACGATCGCCGATACGCTCAATGGCGCGGGCACAGAACAGCGCCGTCAGCACGCTGGGAATGGTGCGCGGATCTTCCATCATGTAGGTCATCAGCTGGCGCACAATGCCTTCGTACTCTTTATCCACCTTTTTATCTTCACGGTAGATAGTGATCGCTTCATTGAGATCCATGCGTGCAAAAGCGTCCAGCACATCATGCAGCATCTGTACGGTGTGACGACCCAGCGACTCAAGGCTGACCAGCAGCGGCAAATGCTGCTGACCAAACTTCTCCAGCGCCGTGCGGCTGATCTTCTCCGCCACGTCGCCAATCCGTTCCAGCTCAGAAATGGCTTTGATGATCGCCATCACCAGTCGCAAATCGATCGCGGTTGGCTGACGTTTGGCGATGATGCGCACGCAGGCTTCATCAATCTCCACTTCCATCATATTGACCTTCTGGTCACCGTCGATCACCCGCTGCGCCAGTTCGCCATCCAGATTATGCATGGCGGTAATCGCATCGGTCAGCTGCTGCTCGACCATACCGCCCATGATCATCACCTGGGTACGGATATGCTCCAGCTCGGCATTGAACTGACCGGATATGTGCTTATTCAGATTAAGATTATCCATGTCGATCTCCTGTCAGATCAGCCGTAGCGGCCAGTTATATAATCTTCGGTTTGCTTCTGGGCGGGTTTAGTGAACAGCGTGTCGGTATCGCTGAACTCAATCAGTTCGCCCAGATACATGAAAGCCGTATGGTCAGAGCAGCGTGCAGCCTGTTGCATGTTGTGCGTCACGATCACCACGGTGTAATCCTGTTTCAGCTCGGTGATCAGCTCCTCAATACGGCCAGTAGAGATAGGATCAAGCGCAGAGCAGGGCTCATCCAGCAGTAAGACTTCCGGGCGAATCGCGATACCGCGGGCAATGCACAGACGCTGCTGCTGGCCGCCGGAGAGACTGTAACCGCTCTGATGCAGCTTGTCTTTGGTTTCATTCCACAGCGCGGCTTTGGTCAGCGCCCACTGTACGCGCGCATCCATATCTGCACGCGACAGCTTTTCAAACAGGCGAACACCAAAGGCGATGTTGTCATAGATCGACATCGGGAACGGCGTAGGCTTCTGAAACACCATGCCGACCCGGGCGCGCAGCAGCGAAATATCCTGCTGAGTCGCCAGAATGTTTTCGCCATCCAGCAGAATGTCCCCTTCAGCCCGCTGATCAGGATAGAGCGAGTACATTTTGTTGAAGGTCCGCAGCAGGGTCGACTTACCACAGCCCGATGGCCCGATAAACGCAGTCACCTGATTCTTAGCGATATCCAGATTGATGTTCTTCAGCGCATGATATTTGCCGTAATAGAAGTTCAGATTACGGACCTGAATTTTATCGGCTGATGCTGTCGCGATACTCATAATTCATCTCTCTTATACGGCGCCGCACAGGGCCGCGCCGGAAATTAACCGTGTTTACCTTTGGCGAAAATCACCCGCGCCACGATGTTCAGCACCAGCACGCAGAGGGTAATAATCAGCACACCCGCCCAGGCCAGGCTCTGCCATTCTGCGAACGGGCTCATGGCGAACTTAAAGATGGTGACCGGCAGGTTCGCCAGCGGCTGCATCATGTCGGTGCTCCAGAACTGGTTCGAGAGCGCCGTGAACAGCAGCGGTGCCGTTTCACCTGCAATGCGGGCAATCGCCAGCAGCACACCCGTGATGATGCCGGAGACCGACGCTTTCAGGGTGATAGACGCGATCATCTTCCACTTGGGCGTACCCAGCGCGTAAGCCGCTTCACGCATGCTGTCTGGCACCAGTCGCATCATGTTTTCGGTGGTACGAATCACAATCGGCACCTGCAGCAGCGCCAGCGCAATCACCCCGGCCCAGCCGGAGAAGTGCTGCATCTGCGACACCACAAGGGTGTAGACGAACAGGCCGACCACAATCGAGGGTGCCGAAAGCAGAATGTCGTTAATAAAGCGGATCACTTCTGCCAGTGGCGACTTGCGCCCATATTCCGCCAGATAGATACCCGCCATGATGCCCAGCGGTGTGCCGAAGAAGGTAGACCAGAAAATCAGTAATCCGCTGCCTGCCAGGGCGTTAGCCAGCCCGCCGCCCGCGGTATTGGGTGGTGGCGTTGATTCGGTGAACAGGGACCAGGAGAGCCCATCCACGCCGCGCGATACGGTGGTGAACAGGATCCACACCAGCCAGAACAGACCAAAAGCCATGGTCAGCAGCGACAGCGTCAGCGCAATTTTATTTTTAGTGCTGCGCCAGGACTGCATTTTACGGCGTGATGCGTCCAGTTCGGCGCGCGCCTGAATTTCAATTGTGGTCATGAGTGCGCTCCTTCACTTTTCGCCAGCCGCATAATCATCAGCTTTGAAATCGCCAGCACGATAAAGGTAATCACAAACAGGATCAGTCCCAGCTCCATCAGCGCGGCGACGTGCACGCCCGATTCCGCTTCAGCGAACTCGTTGGCCAGCGCCGAGGTGATGCTGTTACCCGGCATAAACAGCGACGGGCTGTCGAGCTGGTAGGTGTTGCCGATAATAAAAGTCACCGCCATGGTTTCACCCAGCGCACGACCCAGTCCGAGCATCACACCGCCAATCACGCCATTTTTGGTAAAGGGCAGTACGATGCGCCAGATCACTTCCCAGGTGGTGCAGCCGATGCCGTAGGCTGACTCTTTCATCATCACCGGGGTCTGCTCAAAGACGTCGCGCATGACCGAGGCGATGTAAGGGATGATCATGATGGCCAGAATCACACCCGCCGCGAGGATGCCGATACCGAAAGCGGGGCCGGAGAAAAGCTCGCCGACAATCGGAATGCCCGATATCACGTCATTGACCGGTGTCTGGAAGTATTCGGCAAACAGCGGCGCGAAAACAAACAGACCCCACATGCCATAAACAATACTGGGAATGGCCGCCAGCAGCTCAATGGCGGTGCCCAGCGGGCGACGCAGCCAGCCTGGCGCGAGTTCGGTCAGGAACAGCGCGATACCAAAACTCACCGGTACTGCGATAATCAGGGCAATAATGGAGGTCACAAGGGTGCCGTAGATCGGTACCAGTGCACCAAATTGTTCGTTGGGCGCATCCCAGGTTTTGGTCCACAAAAAGGCGAAACCAAACTTCTGGATGCTGGGCCACGAGGAGATGATCAGGGAGACAATAATGCCGCCCATCAGTAACAGGACAATCAGCGCAGCCAGCCTGACCAGCGCGCCAAAAATTCTGTCACCTTGTTTGCCTGGGGCTTTGAATGCCGGCTTCGTTGCAGCCATAGAAGTCTCAGTCTTCAGAAGTTATCAGGACGGCATGACGCCGCCCGTTGAGTCTGACCGGACTGCTGTCCGGTCAGGGTCGGTCAATTACTGATAAAGCGCTTTACCAGAACTGTCTTTGATGTTGGCTTTCCAGGCGGCGCGAATCTGTTCAGTCACGCTCTCTGGCAGCGCAGCATAATCCAGCGCTGTGGCGGTTTTGCTGCCGCTTTTGTAAGCCCAGTCGAAGAATTTCAGTACTTCAGCACCCTTGGCCGCATTAGCCTGATCTTTGTAGATCAGAATAAAGGTGGTTGACGAGATTGGCCAGGCATCAGCGCCCTTCTGGAAGGTCAGATCCTGCGCGAACGATTTGCTCCAGTCAGCGCCTTTCGCGGCATTACTGAAGCTGGTTTCGCTTGGGGCGACCGCTTTGCCATCGGCATCGATCAGTTTGGTGTAGGTCAGGTTGTTCTGTTTAGCGTAGGCGTACTCCACGTAGCCGATTGAACCCGGCAGACGCTGAACAAACGCGGCGACGCCGTCGTTGCCTTTGCCGCCCAGACCGACCGGCCAGTTGACGGTGTTACCTTTACCAATTTTGCTGTTCCAGTCCGGGTTCACTTTCGCCAGATAGCTGGTGAAGACGAACGAGGTGCCTGAACCGTCAGCGCGACGTACCACGTTGATGTTGGTCTCTGGCAGTTTCACGCCTGGGTTAAGTTTGGCAATCGCCGGGTCGTTCCACTTTTTGATGGTGCCGAGGTAGATATCACCGACGGTTTTGCCATCCAGCGTCAGCTGACCTGACTTGATACCCGGCAGGTTAACCGCCAGTACCACGCCACCGATCACGGTAGGGAACTGGAACAGGCCATTTTTCTGCAGATCTTCATCTTTCATTGGCGCATCGGACGCACCGAAATCGACGGTTTTAGCGATGATCTGTTTCACGCCGCCAGATGAACCGATACCCTGGTAGTTAACTTTGCTACCGGTGGCTTTTTGATATTCTGCTGCCCACTTGGCATAAACCGGCGCCGGGAACGTCCCGCCTGCGCCAGTGAGATCGGTTGCCGCAAAAGCAGATACCGCGCTTACGGCGAAGGTGGTGGCGAGGATTCGGGCTACGGTGCTACGCATCAGTGTCATATTCCCTCCAGGGGAGAAAAGTCAGGCTTGGGGTCGTTTTAGTAAGAATCTGTGATTGCTGCAGGAGGGAAAATAGGACAGTTTGATGACAGTGAAATGTACGAAATATGACAGTTATATGACAGAGGGCCAGAGCAAAGTGGGCCCGCGACGGGGCCCACCCGGTTATTCCACAGTAACCGATTTTGCCAGGTTACGTGGCTGATCGACGTCGGTCCCTTTGATCAGGGCGACGTGATAGGAGAGTAACTGTAGCGGCACCGTGTAGAAGATGGGCGCAATGACCTCTTCGACATGCGGCAACGGGATAATCTTCATGCCGTCACTGTCGCTGAAGCCCGCATCCTGATCGGCAAAAACATAAAGCAGGCCACCGCGTGCGCGTACCTCTTCGATGTTGGATTTGAGCTTCTCCAGCAGTTCGTTGTTAGGTGCCACCACGATCACCGGCATGTCCGCATCAATCAGCGCCAGCGGGCCATGTTTCAGCTCGCCTGCGGCGTAGGCTTCCGCATGAATGTAGGAGATCTCCTTGAGCTTCAGCGCCCCTTCCATGGCAATCGGATATTGATCGCCACGACCCAGGAACAGTGCGTGATGCTTGTCAGAGAAGCCTTCTGCCAGATTTTCAATCAGCTTATCCTGCGCCAGCATCTGCTCAATCCGGTTCGGCAACGCCTGCAGTGCATGAACGATCTCATGTTCAGTCTCGGCTGACATCCCTTTCAGACGGCCCAGTTTCGCCACCAGCATCAGCAGCACCGCTAACTGGGTGGTGAACGCTTTGGTAGAGGCGACGCCGATTTCGGTGCCCGCTTTGGTCATCAGCGCCAGGTCAGATTCCCGCACCAGTGACGAACCGGCTACGTTGCAGACCGCCAGCGATCCCAGGTAGCCCAGCTCTTTAGAGAGACGCAGCGCCGCCAGGGTATCTGCCGTTTCACCCGACTGCGACAGGGTGATCAGCAGGCTGTTTTTGCGAACAGCTGATTTGCGGTAGCGGAACTCCGAGGCAATCTCGACATCACAGGGCAGGTTTGCCAGCGACTCAAACCAGTAGCGTGACACCATGCCGGAGTTGTAGGAGGTGCCACAGGCGATAATCTGGATATGCTCAACCTGGCTCAGCAGCGCTTCTGCGCCCGCGCCCAGTTCGCTGAGATCAACCTGACCCTGGCTGAACCGACCGCTCAGGGTGCTTTTCAGCGCCATGGGCTGTTCGTAGATCTCTTTCTGCATGTAGTGACGGTAAATGCCTTTGTCACCGGCGTCATATTGCAGGTTCGACTCGATCTCGGCACGGGTCACGGTGTTGCCTTCACGGTCGATCACCGTGACATCGCGACGGCTGATCTCGGCGATATCACCCTCTTCCAGATAGATGAACCGACGGGTCACTGGCAGCAGGGCCAGCTGATCCGAGGCGATAAAGTTTTCGCCCATGCCACGACCAATCACCAGCGGGCTGCCGGAACGGGCCGCCACCAGCAGTGACGGATCGCGGCTGTCCATGATCACCATGCCATAGGCACCGCGCAGCTGCGGAATCACACGCAGTACGACTTCACGCAGCGAACCGCCCTGCTTCTGCTCCCAGTGAACCAGATGCGCCACCACTTCGGTGTCCGTTTCAGAGGCAAAGACGTAACCGCGCGCGATCAGTTCAGCGCGCAATGGCTCATGATTTTCAATGATGCCGTTGTGCACGATGATGATGTGCTCTGAGACGTGCGGATGCGCGTTCGCTTCCGACGGCTCGCCATGGGTTGCCCAGCGCGTGTGCGCGATGCCGGTGCCACCAATCAGCGGTTGCTGCTCAGCGGCTTCCGCCAGTTTCTGCACTTTTCCTAAACGCCGCAGGCGCGTGACGTGCCCCTGACGATCGACCACGGCCAGACCGGCCGAATCATATCCGCGATATTCAAGACGACGCAGACCTTCCAGCAGAATCTCTGCGATATCACGTTGCGCTACTGCACCAACAATTCCACACATAATGATGTTTTCCTGACTACATGGCTTTTCGCCACTTCTGTTGTCATGCGACCTGATATCCGGCTTTGCCGGTTCCCCGAGCCTTGTAGAGAGTGGGGATTATAGTTTTGGCACTGCACTGCACTGCATCGGCCCGCATTAAAGCGGGCCGTTAAAATTTATTTTTTCTTCACCGGACGCTGCCAGTCCGCTTTGTGATTCTGCTCTTTACGGTTATAGACCAGACCGGCCTGGGTCACATCTTTCATGATGGTCGTGCCCGCCGCAATGGTGGTCCCTGCCGCGATGCTGACCGGCGCCACCAGCTGGGTATCTGACCCCACAAATACGTCATCGCCAATTACGGTTTTGAATTTGTTCGCACCGTCGTAGTTGCAGGTAATGGTGCCTGCACCGATATTTACGTTGTCGCCAATCTCCGCATCACCGAGATAGGAGAGATGCCCCGCTTTCGATCCCCTGCCCAGACGCGCTTTCTTCATTTCGACGAAGTTGCCCACGTGGGCGGCATCGGCCAGTTCGCTGCCAGGACGCAGACGGGCAAAAGGTCCGACGGTGCAGGCAGTGGCGAGATTCGCATCCTCGATCACCGAATAGGGGCTGATTTCACAGTCATCGCCAATCACGCTGTTTTTGATAATGCAGCCCGCGCCGATTCTGACGCGTGCGCCCAGCGTGACCTGGCCTTCAATAATGACGTTGGTGTCAATTTCAACATCCCGCCCGTGCGTCAGCGTCCCGCGCAGGTCAAAACGGGCCGGATCTCGCAGCATCACGCCAGCCAGCAGCAGCTTTTCCGCCTGTTCAGCCTGGTAAGTGCGCTCTAATGTCGCCAGCTGTAGCCGGTTATTGACGCCATCGGTTTCACTGATGCGTGCCGGATGAACCGCGTTGATCACCCGACCTTCCTGATGCGCCAGCGCGATAATATCGGTGATGTAATACTCACCCTGCGCATTATTGTTGGTGAGCTGCGCCAGCCAGCGTTTTAAATCGCCGCCGTTGGCGATCAGAATGCCGGTGTTGATCTCTTTAATGGTGAGCTGCGCCGGGCTGGCATCTTTCTGTTCGATAATGCCGGTGATGGTGTCGTTCTCACGCACAATGCGGCCATAACCGGTTGGGTCGTCCAGTACCACGGTAAGTAAGCCAATGCCGCCCTGCGGTTTAGCTTCGCGCAGTCGCTGTAGTGTCGCCTGAGAGATCAGCGGCACGTCGCCGTAAAGCATCATGATATCTTCATCATCAGCGAATGCGGGCGCTGCCTGCTGCATCGCATGGCCAGTGCCGAGCTGCTCGGCCTGCAGTTCCCAGTTGAGCGAGCTGTCAGTGAGGGTCGCCTTCAGGCGATCGCCGCCGTGACCATAAACCAGATGGACCTGCTGTGCGCCCAGCCCTTTAGCCGCGTCAATCACATGCTGAACCATGGGTTTGCCTGCCAGCGTATGCAGAACTTTAGGCAGATCGGAATACATACGGGTGCCCTTGCCAGCAGCAAGGATCACCACACTCATCGCACTGTTAGACATAACTATCCTGAGTGAATTTTTACGGGTGAAAGTAAAACGGTTTGGGATTGAGATTACTACATTTTTCTCAGGCCGAAATTAGGCGGACAGGCAGATCAGGCGCAGCAGACAAAAAAAATGCCAGCCCGAGGGCTGGCATTTCATGACGCATAAAGCTGGATTACATCGCTTTTTTGGTCAGTTCGATCACGCGCAGTTTAGCAATGGCTTTCGCCAGCTCGGCAGAGGCCTGAGCATAGTCCACGTCGCCGTGGCTGCTGTTCATATGGTCTTCTGCTTTGCGTTTTGCTTCCAGAGCGCGTGCTTCATCCAGATCGGTACCGCGGATAGCGGTATCGGCCAGAACGGTGCTGCTGCCCGGTTGCACTTCCAGCACGCCGCCAGAGAGGTAGATAAACTCCTCTTCGCCGTGCTGTTTCACGATACGGATCATTCCAGGCTTAATGGCAGTCAGCAGCGGCGCATGGCCAGGGAAAATCCCCAGTTCACCTTCGCTACCTGACACCTGAATTTTCTGTACCAGACCAGAGAACAACTGCTCCTCTGCGCTGACCACATCCAGGTGATAAGTCATAGCCATAATCTTCCTCCCGGGAAGCCGTTATTATAGTTTCTTCGCTTTTTCCACGGCTTCTTCGATGGCGCCAACCATGTAGAAGGCCTGCTCTGGCAGGTGGTCAAACTCACCTTCCATGATGCCTTTAAAGCCACGGATAGTGTCTTTCAGCGTCACGTATTTGCCCGGTGAACCGGTGAATACTTCTGCAACGAAGAACGGCTGAGACAGGAAGCGCTGAATCTTACGCGCACGTGCCACCAGCAATTTGTCTTCTTCAGACAGCTCATCCATACCGAGGATGGCGATGATGTCTTTCAGTTCCTGATAACGCTGCAGCAGTGACTGAACGCCACGTGCAACATCATAGTGCTCCTGACCGACAACCAGCGGATCCAGCTGACGGCTGGTAGAGTCCAGCGGGTCAACGGCCGGGTAGATACCCAGAGAGGCGATCTGACGGCTCAGCGTTACCGTTGAGTCTAAGTGCGCAAAGGTAGTTGCTGGTGATGGGTCAGTCAGGTCATCCGCAGGGACGTAAACGGCCTGTACGGAGGTGATTGAACCGGTCTTGGTGGAGGTAATACGCTCCTGCAACACACCCATCTCTTCTGCCAGCGTTGGCTGGTAACCTACCGCAGATGGCATACGACCCAGCAGTGCAGAAACTTCTGTACCGGCCAGGGTATAACGGTAGATGTTATCGATGAACAGCAGAACGTCGCGACCTTCATCACGGAATTTTTCCGCCATGGTCAGACCGGTCAGTGCTACGCGCAGACGGTTACCCGGCGGCTCGTTCATCTGGCCATAGACCAGTGCAACTTTATCGATAACGTTAGAGTCAGTCATTTCGTGGTAGAAGTCGTTACCCTCACGAGTACGCTCACCCACACCGGCAAACACTGAGTAACCTGAGTGTTCAGCCGCGATGTTACGGATCAGTTCCATCATGTTGACGGTTTTACCTACACCCGCACCACCGAACAGACCGACTTTACCGCCTTTAGCAAACGGACACATCAGGTCGATAACCTTGATGCCGGTTTCCAGCAGTTCCTGCGAGTTAGACTGATCTTCATAAGAAGGGGCTGCGCGGTGAATAGAGGCGATCTCTACTGCGCTGCCATCTTCTTCTTTCAGCTCGCCTTTCATATCGATTGGCTCGCCGAGAACGTTCATGATACGGCCCAGGGTCGCTTTACCGACGGGTACCTGAATCGGTTTCTGCAGGTCGTTGACGCTCAGACCACGCTTCAGGCCGTCAGACGTACCCATTGCGATGGTACGTACTACGCCGCCGCCGAGCTGCTGCTGAACTTCCAGCACCAGACGCGCATCACCATTCATAACCTCGAGGGCGCTGTACACTTGCGGTACCGCGTCCTGAGGGAATTCGACGTCAACAACGGCGCCGATAATCTGGACAATCTTTCCAGTTGCCATCTTGAATCCTCTACCTAATTCCAAACCTGGTTAAACCGCGGAGGCTCCACCGACAATCTCGGTAAGTTCCTGGGTGATGCTGGCCTGACGAGCTTTGTTGTACACCAACTGCAGCTCTTTGATCAGATTTCCGCCGTTATCGGTTGCGGCTTTCATCGCTACCATACGTGCGGCCTGCTCACTGGCCAGATTTTCCACCACACCCTGATAAACCTGCGATTCGACATAACGACGCAGCAGGGTATCCAGCAGCGCTTTCGGATCGGGTTCATACAGGTAATCCCAGGTCTTCGCCTTCATCTCTTCTTCACCTTCCGCTGGCGGTAACGGCAGCAGTTGGGTGATGGTCGGAGTCTGAGACATGGTGTTATTGAATTTGTTATTGACGATCATCAGCTTGTCGATGCGGCCTTCATCATAAGCCTGCAACATCACTTTTACCGGGCCAATCAGGTCAGACAGGGTAGGTTTATCACCCATGCCACTGACTTGCGCCACAATGTTGCCACCCACAGCATTAAAGAATGACGCCCCTTTTGAACCGATAATCGACAGATCGCTCTGCACGCCTTTATCGGACCAGGACTTCATATCCGCCAGTAACTTTTTGAACAGGTTAATGTTCAAACCACCACAAAGCCCGCGGTCAGTTGAAACGACCAGGTAGCCGACGCGCTTGACGTCGCGCTCTTCCAGGTAAGGGTGCTTGTATTCCAGATTACCCAACGCAAGGTGACCAATCACTTTGCGCATGGTTTCTGCATACGGACGGCTGGCCGCCATGCGTTCCTGCGTTTTACGCATCTTGGAGGCGGCGACCATTTCCATCGCTTTGGTGATCTTCTGCGTGTTTTTCACGCTTCCAATCTTGCTTCGTATCTCTTTTGCGCCGGCCATTAGCTTCTCCTCAAAGCCTTGCGGCCTGCCTTTTCAGACAAGCCGCCAGACATTACCAGGACTGGGTTGCTTTAAACGTCTCGACCAGGCCTTTCAGCTTGGCTTCGATATCGTTATTAAAGTTGCCCGACTGGTTGATTTCAGCCATCAGCTCAGCGTGGTCGCGATCGGCGAAGGCCAGCAGTGCAGCTTCGAAGCTGCCAATTTTTGCCAGTTCAACGTCGTTCAGATAGCCACGCTCTGCAGCGAACAGAACCAGACCCTGCTGTGCGACAGACATCGGCGCATACTGTTTCTGCTTCAGCAGCTCGGTCACTTTCTGACCGTGGCTCAGCTGTTTGCGGGTTGCATCATCCAGATCAGAGGCGAACTGCGAGAATGCCGCCAGTTCACGATACTGTGCCAGCGCGGTACGGATACCACCGGACAGTTTCTTGATGATCTTGGTCTGTGCAGCACCACCTACGCGGGATACCGAAATACCTGGGTTAACGGCCGGACGAATACCGGAGTTGAACAGGTTCGATTCCAGGAAGATCTGACCATCAGTAATCGAGATTACGTTGGTCGGAACGAACGCAGAAACGTCGCCCGCCTGGGTTTCGATGATCGGCAGCGCGGTCAGTGAACCGGTTTTACCTGTCACTGCGCCATTGGTGAAACGCTCTACATAATCAGCGCTTACGCGTGATGCACGTTCCAGCAGACGGGAGTGGAGATAGAACACGTCGCCAGGGAATGCTTCACGACCTGGTGGACGGCGCAGCAGCAGAGAAATCTGACGGTACGCGACAGCCTGCTTAGAAAGGTCATCGTAAACGATCAGCGCGTCTTCACCACGGTCACGGAAGTATTCGCCCATCGCACAGCCTGCGTACGGAGAGAGATACTGCAGTGCAGCAGATTCAGAAGCAGACGCCACAACAACGATGGTGTTCTGCAGTGCGCCATGCTCTTCCAGCTTACGAACCACGTTAGAGATGGTTGAGGCTTTCTGACCAATCGCAACGTAGACACACTTGATGCCTGAGTCGCGCTGGTTGATGATCGCATCGATCGCCATTGCGGTTTTACCGGTCTGACGGTCACCGATGATCAGCTCACGCTGGCCACGGCCGATTGGAATCATCGCATCGACCGACTTATAACCGGTCTGAACCGGCTGGTCGACTGACTGACGGTCGATAACGCCAGGTGCAATGACTTCAACCGGTGAGAAACCGTCGTTGTCGATTGCGCCTTTACCGTCGATAGGAGCACCCAGGGTGTTCACTACGCGGCCCAGCAGGCCACGGCCTACCGGTACTTCAAGAATACGGCCAGTACACTTAACCTTCATGCCTTCGGCGAGGTCAGCGTAAGGGCCCATCACCACTGCACCAACCGAGTCACGCTCGAGGTTCAGGGCGATAGCGTAACGGTTGCCCGGCAGGGCAATCATCTCACCCTGCATGACATCGGCCAGGCCGTGTACGCGGATGATACCGTCACTTACAGAAACAATCGTACCTTCGTTGTGAGCTTCACTCACGACATTGAACTGAGCAATGCGCTGCTTGATCAGTTCGCTGATTTCGGTGGAATTCAGTTGCATATGCTCCAGTCCCCTTAAGACTGCAAGACGTCAGCCAGACGGTCAAGACGGCCGCGTACGCTGCCATCAATAACCAGATCACCCGAACGGATGATCACGCCTGCCATCACAGACTTATCAATTTTGCAATTCAGCTTAACTTTGCGTGACAGACGTTTTTCCATCGCGGCGCTGATTTTATTCAGCTGGTCGTCACTCAGCGTACTGGCGGAGATAACATCAACTTCAGCGGTGGCTTCATGAGCGTCACGCAGTTCGATGTATTGGGCCAGTACAGCCGGAAGCGCTGTCAAACGTCCGTTTTCCGCCATCACCTTAATCAGGTTCTGCGCGGGTTCATCCAGTTGATCACCACAGACTGCGTTAAACGACGCTGCCAGCGCTTCGGGTGCTAATGCACCTGAGAGAAGATCAGCCATCTGTTCATTGCGAGCCACTTCTGCGGCAAACGCCAGCATCTGTTGCCAGCGTTCAATACTTTGATGCTCAACAGCAAAGTCAAAAGCTGCTTTGGCGTAGGGGCGAGCTACAGTAATCAGATCAGACATCAGCCCCTCCCTCCTTACAGTTCAGCGACCAGTTTATCAACGATGTCGCTGTTAGCAGCTTCATCCACGGAGCGTTCGATGATCTTCTCGGCGCCAGCCATAGCCAGCAACGCGACCTGCTTACGCAGTTCTTCACGCGCACGTTTGCGTTCAGCGTCAATTTCAGCCTGCGCTTGTGTCACGATGCGATTACGTTCGTTTTCAGCTTCGGTTTTGGCTTCGTCCAGAATCTGCGCGCGACGCTTGTTCGCTTGCTCGATAATGACCTGAGCGTCTTCTTTGGCTTTTTTCAGCTGGTCGGTCGCATTAGCCTGCGCGAGATCCAAATCTTTCTTTGCACGTTCAGCAGAAGCAAGGCCTTCAGCAATTTCTTTCTGGCGCTTTTCGATAGCAGCCATGAGCGGCGGCCATACGTACTTCATGCAGAACGCGACAAACAGGATGAACGCGATAGCCTGGCCGAGGATTGTTGCATTAATGTTCACAGCACAATGCCTCTAGATTGAGTATTTAACTTTTCTGCCGTTATCAACGATAAGCGGCAGAATCCGTTCACCCTTGCACATTGTGCGCTGAGTGAACACAGGGCTTTAGGCGACAGCAAACATCACGTACAGACCCAGACCAACAGCGATCATCGGGATTGCATCCACCAGACCCATTACAACAAAGAACTGCGTACGCAGCAGAGGAATCAGGTCAGGCTGACGAGCAGCGCCTTCCAGGAATTTTCCTCCGAGGATGCCGATACCGATCGCAGCACCGATTGCCGCCAGGCCCATCATCACAGCGGCAGCCATGTACAGCAGATCCATATTCAGGTTTTCCATGACAGTCTCCAGTTTGTTTCAGTTAAATGCTCCCTTCATCTTCCGGGCTTCAGCGGTGTGCGCTGCAACCCGAAATCAAGAGGGAAAGTAGTGTTGAGAAAAAAATCAATGTTCTTCAGATGCCATCGACAGATAGACAATCGTGAGGACCATGAAAATGAAAGCCTGTAGCGAAATGATCAGGATGTGGAAAATGGCCCACGGCACATTCAGCACCCACTGCGACCACCACGGCAACAGACCGGCAATAAGGATAAAGATCAGTTCACCCGCATACATGTTACCGAACAGTCGTAAACCCAGTGATACAGGCTTAGACAGCAGGCTCACACCTTCCAGAATCAGGTTGATCGGGATGAAGATCGGGTGGTTAAAAGGCTGCAGCGTCAGCTCTTTAGTGAAGCCGCCAATGCCTTTCATTTTGATGCTGTAGAACAGAATCAAAATAAATACGCCCAACGCCATAGATAGCGTGATGTTCACGTCTGCAGACGGTACGACGCGCAGCGCCGGTAACCCCAATACGTGCTCGCCAATATATGGCAGCAAGTCGATTGGCAGCAGATCCATGAAGTTCATCAGGAAGACCCAGACAAAGATTGTCAGAGCCAGCGGGGCGATAAGTTTGCTCTTACCGTGATACATGTCGCGCACGTTACTATCGACGAAACCGACAACCAGTTCGATAGCCGCCTGCATTTTCCCTGGCACACCGCTGGTGGCAGATTTTGCCACGCTACGGAACAACACCAGGAAGATGATTCCCAGCACCATAGAGAAAAACATGGAATCGATATTTAATACCCAGAACGTCGCGGGAGCGTCGTGCGGATTCACTATCTCGAAGGTACGCAGGTCCAACTGAAGATGAGTCAGGTGGTGACCAATGTACTCTTGCGGAGTAGAGATTTCTCCTGCAGCCATGATGCCTCTTACCCTTTGTTGTTAATTACCGCCGGTGCCAGCATTTGTACCACCAGCACCGATAACCAGGTTATTCCGACCGGCCAGAAAACCGCTCCGAATAGACCCAACGCCACAATGAGCAAAATGATGGTCGCAAACACTTTGGCTATTTCACCCAAAGCGAAGCTCCACGCGACTCGCCCCGAAGCTGGGGTTTGCCCCTGCAGGCGCCAGGCTAAAAACAAAAACAATACGTTTGGCAGCCAGGCTGCCGCACCGCCAGCAAGAGCAGAGAGACCCCAGATGACATCTTTAAGAGCAAAGAGTGCACCGATGATGACTATCGTCACCAGCTGAATCATCAGCACCGTTCGGGCGTATTTTACACTGTAAAGAGACACTGACATGACGCTGATACTCTCCTGCCCCGTTAGGGGTATGTCGCGTGTCGTATAAGACTGCCTTTGCGCAGTTGAGTCAAGCAGCAAAAGCCGTGCAAATTATACGGGCCGCACCTGCGATTTCAATCGGTAAGTAGCGAAAAGGTGAACAATTATTTAAATTTCTTTCCGGAGGGCTATTTTTCCAAAGATTACCCTGCAGAGATTCACCCTAATCTGACTGAAAATTCTCTCGCAACTTGCTTTTAAAGCGTGCTTTAGATCACATAATAAGCACTTTCACTACACTGAGTTTTATCTTCGCGCTATTTAAGAACAATCTGTATTACAAATTAACTCAATAAAATCAAAGTATTGAAATTATAAAAATGCATCTGCAAGACTATTTTCACAGAAAACACGCTATTGACATCGAACTGTGCTTAAGAATCGTGTAATTGATATTACGCACGCAAAGTTATTACCGCGATATATTTTCTGCCGTGACTACTTTTATTCAGCGACCCGCCTATACAAGTGATATTTCTGATAACTGAATGTGAATTAAACGTTAAATGTAACAGAGCTTTTCGGATAATTTCCGTCAGCGTTTTAACCTTCGGTCAGCCAGGGCTTAATCAAAATCTTTTATTGATAGCGCATCATCTGCACTTTTTTCATCCCTTAACTGACGAAAAAAGCTGGCTGATAAACGCTAAATATCTGCCAGTTGAAAGCCTACTGGTGACGAAGAATGACCAGATGGCGGTCACCTTCCAGCTGCGGTACCTGCAGCTTAATCACCGCGTCAGAGACATAGCCTGCCGGTAACTCCGCAATTTCGTCGTCCGGGCGCACGCCTTTCAGCGCGAAGAAGCGCCCTTCTCTTCCCGGCAGATGATGACACCAGTTCACCATGTCGGTCAGCGAGGCAAATGCACGACTGATGACGCCATCAAAGGGCGGCTCAGCCGGGAACGCCTCAACCCGGCTCTGCACCGGAGTAATGTTAGTGAGTCCTAACTCATGCTGAACCTGACGCAGGAACCGCACCCGCTTGCCCAGGCTGTCGAGCAACGTAAAGTGCGCATCAGGCATCACGATAGCCAGCGGAATGCCAGGCAGTCCAGGTCCGGTTCCCACATCAATGAAACGTGAGCCTTGCAGATGCGGCGCCACCACGATGCTGTCGAGGATATGGCGTACCAGCATCTGTTGCGGATCGCGCACTGATGTCAGATTGTAGGCTTTGTTCCACTTATCCAGCAGGCCGACATAGGCAACCAGCTGCTGTTTTTGTTGATCGGAGAGGGAAATACCGGCTGCCTGTAGCAGCGACGTGAGTGTGTTGATCACAGCATAAGTCCATTCAGCGGGGGCGAGTCTCCTCGCCCCGTTTTCAGATCAGGCGCTTTTACGCAGCAGACCCTGTTTTTTCAGATAGATAAGCAGAATTGAGATGGCCGCCGGCGTAATACCGGAGATACGCGTCGCCTGACCAATCGAACTCGGTTTGTGATCGTTCAGCTTGGCGATCACCTCATTAGAGAGGCCGTTCACCTGGCGATAGTCGAGCTCCACCGGTAACAGTGTGTTCTCGTTACGCAGCTGGCGATCGATCTCTTCCTGCTGACGGGCGATATAACCTTCATATTTAACCTGAATCTCAACCTGCTCAGCGGCCTGCTCATCAGCCAGTGCCGGACCAAAGGCATCCAGCGTCATCAGCTTCAGATAGGTCAGCTCAGGACGGCGCAGCAGATCTTCGCCGCTCGCTTCTTTGGTCAGCGGCGCGCTGAGTACCGTATTCACTTCCGTCACGTGCTCTGACTTCGGATGGACCCAGATATCGCGCAGACGCTGACGCTCCTGTTCAATCGCTTCCAGCTTCTGATTGAAACGCGCCCAGCGCGCATCATCCACCAGACCCAGTTCACGACCGGTTTCGGTCAGACGCAGATCGGCATTGTCTTCGCGCAGCATCAGACGATATTCAGCACGGGAGGTAAACATCCGGTACGGCTCTTTGGTACCGAGCGTGCAGAGGTCATCAACCAGTACGCCCAGATAAGCCTGGTCACGACGTGGTGCCCAGCCCTCTTTGTCCGCAGACTGACGGGCGGCGTTCAGCCCCGCCAGCATCCCCTGCGCAGCGGCTTCTTCGTAACCGGTTGTGCCGTTGATCTGGCCGGCAAAGAACAGGCCGTGAATAAATTTGCTCTCCAGCGTCAGTTTGAGATCGCGTGGATCGAAGAAGTCATACTCGATGGCATAGCCCGGACGCACGATCTTCGCATTCTCCATGCCCTGCATGGAACGAACGATCTGAATCTGCACGTCAAATGGCAGACTGGTTGAGATGCCATTCGGGTAGATCTCATTGCTGGTCAGCCCTTCCGGCTCCAGGAAGATCTGATGCGAGTCACGATCGGCAAAGCGCATCACTTTGTCTTCGATCGACGGGCAGTAGCGTGGACCGATCCCCTCGATGATCCCGGCGTACATCGGGCTGCGATCCAGATTATTGCGGATCACCTCATGGGTTTTCTCATTGGTGTGAGTGATCCAGCACGGTACCTGCTGTGGATGCTGAGACGCATTGCCCATAAACGAGAACACCGGCATCGGGTTATCGCCGTGCTGCGGGCTGAGCACTGAAAAATCGATGGTGCGCGCATCGATACGCGGTGGCGTACCAGTCTTGAGGCGGTCTACCCGCAGCGGCAGCGCACGCAGTCGTTTTGCCAGCGGAATGGACGGGGGATCACCTGCGCGACCGCCACTGTAATTATCTAGACCGATATGAATTTTGCCGTCAAGGAACGTGCCGACGGTGAGGACGACGGTTTTCGCGCGGAACTTCAGTCCCATCTGGGTGACTGCACCCACCACACGATCGTTTTCCACAATAAGATCGTCGACCGCCTGCTGGAAGATCATCAGATTGGGCTGGTTCTCCAGTGCCGTACGCACTGCCTGGCGATAGAGCACGCGATCCGCCTGAGCACGGGTTGCCCGCACTGCCGGACCTTTGCTGGCGTTTAGTATCCTAAACTGGATACCCGCCTGGTCAATCGCACTGGCCATCAGACCACCCAGGGCATCCACTTCCTTCACCAAATGTCCTTTGCCAATCCCACCAATCGCCGGGTTACAGGACATTTGTCCAAGCGTATCAATGTTATGGGTGAGTAACAGGGTTTGCTGACCCATTCGGGCTGCCGCCATTGCGGCTTCGGTGCCCGCATGACCACCACCAATTACGATGACGTCAAAAGGATCCTGATAAAACATGAAGTGGTACCTCGGTTGATGAACTTGCAGGATCGTCGTCCTGGGGCGTGGATTCTACTCAAATTCCGTCTGGGGTGAAAGCCGCGGGATCGTCCGGTTTTAAAAGAAAGGATCTTAGATCTGTATATGATCTTTCTGTTAGATCTCTTATTAGGATCCCGCTTTTCTGTGGATATGTGCCAGAACCACAGCAGAAACAACAGGATGAAGAGGATCACTACCTGTTAGTGATCGGTGATCCTGATCCGTATAAGCTGGGATCAAAATGGCATGTTATCCACAGCTCAAAATTCATTCTACGGTTGTTCTTTGGATAACTACCGGTTATACGCAGTAAAAGAGGGTAGTTATCCACAAAATAAACGAGCGGAAAAGGATAAAATCAGCATCTTCCACTGGGGATCGTCACTATTTCGCGATCCCCAGCCCCCTTCAGATCGCCTTTTTCCAGCTTTCCAGCCAGGCTTCCGCGGGATCTTCAGGGATCTCATGCTCCAGCACATCAATCTCCAGACGATCGCCGATCTGGCGGGCACCCTGAGCAATTAACAGGGCCTCAATCTGGCGGATCGCGCCACAAAAGAGATCATATTCATGATTGCCGAGTCCGATGGCACCAAACCGGACCTGCGAGAGATCGGGCTGGCTTTCCGTGATGGCTTCGAACAGCGGCAGCAGGTTATCGGGAATATCGCCTGCACCGTGAGTTGAACAGACCACCAGCCAGATACCCTCATGTGGCACTTCATCCAGCTCCGGGCCATGCAGCATCTGCGTTGAGAAGCCCGCTTCCTGTAATTTTTCTTCCAGATGTTCAGCCACATACTCTGCGCTACCCAGAGTACTGCCACTGATTAAGGTAATATCGGCCATCTTGCTCTCCCGGACATTAAGGCGAGCATTGTACGCTGTGATCAAGCGGTGATCCACCTGTGGACAACAGGGTTAATAGATTATGAGAAGCGAACGCAGCCGTTGCCAGCCGCCACATTCGTCAGGGATAAGATTATGCACAAGGCGGAGAAGGATCAGGGCTTGATAGTGCGCATGATCGGGTTTTGCAGCGAGATCAGCGTTTCCGTCGACTGAATTTCATCTATGGTCTGGATCTTGTTGATCAGCACCTGTTGCAGGGCATCAATGGATCGGCACATCACCTTAATAAAGATGCTGTAGTGGCCGGTGGTGTACCAGGCTTCAACCACTTCATCCAGCGCATCCAGTTTGCTCAGCGCCGCCGGATAGTCACGCGCGCTCTTAAGGATGATGCCGATAAAACAGCAGACATCAAACCCCAGCTGGCGCGGATCGATATCAACCCGGGTGCCCAGGATAATGCCCGCCTGCTTCATCTTCTCCACGCGGACATGAATGGTGCCGGGGCTGACGTTAAACTGTTTTGCCAGCTCGGCGTAAGCAGTGCGCGCATTGTCGAGCAGGGCATTCAGAATGCCGCGATCCAGGTTATCGAGCTGCAGATGTTCGGCCATGGCCATCCTCGTTATTGGTCTGCTTAAGTAAACAAGGATGAATGTGCAGCAAAATAGTGGTTCAGGCAACTCCCGGCAGCGACGGGCGTCGCTGCCGGTTCACTTAGCGTTTGCGCCAGACGGTGACCTGCGCCAGCGTGTGCTGGAACTTGCGGGCCGTTTCGCGGATCACAAACGGTTTATCCTGCGGTTCATCGACCAGGTCGAAGTCGGCCGCCAGCAGACGTTGCAGTGCCTGCAGCGTCGTCAGTGCCTCACCGTTTTCACGCACGCCGCCCAGCCAGTTCTCCTTCGGCGTGAAATCCTCCAGCCAGGTATAGGGCGATGAGAGCACCAGAATACCGCCCTGACGCAGCATCGGTGTGACATCCCGCAGGAAGCGTGCGGGCTGACGCAGGCGATCGATCAGGTTGGATGCAAGTACCAGATCGTAACGGGCGGGTTGCGGCTTAAGGTTACAGGCGTCGCCCTGAACAAACTGAATCCGCTGCGCCAGTTCGCTCTCCAGCGCGAAATCTTTCAGGCGAACCTGGCGATACTCCACCAGATCGCCTTCCTGTGGCAGGAGATAACGGAAGTCTTCGCCGCTGGCCAGCTGAAGCGCCACATCGATGAAGCGCGCCGAGTAGTCCATGCCGGTGACACGTTCAAAGTGGCGGGCCAGTTCAAAACTGGCGCGTCCGGTGGCACAGCCGATATCCAGTGCCTCGCCGCGTGCTGTGGTGTAGTTCAGCGCCAGGTTTACCAGGCTTTCGGCATAGTTATCCACGCCGAAATAGCGCGGGCCATACTGGAAGTCGAGGTATTGCGACACCATGGCGTCAGATTCATACGGGTTCAGCGCCATGGTTTCCTGATGGCTGGAAACCACGTAGCGGAAACCGGCATGCTGGAAGAAGTGGCGGCGGAACGCATAGCGTGCCGATTTCAGCGCTTCGTTGCCGGTCGATATCCAGCTACCGCCTTTGATCAGCGAATGTTTGCCATCAAAGGTCGGGGTAGAGAAATCATCGTAAAGCGGGTGGACTTTAAAATCTTCAAAGCCGTTGGTCGGCGTGGTCGTCCACTGCCAGACGTTACCGACGATATCGAAGAAGTCGCCCTGGGCGAAGAGATCGACCGGTGAAGAGGAAGCCCAGTATGCAAGGTTAATGTTGCCCGGTGCCCGATCCCAATCCGGCTGATCGCCCGCGACCTGTTCGCGCAGCTGAGCCCACTCCGCTTCACTGGGGAGCTGAACACTCATTCCGGTCTGATCCGCTTTCCAGCGGCAGAAGGCCGCCGCTTCCAGCTGGTTAACCTCGGCTGGCCAGTCCCACGGCATCGCGACTTCTTCACACATCAGACGCAGTTTTAGCTGATCGGGCATCGCAGGCGTGCCGACCCAGAAGGTGGGCATCTCCGCTTTTGCAAACTGACACCAACCCCAGCCTTCGTCATCCCACCAGCGAGCGTCCTGATAACCCCCCGCCTCAACGAACGCCAGGAATTCCGCGTTGCTGACCAGCATTTTGCTCGCCCTGAACGGCTGCAGCGCGATCTGCTGGCGGCCATATTCGACATCCCAGCCATAGGTATCGTCGGTTTTACCCAGCGTGACGGTGCCGCCGGGCATCGGCAGCAGGGTATTGGCCGGAACAGCCTCGCGCTGGTGGCGCGCCATCGGGCAGACCGGCCACGCGGGCTGGGGTTTCACCCACCCGACCGGTAACTGGCGTATCAGTACGCTGGACGTTTCCAGATGAATACGCTCATGCTCAATGCCCATCAGGATCACCCAGGCCGGACTCTCCCAGGTGATCGGCAGAGTCAGCGGCAGGGTCTGGATCAGATCGCTGACCAGCGCTTTAACGCGCCCGCGGTATTCGCGGACTTCTTCGACAGTGGGCCAGTCATAGTGGCTGTCGTTGAGATCGTCCCAGCTCATCTCATCCACACCAATCGCCATCATCGCTTCGATACGATCGTCCAGACGCGCGTCGATAAGGCGTCCGGCCATCAGCTTATTAATGTAGAAGGTAGCGGTGTGGCCAAAATAGAAGATTAAAGGATGGCGCAGCGGAATGGCTTTGGTAAACCAGGCCTGGGAATCGGCCAGACAGGTAAACAGACTTTCATACTGTTCCCAGGTCTGGTGGAAATAGGCCAGCAATTCGGCACGTTTTTGTTCAATGTTATGGCCGGAGAGCAGTAGCGTTCGCGTCGGCGCAGGCAGATCGCGATGAGGTTGAGCAAGCGTCACAGGAAGCTCCAGATTGCTGAGTAAGTGAAACGGTAATTTACTATAGCAAATATGCATTTCTGCCCGATGACTTAACGCCGCCAGTGACGCAGCAGACGGCTTTTCATGCCGGTATCGAAACGCCAGATATGGTCGAAGATGCGCAGAATGCCTGGTTTCCCGTGGGCCGACATAGCCACGGCGTGAAAACGTTGCTGATTATTTCGCTGACGCGTTTTAATGGTCCCGATCACCTCTTCCGGCAGACGCTGGGCAATAAAATCGGAGACGATCACCGCATCGGCTTCCTGCCACAGGACGCCTTCCATTCGGGTCACAACGGAAGAGAGGCAGGCTGCCAGATCGGTGCCGCCGCGAAAGCGCTGACTGAGAAAGCGAATCGCCTGTTCCAGCCCGTCATCACCGGTCAGTTCGTAGCCGATCACCTCGTGCGCAAACAGCATGATGTAGCAGCGACGGCGATCGGCCAGCGCGACTTTCAGCAGCGCCAGACAAAACGCTTTGGCGCAGCGCTCATTGAAGCCACCCATCGAACCCGAGGTATCGACGCAGACGATGAAAGGCCCGCGTGGCTGCTCTTCATGCTGCTGGTGGCTGGCCGGACGCATCGTGACCTTTTCATGCCAGGCATCGCCCTGCAGCTTGTAGGTCAGCAGCCGTTTCTCTACCAGCCGCCGGTAAAACTCCAGCTCCAGCTCACTGATACTCAGCGCAGCTAACTCCGGCGGCAGCAGACGCAGCACGTCATCGCTCTGGTGAATGCCGCTGACCTCCTCCGGCACGGCCGCAGGTTCCTGCACCATATGGTGAAAGGCCTCCATAGGGGCATCCTGCGACGGCACCGATTTTGCCTCGCGGCTGCGACCCAGCTGCTGGGCCAGTTTCAGCAACTCCGGCTGCTGCGCCAGAAAGTCGCCATATTGCAGCATCAGCTGATAGTCGCCAGGCTGCAGTGACGCTTTGCTCATGTCCCACAGCCGGCCAGCGGCGGCTTCGTCATCGTCGCCAAGAATCGGTGCCAGCTGACCGCTCAGCGCCATACGCTGCTGCAGTTCCGCCAGCAGGCGTTCGCGCTGCTGTTCCAGCAACGTCTGATTCAGCGTCAGGGTCTGTAAGGTCAGGCTCAGCCGCCAGCGCTGTAGAAAAAGCTGGTGCTGCGCGCTGCTGAGATGGCTGATATCGGTGTGCTGCAGCAGCCGGTTGGCTTCATCCAGAAAAGGGGAAGGCAGGCTTTCAAGCGCCTGAAGCGTGGCATTCAGCTGGTGGCTGAATTCACGATCGCTGAGGAGTTGTACCCGCTGGAACAGCTGAAACTCTTCGGCCAGCGTGGCCGGAACCGGCGTGGCTTTGAGCTCAGCGTTGATCTCCGCTCGCCAGCGTGGCACATCGCGCAACAGTGCTTTTTTCAGCCCGGGAAACTTTTCAAAAAACAGCGCCAGCTGTGGAGACGCCAGCAGGGCAATAATCAGCTCTTCAATCAGTTCGGTTTCACCCACGGAGAGCAGTGTGCTGAGCGTCTCCAGTGGGATCATTTACGCGCCTGTTTCAACTGTTCCGCCACATCCTGCAGGCTGGTTTCAACCCGCGCCAGCCAGTCATCACTGATAAACAGGCAGCGCTGGTGCTGGCTGAACAGATGACGCTGCGACCGCAGTTCACTCTCCAGTGCATCCAGCGCTTCGGTGATCTCTCCGGGCAGCGGCTCGCTGTTGCTGACGCCAGGCAGTGTCAGACGCGACGATTGCAGGCTGACATCACGGATAGCCAGGCAGTGCTGTGCATCCACCTGTAAATCCAGACTCTGCGCAAAGCCAATTCCATTGAGCTTGCCGCGAACCTCGCCCCCTTTCTGCAGCCACTGGTTCAGTGCATCACGCGCGATCACCAGATGTGTCACCTGCATGTCATGCAGCATCAGCGGCTTTTGCAGCATCAGCGTCAGTTGCTCATCAGTGAAGCTTTCCGGCAGATCGTAATGGGGTTTGCGACTGAACATCCCACTGTGTTTTTCCAGGGTGATCGCCTGTGCGATGCTCTGTTGCTGCTGCAGAGCCATGCGACGCGCTTTTATCTGATGCAGTTTCAGCAGCATCGGCTGCTGCTGCCAGGCGTGCTGTGTCATCAGCTGATCGATTTCGCGCTCCAGCAGCTGCATGGACGCGACGTCGTGCCAGAGGCAATCTTTCAGCAGGATCAGGTCTATCGGCGCAATGGCGCTGCGGCCACTGTAAAAGGCGCTGGCCTGCAGCAGATGAATAGCTTTTTTCCAGCGACGATCGGAAATATAGGGCGCAGCGGGCTGGCTTTCCAGTTGCTGGCGCAGCTGATAAATCAGCTCGAACACCGCATCCGGGAGGCTGACCTGACTGATGCCGAGCTGCCACTGCGCATACTCCTCATCACTGATGCGCAGGGATTCCGCGACCGGATTGGTGTGCTCATCCTGCTGATGGGTCAGCATGCTGCGAAAGTTCTGCTTCTCATGCACATTATCCAGCCACAGGCGGATTAGCATCCGGTCATAGAGCGCTTCAAGGCCGCTGTCCGCTTCCGGCATTTCATTGGAGGCGGTGACCAGCAGACGCATCGGAATGGCCTCTTCGCTGTCGCCATTGCGGAAGCGGCGTTCGTTGATAGCGGTCAGCAGGGTATTCAGAATCGCCGGGCCGGCTTTCCAGATCTCATCCAGAAAAACAATCTCCGCGTCGGGCAGATAACCTTTAGTGAGGCGCTGATAGCGCCCTTCATCCTTCAGTGCCTGAATAGATAGCGGGCCAAACACCTCTTCCGGTGTGGAGAAACGGGTCATCAGATATTCAAAGGCGCGGGCGTGCTGAAAGGCATATTTCAGGCGGCGGGCAATCAGGCTCTTGGCGATGCCGGGCGGTCCCAGCAGGAATACGCTTTCACCGCTCAGCGCTGCCAGCAGGCAAAGGCGGATGGCATGATGTCGCTCATACAATCCTTTTTCTAACGCATTGCTAAGGCGAGAAATTCTTTCTGCCAAAAGATGGGGTTGAGCCATAATCACTTCAATGTCCTTACGATCGTCGGGCCGCCGCGCTTCAGCAAGCGCCTTACTCTATAGATCATCATGCGTGAAAGCGTTGATAGCTGTCAGCTTTTTTGTTTCATAAGGTTTGCCTGCTTTGAAAGCGGCGCTGATTAACGCTTTAATGCCTGAAACCACCCCGTTACCCTGGCAGACAGGCGAAGCGGGTATAGGAATTTTCGGCAAACCGTGCATACTGTGCGCTTTTTGATGGCCTGAGCGAGGGGTTGTTGCGCCTCTTAGACTCCAACAAAAGATAACTCTATGAGCTCGGATAATAAGCAGTCACTTCGCGGATTAACGCTGGCCGCTATTGGTGTTGTTTACGGGGATATCGGCACCAGTCCGCTGTATACCTTGCGTGAATGTCTCTCCGGACAGTTCGGCTTCGGCGTTGAGCGGGAAGCGGTGTTTGGCTTTTTGTCGCTGATTTTCTGGCTGCTGGTGCTGGTGGTATCACTGAAGTACATCAGTTATGTGATGCGCGCCGACAATGCCGGTGAAGGCGGTATTCTGACACTGATGTCGCTGGCGGGCCGCCATACGGGTGCACGCGCCACGGCAGTGCTGGTGATCATGGGCCTGATTGGCGGCAGCTTCTTCTATGGGGAAGTGGTGATCACGCCGGCCATTTCGGTGATGTCAGCCATTGAAGGCCTGGAGATTGCCGCGCCGTCGCTGGATCCCTTTATTGTGCCGATGTCGATTGCGGTGCTGACGCTGCTGTTTGCGATTCAGAAACATGGCACCGGCATGGTGGGCAAACTCTTCGCGCCGGTGATGCTGGTGTGGTTCCTGGTGCTGGCGATCCTGGGGGTCAGCGGCATCATGAAAAACCCGGAAGTGCTGCATGCGCTGAATCCCGCCTATGCGGTCGAGTTCTTCCTGCACTATAAATCTGTCTCATTCTTCGCGCTTGGCGCGGTGGTGCTGGCGATTACCGGGGTTGAAGCGCTGTATGCCGATATGGGTCACTTCGGTAAAGTGCCGATCCGACTGGCCTGGTTTTCGGTGGTGTTGCCGTCGCTGGTCCTGAACTACTTTGGTCAGGGCGCGCTGTTACTCAGCGATCCCAAAGCGATTAAAAACCCCTTCTTCCTGCTGGCGCCGGACTGGGCGCTGATCCCGATGCTGATTCTGGCGACGCTGGCCACGGTGATTGCCTCGCAGGCGGTGATCTCCGGCGTCTTCTCGCTGACGCGTCAGGCGGTGCGACTGGGTTATCTGCCGGGGATGCGTATCATCCACACCTCTGAGCGCGAATCGGGCCAGATCTATATTCCGGTGATTAACTGGGTACTCTACTTCGCCGTGCTGATTGTGATTATCAGCTTTGAGCATTCAAGTAATCTGGCCGCGGCCTACGGTATCGCCGTCACCGGCACCATGGTGCTGACCGCGATGCTCTCCTGTACCGTGGCGGTTAAAAACTGGCACTGGAATAAGCTGGCGGTTGCCGTCATCCTGGTACTGATGCTCTGTATCGATGTGCCGCTGTTTACCGCCAACCTGGTGAAAATCTTCTCCGGTGGCTGGCTGCCGCTCTGTCTCGGCCTGGTGATGTTTATCATTATGACGACGTGGAAAAGCGAACGTTTCCGCCTGCTGCGCCGCATGCACGAGCATGGCAACTCCCTGGAGGCGATGATCGCGTCACTGGAGAAATCGCCGCCGGTTCGCGTGCCGGGCACGGCGGTCTATATGTCGCGTGCGCTGAATGTGATTCCGTTTGCCATGCTGCATAACCTCAAACACAACAAAGTGTTGCATGAGCGGGTGGTGCTGCTGACGTTGCGGACAGAAGATGCGCCTTACGTGCACAACGTGCGTCGCGTGACGATTGAGCAGCTGTCGCCCACCTTCTGGCGGGTGGTGGCCAGCTACGGCTGGCGCGAAACGCCAAACGTCGAGGAGATTTTCCACCGCTGCGGGCTGGAAGGGCTCAACTGCCGCATGATGGAGACATCGTTCTTCATGTCGCATGAGTCGCTGATTATCGGCAAACGGCCGTGGTATCTGCGCCTGCGTGGCAAACTCTTCCTGGCGCTGCAGCGCAATGCGCTCCGTGCGCCAGACCAGTTTGAGATCCCGCCAAACCGGGTGATTGAGCTGGGCACCCAGGTCGAGATTTAATCTGCAGCGCCCGCCTTACGGGGCGGGCGCTGACCAGCGCAGCATAACGCATAATCCGCCGCCCGAGCGCTGGCTGAAGCTGACCTGCATCCCGTGCAACTGGGCGATATTGCGGACTATCGATAATCCCAGCCCGCTTCCGCTTTTCTCCTGACCTGGCGGTCGCCAGAAACGTTCACCAAGCCGTTGCAGATCGGCTGCACTCAGACCTTCGCCGTTATCCTCTACCGACAGGCTATTCGCCTGAAGCCGCACATCAACTTCGCTGCCCGCTGGCGTATAGCGAATGGCATTATCCAGCAGATTACGCACCAGCAGTGACAGTAACAGCGGATGCCCCTGAATCTGCGGATCGGCGTCAGCATGCAGCCGCAGCGTGACACCCGTTTTATCCGCCAGCGGCAGCTGTGCAGCCAGCGTCTCCTGGACCGTGCGTTTCAGCGCCACCGTTTCGAAGGCGCTGCGTGCATCATCAGCTTCAACCCGTGAGAGCGTCAGCAGCTGATCCACCAGCCGGGTTGCGCGGATAATGCCGGCATCCAGTTGCTGCAGCGCATGGCTTCGCATCACTTCATCATCCGCAGTCAGCTGGATCACCTCGCTTTGCACCTGCAGCGCCGCCAGCGGACTGCGCAGCTCATGTGCGGCATCAGAGGTAAAGCGCCGTTCACGCTGCATCATTGCGCTGATGCGGCTGAACAGACCATTGAGCGCGACCATCAGCGGTTGCACCTCTTTCGGCACGCGGTCTGCCTGCAGCGGCGTATCATCATCGGGTGCGCGCTGCGCCAGCTGCTGTGCCAGCGTCTTCAGGGGGCGCAGTTCAGACCAGACCAGACCGATCAGCAGCAGCAACATAAAGGGCAGCGCGATCAGCCAGGGCAGCATGCTGGCTTTCATCAGATCCCGCGTCATGTCGTCACGGTATTCGGACTCCTGACCCACCACCACCCGGAACTGCTGGTCGGGCGTAGTCAGCCAGACAAACCGCCAGCGATCGTCATCATTGGTGAGCTGACCCTCATGAAATCCCTGATACTCCGCCTCAAACGGCAGGTAGCGGCCATTGTCACCATCATTCATCACCTGCCGGCCGTCGCGCGTGAAGACGGCAAAGGCCAGGGCGTCGTCATCCTGATCGCCGCGATGGTGGCGCAGTATCTCTTTGGTTTTAGGCAGAGTGGCGTTGTCCAGCGAGGAGAAATCCAGCGTCAGCAGACGCTTGGCCAGCAGCATCTGCTGGGTATCGAAGAGCTCATCAAGGGTTTCACGTGTCTGATGCCAGGCACTCAGGCTGGCGCTGGCCCAGCAGATCCCGAGCAGCAGCACAAAACCGATACCCAGCCGCAGAAACAGGCTCATTGATCGCATTCAGCCGCTCCCAGGGTATAACCGACGCCGTGCAGCGTGCGGATAAACTGGCTGCCCAGTTTTTTACGCAGATGATGAATGTGAACCTCTACCGCATTGCTGGAGACATCGGCGTCCCAGTTGTAGAGCTTCTCTTCCAGCTGGCTGCGTGTCAGCACCCGGCCCGGGTTTCGCATAAACAGTTCCAGCAGCGCCAGTTCACGGCTTTTCAGCGCAATCGCCTCACCTTCGCGCATCACACTATGGCTGCCGGGGATCAGCACCACATTACCGTGCCGGAGTTCGGGCTGCAGCTGGCCATGACGGCGGCGGATCAGCGCCTGTAAGCGAGCAGCTACTTCGGTTAAGGCAAAAGGTTTACACAGATAGTCGTCGGCGCCCAGCTGCAGGCCTTCGACCCGCTGATCGAGCGCATCGCGTGCGGTCAGTATCAATACCGGTACATCTTTGCCCTGCTGTCGCCACTGCCGCAGAATATCGAGCCCATCCCGCTCGGGCAGTGAGAGATCCAGGATCACCGCATCCCAGGGCGCGGCCTCCAGCGCGTTAAAGCCCGCCTCACCAGAGGTAAACCAGTCAACGCTGAAGCCCAGTTTACTCAGCCCCGCCTTGATACCGTCGCCAATTAAACGATCATCTTCAATCAGTAAAATACGCATCACGTCTCCCTGTTCCGATAGCGCTTTATACGAAGCAACTTCCTGCTTGTACAGCTGATTTCGGCGAAAATAGCTTATTTTTGCCTCTTAAGAAGCTGTTAAGAACTTTATGGTCAACTAAGCTCAACAAGACGAACCACATCATGGAAAAGAGGTGACAAAATGAAAAAGCACGCTGCAATTCTGGCCGTCGTAATGCTGGCTTCCGCCCCGGTTTTCGCTGCACAGCAGGGTGGATTTGTTGATCCCAGTGCGCCAGCCGCACAGACGCAGGCAGCAGCCGGTCAGGGTGGTTTCAGTGCCGATCACACCAGTGTGGTGACCGTAAAGCAGGCTGAAGAGATGAAAGATGACAGCTGGGTCACCGTGCGCGGTAAGCTGGAGAAACAGATCGGCAACGAAGATTATCTGTTCCGCGACCAGACCGGCACCATGAAAGTCGAAATCGACCACAAGCACTGGAACGGCCAGACTATCTCACCTAAAGACAACGTCGAGCTGACGGGTGAACTGGATAAAGATTTCAACAGCATTGAGATGGACGTTAAGCAGGTTAAGAAACTGCCTTAATCCTCTCCTCCGGGGCCGCGTTCGCGGCCCTTTTTTCAGCCCGTCCCCCGACTTAATACAAATTTCTCCCCGCGTGAGCGAAACGTTTCGATAGCGATCACAGATTTCTTCTTTGCCGGTTGAGTTGATGGCGGCTTTTCATACACTCCTGACAGCGAAACGTTTCGCTGTGGAGTGAAAAGATGAAAAAAGGTCGCTTGTTAAACGCTGAACTCTCTCATGTGATTGCCCGCCTGGGACACACGGATACGCTGACGATTGCTGATGCAGGCTTGCCGATTCCGGCCGGACCGCAGCGCATCGATTTAGCGCTCACGCCGGGTACGCCCGATTTTATGCAGGTGGTTAATGCTGTCGCACTGGAGATGCAGGTAGAGAGCGCCCTGATTGCGGAAGAGATTAAGCAGCATAATCCGCCACTTCATAGCGCGCTTGTCGCCGTGCTCGAAGCCTTGCAACAGCACCAGGGGAATATCATCACCATCAGCTACACCAGTCATGAACAATTCAAACAACAAACGCAGCGTAGTCAGGCGGTCATTCGCAGCGGAGAGTGCTCTCCGTTTGCGAATGTCATCCTCAGCGCCGGTGTGACCTTCTGAGGCCGCTATGCAACCTTTACTGCAACTCGACGGCATTGAAAAATCCTTTCCGGGTGTGAAAGCCCTCAAGGGGGCGTCGCTGAATGTCCGGGCAGGACGCGTGATGGCGCTGGTGGGCGAGAACGGCGCAGGCAAGTCCACCATGATGAAAGTGCTGACCGGCATCTATCAATATGATGCCGGTACGCTGCGCTGGCTGGGCAAAGAGACCCGTTTCAGCGGGCCGAAAGCGTCTCAGGAAGCGGGTATTGGCATCATTCATCAGGAACTGAACCTGATCCCTCAATTAACCGTGGCGGAGAATATTTTTCTCGGCCGCGAATATGTCAGCCGTTTTGGCCGTATCCAGTGGCCGCGCATGTATGCCGAAGCTGATGCGCTGCTTAAACGGCTTAATCTGCGCTTCAGCAGCCACAAGCTGGTGGGGGATTTGTCGATTGGCGATCAGCAGATGGTCGAAATCGCCAAAGTCCTGAGCTTTGAGTCGCAGGTGATCATCATGGATGAGCCGACCGATGCGCTGACTGATACCGAAACGCTGTCGCTGTTCCGGGTGATCAACGAACTGAAAGCGCAGGGCTGCGGCATCGTCTATATCTCGCATCGCATGAAAGAGATCTTTGAGATCTGCGATGACGTCACGGTGTTCCGCGACGGTCAGTTTATTGCTGAACGCCCGGTCAGCGAGCTGACTGAAGAGAGCCTGATCGAGATGATGGTCGGCCGTAAGCTGGAAGATCAATATCCCCATATTGATCAGGCACCAGGCGACGTGCGGCTGAAAGTGGAAAACGTCAGCGGACCGGGCGTGGATAACGTCAGTTTCAGCCTGCGCAAAGGTGAAATCCTCGGCGTGTCTGGCTTGATGGGCGCGGGCCGTACCGAACTGATGAAGGTGCTTTACGGCGCCCTGCCGCGTCGCGAAGGCACACTGTGGCTCAATGGTCGGGAAGTGGTGACGCGCTCACCGCAGGATGGGCTGGCTAACGGCATCGTCTATATCTCCGAAGATCGTAAGCGCGATGGCCTGGTGCTGGGCATGTCAGTAAAAGAGAACATGTCGCTGACAGCGTTAGGCTATTTCAGTCACGGCAGCGGCACGCTGAAACATGCGGCAGAGCAGCTGGCCGTGGGCGACTTTATCCGGCTGTTTAACGTTAAAACGCCTTCAATGGAGCAGCCCATTGGTCTGCTTTCGGGCGGCAACCAGCAGAAAGTGGCGATTGCCCGCGGGCTGATGACCCGGCCTAACGTACTGATTCTGGATGAACCGACACGCGGTGTGGATGTCGGCGCGAAGAAAGAGATCTATCAACTGATTAACCAGTTTAAAGCCGAAGGGCTGAGCATCATTCTGGTCTCCTCGGAAATGCCGGAAGTGCTGGGCATGAGCGATCGGATTCTGGTGATGCATGAAGGCCGTATCAGCGGCGAATTTACCCGAGAAGAAGCCACTCAGGAGAGCCTGATGGCCGCCGCCGTAGGCAAGCAACACAGCGAGGATTTAGTGGTATGACGACTCAAACTTTACCTGCCAGCCGTCGCTGGTTTAGCAAAAGCTGGCTACTGGAACAGAAGTCGCTGATTGCGCTGATGGTGCTGATCGCCGTGGTGGCCAGCCAGAGCCCGAACTTCTTTACCGTGGCGAACCTGTTCAACATTCTGCAGCAGACCTCGGTTAACGCCATTATGGCGGTCGGGATGACGCTGGTGATCCTGACTTCTGGTATCGACCTCTCTGTAGGATCGCTGCTGGCCCTGACTGGCGCGGTGGGTGCATCGCTGGTGGGTATGGAGGTCAATGCCCTGGTCGCGGTGGCGGCGTCGCTGGCGCTGGGAGCGGCAATCGGTGCCCTGACCGGCACCATTGTGGCGCGCGGCAAAGTGCAGGCGTTTATCGCCACGCTGGTCATGATGCTGCTGCTGCGTGGTGTCACCATGGTCTACACCGATGGCAGTCCGGTAAACACGGGTTTTAATGCCAATGCCGATCTGCTGGGCTGGTTTGGTATTGGTCGTCCGCTGGGTATCCCTGCGCCGGTCTGGCTGATGGCGCTGGTCTTTATTGCTGCCTGGTACATGCTGCAGCACACCCGTCTTGGTCGCTATATCTATGCGCTTGGCGGTAATGAAGCGGCAACGCGTCTCTCCGGCATCAATGTGAATCGCGTCAAAATCATCGTCTATTCACTGAGTGGCATGCTGGCGGCGCTGGCAGGCACCATTGAAGTGGCGCGCCTTTCTTCGGCACAGCCGACAGCGGGTACCGGCTATGAGCTGGATGCGATTGCTGCGGTCGTGCTGGGCGGAACCAGCCTGGCAGGCGGTAAGGGCCGTATTTTCGGCACCCTGATTGGCGCGCTGATTCTCGGCTTCCTGAACAACGGCCTGAACCTGATGGGCGTCTCTTCGTACTACCAGATGATCGTTAAGGCGGTAGTAATCCTGCTGGCGGTGCTGGTAGATAATAAAAGCAGTAAATAACTCTGACCTTACACAGGATGACATGATGAAAAAGTTAACCGCACTGGCCGTGATCCTTGGCGCAACGCTCAGTACCAGCGCTATGGCCAAAGATACTATCGCGCTGGTGGTTTCAACCCTGAATAACCCGTTCTTTGTTTCGCTGAAAGAGGGTGCGCAGAAAGAAGCGGACAAGCTGGGCTACAACCTGGTGGTGCTGGATTCACAGAACAACCCGGCGAAAGAGCTGGCTAACGTGCAGGATCTGACTGTTCGCGGCACCAAATTGCTGCTCATCAACCCAACCGACTCTGATGCTGTGGGCAATGCGGTGAAGATGGCTAACCAGGCGAACATTCCGGTTATCACGCTGGATCGCGTTGCGGCACAGGGCACCGTTGTCAGCCACGTCGCCTCCGATAACCGTTTCGGCGGTAAAATGGCCGGCGACTTCATCGCCAAAAAAGTCGGCGAAAGCGCCAAAATTATTGAACTGCAGGGCATTGCCGGGACTTCTGCCGCCCGTGAGCGTGGCGAAGGCTTCAAACAGGCCGCTGATGCGCATAAATTCCAGATCCTCGCCAGCCAGCCTGCCGATTTTGACCGTACCAAAGGTCTGAACGTCATGCAGAACCTGCTTCAGGCACACCCGGACGTTCAGGCCGTATTCGCTCAGAACGACGAAATGGCACTGGGTGCACTGCGTGCGCTGCAGACCGCCGGTAAAACTGGTGTGATCGTCGTTGGTTTTGACGGTACTGCTGATGGCGTTAAAGCGGTAGAAGGTGGCAAACTGTCCGCGACCGTGGCACAGATGCCAGACAAAATTGGCATGATCGGCGTAGATACCGCTGATAAAGTGCTGAAGGGTGAAAAAGTGAAGGCGATCAATCCGGTCGACCTGAAGCTGGTCACTCAATAACTCAAAGAAAAGCAGGGCACTGCGCCACCCTCCTGGTGGCGCACTTATTCCGGACTCCCCTAATGAGCAAAAACGCAAAACTGGCCGTTCTTGGCAGCATTAACGCTGACCACATCCTTAATCTGGCGCACTTTCCTCGTCCCGGTGAAACGGTGATCGGGCAGAATTATCAGATTGCGTTTGGCGGTAAGGGTGCGAATCAGGCTGTCGCCGCCGGTCGTGCTGGTGCCGATATCGCATTTATCGCCTGTGTGGGCGCTGACGACATTGGTGAACGTGTTCGTCAGCAACTGGCCCAGGACAATATTGATACCACGCCAGTCGAAGTGGTCGAGGGTGAGTCAACCGGCGTGGCGATGATTTTCGTCAATGCTGACGGTGAGAACAACATCGGCATCTACTCCGGTGCAAACGCGGCGTTAACACCCGCCTGCGTGACACGCCATCAGCAGGTTATCGCCGACGCCGATGCACTATTAATGCAGCTGGAATCACCGCTGGAAAGTGTGCTGGCCGCCGCGACGCTTGCCCGACAGCATCAGACGCAGGTTATTCTCAATCCTGCACCCGCCACCCAGCTCTCAGATGAACTGCTGGCGTTGATCGACATTATTACCCCGAATGAAACCGAAGCCGAGAGTCTGACCGGCATTGCGGTCAGCAACGATGAAGATGCCGCCCGCGCTGCGGCAGTACTGCACGCGAAAGGCATCGGCACGGTTCTGATTACTCTGGGTCGCCGCGGTGTCTGGCTGAGCGAGCAGGGAGAAGGTCAGCGTATTGCTGGCTTCAGTGTTAAAGCTATCGACACCATCGCGGCGGGCGACACCTTTAATGGCGCCTTTATTACCGCGCGGCTGGAGCAGAAAACGATGTATGACGCGGTGCGGTTTGCCCATGCCGCCGCTGCTATCGCCGTTACCCGCTCGGGTGCGCAGCCCTCCGTGCCGTGGCGCGCGGAGATCGATGAATTTTTGCAGCAGCAGGGCTAAGCATTTGAGCACCATGAAAGATGTCGCTCGCCTGGCAGGCGTCTCTACCTCCACTGTCTCGCACGTTATCAATAACAATCGCTTTGTTAGTGAAGGCGTGCGCGAAAAAGTTGAGCAGGCCATCCGCCATCTGAATTACGCCCCCTCTGCGCTGGCGCGCAGTCTGAAAATCAATCAGACGCACACGATCGGTATGCTGCTGACCACCAGTAGTAACCCATTTTATGCCGAAGTGGTGCGGGGTGTGGAGGAGAGCTGCTATCAGCGTGGCTACAGCCTGATTCTCTGTAACACGGCAGGTGATGAAGAGCGGATGAACCGCAGCCTGGAAACGCTGATGCAGAAGCGCGTCGACGGTTTATTGATCATGTGTACGGAAAGTCACCTGCCCTCGGCCGACATTCTGAACCGTTATCCCTCTATACCTGCCGTTATGATGGACTGGGCGCCGTTTGAAGGCCGTGGTGACATTATTCAGGATAACGCGCTGCTGGGCGGGGAGCTGGCGACTCAGCATCTTATCGACAGTGGTTATACCCGCATCGCCTGTATCGCCGGTCCACAGGATAAAACCCCGGCTCGTATGCGCCTGGAAGGTTATCGCAACGCCATGACAAAGAGTGGCCTGGCGATTCTGCCCGGCTATGTGGTGAATGGTGACTTTGAATTCCAGGGAGGCTACAACGGGATGGTCGAACTGCTGGCGCTGGAAACGCCGCCGGAAGCGGTTTTCACCAGCAACGATGCCATGGCGGTGGGCGTTTATCACGCACTCTATCAGGCCGGCCTGCAGGTTCCGCAGCAGATGGCGGTAATGGGATATGACGATATCGAACTGGCGCGCTATCTCACTCCGCCACTGAGTACCATTCATCAACCGAAAGATGCGCTGGGTGAACTGGCGATAGACACCCTGCTCCATCGTCTCAGCAATCCCGACGCCAGTCAGCAAACGCTGGTGCTGACGCCGGAACTGGTGGTGCGTGGATCGGTTTAGCGCTTTTTCTTTTTGTCGCGATTACTGATCAGATTACGGCCATCGCCGTTTTTCAGCAGCATAAAGGTCAGCGCCGACAGTACTGTTACCACGCCCATGGTCATAAACGTGGCGTGGAACTGTGAAATGGTGCTGGTTTCAAACTCCTGGTAGAAGCGCAGCACCGCGGCGCTGACGGCCACACCAAAACTGATCGCTAGCTGCTGAGTCACGGCCAGCACGCTGTTACCGCCGCTGGCGTTATCATCATTCAGATCGGCCAGGGTGATGGTATTCATGGCGGTAAACTGCGTAGACATGGCCATGCCGAGAATAAACAGCGGAAGTAAGAGCACAATGATGCTTTCAGCGGGCGACTGCAGAGAGAAGCTGGCGATCAGAATGCCAATAATGGCGGTAATGCCAACCAGCAGGCGGCGGTAACCCAGCCAGCGCAGCAGTTGCGTCACCGTCGACTTCGCCAGTATTGAACCAATGGCGATAGGTGCCATCATGCAGCCCGCGATAATCGCTGAATAGCCAAAGCCGACCTGCAACATGAGCGGCATCAAAAAGGGCACACAACCGGTGCCAAGACGTGACGCGATGTTGCCACCGATGCCCACTGAGAACGTCCGGGTTTTAAACATCGGCAGATTGATCAGTGGCGAAGGGTGATTTCGGGCATGCACTATATAAAGAAGCAAAAGCACAATCCCGCTGAGTAATATCCCGCCCGCCAGCCAGGCGGAAACAATCCGCTCGCCAAACAGCTCAATCCCAATCGAGATCATCACCAGTCCAGCCCCGAACAATAAGAAGCCGAAAAAGTCGAAGCGGCGCTTCGGCGTGGTGAAGTCCGGCATATATTTGCGTGCGTAGATAATGCCGAGAATGCCAATCGGGATATTAATCAGGAAAATCCAGTGCCAGGTCGCGTAGGTCACCAGCACGCCGCCCAGCATTGGCCCCAGTATCGGGCCAACTAATCCCGGCATGGTGACAAAGTTGAGCACCGGCAACAGCTCACTGCGCGGATAGGCGCGTAACAGCGCCAGTCGCGCGACCGGCATCATCATTGCGCCACCGACGCCCTGTATGATGCGCGAGATGACCAGTACCTGGAGTGTGGGAGAAAGTGCACAAGCGAGCGAGCCCAGGGTGAACAGCGAAACGGCAACGATAAATACCTTGCGCGTGCCGTAGCGATCGGCTAGCCAGCCGCTGACCGGAATCAACATAGCGACAGTCAGGGTGTAACTGATGACGGCGGATTGCATGGCCAGAGGAGAACGGTCGAGGCTGGTGGCGATAGCGGGCAGGGCAGTATTCAGTATGGTGGCGTCGAGTGACTGCATGAAAAAGGCCATGGCAGCTATCCATGGCAAACCAGCCATGCTGCGCGCGGATTTTATCATTGAGTATCCTTCCTGGGGTTATCCTGCGAGAAGAAGCAAAATAATAGCACCCGCATTAAGCAACGGCAGGTCTCTTTACAACGTTTAATGGCGATTTTTGTGCGTTATTCCGTCATGAAACGTCTCTTTTTAAGCCGTTCGTTTAAAAAAGATGCGCTCAGCAAATTAATTCAAAGAAACGCTTGTCAGCCCGCGGAAACTCCCTATAATGCGCCTCCATCGACACGGAACACCGGCAACGGGAAGCGGGTTGAGAGGCACAGGAGACTGCGCC
>NZ_JAALFW010000007.1:0-269334 GCF_011800485.1 Pantoea sp. EKM20T | reverse complement strand
TGGTGGGTGATGACGGGTTCGAACCGCCGACCCCCTCCTTGTAAGGGAGATGCTCTACCAACTGAGCTAATCACCCATATCTTCATACCTGTTCACTGCGGGCCACGCTGTTAAGAGTGGTGGGTGATGACGGGTTCGAACCGCCGACCCCCTCCTTGTAAGGGAGATGCTCTACCAACTGAGCTAATCACCCCCGCTGTGTGGAGTCGCATTATAGGGATAGTTGATTTTGAGTCAACGCTTTTTAAAACATAAATGTGCGTTCGGTTTATTTTTAAACACCCTGTCGCGCTTTTAGCCAATGTGCTGGTTTTACTGGCAGAAAAGCCCCTTTTCCCGGGCGGCAACCGGCGGGCATGCATTGAGGATTCACCGTCAGATGCTAGAATGTGCCCACTGTTTTTTCGCGTCTAACCTGTTTTTTGTCATCCAGACAGAGAACCCGCGCATCTAAGGCAATACTCAATGAAAATCAAAACACGCTTCGCGCCCAGCCCGACTGGCTATCTGCATGTAGGTGGCGCCCGTACCGCACTTTACTCCTGGCTCTTTGCCCGTCACAACCAGGGCGAGTTCGTGCTGCGCATTGAAGATACCGATCTGGAGCGCTCCACGCCGGAAGCTATCGAAGCCATCATGGATGGCATGAACTGGCTGAGCCTCGACTGGAATGAAGGCCCTTACTACCAGACAAAACGTTTTGATCGTTACAACGCGGTCATTGATGAAATGCTGGAAGCGGGCACAGCCTATAAATGCTACTGCTCTAAAGAACGTCTGGAAGCGCTGCGTGAAGAGCAGATGGCCAACAACGAAAAGCCGCGTTACGACGGCCGCTGCCGTGACAGCCATGAACATCATGCAGATGATGAGCCGTGCGTTGTGCGTTTCCGCAATCCGCAGGAAGGTTCGGTCATCTTTGACGACCAGATCCGTGGCCCGATTGAGTTCAGCAACCAGGAGCTGGATGATCTGATCATCCGCCGCACCGATGGTTCGCCAACCTACAACTTCTGCGTCGTCGTGGATGACTGGGATATGGGCATCACCCATGTGATTCGCGGTGAAGACCACATTAACAACACGCCACGTCAGATCAACATCCTCAAAGCAATTGGCGCGCAGGTTCCGGTCTATGCCCACGTCTCAATGATCCTGGGCGATGACGGCAAAAAGCTCTCCAAGCGTCATGGCGCGGTAGGGGTGATGCAGTATCGTGATGATGGCTACCTGCCAGAAGCGCTGCTCAACTACCTGGTTCGTCTGGGCTGGTCACATGGCGATCAGGAAATCTTCAGCGTGGCCGAAATGGCTGAGCTCTTTACCCTGGATGCGGTCAGTAAGTCTGCCAGTGCGTTCAACACTGAGAAACTGCAGTGGCTGAACCATCACTACATCAATACGCTGCCGCCAGAATATGTGGCGACACATCTGCAGTGGCATATTGAAGAGCAGAAAATTGATACCCGCACGGGGCCGGAACTGGCGAAGCTGGTTGGTCTGTTAGGCGAGCGCTGCAAAACATTGAAAGAGATGGCTGCATCCTGCCGCTACTTCTATGAAGACTTTGCAGAATTTGATGCCGATGCCGCGAAGAAACATCTCCGTCCGGTAGCACGTCAGCCGCTGGAAGTGGTACGCGATAAGCTGGCCGCGATCGAAGAGTGGACGGCTGAAAACGTACATCAGGCTATTCAGAGCACCGCAGATGAGCTGGAAGTCGGGATGGGGAAAGTGGGCATGCCGCTGCGCGTGGCCGTAACCGGTGCCGGTCAGTCACCCGGACTGGATGTCACCGTGGAAGCGATAGGCCGCAGCCGCAGCGTTGCACGTATTGAGCAGGCGCTGGCCTTTATCAGTGAGCGGGAAGCGCAGGCTTAATAAACAGAACCGGAAGCTTCGCGCTTCCGGTTTTTACTCTTCAGTAATATCCAGACGCTGCAACATGCCTTTAATACCTATCCGTAATATCAGCGCTGACAGCTGCTCCTGTTCAGCCTGACTCATTTGTGGAACCGCATTCACCAACAGTGCCGTCAGTGAATCTGCCGGAACCCTGTACATTGCGGCGGGTTCGTGCAGGCTACGCGTCGAATGGATAAATTTTTCTACGCGATCATCGACATGAATCAATCGCGCCTTGCCGCCCTGAATGCCGGGTCTGGGCAGGGTGGTCCAGTTTTCGCGCTTAATCCATTTGTTCACTGTCTGTCGGCTCAGGCCCGTCTCTGAGGCGAGTTCTTCGGGTGTTAACCATTCCTTTTTCATCATACCTTCCCTGATAAATACACCTTACTCTTCGCTGATTCCCAGTCGCTGCAAAACGCCCTTGATACCTTCGCGTAAGATTAGTGCAGTGAATTGATCCTGCTCGTCCTGAGTCATTTGCTGGACGGAACTTATTAATAACGCAGGTAATGAATTAGACGGAGTGCCATAAGTTGCCGTCGGCTCGTTAAGGTTACGGGTCGACTGAATAAAATTTTTCACGCGCTCATCAATGTGAATCAATCGGGCTTTACCGCCTTGCACACCGGGCTTCGGCGTGGTCGTCCAGTTTTCCCGCTTGATCCATTTATTCACCGTTTGCCGACTGTAACCCGTCTCTGCAGCCAGCTCTTCGGGGGTAAGCCATTCCTTTTTCACGATGCAGTCCCTGATTAATACATTAGCAGGACATATTACAGCAAAACGTAACGGGTGAAAGTAACTGAAGCTGAAATTGCCTTTTGTCTCTCGACAAAAGGCAAAACATCATTACTGAGGATTACTGGCGGGTTCAGCGGCAGGGCGGAATGCAAGGAAATAGGCCAGACCAACGAACACGGCACCACCCACGGCATTGCCTGAGAAGACGGCAATAAAATTAGGGAAGTACTCTGCCCAGCTCATCTGACCGGCAAAAATGGCGGCCGGAATAATAAACATGTTAGCGACAACGTGCTGGAAGCCAATGGCCACAAATGCCATCACCGGGAACCACATGCCGAAGATCTTGCCGACCACATCTTTACTGGCAAAAGCCAGCCATACCGCCAGGCAAACCAGCCAGTTACAGCCGATGCCGGAAATAAAGGCGTGCAGGAAATCAGCGTGGACTTTTGCAGAAGCGATAGCAACGGTCTTCTTCAGGTAATCGCCCTCGGTCATACCCAGCATGTGACCAAAGAACCAGGCGACAGCCACGCTGCCGAGAAAGTTAGCCAGGGTAACCCAGAACCAGTTGCGCGCCACGCTCATAAAGCTGATGCGACGGGCGAACCAGGCCACCGGTAATGTCATCATATTACCGGTCAGCAGTTCACCACCCGCCAGCACGGTCATGATGATCCCCACCGGGAAGACCGCGGCACCTAACAGGCCACCAAAAGAGCCCCATTCAGCGGGAAGGGTGTTGATCACGTGAAGATCCAGCAGGAAGCCGGTCGCAATAAATGCGCCCGCCATAAAGCCGAGAATCAGAAGGATGCTGACAGGTGCACGGCTTTTAGCCACGCCTGACTGGATCGCCAGTTGTGCGATTTCTTTAGGTGTATGCAGCGACATAGTATCTCAGTAGTTTTTTTATGATTAATGGGACGATAACGCCTGGTGGACGCGTGGTGCGCGGGAGAGGGTCCCGGGTACCACTAAATTAGCGGGCTAAGTTTTGCATGCGAAAAAGCCGAAGACAAGAAAATTCCTATAACATATTTAACCGTGAATTAACCTGACGGCAGACTGAATAACAGTTAAAAAACGGTCCTGTGTGAACAGACACGATTTTCCCCTGCAGCATGCTGCTGAAACTTCGCAGGTTGCCGCCTTTTTCAGCGATCAAACAGAGAATGTCATTTTGCCGTTGACACCCCGAAGGGGGTTTCATATTATGCCGTCCGTCGCTTAACGCGACAGTTTTTCGGTTCGGGGCTATAGCTCAGCTGGGAGAGCGCCTGCATGGCATGCAGGAGGTCAGCGGTTCGATCCCGCTTAGCTCCACCAAACTTCTTCCCAAAAGTTTGGCACTGAAAAACGATTCCAGATGTGGGGGTATAGCTCAGCTGGGAGAGCGCTTGCATGGCATGCAAGAGGTCAGCGGTTCGATCCCGCTTATCTCCACCATTTTCTGACACGTCGTTGTCAAAATCCTTTCTGATTAATCTCTTATTCGCCAGTTGCTGCGGATCCCAACGCTATTGCTTTGCTATTCATGCCGCTGCGCACGCTTAATTGCGTTATTAACCGGCATAACCTGTCATGACATCCGATGCTGTTTGCAGGACGTTGTGCCGCCTCTCGTGCACGATCCGAATGCAGATGTGACATGTGCAATGAAAGAGTTAACGCAGGAAAGTGGAATCAGCGGGAAGCAGAGCAAGGATAGAGCAGAAAGAGAAGGGCGAGACCTGCTCGCCCTTTGATGCTTAGAGTAGTGCGCAGAACCGTGCTTAGAACGCCAGAACCAGACCGGCGATAGCAGCGGAAAGCACGCTGACCAGCGTAGAGCCGTACAGCAGCTTCAGACCAAAGCGGGAAACCACGTTGCCCTGTTCTTCGTTCAGACCTTTAATCGCACCGGCCACGATGCCGATAGAAGAGAAGTTAGCGAACGAGACCAGGAACACAGAAAGAATACCTTCTGAATGTGGCGACAGCTGACCCGCGATTTTCTGCAGATCCATCATGGCAACAAACTCATTCGACACCAGCTTGGTCGCCATAATACTGCCGACCTGCAACGCTTCGCCAGCAGGTACGCCCATCACCCAGGCAAACGGATAGAAGACAAAGCCGAGAACGCCCTGGAAAGAGATGCCGAAGATCAAATCAAACAGCGCATTCAGACCTGAAATCAGCGCGATAAAACCAATCAGCATGGCGGCAACGATAATCGCGACGCGGAAACCGGCCAGGATATACTCGCCCAGCATCTCAAAGAAGCTCTGGCCTTTGTGCAGATCCTGCAACTGCAGATCTTCTTCGTTCTCAACGCGATAAGGGTTGATCAGCGACAGCACGATAAAGGTGCTGAACATGTTGAGCACCAGCGCGGCGACCACATACTTCGGCTGCAGCATGGTCATGTAGGCACCGACGATCGACATCGATACGGTCGACATCGCGGTCGCGGCCATGGTGTACATGCGGCGCTGTGACATTTGGCCCAGGATATCTTTATAGGCGATGAAGTTTTCTGATTGTCCCAGTATCAGAGAACTTACGGCGTTGAAAGATTCCAGTTTTCCCATGCCATTCACTTTCGACAGTACGGTACCAATACCGCGAATCACCCATGGCAGGATACGGAAATGCTGCAGAATACCGATCAGCGCAGAGATAAAGACGATAGGGCACAATACGTTAAGGAAGAAGAAGGCCAGACCTTTGTCGCTCATGTTGCCGAAGACGAAGTTGGTACCCTCAGCGGCATACTTCAGCAGATGGTCAAAGAAGCCCGCGAATCCTTTGACGAAACCGAGTCCCGCTTCTGAGTTCAGGAAGAACCAGGCGAGCACAATTTCAATCACCAGTAGCTGTATAATGTAGCGAATGCGAATGCTTTTACGATCGTGACTGACCAGCAAGGCGAGTATCCCGACCACCACCAGTGCTAAAAGAAATTGCAAAATATGGGACATGGTTGCTCCAAATTTGAGGAGGGTTGTATTTTGTTGCGTATTCTATGTAACGCGTTACTTAAAAACGAGATCTGAACCACAATATAAGTATTCGCTATCGTTATATTTTCCAGAAAAGTTCCAGAGATCACGTCCTGTTTACAAATACTTCGCTTCAGATAACCACATAATTATTGTCTGAATTTTACACCGGGCGTAAAGTGACACTATTGCTCACATTTTTAACAATCACATCCTTTACTGTAATGTATAGCAATGGCTATACTTTATAGCAGCATCTATTACACCGATAACAATAAACGAATTTCACTTGCACCTGCTAACCCCTAAGCTGCCGGGGCAGGCAAATGTTCAGACAGGGTATCGGATATGTTTGAAAGTCGTACCGCCGAGCGCGCCGCTCGCGGAGTCAGAAAAGTCAAACTCGCACTGCTGGGGCCCGCTTTTATCGCCGCTATCGGCTATATCGATCCGGGCAACTTTGCGACCAACATTCAGGCGGGCGCTGCTTACGGCTACAAATTGCTGTGGGTGGTGGTATGGGCCAACATCATGGCCATGCTGATTCAGCTGATGTCAGCCAAGCTGGGTATCGCTACCGGCAAAAACCTCGCTGAACACATCCGCGATCGTTTTCCCCGGCCTGCCGTCTGGTTTTACTGGGTGCAGGCGGAAATTATCGCGATGGCCACTGACCTGGCGGAATTTATCGGTGCCGCGCTGGGATTCAAACTGCTGCTCGGCATTTCTTTGATGCAGGGCGCGGTGCTGACCGGCATCGCCACGTTCCTGATATTGATGTTACAGAGCCGTGGGCAAAAGCCGCTGGAGCTGGTGATTGGCGGACTGCTGCTGTTTGTGGCGGCGGCCTATATCGTCGAACTCTTCTTCTCTCAGCCCAGTGTCAAAGAGCTGGTGATCGGCATGGCGCTGCCCGCGTTACCAACGTCGGATGCTGTATTCCTGGCGGCGGGTGTGCTGGGTGCGACCATTATGCCGCACGTGATTTACCTGCACTCCGCGCTAACGCAGGGCAAAAGTGAGGACAGCAAAGGTCAGCGGTACTCCTCAACTAAACTGGATGTGGCGATTGCCATGACCATCGCCGGATTTGTTAACCTGGCGATGATGGCGACCGCCGCAGCGGCGTTTCACTTCAGCGGCCACAGTAAAATCGCTGAACTCGATCAGGCCTATCTGACGCTGCAACCGCTGTTAGGTCAGGCGGCGGCGACGGTGTTTGGTCTGAGCCTGGTGGCCGCCGGATTATCTTCAACGGTGGTCGGTACGCTGGCGGGGCAGGTGGTGATGCAGGGCTTTATCCACTTCCATATTCCCCTGTGGGTGCGCCGAACCGTCACCATGCTGCCCTCCTTTATTGTCATCTGGGCAGGCTGGGACCCGACAAGGGTGCTGGTGATGAGTCAGGTGCTGCTGAGTTTTGGTATTGCGCTGGCGTTGATTCCGCTGCTCTCCTTTACCGGCAACCGCGAGCTGATGGGCGATGATATGGTTAACTCGCGTCTGATGCAGAATACCGGGCGACTGATCGTGCTGCTGGTGATTACGCTGAATCTTTACCTGCTGGTGGGTGAAGCGCTGGGGCTGTAGCGGTTATGGTAAACAAGAAAACGCCCGGTTCTGCCGGGCATTGCAGACAACTGACAACCTCAAGTCAGATATCTTTCAGCCGCGAATTAGCTTAAAGCACAGGGAATCCGGTCAGAGGAGGAAAGCGTCCCGCGCCTGGGACAAAAACGCCGGGAGCGTTTTTGAACAACGCAACGCGTTGGCCCGGCTACGGGCGCACCTCAGGGATGAGGTGCGTAATCGCGCGGGCCGAGCATGTCAGGGATGACATCTTTTGCGTCTTTCCGATCTGACCGGGTTTCCTGTGCTGGCTCCGTCTGGCAGCAATCAGGCCTGACCTAATCAATAAATAAAAACGCCCGGTTCTGCCGGGCGTTTTTATTAATGGCGATCGTGTCCGTGATGGTCTGGACCGCGATGGTCAGGCCCACGACGGTCATGATGATCCCAGCCACGATCACGATCGCGGCGATACTGATGTTCCCAGCGACGCTCACGGTCGCGCTCATGCCAGCGGCGTTCGCGCTCCCACTGCTGCTGACGACGCCACTCTTCGTGTCGCCACCAGCGGCGTTCGTTGTAAGAATAGCGGTCGTTCCACCAGCGCGGTTCACGCCAGCGGCCACCATCCCAGTAATAGCCACGGCGATCGCGATCGCCAAGATTCAGGGTGACGCCGGGGGCCAGAGTAATAGAGGCACTGGAGGCCTGGGCTGTGTGGTGTGCCAGCGGCGACAACAGGGCCAGCAGGGCAGCAAAAATAAGGGCTCTTTTCATTTTCTTCTCCTCATCAACAGTCTGACGCTGTTGCGGCGCAGCGATTATGCCTGCGTATTGCTGTGGTTACCGCATCATTGTGTCGGAAGATTGTGAGGAAATTGGGGAGAGAAAGGGGTTTGAGACTATTCTGGCGCAGAAAACGCCCGGCCTCAGCCGGGCGCTAAAATCGTTACAGCAGCGCCGCGTCAATCGCCGCTAACTCGCTGTCGCTGAACTGACGGCGAGCGAGCATCGCCACCGCGTCATCGATCTGGGCTGTTTTGCTGGCTCCGATCAGTACTGAAGTCACACGCTCATCGCGCAGCACCCACGCCAGCGCCATCTGCGCCAGCTTCTGTTCGCGTTGCTGCGCAATAGCATTAAGCTTGCGGACTTTCTCCATCTTCTCATCCGTCAGCTGGTTCTCATTCAGGAACTTGCTGCCGCTGGCCGCGCGCGAATCTTCAGGAATGCCCTGCAGATAGCGATCGGTGAGCACGCCGCCTGCCAGCGGAGAGAAGGCGATACAGCCGACGCCCGCATCGCCCAGCGTCTGAATCAATCCCTGCTCAGGTGTGCGTTCAAACATCGAATATCGCGGCTGGTGAATCAGACAAGGGGTGCCGAGATCGCGCAGGATAGCTATCGCTTCGGCGGCGAGATCGGCCGGATAGTTAGAAAGGGCAGCGTAAAGCGCTTTGCCCTGGCGCACCACATGGTCCAGCGCGCGCATTGTCTCTTCCAGCGGGGTTTCCGGATCGGGACGGTGATGATAGAAAATATCCACATACTCCAGCCCCATTCGCTTCAGGCTCTGATCCAGACTGGCGACCAGATATTTACGCGAACCCCAATCCCCATAAGGCCCCTGCCACATGGTATAGCCCGCTTTAGTGGAGATGATCAGCTCATCACGATGGGCACGAAAATCTTCCCGCAGAATACGCCCGAAGTTCTCTTCTGCTGAGCCAGGGGGTGGACCGTAATTGTTGGCTAAGTCGAAGTGCGTGATGCCAAGGTCAAACGCATGACGCAGCAGCTCACGGCTGTTATCGACCCGGGTACTGTCACCAAAGTTATGCCACAGTCCCAGCGAAATGGCGGGCAGTTTGATTCCGCTGCGGCCGCTGCGGCGATATTCCATCTGTTGATAGCGATCGGGATGAGGGAAAAGGGACATTCAGCGCTCCTGGGTAAAAACGGGGATATGTGCCAAAAGTCTATCAGTGTATACGGTTACACTCAGTGACAGCGCGCTGCAATTCGCATTTTTACAGAATATTCCGCCAGCGTAACGTCGCCTTTCCAGCCATTGCGGCTGGCTAAAATAGCGGCACGCCTCGCTAATTTCATCCTGTGTCAGATACTTAACCCGACTCTTCCCTGAAAGGAATGCGCAATGTCTACTTTTACTGTTGGAGATTACCTGCTGACCCGTCTGCAGGAGATTGGTGTAAAGCATCTGTTTGGCGTGCCGGGCGACTATAACCTGCAATTTCTTGACCACGTCATCGCCCATCCGGCCATCAGCTGGGTAGGCTGCGCTAATGAGCTTAACGCAGCCTATGCGGCAGACGGTTATGCACGCTGCAACGGGGCAGGAGCGCTATTGACCACGTTTGGTGTGGGCGAGCTCAGCGCGATTAATGGCATTGCGGGCAGTTATGCCGAGTATCTGCCGCTGATCCATATCGTTGGCGCGCCTGCGACGCAGGCCCAGTTGAAGGGGGATTGTGTTCATCATTCGCTGGGCGATGGCGATTTCCAGCATTTTATTCGCATGGCCACAGAAGTCAGTGCGGCAACGGCACAGCTTACCGCCGACAACGCCACGGCTGAGATTGATCGGGTGATCGTCAGTGCGCTGCAGGCCCGTCGTCCCGGCTATTTGTCGCTGGCCGTCGACGTGGCGGCCATGGAGGTGCAGCCACCGGCGCAGCCCCTGAACAGTCATCAATCCTCTTCGCCCGCTGCGCGTCGCGCTTTCAGCGACGCGGCGGAACGTTTGCTGGCACCGGCGCAGCGGGTTTCACTGCTGGCCGATTTTCTTGCGCTGCGCTGGCAGCAGCAGTCCGCACTGGCCGCGCTGCGTGAACAGTGTGCGATTCCCTGTGCCAGCCTGCTGATGGGCAAGGGGGTTCTGGATGAACAGCAGCCGGGTTACGTCGGTACCTATGCCGGTGAGGCCAGCGCAGGTCAGGTGTGCGAACAGATCGAGCAGGTGGATGTGGCAATCTGCGTCGGGGTGCGATTTACCGACACCATTACTGCTGGCTTCACGCAGCAGTTTAACCCTGAGCGACTGATTGATCTGCAGCCTTTAAGCGCTAGTGTGGGCGGTGAACGTTTTGCGCCGCTGTCGATGGCGGATGCGCTGAGCGAGCTGCTGCCGCTGTTTGAACGCTATGGCCAGCAGTGGCAACCCGCCGCCACGCCGCCCGCCGCGCAATCTGCAGAACCGGCGGCGGTAATCAGTCAGCAGGCGTTCTGGCAGGCTATGCAGGCATTCCTGCAACCCGGCGACCTTATTCTGGCCGAGCAGGGGACAGCTGCCTTTGGGGCCGCCGCGTTAAGATTGCCCTCGCAGGCGCAGCTGGTGGTTCAGCCATTATGGGGATCAATCGGCTATACTCTTCCGGCAGCGTTTGGCGCGCAGACTGCCGATCCTGATCGCCGGGTTATCCTGATCATCGGAGACGGTTCGGCGCAGCTGACAATTCAGGAACTGGGTTCGATGCTGCGTGACCAGCAGCGACTGATACTCTTTTTGCTGAATAATGAAGGCTATACCGTCGAACGGGCGATTCATGGCGCAACACAACGTTACAATGATATTGCCCAATGGAACTGGACGGCCTTACCGCACGCCCTTAGCCTGCAGGGCCAGGCGCAGAGCTGGCGTATCAGTGAAACGGTGCAGTTAGAGGAAGTGATGGCGCGACTCTCAGAGCCGAAGTGGCTCTCTCTGGTTGAAGTCGTCATGCAGAAAGAGGATTTGCCGCCACTGCTACGAAAAGTCACCGCCTGCCTGAATCAACGCAACGGCGGCTAAGATTCAGATAGTTGCCGCTGTGCAGGGTGGACTATCGCGGTTAGGCTGTAGCACACCTGAGTAAGACGCTCACCAATCGCACCGGTGAGCGTTGTTGTTTTATGGGCAGAATTTTATAGTGTCCTCCAACTCTTAAGACCCCAAGCGGAGCAACAGAAGAATGACAACCTATGCCTTGGTCGGCGATGTCGGCGGTACTAACGCACGCCTCGCCCTGTGTGAGGTGGAAAGCGGCAGCATCACCCAGGCCAAAACATTCTCAACATCAGAATACGACAGCCTCGAAGCCGTCATCCGCCACTATCTTGATGAACAACAGCAGGACGTTAAAGATGGCTGTATTGCCATTGCCTGCCCGATTACCGATGACTGGGTTGAAATGACCAACCATGACTGGGCGTTTTCCACGCGCAAGCTCAAAGAGAACATCGGTTTTGAACACCTGGAAATCATTAACGACTTCACTGCGGTATCTATGGCGATCCCGATGCTGACCGCCGAAAACGTGATTCAGTTTGGCGGTACAGAGCCAGTCAAAGATAAACCTATCGCGATTTATGGTGCCGGCACCGGATTAGGCGTCAGCCATCTGGTGCATGTGGACAAGCGCTGGGTCAGCCTGCCAGGTGAGGGCGGTCATGTCGACTTCGCTGCCAACAGCGAAGAAGAAGATCAGATCCTGGAAGTGCTGCGCGAAGAACTGGGTCATGTTTCAGCGGAACGTGTGCTGTCAGGTGCCGGTCTGGTTAACCTCTATCGTGCGATTGTTAAAGTGGATAATCGCGTGCCGGAAAACCTGAAGCCGAAAGATGTCAGCCAGCGTGCGCTGGATGACAGCTGCACCGACTGCCGTCGCGCGCTGTCAATGTTCTGTGTCATCATGGGCCGTTTCGGCGGTAACCTGGCGCTGAATCTTGGCACCTTTGGTGGTGTCTATATTGCCGGTGGCATCGTGCCACGCTTCCTGGAGTTCTTTAAGTCGTCGGGTTTCCGCGCGGCGTTTGAAGATAAAGGCCGCTTCCGCGACTATGTTGCCAGCATCCCGGTTTATATGATTACGCACGACCAGCCTGGCCTGCTGGGCGCGGGCGCGCATCTGCGCCAGACGCTGGGTCGCGAAATCTGATTCTGTTTTACCTCGCGCGCGTACTGCCATTCTGCGCGCGAGCGATTTTCCCGATCGGCCTGCTTTAGCGGGGCAGGATCGGGAAATCCCCCCGGACTTTTTGCTGCTCTCCTGCTTCGCCATCCCCCTTTCTGAACAGGCCTTTAGCCCTCCTGCGCTACAGGCGCATCAGCTGTCGAAACTGCTTCACCTTACTGCGGCTGACCGGCACCTGAAACTCCAGATCGCGCAGCTTCAGCAGATAGGTGTTGTTAAACCACGGCTCGATTTCACGAATCTTGCTGAGGCTGACGCAGAAAGAGCGGTGGCAGCGGAAAAATTGCTGTTCCGGCAGGCGTGAACAGAACTCGGTAATATTCATCGACATCACGTAGGATTCGCGCCGGGTATAAACAAAGGTCAGCTTCTCATGCGCCTCAACGTAGTAAATATCATTCACGTCAGTGACGATAATGCGCTCATCTTTGATCAGGTTGACCGTCTGCGGCGCGGGCGTGGCGCTGAGATGGCTGACCGCCTGCTGCGCCTGCGCTGTGGCTTCGAGCTTGTTCAGCATGGTAACAATCCGCGACTCCTGATAGGGCTTGAGAATGTAGTCAAACGCCTCCAGCTCAAACGCTTCTACCGCATGCTCTTTCCACGCGGTAATAAAGACAATCAGTGGCTTGTGGGCAAACTGATGGATATTCTGTGCCAGCAGCATGCCATCCAGCGAGGGGATGTTGATATCGAGGAAAATCACATCAACCCGATGCTGTTGCAGGTACTTCAGCACGTCCAGACCATCGTCAAAACAGGCTTCGATCTCGATTTTGCTGTGATGCTGAATCATCCAGCTCAGCTCCTGCTGCGCCAGGAATTCATCTTCCACAATAATGGCTTTCATAACAGATTCTCCGCCAGGCGCTGGCCATTCTTACTCAGCGTAAAGGAAATCTCAGTGCCCGGCTGATGCCGCACGATATTCAATCCCTGACCCGACAAAAGTTTTACCCGATGATGCACATTGAGCAGGCCGATTTTATTACCGGGCATCTCGTTGCGTGCCACCCGTGCTATCACTTCGTCACTGATGCCCTGGCCGGTATCCCGCACCGAGATCCGCACCTGATCGCCCAGATCCCGGACGCTCAGCGTCACCACGCCTGTGCCTTTACAGGGCTGGATGCCATGGACAATGGCATTCTCCACCAGAGGCTGGATCAGCAGACTCGGCAGCAGAAAATGGAGATCCTCATCGACGTCATAGATCATCGTCAGCTTATCGCCAAACCGGGCCTGCTCGATGGCGATGTAATCTTTCACCTGCCACAGCTCTTTACGGATGTCGATTAGCTCATCGTCGTTCAGTTCCAGGTTGTAGCGCAGATAGCGTGACAGATTTATCACCAGCTGACGGGCGGTATCGGGATTGAGCCGGATAGAAGAGGAGATAGCATTCAGGGCGTTGAACAGGAAATGAGGATTTATTTTACTTTGCAGCGCACGCAGTTCCGCTTTATTAGCCATCTCGCGCAACTGCTCGGCACGCGATACTTCAAGCTGGGTTGAGATGATTTGTGACAGGCCGATCGCCATCTCCTTCAGCGAGCCGGTAATACGGTGTGCGCGGCGATAGTAGATTTTCAGCGTGCCGGTGACTTTGCCTTTCTCCCACAGCGGGATCACGATCATGGAGTGAATATCTTTGGTGCGATGCGCTTCATCGTTGTTCTTAATGATAATTTTACCGCTGGCGATCGACTGCGCCGTGGTGGGGCTGATGCCATCATCCCCATGTTTATAATTATGTTCGCCATAGCCGACGTAGGCCAGAATCTGTTTTTTATCGGTCATCGCCACCGCATCGGCTTTGATCTCCCGTCGGATAATGTCACAGATGTTGCGCAGCGAGTCGCTGTTCACCTGACGGAACAGCGGCAGGGTTTTATTGGCGATCTCCAGCGCCAGCTTGGCCTGGCGGGCGGCAATCGCCTCTTTTTCCCCCTCGACGCTCTGCACCAGCAGTACAATGATGCCGATACTGGAGGCACCGAGGATCATCGGCAGGGCAATTTCCGACACAATCGCCAGCCCGAGTGAGGTGGGGCGCGCCCACACAACAATCAACAACATCGTCAGGGCTTCACAGAGCATGCCGCCGACGATACCGGCACGCCAGCGGTGCTCTTTCAGTACCCGGCGATTAATACCGCCCGCGACGATACCGGCAATGATGCTGGTAATCAGGCAGGGCACGGAGGTCACGCCGTGAATATCGATCAGAAAACGGTGCAGACCGGCGATAACCCCGGTGGCGATCCCGACCCAGGGACCAAACAGAATGCCACCCGCCATCACGGCGATGACCCGCACATTCAGCAGTGAACCATCGACATCGACACCCGACCAGGTACTGAACAGCGCAAACAGGGAAAAGATGGCAGTAACCGCCACTTTCTCCGCACGGGTGTGTTCATCTTTTTGCAGCAGCTGACGAAACGGGCGGGTGCGCGTCAGGAAGAACAGGCAGATCAGCATCAGGGCGGCGCGGTCAAATACTGCCAGTAACATCGTGAAGTGGGAGGACACAGGCGACTCGTCGGCAATGGAAAGTGCCTCTATGATAAAAAATGTGATCGCGAACCGCTAGCGTCCCGATCAATCACGGTGGGAGTTAGTGCTTCAGATCAATTTTTACGGCATATCTGCAAAAAGAGGAAAGGTTGAGTGCATTAAAGGGGAACAGTTTTTCGCCCTGCAGAGGCTGGTCGCTAAGGTGCCGTTTTGCTATGTTGCGCGATGAGGTGCGCCAGTGACCGCTGGAAAACCGCGCCCATCGGGAGCAGCAGATGCAACTAGTCACCGCCAGATTAACCCTGAGTAAATTACAGCCAGAAGACTGGCAACTGTTTCGTGCCGTCCATGAAGATCGCGACACCATGACCTGGGTGAGCGAAATCCCCGATGAAGCGGATATCCGCCAGCGCTTCACCGAGCGTCTGGCTCCCTGGCAGGCGAGCAGTTTTCATATGCTCTGCCTGGTTGCGCGACGTCGTGACAACGGTGAGCCGATTGGCCTGTTTGGCTGCAGCCCCGAATGGGAGCCATACCGTCAGGCGGAGGTGGGCTATATGCTGCTGCATCGCCACTGCGGTCAGGGATATGGCAGCGAAGCCCTGGCGGCGCTGTGTCAGTTTTTGCTTGAAGCCGATTTCCACAAACTCAAAGCGATGGTGATTGAAGGGAACTGGGCGTCACGCCGTATTCTGGAGAAAAACGGCTTTCAGCTGGAGGGCACGCTACGGGATAATTATCTGCTGAACGGCTGCTGGGTGAACGATTGGCTGCTGGGGCGGCTGAATCCGCAAAAATAAAAATATTTTCCGCCACCCTCGACAAAATGATCCTCGCCACGTTATGTTCGTAACGGGTCACCACAGTGACCCGCGTCGCTCGGACGGTCCGGGCGCTTACGTAATCCAGAGGACATCATGGCTGATAACAGCACACCCCGTCGTTTCTCGCGTATCGAACGTTTACCCCCTTACGTTTTCAACATCACCGCTGAACTGAAGATGGCTGCGCGTCGGCGCGGCGAAGATATCATCGACTTTTCAATGGGCAACCCGGATGGTCCGACTCCGCCACACATCGTCGAAAAGTTATGCCAGGTGGCGCAGCGTGACGATACCCACGGTTATTCCACTTCTCGCGGTATTCCGCGCCTGCGCCGGGCGATCTCGCGCTGGTACGCCGATCGCTATCAGGTTGAGATCGATCCTGAATCAGAGGCGATTGTCACCATCGGTTCCAAAGAGGGGCTGGCGCACCTGATGCTGGCGACGCTGGATCACGGTGATACCGTGCTGGTGCCCAATCCCAGCTATCCGATCCATATCTACGGTGCGGTGATTGCCGGGGCGCAGGTACGCTCGGTGCCGCTGGTGGCGGGTGTCGACTTCTTCAATGAGCTGGAACGCGCCATCCGCGAGAGTTATCCCAAGCCAAAAATGATGATCCTCGGCTTCCCGTCCAACCCCACCGCACAGTGTGTGGAGCTCGACTTTTTCGAACGGGTGATTGCGCTGGCGAAGCAGTACAACGTGCTGGTGATCCACGATCTGGCCTATGCCGACATCGTCTACGATGGCTGGAAAGCGCCATCGATTATGCAGGTGCCGGGCGCGCGTGATGTCGCCGTCGAATTCTTTACCCTGTCAAAAAGCTACAACATGGCGGGCTGGCGTATCGGTTTCATGGTGGGCAACAAAGAGCTGGTCGCCGCGCTGGCGCGAATCAAAAGTTATCATGACTACGGCACCTTTACGCCACTGCAGGTGGCGGCGATTGCGGCGCTGGAAGGGGATCAACAGTGCGTGCGCGACATCGCAGAGCAGTACAAACGCCGCCGTGATGTGCTGGTCAAAGGATTGCATGAAGCGGGCTGGATGGTGGATAACCCGAAAGCCTCAATGTACGTCTGGGCAAAAATACCGGATCATTACGCACATCTTGGGTCGCTGGAGTTCGCTAAGCAACTGCTGCAGGAGGCGAAAGTCTGTGTCTCGCCCGGTATCGGGTTTGGCGACTATGGCGACACGCACGTGCGTTTTGCGCTGATAGAGAACAGCGATCGTATTCGTCAGGCGGTACGGGGAATTAAAGCGATGTTTCGTGCCGATGGCATATTGCCAGGCAGCATAAAAATGGAAGAAGAACGCTGACAGCCAGCAGGGGCGACTCAAGGGTCGCCCCGTGGCGGCACTGTCACGCCATTACTTCAGCAGCAGAACAAAGGTTCCGAACCAAAGTAACGCGAAAAAAGATATTCCCATCAAGGCATATTTCACAAAGCAACTCCTCTGAGCGGTTACGATGATGGCGATCCCAAACCAGTGCAACGCGAACAGATGTGGAAAAGAGATCGCCATTTACAGTCATGGTCTGCTCTTTTCCGGGTTGATCTGAATAACTCAGAACAGGATCGAGCGCTAATTTACGCGTAATCCTCCCCAAATGAAATAGGTCCGTTCTGAGATATTGCTCACAATTTTACGGCACTTCGATTTCAGGGATCGCCGACATGCCTACACGTAACTGAGCCAGATGCTGTTGGTCGCCATCCAGCACAATTTTCACCGGCAGACGTTGAACGACTTTAGTGTAGTTGCCGGTAGCGTTATCGGGAGAGATCGCCGAAAAAGTTACGCCGGTGGCCGGTGCGATGCTGTCCACATGACCTGTAAAGGTCTCGCCCGGCAGGGCGTCCACCCGGATCCGCACCCGCTGACCGGGACGCACATCGCTTAACTGCGTCTCAAGATAGTTAGCGGTAATGTAGGTTTGCTGCAGTGGCACCACCGCCAGCAGACGGGTGCCGGCTGATACGTACGCGCCGGTCCGCACCGAGCGCTGACCCACCATGCCGTCAACGGGCGCAGTAATGCGGGTGTAGGAGAGATTCAGTCTGGCCTGATCGACGCTGGCCTTCGCCGCTGCAACGTCCGCTTCTGCTGAACGCACCGCCGCCTGTAGCACTCCCACCTGTTTTACTGCTGACGCCAGCGCGGCCTGACTCTGATGCACGGCTGCCAGCGCCGAGCGCTGGTTTGAGCTGGCTTTCTGCTGATCGTCGGCTGCCACGGTACCGCTTTTATAGAGGCGGTTATAACGATCGGCGCTCTGACCGGCATACTGTGCAGAGGCTTCACTGGCCGCCACGATGGCTTTCTGCTGATCAATCACCGACTGCTGCTGCTCCAGCTGTGCCTGGCTGCTCAGCAGTTTCGCCTGGCTCACCTGCAGGTCAGCCTCCGCACTTTCCAGTGCCACACGATAGTCACGATCGTCCAGCGTCGCCAGCAGCTGACCCGCTTTGACCTGCTGATTATCCTGCACCTGCACGTGGCTGATGTAGCCCGAGACTTTCGGTGCCACCAGGGTGTAGTCCGCATTGACGTAAGCGTCGTTGGTGCGGTGATCGTTGCCGGTCATCAGTGACCAGACCACAAAAGCGATGGCCAGTAACACCAGCAGCAACAGACTCAGCAGCAGGGTTCTTTTCATTTCGAAAGCACGCATATTCAGTTATTCCGGGAAGGGTTTTGAATCAAAGTTTGAGGCGGCCACACCCGTTTTGGCAGGATGGCGGTAAGCAATAACAGGCAGGCGGCAAAGCCGGTCAGCATCAGCCAGCTGTCGCTCAGGCCGAGGATCGTGGCCTGATGCCTGACCAGGGAAGCGAATCCGCTGAGATTATCGGCGGCACTGATGCTGCCATCCGGCAACAGCGGCAAGCTGCTGCTGGCCTGACTGGCCGTCGACGCTGTCATCAACCAGCTGCGACTGGCCGCCTGATTAATCAGCACACTGGAGTGAAACTGCTCACGATGCGAAAGGAAAACCTCAACCAGCGTAGAGGCAGCGATGCTGGAAAAGCCGCGCACCGTATTAAACATCGCCGAGGCAAACGGGCCTTCTGGCGGGGCCACAACGCTGGTGGCGCTCATCAGTATCGGCAAAATGATCATCGGTTGTCCGAACGCCTGCAGGATCTGCAGCAGCCAGAAATTCTGTCTCGCCCAGTCACTGGTGATCTGTGTGCCCAGCAGACAGGAGGTCACCAGCAAGCCGACGCCCGCCGTCAGCATCCAGCGGCAGTCGATCCAGCGGATATTCAGCAGGGCTGCAATCAGCGGTGCGATCAGCAGTTGCGGCAGACCCACCGCCAGCGCCAGCGGGGCAAACTCAAGGGTGCGAAAGCCGCTGACCTGAGCAAAATAGGCCGAAGGCAGCGCGGAGCCAGAAAGCCCAAGGATGAGCACGCAGGCCAGGCCCAGCAAGCCATGCGCCAGATTTGGCCGTCGGAGCATCTGCAATTTAAACAGCGGCAGCGGGTGAAACCACTCATTAATCAGGAAAACCAGCAGCAGCGGCAGCGCGGTGAGCAACATACCGGTAATCAGTGGCGAGTTCAGCCAGTCGAGGCGCTCACCCTGGGTCAGCACCAGAATCAGCAGCGCAACACCACTGCAGCCGGTCACCATGCCGAACAGATCGATCTGCTGAAAGCGTTCCGGTCGCAGCGGATCCTGGGGCAATCCCCATCCTGTCAGCAGCATAGCGATCAGCATCAACGGCACGACCTGCCAGAACACCATCATCCAGCTGACGTGATCGGTCCACAACGAGGCCAGCGAGGCCGCCATATTGGGACCAAACGTTGCGGTCAGGGCATAGCCCGCCAGGCCAAAAAGTTTAAAGGGCGGCGGCAGAAAGCGCAGGGCGACCGTCATCAGCATTGGCGGTAAGGCGCCGCCAAACAGGCCCTGCAATACGCGCAGGCTGATAAATAGCGTCGGATCCCGCACCAGCGGCAGCAGAATGCCAGTCAGCATAAATCCCGCCGACACGCCTAACGTAAAACGCCGCAGCGACAGGGTGACGGCAAACCAGGGCGCAATCATCATGGCGGCCACTTCTGCCGCCTGATAGCCAGAGATAATCCAGCTACCCTGATCGTAACTGATGCCGATCGCGGCACGGATATCGGCCAGCGCGATATCACTGACGCGATCGTTCAGCCCGGAGGTCAGGGCGGCGATGAGCACGCCGACTAATCCCAGTGCCAGTTGCAGTGTAAAAGGATGAGGGGCCGGCGCGGCGGCAGGCTTAGCGTTCATTGCAGGCGATCTCGTTATTATGATGCAGTGTACTGCGATGTGATACAGGTCGTAATATTACATCCCGGTATACTGTATTGCAATGTGGTACAGGCTGTAAAAAGTGCGGCATTCGCGCTACAGTAAGGCAGCTCAAACAGGACGACGCTATGGCACATCAACCCTCCAGCCGCGAGGATGAAAAAACGGGCGGTATACAGGTCATCGCCCGTGCGGCAAAAATTCTTAATGCGCTTGGCGAACAGCCCGGCGGCATGAGCCTCGGTGAGATCGCTCAGGCGGTCGAACTGCCGCGCTCAACGGTGCAGCGTATTGTTGCCGCGCTCGACAGTGCAGAGCTGGTGCGCAGCAGCGGGGCGGGCGGACTGCGTCTGGGGCCAGCGCTGTTAAAACTAATCTCCAGCGTACATACCGATGTGGTTGATCTGGTCAGTCCGCTGCTGGAAAAACTCTCTTCCGACACCAATGAAACCGTCTCGCTGGCGCGCGCCAGCGGCAGTCAGCTGGCGATTATTCACCACGTGGTGGCGTCGCGTGAGCTTCGGGTGGTTCCGCATATGGGACTCAATCTGCCGCTCTACAGCACCTCCGGTGGACGGGCGTTGCTGGCGCTGGAGTGTGAAAAAGATGTACGGACGATCGTTGGCGACGCCTGGCAGGAGTTAACCGATATGACGGTGAAAACGCTGCCTCAGTTGCTGCAACTTATCAGGGAAGTGCGCGAAACCGGTATCGCCGTGGATCGCGGTGAAACGCTGGAAGGTATCTCTACCATGGCGTTTGCGCTGGATACGCTGTTTGGTCGTTTTTCTGTCTCTTTGCTGGTGCCTTCTGCACGTTTTCTGCGACACGAAGCCCGTTTTCGTGACGAGATGCTGAAGTGTAAAGAGGCACTGGTGCGTGAAATCGGCAAAGTCGCCGCGATAGAAGGATAAGCATTCGATGAAAACCCTGCTGATGGCCATTGATCACTCTCCGGTAGCGGAAAAAGTGGTCGCCTTAACCATTGAAGAAGCGCTGGCGCATCGCGCCGAGGTGGTCGTGCTGTGCTGCGTCGATCCCGCTTACTCTTCCTGTAATCAGCCAATGGAAATCGATGCGGGTGAAGATCCGGCCGATTTTGTGGCTGCGCAGGATGAGCAGAATACGGCAGAAATGGTGGTGCGCCATGCACTGGCTCCGTTACTGCGTGCGGGCATTAATGCGCGGGGCATGATTCTGGCGGGTGACGCGGCAGATACTATCGTTGCCCAGTCGCAACAGCTCAAGGCCAGCATGATTATCATGGGACGTCGCCATCTCTCCTCTTTGAATCGGCTGTTAAAAGGCTCAGTCAGCGCATCGGTTATTGAGCGCGCTCACTGTCCTGTGCTGATCGATGTGCGTAAGGATTAATCCCGCCGCATGAATGCTCTGCTTTTTATTACGCTGGCCGCGTTTGCGCTGCTGGCGCTGATTGTTATTGTGCTGATCAAAACCACCCGGCTGCGTTTGTGGCAGGGGCTGATCATCTTTCTGCTGCCCCTGATACTGGCGAATCTGCTCTGGTTCAGCTGGGTTGCGCCGCATCAGTTGCAGGCCAGTCAGCGTGAGCAGGCGGTAAATCAACTGGCAAAGATGCCCGGTTATCGGGTGCTGCAGACTCAGGAACCGGCGTTATGGCTGTTGCTGACCCAGGAGCTGACCCGGCGCATCCGGGCGGGGGAGCCAGCTGAGAAGGCGACGGGCGAGCTACGTGGCTGGCTGATTGAGGTGATTAATCAGCGGCTGATGCGCGGAACTGACGCGGCGGTGGTCAACTATATCAGCGTCTCAGTTGAAGAGATGCGGGCGCTGAACCAAATCGATCCGGGCCTCTGCTTCCGTTATCTCTATCCGCAGGTGAGTGGCGGCATCAATCTGCTGACCACGCTGCCGCCGTCGCTGAATCGCAAAGAGGCGGATGCCATGGAGCAGCTGCTGCTGAACAGTCCATTGCCCGATCAGCCACTGGATAAGGCGCTGGCGCAGGATGATCTGCAAAAAATTGTCGCCCGGCTCTATCAGCAGTGGGGGGATAAGCTGCAGCAGCTGAATATGCCTGCCGACACGGCGGTTGATCGCTCATCGCTGTGTGCCATGTCGATTGATCTCTACAGCGCGATTCTGGCATTACCTGACAAGCGCGCCGCTAACCTGTTACGTAGAATGATTGCGCTGACTGGCCAGTAAGCGGCAGCGGAGCAGCGGAATGGCGGGCGAAAAAAAGCCCGCTAAGCGCGGGCAGGGAAGAGAGGAACAGATTTTTATTTTTGGCATTTCCTGGTGTGGTGCAGTCTTCATTTTGTCTGAATGCATCTTGTCACGCCGTGCATGATAGTGATAGCCGTTTAATCGTATTACATTAATCGGTAAAAGCTTCTCAAGTTTTGAACTTTCGCGCATTAATCCTATGGATGCGCGGCATGCTGCGTCATAAACTGCGCGGCAACGTGAGGATAACTTAATGAAAAAACTAATAACCGGCGCACTGGCGCTGATTTTGCTGAGTGGATGTACTGCCAGCAAACCCGGGGCATTTGAACGTGTAGATGAAGATCCAGGCTCAAATACCGTGCAGTACCGTTTTGACCCGGTAAAGGTCAATCGTGATGCAATGAATATTGATCTGGCGAATTACTGCAGTAATAAAGGCTTTGATAAAGTCGAGGCGTTACCTGCGCAGGAGAGTCATATTCCGGGACTGCAGAAAGCGTGGTTCCAGTGTAATTATGCTGTGAAAAGCTAAATAAAACGGGCGGGATAATTATCCCGCCCTTAAAGTTTAATGCTTTTATTTTATGCTGTGTGACATCTTTGCCCGTTAGCGGCGATGGTGACCGCCATGATACCCACCGTGATAACCTCCATAGTAGCCTCCATGATATCCGCCGCCACCCCCGCGGTGCCAGCCATTGTCGTGTCTGGGGCTGATGATACAACCACTTAATAATGTCATCAGCGCAACCACCGAAGCGACTTTAATTAATCTCTTCATCGGAAGCTTCTCCTCTTTTCCAATGACTATGACACTACGCTGGAAAAGTGGAGTGAAGATGCAGGCTTTGTAGAGTTATTTAAGAAGGTATGACGGAATATTTCAGAGTGCTGCGTTTTGCAGCGGAGAATAATAAAGAAATAAGAATGAACTGAATAGTAAATACTATCAAAGAGAATAGTCTCAAAATCAAGCGAAAATAATTCTCATTTGAAAGTTTTTACAACTACATTATTAGCATGTCAGTTCAACGGGAGAGAAACATGGTGCATGACGTTAAAAATATTCTGGCTTTACAGGCTGAACTGGGCGAATGCCCGCTCTGGTCAGTGGAAGAACAGGTGCTGTACTGTGTCGATATTCTGGCACCCGCCATTCACCGTTTTGATCCGGTCAGCGGTGAACTGCAAACCTTCCCGCAGGCGGAAGAGGTGGGATGCATCGGTCTGCGTGAGCAGGGCGGTCTGATAGCAGCATTACGTGGCGGTGTCTGGCTGGTGGATGCGCAGGGTAAGCCAGAGAGAAAGATCGCAGAGAATCCCGGTGTGGCTGCGCAAAGTCGCTTTAATGATGGCCGCGTTGATCCCTGGGGGAATTTCTGGTGCGGCAGCCTGTGGGAACCGCAGGACAAAAATGGCGGGCTGCTGTGCCGTGTGACGCCTGACCTGAAGCTGGAGGTCAAAGCGCGTGACATTAAAATTTCCAACGGGCTGGCCTTCTCTCCCGACCGGCGCTGGATGTATCACAGTGACACGCCGAATGAAGCGCTCTATCGCTATCCATTAAACGCGCAGGGCGAACCGGGCGAACGCACCCTGTTCCGCCGTTTCGACGCGAAAGGTGGATTGCCGGATGGTGCCGCAGTGGATAGCGAAGGATTTTACTGGTCCGCACAGTTTGATGGCGGTCGCGTAGTACGCATCGATCCCCAGAGCAGCGAAATCGTCGATGAGATCCTGCTGCCGGTGAAGTGGCCAACCATGGTGGCCTTTGGTGGCGCCGATCTTAAAACGCTGTTTATTACCAGTTCACGGGAAGATCGCACCGAAGAGGAGCTGGCGCGCTATCCGCAGTCAGGCGATATCTTTGCGGTGGACGTCTCGGTGGCGGGCATGGCAGAGCCGCGATTCCGCGGCTAAACGTGAACGGGCCGCTCTGGCGCGGCCCGTCGTGATGGTTAATGACGTTGCAATACAGGTGTTGCTGTAACAGAACTCTGTGGTAAGCGGATGGTGAGTGACAGGAACAGGGAGATGACCAGCAGCGTCATAATCAGGCTGAAGGTGACGGTGAACCCGCCAAACAGCGAGGCGACCAGTGAGCCCAGCACGCTTCCGATACCAAATCCGAGATAGAGCAGACCATAGTTTTTTGTCAGGTTGTTAAGGCCGAAAAAGTCACTGACCAGCGACGGGAATACCGTGATGGTACCGCCAAAGCTGAAGGCTACACAGGCGAGTGACAGGAAGAAGGTGATCTCATTCATTCGGGTAAACAGCAGCACGCTCATCCCGATCAGCGACACGATTTGCGCCAGTGAAATAACCCGGATGCGCATCATTTTGTCAGACAGTATGCCCAGCACCAGACGGCCACTCAGGTTGGCAATCGCAATCACCGTTACCGCACTGGCAGCGGTCTGCGTAGTCAGATGCACCAGCCCTTCGCCGATATCTTTGGCAACGCCTATCACATAGAGACCGCTCATGCAGGCTGTCAGGAACATCAGCGCCAGCATCCAGTACTGAGGCAGACGCACCGACTGTGCCAGCGTGTAATCCCGCGCATGTTGCTGACCATTCGTGCTGCTCCCGGTATCCTGAAGGGGGGCATCACGCATCAGCAGTGCACCGAGGATAATCATCGACATCGCGAGCACGCCCCAGATCATAAAGGTCTGCTCCAGACCCACTGTTGCCAGCAGCGCCCCGCAGATAAATTTGAATCCCAGACTGCCAAGACCGTAAGCGCCAATCGCACAGGCAGAGATCATCCCTTTGCGCTCCGGAAACCACTTCACGCAGTTTGAGAGCGTCATCAGGTAACCTGCGCCATCCGCCAGACCCACCAGCAGTCCGGCGCTGAAATAGAGCATCATCAGGTTATTAGCATGCGCGGTAAGCCAGAAACCCAGCGCCATCAGCACACCCGCCCCGATAGTGACGCGGCGTACGCCAAAACGTTCCTGTAATTTACCGGCCAGCGAGGAGGCAATAGCCAGCCCCAGGCTCAGCAGACCAAACGAAAAAGCGACCTGACTGACCGTCGCATCCAGCTTCTGTGACAGCTGGCCGTTAAACAAACTCCATGTGTAGACTGACCCCAGCGCGAACTGAGTGATTACCGTTCCGAACAATGTAAGCCAGCGAGCACGCTGGTAAGAAGCCTGTTGAGTCTGGTTCATAATTTATCTCTCCCGTCCGGGAATCTGGAAACTGCGGTCAGAATAAAGCAGTGATTCGCGCGCGTGAGCAGTAAAGGCATGAACGGAACGGATCGGGGAATGAAATGCCATTCAGGCGGTATGAATGGCATCGGGAGAGGTTAGCGACGTCGCGTCAAAAGTAAGCAAAACGGCTGCTTAATGATTAAGCGTAATTAGCCGTAAGATAATGTTTCATTAAGATGATTCTGTGAGCAGGTTTACAGATTATTTGCCAGGCTAAGAGTTCACTTATCAGGAGGAAATATGAAAGACCGGACATATGAATCCAGCACCAGTGAGGATGAAGTTTGCTGCATCATCGGTCAGGCGGTGATTGAACTCAGTACAGAACAACAGCCTGTGACCAAATCGACGCTGGCATTAAAACTGCTGTCGATGGCCGATCGTGATAGTGACGATGAGCGTGTTTTGCTCTACTGGATTGCGCGTAAAGCGATCAATAAACCACAGAAACTCCTTCAGCAGCAGTGGGCATAACGCCCATCCGGACGCGGGCCTCAGCCCGCCTCCGCGTCAGATGATTATCCGGCGACGACTTGCCGGCCAACGGGCAAACATCACGACATTGCCCAGTAAAATCATGACAAGGCCAGGGATGGCGCTGGCATGCCACTCATATCCTTCATAACGGGTAGAGAGTGCCAGCGCCACCAGCGGAAACAGCACCGTTGTATAGGCAGCCCGACTGGCTCCGATACGTCCCACCAGCGTAAAATAGGCCCCGAATCCCATCACCGATCCCACGATAGCCAGATAGATCAATGCCCCAAACCACTGTGTATTCCATGTCGGCTGCAGCGAAACACCCTGCAGCAGCGAGACCAGTGCCATGATCAGCGCACCGTATAACATGCCGTAACTGTTGGTTGTCAGCACGTCACGTTGCAGACGCTGATGCCGCTGACTGATCATATTGCCGAATGAAAATCCCAGCGTACCCAGCGCACTTAACCCAATGCCCCACATCAAGCCGGTCGAGGCCTGAGTGCTGCGCAGATCGTGCCAGAACAACGCAACAATGCCCGCCATGCCGAGCACTATCGCCGGAATCAGACGTGCGGAAGGGCGCTGACGGAAAAATATCCAGCTATTAATGGCGTTATACATCACCGCCATAGAGTAAATGACCGACTCCAGTCCGCTGCTGATATAGCCAGAGGCGTAATAGAAGCAGACAAAGTTGAAGCCAAAAACGCAACAGCCCTGCAGCACACAGAAGAGGTGATCCTGCAGCGTCAGCCTGTGCAGACGCTTTATCAGCTTAAGCAGCAATAACATGACCAGCGAGGCTAGCAAAAAGCGCCAGAAGACAGCGACAGTTACGGCGCTGATGCCTGCAGACTGTTGCGCATAAATCGCAATCCAGGTCGTGCCCCAGATCAGCACGACTGAGAGATACAAAAACAGGTTCATTGCCAGATTCTCCACCGCAAAACGCCGAGTCTGCGCCCGCAACGCTCTCTGGTCTTGCAGCGGATTGCGCAGGGTTTGCAAAATCTTGCGCATTTTTACTCTCTGTCCCGATGTGCTCTGTTTTCTGTCCCGCGCAATCCGTAAACTGGCACTCTGTTTATCTGAACTGATACCCCGATGAGTCGCTTCCAGACCTTTGACATGCTGCAACGACACAAAGCACAACTGCGCGATCAGGTGCAGCTTCACAGCGGCATTCAGCTGGCAGCCTGGTTTAATAGTGGCGATCGCGTGACAAACCTCAGCGACCATCACACGCTGAGCCTTTACGTGGCGGGCGGCTACGATACCTGGCATAAAACCCCGAATGGCTGGCGTAACGGTGGCGCACCGGACCGCTTCTGTCTGATGCCGGCAGGCACGGAATCAACCTGGGATCTGCGTGCCGATCTCGCCTTTGTTCATCTTTATTGCAGCGAGAACCAGCTGCGGCAACTGGCCGAACGGGTCTGGGACCGCAGTCCGGCGCAGTTAAACCTGCATGAGAAAATCTTTTCTGTTGATGACCGCATTACCCAGCTCTATCGACACTTTCTGCTGAGCAGCGACTGGCAACAGCCCGCCAGCCAGCTGACGCTGAGCAGCGCATCAACACTCTTGCTGACCCATCTGCTGCAGCACTACAGCGAAGTTAAGTGGCAACTGCCCCAGGTACGGGGTGGACTGGCTCCCGCTGTATTACGGCGGGTTCTGGAATTTATTGAAACCCATCTCGATCAGCCTTTAACCCTGTCTGTGCTGGCGCAGGAAGCGGCATTGAGTGAGTTTCACTTTGCCCGCATGTTCCGTCACACCACTGGCGAGGCACCACACCAGTTCGTGATGCGCCGTCGTATGGATCGTGCAAGGATGTTGCTTGAGCGGCCCGAGCTGACGCTGACCGATATTGCCCTTCAGTGTGGTTACCACTCTTCAGCCCACTTCAGCCATCGTTTCCGGCAGGTTTATGGTATGACGCCCTCGGCGTGTCGTCGGGAAAGTCGATGAACTTCTTAGCGGCAACAGGCACATTAGCAGCGTATAACAGTGCCACAAATCATTAACATAACTTATTATAAAAACTAACCCGTTTGGGCTGGTTCTCGTTTTCACTTTCTGCCGCTATCCTGTAAAAAAAGCATGAACCGCACTTTTTAGCATTGGGTAATTTCTCTGCTCAATCCCGCAATGAACTATCCACTGAAACATTTTTTAGTCCCAGCTATCATGCGCCTCACAGCCTAAATCTTAAGAAAAATCTTACATATCAGATCAGTATAAGATATTTTCTGGCAAGATTACTTTGTTACATATGGTTACATATTATCATTTCCTTTAGCTGACCCACTATTTCTAAACTCGCGCCATGGGTGTTTATCTGAAAAATAAATTCAGGATTTACGCTCTTTCATCGCGTCATATCGCCAGTAAATGGAATGTACTCGCTTCTGACCGCAGGTCCTGCTTTTCATTGAATGTTTAATAGCAGGAATGTTTTATGGCAGGGTAAGCCATTCTTAATATTTGACACTGGCTGTGGCGGTTTCTATCACTCCATAGAACAGGGACAGCCATGTCTAACTCTTCCTTTCAGTCCGAAATACCCAAGGCACGTATCAATTTAAAACTTGATTTGCATACGGGCGGGGCGAGCAAGAAAACCGAACTCCCCCTGAAATTACTGGTGGCGGGCGACTTCAGTAATGGTCAGGAGTCCGCGCCACTCTCTGAACGCAAAAAAGTTAATCTGAACAAAAATAACTTTGACTCAGTACTTTCCGAATATTCCCCAAAAGTAAATCTCACCGTTAAAAACACGCTTGCCGGTGACGGTAGCGAAGACAATATCAATCTGACATTCCAGAGCATGAAGGATTTCACCCCTGAGCAGGTTTCCCGGCAGATCCCTCAGCTGAAGGCGATGCTTTCCATGCGTAATCTGCTTCGCGATTTAAAAGCTAACCTGCTGGACAATCAGGCTTTCCGAAAAGAGCTTGAAAAAATTCTGCTCGACCCGGCATTAAGCGCAGAAATCAGATCTGAGTTGTCTGCTCTGGCCCCTAAACAGCCATAACGGTCAGGATGTTTTAACGGATTAATAAGGAAGATGTTGATGTCTGTAAAAAATGAGAATGCCGCGGGTGGCGAGTGTGTGGTGCTGGAACGTCCGGCCGCTGGTGGGGTTTATGCGTCTCTGTTTAAAAAAATCAATCTGAACCCGGTCTCCGAACTCAGTGCACTGGATATCTGGCAGGATGCGCAGGCGATGTCGGATGCGACTGCGGATGAACGTTTAACGGCCGGGATGCAGGTGTTCCTGGAGTGCCTGACAAAAGCGGGCTCAAAAGTTGAAAAACTCGACAAAAACCTGATTGACCATCATATCGCTGAGCTGGACTACCAGATTAGTCGTCAGCTTGATGCTGTCATGCACCATGAGGACTTCCAGGCGGTAGAAAGTCTGTGGCGCGGCGTGAAATCGCTTGTCGACAAAACCGATTTCCGTCAGAACGTGAAGGTTGAACTGCTGGATATGTCCAAAGAAGACCTGCGACAGGACTTCGAAGACTGCCCGGAAATTATCCAGAGCGGACTGTATAAGCATACCTATATTGATGAGTATGACACCCCGGGTGGAGAGCCGATTGCCGCGCTGATTTCCGCCTACGAGTTTGATGCTTCCGCTCAGGATGTAACGCTTCTGCGCAACATCTCTAAAGTGTCTGCTGCTGCGCATATGCCGTTTATCGGCTCCGCCGGCCCCAAATTTTTCCTCAAGGATTCGATGGAGGAAGTGGCGGCTATAAAAGATATCGGTAACTACTTTGACCGTGCCGAGTACATCAAGTGGAAATCGTTTCGTGAGACGGATGATTCCCGCTATATCGGTCTGGTGATGCCGCGTGTGCTGGGCCGCCTGCCGTATGGCCCGGATACCGTACCCGTGCGCAGCTTCAACTATGTTGAAGAAGTGAAAGGCCCGGATCACGACAAATACCTCTGGGCCAACGCATCCTTCGCCTTTGCATCCAACATGGTGCGCAGCTTTATCAATAACGGCTGGTGTGTGCAAATCCGTGGCCCGCAGGCCGGTGGTGCCGTTCAGGATCTGCCTATCCACCTGTATGACCTCGGCACCGGCAATCAGGTGAAAATCCCCTCTGAAGTGATGATCCCGGAAACCCGCGAATTTGAGTTCGCCAATCTCGGCTTTATTCCGCTCTCCTACTACAAGAACCGCGACTACGCGTGCTTCTTCTCGGCGAACTCGACCCAGAAACCAGCCCTGTATGACACCGCAGATGCGACAGCCAACAGCCGCATCAATGCGCGTCTGCCGTACATCTTCCTGCTGTCGCGTATTGCCCACTACCTGAAGCTTATACAGCGGGAAAATATCGGGACTACCAAAGACCGTCGTCTGCTGGAGCTTGAGCTGAACACCTGGGTTCGTAGTCTGGTGACTGAAATGACCGATCCGGGCGACGAGCTGCAGGCTTCTCACCCGCTGCGCGACGCGAAAGTGACGGTGGAGGATATCGAGGACAACCCAGGTTTCTTCCGCGTGAAGCTCTATGCCGTGCCGCACTTCCAGGTGGAAGGGATGGACGTCAACCTGTCGCTGGTCTCCCAGATGCCGAAAGCGAAATCATAAGCTAAGGCAGGAAGCCAATGAAAACGGAACAACCGTTATGGGGCAGGGGCGTTATGGTCTCTCCCCAGCACTTCCAGCAACAGGTCGCGTACGCGGCCTGGTCTGCGGAGTGCATTGCCCGACTGGGCCTCTCCCATCCCTGGGGGATGATTGAGGCCACTTTCGAACCGGATGCACTGAAACTGGGCCGTCTGCAGGCCCGTCATCTGCACATCCGTTTCCCCGACGGCACGCTTATCGACACGGATAATGCCGACTCCCTGCCGCCGGTGCTGGCGCTTGAGGGCGAATCACAGGAAGTGGTGGTGGTTCTGGCGCTTCCACTACTGCGGGCAAATGGCGGCAACTGCCTCAAACCCGATGAGGTGGCCGAGCGTCCTGTGCGTTATCGCCAGCTCTGGCGGGATGTCCGCAACACCTTTGGGGACGATACCCGCCAGATTGCGGTGATGCAGCCAGAGCTGACGCTGCGTTTCGCCCATCAGAACAACAGTGATTACCTGACCTGTCCGGTCGCCCGCCTGCAGCAGGATTCACAGGGGGCGTGGTTACTGGATGAGACGTTTCTTCCTCCGCTCCTTACCATCCAGAGCAGTCGCTGGCTGGTAACTCAGCTGGAACAACTGATGACGCAACTGCGTGCCCGTCTGAGCCGCCTGATGGACATGCGTCGTGAAAGTAACGAGCGCATGGCCGATTTTGCCGTGGCTGATGTGTCTCTGTTCTGGCTGCTCAATGCCCTGAACAGCGCAGAACCCTTGCTCGGACAGTTTCAGTGTCACCCGCAAAGTCCACCGGAGCGTCTGTACCCGGAACTGGCACGCCTTGCGGGCAGCCTGCTGACCTTCTCGCTGGAACACCAGGTGAGCGCTATTCCTGTCTGGCAGCATGAGCAACTGAATAACGTCTTCCCGCCGCTCTTTGACCTGTTGGGTGACCTGCTGGAAGCCAGCCTGCCGTCGCGGGTGGTGGCGATTGAGCTTGAGCATGATGCCCGGCTTCACTTCTGGCAGGCCCGTCTGCATGACCCACGCCTGCGCGAAGGGGCCGATTACTACCTCTCCGTACGTTCACCGATGCCGGTAGCACAGCTGCAGGAACAGTTCCCGCGCCAGTGCAAGGTCGGCAGTCCGGATCATGTCAGGGGTATCGTCAATTCATCGCGGGTGGGCGTCCCTCTGACGCCACTGCGTCATGTGCCGGCCGCTATTCCACTGCGTCTGGAAAACCAGTATTTCAGCCTGGACGTCTCTCATCCTCTGGCTACCGAAATGCTCCAGGGTGGAACCTGTATGTTTTACGTGCCGGGCATGCTCGGCGAGCCTGAACTTGAACTCTTTGCGGTACTGAGAACATGAGTGAGCGCAAACGCGGCGCGGCCGCGTCCATTGATATTGATGCCCTGCTGCAGGACACCTGGCTGCAGGTGATCAGCCTGCGTCACGGTCCGACGTTTCAGGATGGAGAAGGGCGCACGTTGTGGGAGCGCTGCATTGCTGATGTTGAGCGTGTGCAGCGTGATCTGAAAGCGAGCGAGCTCGATGAAGCCAGCTGTCAGCATATTCTCACTGCACAGTGTGCGCTGCTTGATGAAGCCGTAAAAGGTCGCGGTGTGGAGGATGATGCCTGCGTGCAGTGGTATGACATTCCCCTGCAGGGGCACTTCCTCGGCACCATGGACGCCGGTGATACGCTGTGCGATCGGATGCGCGACGTGCTGCGTGAACCGGCGCCTGACCATGCTGTCGTGACCTGCTTCCAGCGGGTCATGATGCTGGGGTTCCTCGGCAGTTTCCGCTCGCTGAATGATCCGGAGCGCCAGAAACTCGTCAACGCGCTCAGTGAACATGTCACGCCGTTCAGCTATCCGCAGACTCACCCGATACTGGCAGAAAGCCGTACCGGACGAGGAATGGGCGGTTGGCTAACGTCATGGCCCGTGTGTATCGGCCTGAGCGTGGTGGTGGTCACCGCACTCTGGTGGGGACTGGATCACTGGCTGGATCAGATGCTGGCGACCCTGTTACCGGGGGCCGTGAAATGAGTCCTGCACAGCAGCGCGGGCTTGCGCTGTGGGCCGCCCTGCTGAGTGCAGTGGTCTGCCTGGGCTTCCTGCCGCTATCCAGTCTGGTTTCTGTACTTGTTCTGCTTACCGTTCTGGGGCTTATCCTGGCGTTCCGGACTGTCGCCAGTCGTCGTGCGGAGCATGACGTCACCCTGCGTCTGGATGACCTTCCGGAAGCCACTTACCGTCAGCCCGTGGTGCTGGTCTGTGGCGATCTGCCGCTGGAATGTATGCAGCAGTCACCGGTGCTTACGGTTACGCAGGGTTGCTGGATCCGAGTGGAAGATCATCAGGATCTGGAGCAGGCAGCCCGCCAGGTACTGGGGTTGCGACCTGACTGGGGTCGACAGCTGTCGGTGATGGTCAGCGTCTGTCCGCAGACACACGCCGACAGCGAAACGCTTACCAGCCGTCTGCTGGCCCTGCGATGGCAAATCAGCCAGTTGCGTAAAGAGACGGGCCATTCTGTGCCGCTGGTTCTGAATGGTCAGGTTGGCAGCGCGATGATGAATGATCTGCTCTGGCAAGCGGCTATCCCGGGTGAAGGGGTGAGGGTCTGGCGTGAATCTTCAGCGCCGGGTTCAATCGCTGCATGGGTTACCACCAATGGGCCGCCTGCGATGCAGCAACAGGTGCTGATGAACAGCCTGATAAGCTGGTTCCATCAGCACGTCCAGGCTGTCTTTATGGATGAGAATCCCGACGTTCCTGTTATTGCGCCTGCCGCGGTGCTGTGGGGAATGGGACCGATCCTTGCCGGAAGTCTGGCCACATCTGCCTGGACTGCATGGCTTTCCCGTCAAACTGCGATGCAGCAGGTAGCGGGCTGGCAGCCGTCAGGAACGGACAGTACGGTTATCTCCCCCTTCCCGGATTTTATCCTGCCGCTGCTGCCCGAAGGGCGAGGCGTCACGCCGCGTGGGCGAGCCTTCTGCTGTGCGCTCGGTATTTTCACGCTGGCGGCCATTGCTGCGCTGCTCAGTAGTGGCTGGAACAATCGTCAGTTGCTGAAGCGTGTGAGTTTCGACATTGCCCGCTATGACCGTATCCCGATGCATGATTTCGGCCCAAAAGCCGACGCCGTTGCCGTCCTGCGTGACGATGCGGCAGAGCTGGATGGCTGGGCGCGCAATGGCGTACCGATGCGGATGAGCCTCGGTCTGTATCAGGGGGAACGTCTGCGAATGCCTGTGCTGGATGCGATCCGCTCTTATGTGCCACCGCCTCCGCCGCCTGAACCACAGCCGAAACCCAAACCGGTACCGAAAATTGTCCGCCTCGACAGTATGTCGCTGTTCGATTCCGGCAAATCCATGCTGAAGGCTGGCTCCACCAAAATGCTGGTGAACTCACTGGTCGGTATCAAGGCGAAGCCAGGCTGGCTGATTGTGGTCGCTGGCCACACCGATAACACCGGCAATCCGCAACTGAACCAGACGCTTTCTCAGAAACGTGCCGAAGCGGTGCGCGACTGGATGCGTGACACCGGTGACGTGCCGGAAAGCTGTTTTGCGGTGCAGGGTTATGGCGCAAGCCGTCCTATCGCAACCAATGACACCCCGGAAGGCCGTGCGCTCAACCGCCGTGTCGAAATCAGTCTGGTACCGCAGGCCAATGCCTGTCAGATACCGGGCCATACCCAGGCGTCATCGCAGGATGATGGCGCATCACAACACAATGGAGAGTAATTCCCATGGCAATTCCTGTTTATCTTTGGCTGAAAGACGACGGCGGCGCGGACATTAAAGGGTCTGTGGACGTTCAGGATCGTGAAGGCAGCATCGAAGTTGTCGCTCAGGAACATAACCTGTACATCCCGACTGACAACAACACCGGCAAGCTGACCGGTACCCGTATCCACACCCCGTTCCTGTTCACCAAGGAAATCGACTCGTCCAGCCCGTACCTGTACAAGGCTGTGACCACCGGTCAGACCCTCAAGTCTGCGGAATTCAGGTGGTACAAAATCAACGACGCGGGCCAGGAAGTGGAGTACTTCAACACCAAACTGGAAAACGTGAAAGTGGTGAAAGTGAATCCTGAAATGTATGACATCAAGGATCCTTCCAAAGAGAAGCACAACCACCTTGAGCGCATTGAACTGCGCTACGAAAAAATCACCTGGACCTACAAAGACGGCAACATCATTCATTCCGATAGCTGGAACGAACGCGCCACCGCCTGATTACGCGTCATATTTCGCGCCACAGGTGCGTTGGCTGCGTTCGCTCGCTCCGGTCACATAGTTATCTATGTTCCCGGAGACTTACGAACTTGCCGCCTTCCTGCGACACGAACTCTTTAGCGTAATCCTCGTTTTTAAGCGGAGGGGGATGACCTTTCCGCTGTTTTGCTGAACGTCTGCAGCTCGCGGGCTTTCAGCAAAGAAAATCACAAACTGCCAGCCTGATGACCGTATGCGCTTTGGCCCCCTTAACGGGAACAGCGATGGGCGGTAGCGTGTCCAGGAACCGACAAAGAGAGAGATTCATGGAAAACCCAGCCATCCTGTTGCGACGTCTGAACCCTTACTGTACCCGTGCGATGGAAGGCGCGGCGTCGCTCTGCCAGACCCGTGCCCATGCGGAAATTTTGCCGGAGCACTGGCTGCTGAAGCTGCTCGAACAGGGGGAAGGTGACCTGACGGTGCTGGCCCGCCGCTATGAGTGGGATATGGACCAGCTTTGGCAGGATTTGCTTGCCTGGCTGGATAAACAGCCGCGTTCAGTACGTCAACGTCCACGTCCACAGTTGTCTGATGCCATTCAGACGCTGATGCAGGAAGCCTGGCTGATTGCTTCTCTTAACGACGAGGAACAAATCCGCAGCATCCATCTACTGATGGCGCTGGTTTACAAACAGAAACTGGTTCGCTGTGACGGGCTGTGGCCGCTGCTGACGCTGGGCCAGGGTCAGCTGGAACGTCTGCGTCCGATGCTTGATGCCCAGTCGGACGAACGCGCGGAACTGCAGCAGGAAGCGGAACTTGCGCAGAATCACGGTGGTGAGGTGGAGTTTGTTGGCCGCCCGGTTGGTGCAGAGCTGAAAGAGGGTGAACTGAACCCGGCGCTACAGAACGCGCTGGATAAATTCACCCTCGATGTCACCGCCAAAGCGAAGGAGGGCAGGATTGACCCCGTGTTCGGCCGTGACACCGAAATCCGCCAGATGGTCGACATTCTCTCGCGCCGTCGTAAGAACAACCCGATTCTGGTCGGTGAACCAGGCGTCGGTAAAACGGCTCTGGTCGAAGGTCTGGCGCTGCGTATTGCCGAGGGCAACGTACCTGAATCCCTCAAACCGGTCATCCTTCGCACCCTCGACCTGGGCTTGCTGCAGGCCGGTGCGGGTGTGAAGGGCGAATTCGAACAGCGGCTGAAAAACGTTATCGATGCGGTGCAGCAGTCACCGGTGCCGATTCTGCTTTTTATCGACGAAGCCCACACCATTATCGGGGCCGGCAATCAGGCGGGCGGCGCGGATGCGGCCAACCTGCTGAAACCGGCACTGGCGCGTGGCGAACTGCGCACCATCGCCGCCACCACCTGGTCTGAATACAAACAATATTTTGAGCGTGATGCCGCGCTGGAGCGCCGATTCCAGCGGGTGTTGGTGGACGAGCCGGATGATGACACTGCGTGTCTGATGCTGCGCGGCCTGAAATCCCGCTATGCCGACCACCATAATGTGCACATTACCGACGACGCGGTTCGTGCCGCGGTCACGTTGTCCCGCCGCTACCTGACTGGCCGCCAGCTGCCGGACAAGGCTGTTGACCTGCTGGATACCGCCGCTGCGCGCGTGCGCATGAGCCTCGACACCGTGCCGGAACAGCTGACCCGCATTCGCTCGCAGATTACCTCTCTTGAAATGGAGAAGCAGGCGCTGCTGGAAGATATCGCCGTCGGTACTCAGAGTCATGGTGAACGCCTGACCGCCACTGAGCAGGAAGAGAACGATCTCATCGTTGCACTCGACGAGCTTCAAACCCAGTACGGTCAGGAACTGAAACTCACCGGACAACTGCTGGAAAGCCGCCATGACATCTCCCGCCGGAGCGAGACGCACAGGCTGCAACAGGAGCTGAAGGGCATGCAGCACAGCAACCCGCTGCTTTCGGTTGATGTGGACGTACGCACCATTGCCACCGTGATTGCCGACTGGACCGGTGTACCGCTGTCTTCCCTGATGAAGGACGAGCAGACCGAGCTGCTGACCCTGGAAAACGAAATGGGTAAACTCGTGGTCGGTCAGGATGTTTCTCTTAATGCTATTGCCCAGCGTCTGCGTGCCGCCAAAACGGGCCTGACGTCCGAGAACGGTCCGCAGGGCGTGTTCCTGCTGGTTGGCCCGAGCGGCGTCGGCAAGACCGAAACCGCGCTGGCGCTGGCAGACGTGCTGTACGGCGGTGAAAAATCGCTGATTACCCTCAACCTGTCCGAGTATCAGGAGCCGCACACCGTCTCGCAGCTGAAAGGCTCGCCGCCGGGCTACGTCGGCTACGGTCAGGGCGGCATTCTCACCGAGGCGGTGCGCAAGCGTCCTTACAGCGTGGTGCTGCTGGATGAAGTCGAAAAGGCGCACCGCGACGTCATGAACCTGTTCTACCAGGTGTTCGACCGTGGCTTTATGCGCGACGGAGAAGGGCGTGAAATCGATTTCCGCAACACCGTCATCCTGATGACCTCCAACCTCGGCAGCGACCACATTATGCAGCTGCTGGATGAAAAGCCGGATGCCACCGAAGGCGACCTGCACGAACTGCTGCGTCCGATTTTACGCGACCACTTCCAGCCCGCACTGCTGGCCCGTTTCCAGACCGTGATTTACCGCCCTCTGGCGGAAGCGGCCATGCGTACCATCGTGGAAATGAAGCTGTCACAGGTCAGCAAGCGCTTACATCGTCACTACGGCCTGACCACGCAGATTGATGAGAGCCTGTATGACGCACTCACTGCCGCCTGCCTGCTGCCGGACACTGGCGCACGCAACGTCGACAGTCTGCTCAATCAACAAATTTTGCCGGTGCTGAGTCAGCAGTTGCTGACCCACATGGCTGCGAAGCAGAAACCACAGTCGCTATGCCTTAGCTGGAGTGAGGAAGAGGGTATCGGGCTGGAGTTTGACCGTACACAAGGAGTGCACGCATGAGCAGTAATCCCCCGATCAGATTCAGCCACAACCATCACCAGCTGTCGGTGAAGGGATGTGAAGCAGAACTCGATGTGCTGGCGTTTGAAGGCGATGAAGCCCTGAGCACACCGTTCCGCTACCGTATTGAATTTACAAGCTCTGACCATGCCATCAGCAAAGAAATGATGTTGATGAAAACGGGCTCCCTGACGCTGCAGGCCCCGGTTGATCAGGGTTACGGCACCAAAATGCAGCAGGTCGTGCGAACCCTTCAGGGGGTGGTGAGCGGCTTTGAACGTCTCAATACCTCAAAGGATGAAACCCACTATGCCCTGACGCTCCAGCCACGCCTGGCGCTGCTTGACCGTTCGCATCAGAACGCCATTTATCAGGACATGTCGGTCCCACAAATCGTGGAAAAAATTCTGCGCGAGCGTCACAACATGCGCGGTCAGGATTTCCTGTTTTCGCTTGCAAAAGAGTACCCGCGCCGTGAGCAGGTGATGCAGTACGGTGAGGACGACCTGCACTTTATCACCCGCCTGCTGGGTGAGGTGGGTATCTGGTTCCGCTTTACCACTGATACGCGCCTGAACATCGACGTCGTGGAGTTTTACGACGGTCAGCAGGGGTATGAAAAAGGCCTGACACTGCCCTCGGTTCCGCCATCAGGACAGCATTCGGAAGGCGCAGACTCGGTCTGGGGCATGGAGAGCCATCATAACGTGGTGCAGAAACTGGTCAGCACCCGCAACTACAACTACCGTCAGGCGATGGAAGACATGAACACCCAGGTCGATGCGACCCTCGGGGATGCCACCACCTGTGGGGAGGCTTACCACTGGGGAGATAACTACCTGACGGCGGGGAATCCCCATGACCGCAATCCGGCCCCGGAGTCCGGGGCGTTTTATGCCCGCATTCGTCACGAGCGTTATCTGAATGGCCAGACGCAGACCCATGCCATCACCAGCTGCCCGACGCTCTCTCCGGGGCAGGTGCTGAAAGTCAACGGCGGGTACGAAGTGGCAGACGTGTTCGCGCAGGGCGTGGTCGTCACGGCGATGCACAGCCATGCGCGCCGTGATGAAGACTTTGGTGTCAACTTCGACGGCATCCCGGACAGCACTGATTTTAGTTTCCGCCCTGAACCCGGCGCCCGCCCGGTGATGGCCGGCACGCTGCCGGCGCGCGTCACCAGCACCACCGAAAATGACACCTACGGACATATCGACAAAGACGGCCGCTACCGCGTCAGCATGCTGTTTGACCGGGACAGCTGGGATACGGGCTTTGAGAGTCTGTGGGTGCGCCAGTCACGCCCGTATGCCGGTGACACTTACGGCCTGCACCTGCCGCTGCTGGCGGGCACTGAAGTGGCGATTGGCTTTGAGGACGGTAACCCGGACCGGCCGTATATTTCCGGCGTACTTCACGACTCGGCGCACGGTGATCATGTCACTATCCAAAACTACAAACGTAACGTCCTGCGGACGCCTGCGAACAACAAAATCCGCCTCGATGACGAGCGCGGGAAAGAGCATATCAAGGTCAGCACGGAGTACGGCGGCAAAAGCCAGCTCAATCTCGGGCACCTGGTCGACAGTGAGAAACAGCAGCGCGGCGAGGGGTTTGAGCTCCGGACGGACAGTTGGGGTGCCATCCGGGCGCAGAAAGGGATATTTATCAGTACTGATGGGCAGGCAAAGGCGCAGGGGCCGATGCTGGACATGAAGCCAGCCATTACTCTACTTAAAGGGGCGCTGAATCAGGTAACTGGATGGGGAACTATTACGCAGACTCACCACAACATTACGCCTGACTCTGAGCCATTAAGAGCATTGGTTTCAGGTGCCAGTGAGCTTAAAGAGCCTGCGCTGTTGCTGTCTTCACCGACAGGTATTGCCTCCGTTACGCCGGAAACAGCCCTGATGTACAGCGGGAAAGGGTTGTACCTGCAGAGCCTGGGGGAAGTCAATATTACTGCAGCACAGTGTTATTCGGTGAACGCGAGCCAGGCGGTCTCACTGCTGGCCCAACAGGAAGGTATGCGGCTGGTATCAGCTAAAGGTTCACTGGAGATTGAGTCACATAGTGATGCGCTGTCGCTGACTTCCCTGAAAGATGCCACCGTCCAGTCAACACAGGGACACCTGCAGTTGACGGCTAAAAATGGCATTACTCTGGGCTGTGGCGGGGCTTATATTCGTCTTACGCCAAAGGGAGAGGTGCATATTCACGGGCCGGGATTAATCAGTCTTAAAGGCCTGCACGATTTGCAGGGGCCTGCCAGCGAGGATTTTCCTCTGCCAGAACTGCCGGCATCAGTATGCAAAGAGTGCCTTAAAAAAGCTCAGCAACTGGCGCAGGGTTTTGTACCCAGGGAGGCATAAATGACTGCGCAATGGATTGAAGAAGTCGCTGTTACCTGCCGGACTTCCGGAACTGATTATCTTGATTTTATCGTTGATCAGGCAGGGCTGGATTTCAGCGTTATTCCTGCACTGAATGCACTGTCGGTGGAGTGGCAGTCACTTTATCACGGGCTTCCGGAAGCGTTTATCGTCGATGATGCTCCGCTGGTTGCACGCATTAGACTTGACGATCTTCAGCAGTTGCAGTGGCTCAAGGACATGAGTCAGCAGGTTGCCGTTCAGGCTCCATTGCTGCTGTTGTGCTCACACTGGCGTTTTTCTGCCCTGGCTGGCTGGCTCACACAGTGCATGGATATTTTGCAGGAAGGACGGGGCGGGATTTTACGGTTTTACGATACGCGGATTTTCCCTGTGCTTTTTACGGACGTTCTCAGTAAGGAACAGCAAAAGCCTTTATTGCGCCCTGTGCTGTTCTGGGCATGGCAGGATATGGATGGTAATGCCAGAGGTATAAAAGGTAGCGGTACGCCCCAGACCCGCGACGAGAAACCTAACAAAATCGACCTAAGCGATCGCCAGCTTGAGCATCTGATGTGCGTATGTGATGTCATGACCCTTCTGTCGCACTGTGCACCCCCAGCAGGCAGCTATGCATCGCAACAGGCACTTTTTTCTGATTGTTACCAGGGCATGGTGGAGGCAACAAACCAGGGCATTATTCTGGATGAAGCACGCGAGGCCTGGGTCATGAAAAAGTGGCTTCCCACATAAGTAATTACCTGATAGTGAAAATAAACCGTTTTACCCGCCGTCAAATCCTCCTCCCTTTGTAGATGTTCTTTTCATACAAGGAAAGTCAGATGAAACATTCACTGTTAAGCCCGCTGCTGGCGGGCCTGCTGCTGTTAACCGGTTGCTCGCAGCCTGCTGCTCAGGCCGGGGGCGGGGGCGGTGGAACCATTAAAGCCATCAACCACACCAAATGGGCGATTAACCACTTCAGCGTCGATAACCAGTCGGGAATCGACATTATTGGTCCGTTCCAGGGGGGCGGTGGAGGCTGCTGTTACAGCGTGCCCGCCCGCTGGACGCCGGGTATGACGGTGCGTATTGACTGGGAAAGTGGGGAGGGCGGGTCAAAAGGCTTTCCCGGGTTTGCTGATACAGAAAAATATCTTGCCTGGGAAAAAAAAATGAAGGCCCAGAATCGGCAGCACAGCAAAACCGTCCCGCTTCCCGACTATAACGGCCAGGATGTCTGCGGCATCACCGTGCACTTTTTACCCTGCGATGACGTGAAGGTGACGACCAGTTGCTGGTCACCGAGAAATGCCAACTACCCGATAAAAGAGCCCATCAGGATGAAGGAGCCAAAAGTATGTCCGAGATAAAGGAAACCGATTTAGCCTGGGTGCCGCCGCCGTTTTCTCTTTAGTCCCGCCTCTGTAAGGAAAATCAGATGCAACATTCACTGTTAAGCCCGCTGCTGGCGGGTCTTCTGCTGTTAACCGGTTGTTCGCAGCCTGCTGCTCGGGCCGGAGGAGGCGGTGGCGGTGGAACCATTGACGCCATCAACCACACCAAATGGGCTATTAACCACTTCAGCGTGGATAACCAGTCGGGTATCGACATTATTGGTCCGTTTCAGGGGGGCGGTGGCGGCTGCTGCTACAGCGTGCCCGCCCGCTGGACGCCGGGCATGACGGTGCGTATTGACTGGGAAACCGGGGTGGGGGATATGGATGGGTTTCCCGGTTATCAGGACCGAGCAAAATATCTCGCCTGGGCTAAGAAAATGAGAGATCAGAACCGGCAGCACAGCAAAACCGTCCCGGTTCCCGACTATAACGGCCAGGATGTCTGCGGTATCACCGTGCACTTTTTGCCCTGTGATGACGTGAAGGTGACGACCAGTTGCTACACCTACGGCAGTCCGTCCTACCCGATAAATGAGCCCATCAGGATGAAGGAGCCAAAAGTATGTCCGAAATGAAGGAAACCGATTTAGCCTGGGTGCCGCCGCCATTTTCTCTTTAGTCCCGCCTCTGTAAGGAAAATCAGATGCAACATTCACTGTTAAGCCCGCTGCTGGCGGGCCTGCTGCTGTTAACCGGGTGCTCACAGCCTGCTGCCCAGGCCGGGGGCGGTGGTGGTGGAACCATTAAAGCCATCAACCACACCAAAAGGGCGATTAACCACTTCAGCGTGGATAACCAGTCGGGTATCGACATTATTGGTCCGTTCCAGGGGGGCGGTGGCGGCTGCTGTTACAGCGTACCCGCCCGCTGGACGCCGGGTATGACGGTGCGTATTGACTGGGAAAGTGGTGTGGGATACTCCATGGACTTTCCAGGCTATGAAGACAGGAAAAAATATCTTGCCTGGAAAAAAGGCATAGATGCCCAAAAACGGCAGCACAGCAAAACCGTCCCGGTTCCCGACTATAACGGCCAGGATGTCTGCGGCATCACGGTGCATTTTTTGCCCTGTGATGACGTAAAGGTCACGACCAGCTGCTGGTCACCGAGAAATGCCAACTATCCGATAAAAGAGCCCATCAGGATGAAGGAGCCAAAAATATGTCCGAGATAAAGGAAACAGATTTAGCCTGGGTGCCGCCGCCGTTCCCGTCCCAGGGACGTCTGCCGACCCAGGCGCTGCAGGTCGGACAGAGCTGCCATCAGCAGAACAGCGCCGAGCGGCTCTACCGCCAGGAGTTATGTCTGGCGGCCGGACGACGCGTCGAGCCGCCGTGCTGCAAGACGCTGCATATCAGTCTGTTTTTCGACGGTACGGGGAATAACCTGAACAATGACCTGCTGCTGTCTGACCCGAAGCATCCGACCAATATCGCGCGGCTGTTCCGTGCCACTATTGGAACCGGTACGGCTGGCGGGGTACCGACAGACGGGCAGGCAACACTGTTAGATGATGCTGAAGACGGTGAGGGGAAATATTTTAAGTTTTACATGCCCGGCGTAGGCACTTCGTTCCCGGAAGTGAACGACCCGGACTATTCCACCATGGGACTGGTGGGCGCAGCTAAGGGTGAAGAGCGTATTAACTGGGCGCTGCTGCGCATTATTGACGTACTAAAGTTTTCCGCTACTGAAAAATGGTTAACCACCGCAGAGAGCCGACAGTCTCTCAGCAATATGAGTACCAGCTGGAACCGGCTGTGGTTTGGCGGCAGCCACAACCGTTACGAAGAGTTCTGCCGTTTACTGAATGATTTGGCACCAAAACTGAAACCGCTGCTCACGCAGCCGGAACCGGGTAAACCTAAGGTGTTAGGCATCAAACTGTACGTTTACGGGTTTTCCCGCGGAGCTGCCGCTGCGCGTACGTTTGTTCGCTGGCTGAGCGAGCTGCTTCCCCCACCAAAGGCTGAGGGCGAAAATCCCCCGCAGTGCCTGCAGATTGGTGAGATGCAGTTGCCCGTCAGCGTGGAATTTCTCGGGCTGCTGGATACCGTGGCCTCCGTCGGGGTGGCACACGTGGTGCCGATTGCCGAGGGGCATATGTCCTGGGCTGACGGTACGATGGAGCTGCCGGACGATAAAACCTATGGCGGGCTGATAAAAAAATGCGTGCATCTGGTGTCCGGGCATGAGCAGCGCCTCTGCTTCCCGCTGGACTCGGTGCGCCGGGGTAATGGCAAGTTCCCGCCTTATGCCACGGAGGTGGTTTACCCGGGGATGCACTCGGATCTGGGGGGCGGTTACCCGCCGGGGGATCAGGGAAAGGCGAATGGTGAGGATGATGCTTTACTGCTGTCACAAATTGCTTTGCATGATATGTATGCTTCAGCATTTTCTTCTGGTGCGCCACTTAAAGTATCTCCGGCAATATTACCGCAAGAACTAAACCAACAGCTTTGGCGAGCGATGCCACCAGATTTGCAGGATGAATTCGTAATAGATGCACCATTAGTCAATCGCTTCAACGCCTGGCGCGAACTCACCCTGAATCTGACCACGCCAGAAAACATTACCCCTGAAGAGGCCTGCGAATACGAACCACTGCGTGCCAGCAGCAGTCTGGAAACCGTTGTTGAAAACCAGATTGCGTGGATCACCGCCTGGCGTATCGAGCGCTATGCCAGAGGTTCGATGCTGAAAACGCCATTCTACCAGCGCGCCACGAATACCGAAGCGCTGCCTGCCGCGCGCAAGGCGGCAGAAGACGCACGGGATGAGAAGCAGCAAGAGGTGCTCAAAACGCGTCAGGACCAGATAGTCAAACAGCCTGCCGACAAGATGGATGAGCTTGTGCTCTATCCGGGCGTCAAGGATTTCGACCCGGATATGGCGCAGACCCAGCTGTTTGAGGCGGCAAAGGAGTTTGGTAAGGATTACCACGACGGCTACCGTATTCCGGAGAGCCTGGCGCAGGCGGTGCTGGATACCGTGCTGCAGCCGATGATTTTCGTGCTCAATACCGATGATGAACCCAAGGAATACCGGCAAATAAAGGCTGACGGAGACGCCCGGGCGGCTGTCCTGTTCCCTGCTGCCGGTGAGGCCAGTAATGCGGAACAGCCTGCCGGGCTGGTCAGGGCATTATTCGACGACCAGGTACACGACTCGCGTGCCTGGTTTATGCACGCTGTGCTGGGTACGCGTGAGATATGGGGCGGCTACTTCCGCTACCGGATGATTTACTTCAGCGAAAAATGTAATAAGTCCCTGTCGCCGCTGGTGATCGCCGGGGATCTGGTCGGATTTGCCACCCTGACCACGGGCGTCGTGCTGAGCTTCAGACAAAAGACCCTGAGCAGAAAGCTGGCAGGACTGGCCGTGACTGGCGCTGTACGATCGCTGCAGGTTGAAGTGCTGGACAGGATCACCCATGAACCCGTGCCGGAACTGCCGGGCGGGGAACAGCTGCGGGCATTTACCCGGGAGCCGGGAGTGATGGTTGCACAGCGAAAAGCGCTGGTGGCTGAACAACAGCTGGCGCGGGCGCAGGCTGCGATCCCGGTCAGCTGGCTTGAGGATGTCCTGACGGTGACTGGATAAAGCTGAGTAAGGAGGGCCGATGAGTAAAGTCATCCGCAAAGGAGATAGTCTGCGGGAGTATGGTGGCAAGGTATTGGGAGGGCACTACCAGTGTTTTGGTCAGGGATTTGCCTGTAAGGCAGACCCGGTTCGCTGTAACAAACACGGCATGACGACCATCGCGGAAGGTAGCACATTGACAACGGTTGATGGACAGCCCGTCGCGCTGCATGGTCACCACTGTGCCTGCGGCTGTACGCTGGTCAGCTCGTTTCCTGACTGCGGTGTTAACCAGTGAGGTCCGTTCCTGATTATCCGGCGTACAAAACGGCACGTCCACCTGGTACCGCAAGGTGGCTGTCGGCCACGGCTTTGCTGGTGTTGATCGGCGGCGGTGCTGGCGGTCTGTTGCCCTCTGCCGAGGGTAACAGCTCTCTGGTGGCCGCCGTTATCCTGGTGACACTGCTGCTGTCGGTCACTGGCTGGCTTGTGCGGATTCTGTACTACCGTGTCAGCGTGCATAACGCCGCTTTCTACTATCAGCTGGTGGCATATGAACAGCAGCAGTGGTGGGCGGCGCACCGGCAGCCGCTCTGGTTAAAAGAAGGCCTGTTGCTGGGGCCAGCAGGTACGCGTTCAGTTGACTGGCTGCGTGTGCTTAACCGTGAACAACGCCCGCCGGAGGAAAAAAAAGAGAGCGGCGGCAGTGCGCTGAGGCTGCCACAAATTTCGGTTATGGATCCCACCGTTCGTGAAAAGCGGCTGGCAGAACTGCTGGTTATTGAGTGGCAAAAGCAGCGTAGTGAAGAAAACCTCACTCCACCGCTGCGTTGCTACTGGCAGGGTGCCGACATCGCCTGGCAGGCATTTCGCACACAGATGGCGATCGCTTTTCCGGACATTGCACTGCCAGCCCGACCTGAGCCCTGGCAAGGGGAAGCCAGCCTGGCTGAAATAGCGGGTGAGCTTGCCGTTGCTAAACCTGATGACACGATACTGATCGCCGGGTGTCAGGTCATCGCGCCGCAGTCAGGCACAGAACGTCCCGCCGGAGAATCTGCGGCACTGTGGCTGGCCGGACTTAATGGCCCGGTACAACTGACGCGTGGTGAAACTTTTTCACCAGAACAAGGCGACATATTGCTCACCGTGTTCGCCCGTGCACTGGAACAGAGCGAGATGAAAGACCCACCGGAGGCCTGTACGCTGTTTTCCCTACCCGGCCTTGAGGAGCTGGCGAGTACCGGATGGGATGTCAGCCAGCATCTGCAGGATGCCAACTGGGGGAAAGTTGGCGATATGGAAACTCTGATTGTTTTATCCCTGGCGGCAATCTATGCCGCGCACCACCAACAACCGTGCGGCTGGATTGCCCGCGACCCGATGAACACCCTCGCAACTGGAATAGTAAAACCTGATGGACAACGTCAATAAGCCTGCTGCCATTTCTGTGGCAGCCACGGCAACTGTCTGTATTGCTGTGACCACTTTACTGGTACTACTGGGCGGAGTGGCATGGTGGCTGTGGGCGACCGAACGGTCAACGGAATGGGACACGCTGCGTCCGCTTATTGTCTCTGGCTTTATTGTCTGGGGAGTTGCGCTCAGCATGCTGGTACTGGGGTTTATGGCCTTCCGGTTATTGATTAAGGATAAGGTTAGCCCGTCGTCATCCCGCAAACGTGCGCCTGCAAAGGTTACGGGCCACGAAGTGACTTACCGACTGCTGAAGACACACCTCCGATCGCGCCATAGCCTCTTCTGGCGCAACAAGGTCCGCCTGTTGTTGATTACCGGTGACGACGCTGCAATCGAACAACTGATCCCCGGCCTGAAACACCACCAGTGGCTTGAAGGTAACCGTACCGTTCTGATTTACGGCGGCAGACTGACTGCTGAGCCTGATAAGGAAAAATACACCGCGCTACGAAAACTGCGTCGAGGGCGCCCGCTGGACGGTATTGTTCGCGTATTGTCGCAGTCGCTTACTCTGACCCCACGTATCAGCGATAACGATTTACGCGGGCTGGAAAAAATCAGTGAGCTGCTGCGCTATTCCGCTCCGGTCTGGCTGTGGCAGCTGTGCGACAGCAAGTGGTCGCAGGCAAAGCGCCCTGAACAGACGGTAGGGGCCACTTTCCCGCTTCGTGCTAAGCCTGACGATATTACCCGCCAGCTTGAACTGATGCTGCCGATCCTGCGAACGCAGGGGGTGAGTCAGGTCGCTGAGAACAATGGCCACGACTTCCTGCTGCGCCTGGGTCAGTACCTCAAAGACGGGGGTATCGTCCGCTGGACTGAACAACTGGTGCCATGGTTATCAGGTTCTCAGCAGCGCGTTCCGTTGCGTGGTCTGATTTTCAGCCTGCCGGAGAATAAACCCGCTGAAACGCCTGAGGTTGAAGCGGCTGCATCTGCTAACCCTGAGAAATATATCCCCGAATCACAACGCCATGCGCTGACCCTGCCGGTAACCTGGCAGGGCATTATTGATGACTGCACCCGTGTACGAGGCCGCCGTGTCGGTATGGCCTGGGAGCAGACGCTCGCCTGGACACTGATGGCCATAATCGGTATCTGGGGCGCGGGAACACTGTTGTCGTTCGTGGTCAACCGCCTGCAGATAGTTTCTGTTGCTGAGCAGGCTCATGCCCTGGTGGAGCATCCTTCTGTATCGGATTACCAGCTGACGGCCCTGCATACCCTGCGTAATGACGCTGGCCGCCTGCAGCACCGTATTCAGAACGGCGCGCCCTTGTATCAACGCTTTGGCCTGGACCATAGCCAGCAGCTGCTTGAAGCGATGCTGCCCTGGTACGGCGTAGCGAACAACCGCCTGATACGCGACCCGGCCAATGCCGCCCTGGCACAGAAGCTCAGTTTGCTGGCGAATTCTGCCCCCAACAGCGACCAGCGTGCACAGTTGGCGAAGCCGGGCTATGACCAGCTGAAAGCCTGGCTGATGATGGCTCGTCCGGATAAAACCGATGGTGCGTTTTATGCCCAGACCATGAAAGCCGTACAGCCGACGCGCATTGGCATCTCAACCGGCCTGTGGCAAAGCCTGTCGCCGGATTTATGGGCGTTCTATATCTCCGAATTACCCAAACAGCCGCAGTGGAAAATCACACCGGATGCGCAGCTGGTCAGCCAGAGCCGCCAGGTCCTGTTGCAGCAAATTGGCCGCCGTAATGCGGAAAGTACGCTGTATGAAAACATGCTCAAATCGGTGCGCCGTAACTTTGCCGATGTCTCTCTGGAGAACATAACCAGCGGTACTGATGCCCGCCGCCTGTTCACCACTGATGAAGTGGTACCAGGCATGTTTACCCGCCAGGCGTGGGAAGGGGGCATTCAGCAGGCTATTGAAAAGGCCGCAAATTCCCGCCGGGATGAAATTGACTGGGTGCTGAGTGACAGCCGGAAAGCGGTTTCCTCAGACCTGTCACCGGAAGCTCTGAAAGCACGTCTTACGCAACGTTACTTCACCGACTTTGCCGGCAGCTGGCTGAGCTTCCTCAACAGCCTGCACTGGAATCCGGCAAACAACATTGCTGATGTGACCGACCAGCTGACGCTGATGAGCGATGTCCGCCAGTCGCCGCTAATTGCCCTGATGAACACCATCGCGTGGCAGGGGCAGACCGGCCAGCAAAGCGAAGGCCTTTCGGACTCCATCATCAAATCGGCTAAAGATCTCGTAGGCGGAAAAGATAAACCTGCGATTGACCAGTCTGCGTCAGGGCCGCAGGGGCCGCTCGATGAAACCTTTGGCCCGCTGCTTCAGCTTCTGGGTAAAAACACAGGCAGTAACGTTATGTCGGCTGACACTTCACTGAGCCTGCAGACGTATCTGACCCGAATCACCCGCGTGCGTCTACGACTGCAACAGGTGGCCAGTGCCTCTGATCCGCAGGAGATGATGCAGACTCTGGCGCAGACCGTATTCCAGGGCAAAAGCGTGGATCTGACCGACACCCAGCAGTACGGCAGTCTGATTTCGGCAAGCCTTGGCGAAGAGTGGAGCGGTTTTGGCAGCACGATGTTCGTCCAGCCGCTGACTCAGGCCTGGGAAACGGTGCTGCAGCCGTCGGCGGCGAGCCTCAATGACAAATGGAACCGCTCGTTGGTCGCGAACTGGCAAACTGCCTTTGACGGACGTTTCCCGTTTGCCGCCAGCAAAAGTGATGCCTCTTTACCGATGCTGGCTGAATTTGTGCGTAAGGACAGCGGACGTATAGAGCGCTTCCTGACGACAGAACTCAACGGTGTGCTGCACAAAGAGGGCAGCCAGTGGGTGGCGGATAAGGTCAACAGCCAGGGGCTGAGCTTTAATCCGGGCTTTCTGCGGGCGATAAATCAGCTGAGCCAGTTGTCAGACATTTTGTTCACCGATGGAAGTCAGGGCATCAGCTTTGAGCTACAGGCGCGCCCAGTACCGCAGGTGGTGGAAACCCAACTGACCATTGATGGGCAAATGCTGCACTACTTCAACCAGATGGCGGAGTGGCAGAGCTTTCGCTGGCCGGGAGACACTTTCAAGCCGGGGGCAATGCTGACCTGGTCCACCGTCAACGCCGGTGCGCGCCTGTTCGGGGATTACAGCGGGACCTGGGGCTTTATTCGCTGGCTGGACCAGAGCAAGCGCCAGCAGCTTGACCGCAGCCAGTGGATGATGAGCTTCACCGCACCGGATGGTCGCACCCTGCAGTGGGCGCTGCGCTCACAACTCGGAAAAGGTCCGCTGGCGCTGCTGGATCTGCGCGGTTTCACGCTGCCGGATCAGATATTCAGTGTCGACAGCGCGGCCACCGCTCAGGCGCTGATGGCTAACACAGGAAACAGTGACATGGATGGTGTCGAATAATGAGCATACTGCAGAATCTGGTTGCCGCCTGTCAGGCTGACGAAATTCAGCTGCGACAACAGGCGCAGGCACGCACAGAAAATTGGCAGCCCTGGCTTGCCCCGGTAAGCGTTGCCAGTCCGACCGGGGAAGACCCAGGATATGACGATGATTTTCAGCGTATTCGTGAGGAAGTCAACAAGCTCTCTGGCATTGATACCGGTCTGATTTGCACGCTTGCTGAAAAACTGCTGACCACCACGGCCAAAGATATCCGGATTGCCACCTATTACTGTTGGGCACGTCTGCACCAGGATGGCGAAGCTGGCTTTGCCGAAGGACTTGAACTGCTGGTGGGATTGCTTCAGCACTATGGAGCACAGCTTCACCCGCAGCGCGAGCGGAGCCGTAAACCGGCGCTGGAATGGCTCGCCGGAGCCCGAGTACTCGACAGTCTGTCGCTTTACCCGGAAGTTGTACGTGATGACGCACAGCGTACCGCCGGAGTGCTGCTGCTCATCAGTGACAGTCTGGAGACAGAGCCGGAGGCGTCACGGCCAGAACTCAATGCGCTATACAGTGCTCTGGAGTCCCGTCTGATTAAAGGCGGGGGCGTGGATGCGGTGGTACCGCAGAACGCCGGTAATAAGGCCCAGTCACAGCCCTCCACGCACACGGTCGAGTCAGGCGCGCCGGTTCTGAACCGCATTACCTCCGGCCAGGATTTGCTGGCCCAGGCTCGTACACTGACCGGATATCTGCGTGAGCAACCTGATGGCTGGCTTGCCGCTCACCGGCTGATGAAAAGCCTGCGTCATGACACGCTGCACAGTATTCCTGCTCCGGATGCACAAGGGAAAACCCGAATCGAACCGCCGCGTGCAGACCAGCGGGCCATGCTTAAGCGCCTGTATCTGCAGCAGAGCTGGTCCGAAATTATGGAGCAGGCCGACAGCGCTTTTTCACGCGGCGCCAACCACCTCTGGCTGGATTTGCAGTGGTATATCCATCAGGCCCTGGTGAAATCGGGGCAGGATGTGCTGGCTGATATCATCGCCGCCGACCTGAAAGGGCTGCTGCGCCGCCTTAACGGGCTTGAAACCCTGGCCTTTAATGACGGTACGCCGTTTGCCGATGAGGTCACGCTGAACTGGATAAATCAGAGCGTGCTGGACGATATATCAGGCTGGAGGGATGAGCCGGTCAGTGCTGTCAGTGAGACGGATAACGATATCCTGGCCCTCGAGCCTGAAGCGCTGGAGAAAGCGGACACTGACGGTCTGGATGCCACACTACACTGGCTGCAGACCCGCCCTGGTGCGGATTCCGTGAAAGACAAATGGCTGCTGCGTCTGCTGATGGCTCGTGTCGCCGAGCAGAAGGGCAAAAATGAACTGGCCCTGCATCTGCTGGGAGAGCTCGACAATGCCGCACAGTCGATCACCCTCACGCAGTGGACACCAGCACTGTTGTTTGAAGTGAAATCACGTCGCCTCAGACTGCTGCGCATGAAAGCCACACGCAGTGAAACTGATAAATCACGGCTTCAGCCCGAGATGGATTTGCTTCTGTCCGGTCTGATTGCGCTCGATCCGGCCGGCAGTGCAGTGCTTTGCGGGTAAAACGTCCGGCATACCTTTAAAACACACATATTCAGGTTTTTATGGATGACTTAACCCTGCGTTATTACGACGCTGAAATGCGCTATCTGCTGGAAGCCGGTGAAGAGTTTGCCCGTGCTCACCCCGAGCAGGCGGCAATGCTCAATCTCGATAAAGCGGGGGCGCGCGACCCTTACGTGGAGCGGCTTTTCGAGGGCTTTGCCTTCCTGATGGGCCGTCTTCGTGAAAAGCTCGACGATGACTTACCGGAGCTGACCGAAGGGCTGGTCAGCCTGTTGTGGCCGCATTACCTGCGAACCATTCCGTCAATGTCGGTGGTGGAGTTCACCCCTGACTGGCGTGAGATGAAAGAGCCGATGCGCATCGTCAAAGGCTTTGAGGTGAACTCACGACCGATCGGTGAGAAGGGCACGCGTTGCCGGTACACTACAACCAAAGAGATTACCCTTCAGCCGTTGTCGCTTGAGAGTGCCCGACTGGCGACCGATCCGGATGGCCGTTCGGTCATCACGCTGCGCTTTAACTGCAGCCATCTGGCCGACTGGAGCCGTGTCGATCTCAGCCAGCTCCCGTTCTACTTCAACGCTGATGCACCGCTGGCCTGTGCGATGCATGAAGCCTTTACCATGAACACAGCGCGCCTCTGGCTGCGGATGCCGGGCGACATGGACAGAAGAACGCTCGACGGGTATTTCACCGCACTGGGCTTTGGCGACGACCTGTGGCCGAAGGGGAGCAGCAGCTTTAGTGGTTATCAGTTGCTGCTGGAGTACTTCACCTTCCGTGAGAAATTCATGTTCACAGGGCTGCGTGGGCTGGAGACCGTGGCTTTTCCGGCTGAGCTCCCATGGTTTGAAATCGACGTGGTACTGGCGGAACGCTGGGAGCATGATTTCAGCTTTACCGAAAAGCATCTGCGCCTGAACTGTGTGCCGGTGATTAACCTGTTCCCGCTGGAATCCGACCCGCTGACGCTCAACTCCCTGCAGACCGAATACATGCTGCGCCCAATGCGCGTGCAGGATGGCCATACCGAGATATACGCGGTGAATTCGGTGATGTCATCGAGCCAGCACACCTACGTGCCGTTTTCGAGTTTCCGCCACAAAGGCGGAATGATGCGTCATGAAGCGCCGGAATATTACTACCACACTCGTATACGTCGCGGCCCGTCAGGTCTGCATAACACCTGGCTTATCCTCGGCGGTGAAGCGTTTGATAACCACACCGTTCCGGAAGACGAGAGCCTGTCGCTGACGCTTACCGGCACCAACGGCCAGCTGCCACGACGAGCACTGCAGAGCACGGTGCTTGATACGGTGATGAAAACCACCTCGGCTAGTATCGGCGTGCGTAACCTGTGTGCGCCAACGTTACCCTGTTATCCCCCGGCACAGGATCGTTTCCACTGGCGTGTGCTGAGTCATCTTGGCAGCGGCTTCCTGTCGATGATGGACAACGCTGACGTGCTGCGTGGCACCCTGGCGCTGTACGAGTGGACTGACAGCGAGATGAACCGCCGCCGCCTGGAAGCCATCATTGACGTGAAGCACAGCGAAACCGAGCGCTTTGAGCAGGGCTACCTGGTACGCGGCGTGCAGATTGAGGTGACGCTCGACAGCCACGGCTTTGCCGGGCGGGGTGATATCTGCCTGTTTGGCGAGATGCTGAGTCGCTTCTTCGCGCTCTACACGGATATCTATCTGTTTAACCGCCTGATTATCATCCTGCAACCAACCGGAGAGCGCCTGGAATGGGAAGAGAAGCACAACCGCCGCATTCCCGGCTGACCCCGCGGCTGGAGGCCGATCTTCACCGCATCAACTTTTATCGTTTATGCCAGCTACTGGAGAAGCGCCATCCGGACAGGCCGCTGATGGGCTCTACCAGCCATCCGGCAGATGACCCGGTACGGTTTGCGCCGCATCCGGGGATGGGTTTCCCTGCCAGTGAACTGAAGGCTGTCGAATATGACGAGGATGATGACAGCAGGCCACCGCTCATCCGCACGACCTTTATGGGGATGTACGGCGTCGACTCACCACTGCCGACGGCGTATCTCGATGACATCACCCAGCGTAGGGAAGGGCATGAGGCGCTGCAGGGCTTTCTGGATATCTTCAGCCACCGCATCCTGACGCAGTTTTACCGCATCTGGCGTAAATACTCTTACCCGGCCACGTTTGAGCCCGGCGGCACCGACAGTATTTCGCAGTCGCTGCTGGGCCTGGTGGGGCTGGGCATTCCGGGCACTGCAGAGCATATCGCCACCCCGGTATCCCGTTTTCTGTCACTGCTGGGCGTACTGCAACAGCCCGGTAAAACCCAGGAGGGAATGCAGGCGCTGGTGACGCTGCTGGCCCCGGATACCACTGTGAAGGTCAGCCCCTACTGTCTGCGCCCGATAGAGGTCAGCCAGCCACTGGGCTTTTACGGTGATGACGATTTTCTTCTGGATGGCAACACGCCGCTGGGTGAAGAAGCCATGGATGCTAATAGTCAGTTGCTGATTGCGCTCACCACCGATAACGAGCAGGAGTCACAGGGCTGGAAGCCGGATGGTCTGCTGTACCAAGACTTCCTGGTGATGCTGCGGGTGTACCTTGGCTGGCGATTCAAGGCCAAAATTACCCTGACCACCCGCACTCGGCTGCTGGCCGCTCCACCGCTCGGTGAAGGCCCCTTCTGGCTCGGCATGAACGGCGTGCTGGGCGCAGAAGACGAAGGCCTCCCGGAGGATATTCCACACACCTTTACGACCGAATTGGGTTACTACACCGGCCTACAGCCCGCGACACCACAACAAGGAAATCGACGTGTTACGTACAAGTTTAACTAAAACAAGGCGCTGGCTGTTACCCCTGCTGGCATTCAGTCTGGTGGGTTGCGGGGTGACGCAGGGCATCACCGATGGCACCAAATCGGCTTTTAATGCCGTGTTCTACAAAAAAATTAAGGTGCTGCACCTGGATTTCACCGCCCGTGAGGCGCTTAACACCGATTCGCGCGAGAGTAATTCGCTGTCTGAGCCGGTGATTATCCGTGTCTACCAGTTAAAAGACCGTAAAACCTTCGACAAAATGGTCTACCAGCAGTTGCTGAAAGATGGGGAGACCATCCTGAAAGCTGACCTGCTGGCAAGCCGTGATGTGGTGGTGAAGCCGGGTGGAGATGCGAACCTGAATATGCCGATGGAAGCCGATGCACAGTTTGTGGCGGTGGTGGGTCTGTTCCGTCACCCGGATATGGTCAACAACACCTGGAAGCTGGTGACAGAGCGTGAAGACCTTGACCCGGATAAACCGCGTATTCTGGAAGCGGGGAATAACCATCTGACACTGCAACCGCTCAAGGACGATTAATGCCTCAGGGACACAACACGCCATCGCTGTATGAAATGCTGAGCGGGAATTTTTCTGGTGGCCTGAGCCTCCATAAGGTCAGTGAACAAAATCAGGTCATCCTGTCGGTGCTGGATAACATGCAGCGCATCCTCAACTGTCGCGCCGGCACGCTGGCGCATCTGCCGGACTATGGCCTGCCCGATATGACAAAAATACTGCAGGGCATGCCGGGTACCGCCCATGAGCTGATGGGCACCCTGTCTGCTGTCCTGCTCAAATATGAGCCACGTCTGAAAAAAATTACTGTCGTCCTGCTGGAGCAGAACGTCCCCGGCGAGTTGCGTTATGCCATTGATGCTGAGCTTAAGGGGATTGGCCTCGTGCGTTACGGCACCGAGTTTATGCCCGAGGGACGAGTGATGCTCAGACACCTGAAGCAACAGCAGTATATCGAGACCACAACCCGTCTGTAAGGCCAGATAATACCATGTCAGTAAAATCACATTTCCTCGAAAAACTACAGGCCAGAAAACCAGCCCCGATCTTGTTTACCAGCAAGAGTCAGGCCGATATTGCGGAGTTTCGCCTGCGAATGGTGCAGCTTCAGGAGCAGATGGATGCGTGGCTGGTGGGTACCGGATTGAATGTGGAAACATTTATCGTCTCTGTTACGGACCTGCTGGCGGCGGACGGGACTTTTGAGATTGCCGCTATCACCCTGCGTTACGACGACCGGTCTGTAAAGTTTATACCAGTATTTTTGTACGGTCAGGGCGTGACAGGATGCGTGGAAGTGACCCTTCATGCAGAGGCTAGTGTGACGTCTGTGGGGCGCCTTTTCATGCGGGCAGGTCATTTCAGTGACTGGTCCTTTACTCCGCCGGGAGCATTATCCCGTCCCGGACAGAGTTTTGATGAAAGCACCTTTTTTAGTCTGATTCTGGCGCTTCTGCCATAACTGCTGGTATTGCAGTACCCGTTCCTCTGAATATGCCCGCATAAGCGTTAATCATCCATATTTCCGTACGCGTCAAAATGGACAACTGGTCATGAATCACATCCCCCCACATAAAATCAAAACCGGTGGTGACCCGCGCATGCTACCGGATTATGCCGCCCTGCGTGATGAACTGAGTAAGCTGACACATCCGGCTCGCCCGGATGTGAACTGGCGTTATGCCGAAAAACGCTGTCTCTCACTGTTTGAACAAAATGGTGTGGAGCTACAGACGCTGTCCTGGTACACGCTGGCCCGTACGCAACTGGCTGGTTTATTGGGGCTCAATGAAGGGCTGGCGATACTCGAGGCACTGATAAGCCATCAGTGGGGCGCACTCTGGCCGCAGCCTGTCCATGCCCGCATGAAAATCCTCAGTAGTCTGAGTCAGCGTTTACAGCAACTGATTCGCTCGCTCCCGCTAAATCACAGCGACCTCAGCCAGCTGTATCGGGCGGAGCAACAGCTTACCGCTCTGGGTGAGGTGCTGCAGGGCCTGGAGCTTAAGCATCTGAGCCAGCTCGATACGTTACGTACCTTGATGCACAACAGTGCTGCCAGGCTGGAAAACAGCGATGGCATAACCAGCACCAGGCCGGACATTCAGCCAGGTATCAGGTTGCCTGCCACCGCGATGAATAGTGCCGCAGCATCCACGAAGGACCTTGCTGGTAGTCCGCCTGAAGATACGTCAGCAAGCGTAGTGAAGTGGGTTTATGCGGCGCTGCCGGAACACCAGGCGAATGCAGAAGCAATGGCGGCAATGCCCAATCAGGGAAAAAAATGGAAATTCTTCGCTGCCGGGATGTGTACCATGCTGGTGGTAAGCACAGCCACACTATGGAGCTGGCAGTTTCTTAATCGGCCAGTCCCGTTGCAGACTCAGCTTGCAGCCTCACTGGCTCCATTGCCTGCACCTCTTACGTCTGAACAGCTGGATATGTCGCGTCAGCAAGCTCCGTTACCACAGGTTTTAATAACACAAACACAGCAGCAGCTTGCCCGGCTGGGTAAATTGCCTCCTGACTGGAATATTGAATACAGTCGACAGTTGCTGGAACAGGTCCGGGTACTTTGGCCGGAGCAGGCTAAGCCACTAATCCTGCAGTGGCAGCAACAACTTAATGCTGCCGCATTGCCAACAGAACAGCTGAATGGCTGGTCTCAGGGAATGGCGACACTACAAAAACTGAGTGACAGGCTAAACGCACTGGATGTGCAGAAAGGAAAATACCTGACGGTCAGTGAGCTGAAGTCAGTCGTTTTTTCCGCTATGCAGTCCTTTAATCAATCCATACCGGCTGAAGAGCAGCTAAGGGTATTGTCACAAAATCCAGCAGGTGAACCTTTGCCTGCGGCTGTCAGAGCTCAGCTGGAGATGCATCTGAAGCAACTGATTGCCCGTTATGCAGAAATAAAACAGGATTCATTAAAATAAAAAAGATATTTAAAGCACAGGTATCCAGCTAATAACCCAGACCTGGCAGGTCATAATCACAACTCATTCACTGGTGTTGATGGATTTGCCTAAAGAACATAGCCAGGGCCGGCAAATGATTATTGATTCTGAGAAGAAAAAGGGCAAAGGGGGATAGCCGTCAGTAATGGCTTGATATTGATTATTAAGAGTTTTAATTGATAGGGCGGGTTTAAGTACAGGGCAGGTCTGGTGTCCCCTGCAGGAATCGAACCTGCAACTAGCCCTTAGGAGGGGCTCGTTATATCCATTTAACTAAGAGGACAGCGGCGCGCAGTATAGCGCAAACAGGCAGTGAGATTCACTACGTCGCCGTCCGTTTGCTCATTCCGCCAGCAATTCCGGTTTTCTGCGCGCGCTAACGTTACGTGCAGAAAGCGAAAACAGCTGTACTGAAGTCCGGGATGTCATCCAGACTGAAGCGGCACCCCGACTCTAAAATCTTCACTCCCTCTTTACAGCAGACACTTCCAGTAAACGTTTTTCAGACGCCCGCCTGGCAAATCGCCTTCAGCAAACAGACCAGAAAGGCAGACAGAGTGGTTCAATCTGCTCTGCCTGCCCTGGATTTACTCAGCCTTTTCCTGCTCTTCACGCTGGCGACGTTTCTCCTGCTTCTTCTTCTCAGCCTTCGCTTTAGCCACGGCCGCTTCACTCATGTCGTTGCGGATCTGCGCGTGGCTGATCAGGGCAAAAATCAGCGTGCCGCCGGTAATGTTGCCGAGCAGCGTCGGCAGGGCAAACGGCCAGAAGAATTCATACCAGCTGATGCTGCCATTAAAGACCAGATAGAGCACTTCCACCGATCCCACCACGATATGCGCCAGATCGCCCAGCGCAACCAGCCAGGTCATCATCACAATCACCAGCAGTTTGGCGCCCCCCGCCGAGGGGAACATCCAGACCATGGTGGCGATAATCCAGCCGGAGATCACCGCATTGGCAAACATCTCGCCGGGCGTATTTTCCATCACCTTCATACTGATGTTGGTAAACGCCTGACGGGTAGCCTCGTCAAATATCGGCATCTCATTAAACGCCAGCGCACCCAGTGCCGTCCCGATCAGGTTACCCAGCAAGACGATGCCCCATAAACGTAATAGCAGAGCGCCATTACTCCAGGTCGGTTTGTGCATAACCGGCAGGACTGCCGTGACGGTATTTTCGGTAAACAGCTGCTGACGCGCCATGATGACGATTACAAAACCAAAGGTATAACCCAGGTTTTCAAGCAGGAATGCCCCTGGTACGCCATCCAGATGCACCTGAAATATCCCCTTCGCCATCAGCGAGGCGCCCATGGATAAGCCCGCCGCAATGGCTGACCAGAGCAGCGCCATACCGTCGCGCTCCAGCTCCTTTTCCCCATCCTGGCGGATCTCTTCATGGATGGCGGCGGCGCGGGAGGGTAAAGCTTCCTCATCGACTTCGATGTCAGTGCCCTTATCCTTCTCTTCACTCTCGACGTCGTTAGGACCCTGTTCATTACCTGATGAAGGCTTCATATTTTCTCCTGGTGATAGTGCTGTCGCGTAATAAGCGTAGCCGTTTTTTATTTGCCGATAATGTAACGATCGATGCGAATAAGCGTAACAACGTTTTTCGGAACTGCATTTTTATTCAGACTGCGGGCGATACCGCACGAATAAACCCATGGCATCGAAACTGAGCGGTGGCTCACACTTCGGCCCACAGCAACATTGTGGTAATATCCCGGCCACTTTTAGCTGGTGCGATTCCCCCCTCGATGTTGGAAATCATTACGCTCACTTGTGCATACGACGAACGTGCGCTGTTCCGGCAGCTCTCATTTCGCGTCTCTGCAGGCGACATTGTGCAGATTGAAGGCCCCAATGGTGCCGGTAAGACCTCACTCTTACGCCTGCTGGCTGGCCTGAGCCGTCCTGAACAGGGTGAAATACGCTGGCAGCAGCGGCCAATCCTGCGGCAGCGCGAAGCCTGGCATCAGGCGATGCTCTATCTGGGCCATCATCCAGGTGTCAAAGGCGTGCTTACGCCCCTGGAAAATCTGCGTTTCTACCATCCTGATTGCAGTGATGCGCAGATCTTTGCTGCGCTGGAAAGCGTCGATCTCACGGGCGACGAAGAGGTGCCGGTTAGCCGGTTATCGGCGGGCCAGCAGCGTCGGGTAGCGCTGGCGCGGCTATGGCTCAGCCAGGCCCGCATATGGATTCTCGACGAGCCGCTGACCGCCATCGACAAAGCGGGTGTTAAAAAATTAATGGCGAAATTCGCCCGGCATGCCGATAACGGTGGCGCAGTGATCCTGACAACCCATCAGGATTTGCCCGCGGATGCTGCGCGGGTGCGTAAAATTCGCCTCGGCGACGGGGAGGAAGGCTGATGCTGTTTCGCCTCATCCAGCGTGAATTACGCATCGCCTTTCGCAGCGGGGCTGATGTGATCAATCCGCTCTGGTTTTTCCTGATTGTTATTACCCTGTTTCCGCTGGGCATCGGACCTGACCCGCAACAGCTGGCGCGCATTGCACCGGGCGTAGCCTGGGTTGCCGCGCTGCTGGCGTCGCTGCTGGCGCTGGAGCGGCTGTTTCGCGATGACTTCAGCGATGGTTCGCTGGAGCAACTGGTACTGCTGCCGACGCCGCTGCCGGTAACGGTTATCGGCAAAGTAGTGGCGCACTGGCTGGTCACAGGCGTGCCGCTGATAATCCTGTCGCCACTGGCCGCGCTGCTGCTGTCACTGGATTTTAATGGCTGGCGGGCGATGGCCCTGACGCTGCTGCTCGGCACGCCAACCCTGAGTTTTCTCGGCGCGATTGGTGTAGGTCTCACGGTGGGTTTACGGCGCGGTGGCGTACTGCTTAGCCTGCTGGTGCTGCCGCTGGCTATTCCGGTCTTGATCTTCGCCAGTGCGGCGATGGAGGCGGCCAGTCAGGGGTTGCCGATTAATGGCTATCTGGCGATTCTCGGCGCGATGCTGCTGGGCAGCGCCACGCTCTCCCCGTTTGCCACGGCGGCAGCGCTAAGAATTACTTTGCAATAACAGCCGTTGAAATAACCGCGCGTAAAAGACGCGGCAACACTCTTTTATCGTTAATGTGAGCATTTGATATGTGGAAAGCGTTACATCAGCTGGCCAGGCCCGAACGGCTCTATCAGTTTTCGGGGCGACTGGTGCCGTGGTTCGCCATCTCAGGGCTGGCGGCGTTGCTGCTGGGCTGGGCCTGGGGCTTTGGATTTGCTCCCGCTGACTATCAGCAGGGCGACAGTTTCCGCATCATGTACATTCATGTGCCCGCCGCGATGTGGTCGATGGGCATTTATGCCTCGATGGCCATCGCCGCCTTTATCGGCCTGGTGTGGCAGATGAAAATGGCCGATCTGGTTTCCGCCGCCATGGCACCGGTGGGCGCGGTATTTACCTTTATTGCGCTGGTCACCGGATCCGCATGGGGTAAGCCGATGTGGGGGACCTGGTGGATATGGGATGCGCGCCTCACTTCGGAGCTGGTGCTGCTGTTCCTCTATATGGGCGTGATTGCGCTCTGGCACGCTTTTGATGACCGCCGCACCGCAGGCCGGGCCGCGGGTGTTCTCATCCTGGTCGGCGTAGTTAATCTGCCGATCATTCACTTCTCAGTGCAGTGGTGGAATACCCTGCATCAGGGCTCGTCGGGCATTCTCCAGCAGGCGATTGCGCCGGTGATGCGAACGCCGCTGCGCTGGGCAATCATCGGTTATCTGCTGGTATTTATCACGCTGACCCTGATGCGGCTGCGCAACCTGATTCTGTTAACCGAACGTCACCGTCCCTGGGCGATTGATGTGGCGAAGCGAGGAGAGCAGGCATGACACCCGCCTTTTCCTCCTGGCACGCCTTCTTTGAGATGGGGGGCTACGCCCTCTATGTCTGGCTGGCGGTTGCCTGCACGCTGATTCCGCTTGTCGGGCTGACGCTGCATACCCTGTTGCTGCGCCGCCGCCTGCTGGCTGAGATCCGCCAGCGCGACGCGCGGGAACGCCGCATCCGGGCAGCGAAATCTAAAAAAGCCGCGGCTGAAGCGGCAGGAGAGACATTGTGAATACCCGTCGACGCAACCGCCTCTATGCGGCAGTGGCGATTCTGCTCGGCCTCGGCCTGGCCACCGCGCTGGTGATGTATGCGCTGCGCTCAAACATCGATCTGTTCTATACCCCAGGTGAAATCCTCTACGGCAAAGGCGAAGCGCACGAGAAGCCCGAAGCGGGTCAGCGGCTGCGCGTCGGCGGCATGGTGATGCCCGGCAGTGTCCGGCGCGATCCGAATACGCTTGCCGTGTCGTTCAAACTTTATGATGCCCGCGGCGTGGTCAGCGTCAGTTTTGAAGGCATCCTGCCGGATCTGTTCCGTGAAGGGCAGGGCGTCGTCGCGCAGGGCGTGCTGGCGGCGGGCAACCAGGTGATCGCCAAAGAAGTCCTGGCGAAACATGATGAGAAATATACGCCGCCGGAGATTGAAGACGCGATGAAGAGTAATCACACCGGCCCGCAGTCGCTGTATCAGGCGGGAAATAAATCATTATGATGCCCGAGATTGGTACTTTTCTGCTCTGCCTGGCGCTGGGGCTCTCCCTGCTGCTGAGCAGCTATCCGCTATGGGGCGCAGTGCGCCAGGATGCCCGCCTGATGGCAATGGCACGTCCGCTGGCCTGCGGTCTGTTTATCTGCATCGCGGCGGCTTTCGCGCTGCTGGTCTGGGCCTTTATCAGCAACGATTTTACCGTTGCCTATGTCGTCACAAACTCCAACAGCCTGCTGCCGGTTTATTATCGCATCGCCGCCACCTGGGGCGCGCATGAAGGATCGCTGCTGCTGTGGGTGTTGCTGCTCAGCACCTGGACATTAGCGGTGGCGATATTCAGTCGCGGAATGCCGCAGGATGCGCTGGCACGCGTGCTGGCGGTCATGGGCATGATCAATCTCGGCTTCCTGCTGTTTATCCTGCTGACCTCGAATCCATTTGGCCGCACGCTGCCGGACTTTCCGATAGACGGGCATGACCTGAATCCGATGCTGCAGGATATCGGCCTGATCTTCCATCCGCCGCTGCTCTATATGGGCTATGTCGGCTTTTCGGTGGCGTTTGCCTTTGCTATCGCCTCGCTGATGGCCGGACGGCTGGATACGGCCTGGGCGCGCTGGTCGCGTCCCTGGACCACGGCGGCCTGGGTCTTTCTGACGATTGGTATTGTCCTTGGCTCGGCCTGGGCCTATTACGAACTGGGCTGGGGCGGCTGGTGGTTCTGGGACCCGGTTGAAAATGCGTCGTTTATGCCGTGGCTGGCAGGCACCGCCCTGATGCACTCGCTGGCGGTCACTGAAAAGCGAGGCACCTTTAAGGCCTGGACCGTGCTGCTGGCGATTACCGCGTTTTCGCTGAGCCTGCTGGGGACGTTCCTGGTGCGATCCGGGGTGCTGGTGTCGGTGCATTCCTTCGCCTCGGATCCGGCACGCGGGATGTTTATCCTCGCGTTTCTGGTGATTGTTATCGGCAGTTCGCTCCTGCTCTACGCGATTAAAGGCGGGCAGGTACGTGGCCGGGTGCAGAATGAAACCTGGTCGCGCGAATCGTTTTTGCTGAGTAATAACGTGCTGCTGATTGCCGCGATGCTGGTGGTTCTGCTCGGCACGTTGTTGCCGCTGGTGCACAAGCAACTGGGCCTGGGCAGCATTTCGGTCGGTGAGCCGTTCTTCAACACTATGTTCAGCTGGCTGATGGCGCCGTTTGCTTTGCTGATGGGGATCGGACCGCTGGTGCGCTGGCGTCGCGATGAGCCGCAGAAGCTGGCAAAGCGGCTGGCGCTGGCGCTGATCGTGACCCTGGCCTGTTCCGTCATCATTCCCTGGTGGCTGCAGGATCGCATTGAGGCGATGACCGTGGTTGGCCTGCTGATGTCACTCTGGATTATCGTGCTGACGCTGCTGGAACTGCATGAGCGCGCCACTCACCGTCATCCGTTCTTTGCCGGTTTACGTCACCTGTCGCGCAGTCACTGGGGCATGGTACTGGGCCATCTTGGGGTAGGGGTGACGGTGATCGGTATTGCATTCAGCACTCAGTACAGCGTGGAACGCGATGTGCGGATGAAGGCGGGTGATAGCATCGATATTCATCACTATCACTTTGTCTTCCGCGGCGTGCAGAATCTGCAGGGGCCTAACTACAGCGGCGGCATGGGCATCATCGATGTCACGCGCAACGGCAAACATGAAGCGACGCTGCAGGCAGAGAAACGCTTTTATACGGCCGCCCGCACCATGATGACCGAAGCGGCGATTGATGGGGGTTTCAGCCGCGATCTCTATGCGGCGCTGGGCGAAGAGCTGGAGGATGGCGGCTGGGCCGTGCGCATCTATTACAAACCCTTTGTCCGCTGGATCTGGTTCGGTGGCGCGCTGATGGCGCTGGGTGGGCTGTTCTGCCTGTTTGATCCCCGTTATCGCTCGCGCAAAAAAGCGGGAATTGAGGAGCGGACATGAACAAAAAAATCCTGTTTATTCCCCTGATGCTGTTTCTGTTGCTGGCGGCGGCGCTGCTGTGGCAGCTGACACGTAATGCCGATGGCGACGATCCGACCCGTCTCGAATCCGCTCTGATCGGCAAGCCGGTGCCGCTGTTCCGGCTGGAAGCACTCGATCAGCCAGGCAAAACCTACGACCAGCGCGTGCTGACGGATGGTAAACCGATATTGCTGAACGTCTGGGCGACCTGGTGTCCGACCTGTCGCGCCGAGCATCAGTATCTGAATACGCTGGCGGAGCAGGGCATTCGCGTCGTCGGGCTGAACTACAAAGACGATCGTCACAAGGCGGTTAACTGGCTGAATACGCTGGGCAACCCCTACGCGCTGAGCCTCTATGATGGCAACGGCATGCTGGGACTGGATCTCGGCGTCTATGGCGCGCCGGAAACCTTCCTGATCGACGGTAAAGGGATCATCCGTTATCGCCACGCGGGCGATCTCAATGCGCGCGTCTGGGATCAGGAAGTGAAACCCTTGTGGGTGAAATACAGTGCGGAGGCGGGATCATGAGAACGCTGTTACTGCTCTGCGGCCTGCTGTTCAGCATCAACCTGTGGGCAAGCATCGACACGCTGCAATTTGACTCGGTGGCCCAGGAAGAACAATACCGCGATCTGACCGCTTCACTGCGCTGTCCGAAGTGCCAGAACAACAGCATCGCCGACTCAAACGCCATGATTGCCGCCGATATGCGGCTGAAAGTCTATCAGCTGATGAAGCAGGGCCAGAGTCGCCAGCAGATCATCGACTATATGGTGGCGCGTTACGGCAATTTCGTCAGCTATTCGCCACCGGTCACGCCCTCAACCCTGGTTTTGTGGGCTGGTCCGGCGCTGTTTGCGCTGCTGGGCGGCGCGGTGATTATCCTGCGCAGCCGTCAGCGCAAAACCCGCAGTGAGCTGGATGAAGATGAGCAACAGCGTCTTAATGCGCTACTGAAGTCAGACAGGAAGCCGTAATGAGTGCATTTTGGATCACCCTTTTTCTGTTACTGCTGGTGGCCTGTACGCTGTTTATGGCGGCGGGCTGGCGGCAACGTCAGGCCAGCACAGGCGATCGCGATCGCCTTAATCAGCGCTTCTACCATCAGCGGATAGATGAGCTGGCACAGGATGAAGATCAGGGCGTCGTCGCTGAGCGTCCACTGATGGAGCGGGAGTTACAGCAGACACTGCTGGCGGATATTCCACCGGCACAGACGATGAAATCACACAGCAGCAGCCGCTGGATTTTGCTGCCGGGCCTGATCGTGCTGATTGGGGTATCGCTGGGAACTTACCTGAAAACCGGTGGTCTGGCACAGCTCACGGGCTGGAAGCAGGTGCAGCAGGCGTATCCTGAGCTGCGTGCCCGACTGATGGACCCTGGCGCTAAACCGCTGAGCATGGAGGAGCTGGCGCGTTTACAGCTCGGATTGCGTACCGCGTTGCAAACGGAACCGGATAATCTGGCTGACTGGACGATGCTGGGACGGCTCGGCATGGTGCTGAATAATGCCGATACGGCCAGCCAGGCATTTGAGCATGCGCTACAGCTTGCTCCCAACGATCTGGCGCTAAAACAGGATTATGCCGAAGTCCTGACGCGATCCCCCGACCCGCAGGATAACCGTCAGGCGTCACTGCTGCTGCAGGCATTGCTAAAAGCGGATCCGCAAAACCTGCGTACGCTGAGCCTGCTGGCATTTAATGCTTACGGACAGCAGCAATATGATCAGGCTATCGACGCATGGCAGACCCTGCTGGGTCTGTTGCCGGCCGGTGATTCGCGACACGCGATGATCGCCCGCAGCATCGAAAAGGCCAGAAGTGCCGCCGGGCAACAGAGTCGTCAACTGGCACTGACCGTGACGCTGACACCTAAGGCAGAAAAAATGTTACCGCAGGACGGAGTGTTGTATATTTCGGTTTCTGACGGTGCTTCACCGGTGCCGGTGGCTGTTAAGCGGATGCCGCTCAGTCACTTCCCGCTGTCGCTGACGCTGGATGACAGCAACGCCATGATGCCGGATCGCCTGCTTTCGGCGCAGCATCAGGTCGAGGTCCGGGTGCGTATCTCCCGCGACGGCAGCGCCAATCCCCGGCCGGGTGACTGGCTGGGCCTGAGCGCAGTGACGCCCTGGGATGGGCATCAGCCGATCGCGGTAGAGATTAATCAGCAGCTTCCCTGAACGCATCAACTGACCGCGTTCAGGATGATGCGTGCCATTGCCTGCTGCCTCTGGCACAAAGTCAGCTATGCTCATCGGGTAAGTCGATACGATACCGGGCTGTGACCTGAACGATGGGTAGACCTTTTTCATCCGCACAGGGAGATTGGAATGAATTATCGCCTGACCAGCCTGGCTGTCGCCAGCGTCCTTCTGGTAGGTTGTGCCAGTTCAAAGCCGGCGAATAGCGATCCTGCTCAGCGCAGCGATCCGTTCGAAGGCTTTAACCGCACGATGTTTAACTTTAACTACAACGTGTTGGATCCGTATGTATTGCGTCCGGTCGCTGTAGCCTGGCGTGATTATGTGCCGGTGCCGGCACGTACCGGCCTGAGCAATTTCCTCGGCAACCTGGAAGAACCTGCCAGCATGGTCAACGCCATCCTGATCGGTAACGGACGTGATGCGGGTATTCACTTCACCCGTTTCTTCCTGAACAGCGTGCTGGGACTGGGCGGCTTCATTGACGTTGCCGGTAAAGCGAATCCGGAACTGGCGCGTGAAGAGCCGCACCGTTTCGGTACCACGCTGGGTCACTATGGCGTCGGCTACGGGCCTTACGTTGAGTTGCCTGCTTACGGCAGCTTCACGGTGCGTCAGGATGGCGGCGACTACGTCGATACGCTTTATCCGATCCTTGGCTGGCTGACCTGGCCAATGTCGATTGGTAAATGGACGCTTGAAGGGATTGAGACCCGCGCGCAGCTGCTGGACTCTGATGCAATCCTGAAACAGCAGAGCGATCCGTACGCCTTTATCCGTAATGCTTACTTCCAGCGTCACGACTTCCTGGCGCGCGGCGGCAAGCTCAAGCCGGAAGATAATCCTAACGCAGCCGCGATTCAGGATGACCTGAAGGATATTGACGCCGAGTAATCGCCCGCGATGCGCCGCCAGAGATGGCGGTTTTTGCCTCTTTGCGCAGCGCGTATCCTCGCTGAGCCATTAAGCGATCCACGGCCACAAAAAAGGGCGACTCACCAGAGTCGCCCTTTTTGTTCGTACCAGCCAGTCAGAACTTATAGTTAAAGTTCGCGCCGTAGAGCCAGGCCTTGCCTTCAGAGGTAAAGGTATAAGGACCTTCTTTCACCGTCACTTTCTGTCCGTGCATATAAGAGATGCCTAAATCAACCGAGGCATCATCGTTAAAGGCGTAAGAAGTACCGGCACTCAGCCATAAACGATCCTGGTCCGGGATGGAGATAGAGCGCTTATCGGCCGGAACCGGACTGTCATCAAACGCAATACCGGTACGGAACGTCCAGTTCTTGTCGTAGGAATAGGTTGTGCCCAGTGCAATGCGGTAGGCATCGTGGAAGCTTTCATCTTTATAGAACAGCGTCTGGCCGTTAGAGCCAGTGGCTTTCAGCTCCTGGAACTGGCTCCAGCTGGTGTAAGCCATGCTGTAGTGAACCGCCCACTGCGGTGCCACTTTATGCCAGCCCGACACTTCCCACATCTCTGGCAGATTCAGCGTTAACGCGCCTGGAACGGTGGTGCCGTTGGTGCCAAAAGGTACGCCTGACACTTCCGGATTATTCACCGCATTCAGCCGGGATGAGAGATTACTTTTGTAATCGCCATCAAAATCAACTTTCACTTCTGAACGATAGGTAAAGCCGAAGCGGTTATTTTCATCCACTTCATACAGGATGCCAGCATTCCAGCCGTAGCCCCACTCATCGCCTTTCAGATGGGCAACCTGCGTATCAGCCGGAACCCCCAGCCGCGCGCCTGACTCACCGGCATAACGCTCAATTTTGGCTTTAGCGTAAACCGCATCAAAACCGATGCCTGCACTAAAATGTTCATTAAACCGATAAGCGGTGCTGAGATTTAAATTGCCGGTCATCAGGTCAGTTTTACCGCCGTAACCGCCAGCGGTGTAGCCATTATTAAACTCTGTTGCTAAGCCGTAGTTTGAGGTTGCAGATGCGCCAATCCACCACTGATCGTTGATGGGCTGGACGTAGTGAATATTGGGTACCCACTGATTAGGGGCAATATTATTCGCATCCAGGCTGCGGCCACTGGGACTGCGACCACTGATATTTACATCCGGCGCAATATAGACAGCCCCGATAGAAAATTCCGGGCGATCCATTAACGCCATTGTCGCCGGGTTACGGCTGGCAGACGCCGCGGTATCACCCATTGCCCCTTCGCCTGAATATGCGCGACCTAAACCAATCGAAGAGAATTCATTTAACTGAAACCCAGCAGCGTAAACGTGGGAAGAAACAAGCGCCACTGCAGCCGCCACGGCTGACTTTGCAAACAGGTTTTTATGGTTCATGACCACAACCTCATGTGAATTATTATTTAACGCTATAACGTCGCGTAACAAAGGACGGCGGATTGTAGGGACTGATGTAAAGCGCACATATCAGACCAGTGCGGAGAGTATAGGTCCGACCTGTGTGCATGTTGCAATATTGTTTTTAAAATATTTCAGGTTTGATCGCTTAAAATTCGATCTGCATAACAAAAAGCCCCTGATCCTGGACAGCATAACCATTCCAGTTTGTTCTGGATCAATTTTTATTGTGATATTCGTCACTTAGCAACAGGTGCGTGGCGCATCTTTCAGCGAGCAGGTAAGATTTCGTCCATAAAATCGCTCAACCTATGCAATTGCTGGTCTGGAGAATGAAATGACTGATGCCATTAAAAAATGCAGTGCGACCGAAACCGCAGCCTGTTGTTGTGTTGATGTCGGCACGGTAATGGATAACACCGATTGCACCGCCAGCTGGTCAGAATGGTTTGCTCAGCGTGCCGATGCGGAAGCGAAATTAGCGCAACTGACCGAACGTGCCCGCGAGGTTGAATCAGAACCCTGTCTGATTGAATCGCGCTTCAGCGAAGTGGATCAGGGAGTGCAGCTGGATATCGATTTCACCTTCAGTTGCCAGGCTGAAACCATGATTTTTCAGCTCGGTTTGCGTTAAGTCCCATTACGCCGCGTCACTGCGGCGTTTTTCATTTTCGTGTTTCCCTTCGCACTTTTTCCCTTCCGATATTGGCGGCTCACCCGCTTGTGGTTAACACTGATCAGGTCAGACCTCTTCAGGCAATGATGCCACAGTCCCAGCCACAGGTGAGAACAATGAGCAAAGCGCAGCCGCTGCTGACGCGTGATGGTGAACGCATCGCAATAACCCACGGATTACGCACCCCTTTCTTACGCCAGGCGACCGGCTTCCATGGCATTCCCGCCATTGAGCTGGGACGCATGGTGGTCAGCGAATTAATGGCGCGCAGTGAACTGCCGGCTGAGGTGATCGAGCAACTGGTCTTTGGGCAGGTGGTGCAGATGCCGGAAGCGCCGAACATTGCGCGTGAAATTGTATTAAGCAGCGGGTTGAGTGTGCATACCGATGCCTACAGCGTCAGCCGTGCCTGCGCCACCAGCTTTCAGGCGGTAGCGAATGTGGCAGAAAGTCTGCTGGCGGGCACCATCTCTGCCGGTATTGCCGGTGGCGCAGACTCTTCGTCGGTGTTGCCGATTGGGGTCAGTAAAACGCTGGCCCGCGCGCTGGTGGATCTCAATAAAGCCCGCAGCTTCGGTCAAAAACTGCACATCCTGCGGCGTCTGCGCCCGCGTGATCTGCTGCCGGTCCCGCCCGCAGTGGCGGAGTATTCGACCGGCCTGCGCATGGGCGACACTGCGGAGCAGATGGCTAAGAGTCACGGCATCACGCGCGAAGCACAGGATGCGCTGGCGCTGCGATCCCATCAGCATGCCGCAAGGGCCTGGCAATCCGGGGTACTGAATCAGGAAGTCATGGCAGCCTTTGTGCCGCCGTGGAAAAGCGCCATCGATCAGGACAATAACGTGCGGATGAACGCCAAAGCGGAGGATTACGCCCGACTGCGTCCGGCATTTGATCGCCAGCACGGCAGCGTCACCGCGGCCAACAGCACGCCTCTCACCGACGGCGCGGCGGCAGTGATTCTGATGCGCGAGGGCCGCGCCCGTGAACTGGGCATCAGGCCGCTGGGCTATCTGCGCAGCTACGCCTTTACCGCCATTGGTGTGCAGCAGGATATGCTGCTGGGCCCGGCATACGCTTCACCACTGGCACTGGATCGCGCCGGCATAACCCTGGCCGATCTGACGCTGATCGATATGCATGAAGCTTTTGCTGCCCAGACGCTGAGCAACCTGCACATGTTTCGCGACGAGCGCTTTGCCCGTGAGGTGCTGAATCGCCCACACGCGCTGGGCGAAGTGAATGAAGAGCGCTTTAACGTGCTGGGCGGATCGATCGCCTATGGTCATCCTTTTGCCGCCACGGGTGCGCGCATGATCACCCAGACGCTGAATGAATTACGCCGTCGCGGTGGCGGGTTAGGACTGGTCACGGCCTGCGCGGCAGGCGGCCTGGGTGCGGCAATGATTCTGGAGGCCGAATAATGGAGCAGAATGCGTTTCATCTGAAGATGCGACTGGATCACGTCGGCATCATTACGATCGATGTCCCTGGTGAGAAGATGAACACCCTGAAATCGGAATTTGCCGGGCAGATCACCGCCATCATTGCGGAAGCGCGACGCGATCCGCAACTGGCTGGCCTGGTGCTGATTTCCGGCAAAGCGGACAACTTCATCGCGGGCGCAGACATCAGCATGATTGACCGCTGTAAGAGCGCGCAGGAAGCCGAAGCGCTGGCAAAACAGGGCCAGGAAGTAATGGCTGCGCTCGACGCACTGCCGTTCCCGGTGGTCGCGGCGATCCACGGCGCCTGCCTCGGCGGCGGACTGGAACTGGCGCTGGCCTGTGATGCCCGTATCTGCTCGCTGGATGATAAAACCCGCCTCGGTTTGCCGGAAGTGCAACTCGGCTTACTGCCAGGCTCTGGCGGCACTCAGCGGCTGCCACGCTTAATCGGCGTGCAGCAGGCGCTGCCACTGATTCTGACTGGCAAAGCCCTGCGGGCGAAACAGGCCCGTAAGCTGGGCGTGGTCGATGACGCGGTGCCGCAGGCGATTCTGCTGGAGACCGCCATTGCCCGGGTGAAAAAGGGCAAGGTTAGTGGACGAACGCTGCCGCTGCGCGATCGTCTGCTGCATGGTCCGGTTGGCCGTCAGGCGCTGTTTGCGCTGGCGACCCGACAGACTGCAGCCAAAACGCAGGGTAACTATCCGGCAGCAAAACGCATTATTGAGGTGGTGCGCATCGGGCTGGAGCAGGGCAGTCGGGCCGGACATGAGGCTGAAGCACGCGCTTTTGGTGAGCTGGCGATGACGCCAGAATCTGTTGCGCTGCGCGGGATCTTTTTCGCGACTACGGCTATGAAAAAGGAGCGGGGCGGTGAAGCGGAACCCGGCACCGTTAAGCGTGTTGGTATCCTCGGCGGCGGCCTGATGGGCGGCGGCATCGCCAGCGTCACTGCAATCAACGCCGGGTTGCCGGTACGCATTAAAGATATCAGCCTGGAAGGGGTGAACCATGCGCTGAAAACCAGCTGGGAACTGCTGAGCAAAAAGGTTAAACGGCGCCAGCTCACTCCGGCACAGCGTCAGCAGCAGATGGCACGTATCACGGGCGGCATCGATTATCAGGGCTTCTCACAGCGCGACGTGGTAATTGAAGCCGTATTCGAAGATTTAGCCCTGAAGCAGCAGATGGTCAGCGAAGTGGAGGCACACTGTCAGCCGCATACGCTGTTTGCCTCAAATACCTCTTCGCTGCCGATTGAGGCGATCGCCGCCGGCGCCCAGCGTCCTGAGAACGTCATCGGGCTGCACTATTTCAGTCCGGTAGAGAAAATGCCGCTGGTGGAGGTGATTCCTCATCTGAATACCTCTACCGCGACGCTGGTGACGATTGTGGCGCTGGCGCGCAGTCAGGGTAAAACCCCGATTGTGGTGGCGGACAAGCCTGGCTTCTATGTTAACCGCATCCTGACGCCCTATATAAATGAAGCGATGCGCTGCCTGCTGGAGGGCGAACCGATTGACCATATTGATCGTGCGCTGGTGAAGTTTGGTTTCCCGGTCGGCCCGATTCAGCTGCTGGATGAGGTCGGTATCGACGTTGGCAGCAAAATCAGTCCCATCCTGTATCAGGCTTATGGTGAACGCTTTGCCGCGCCAGCCGCTTTTGATGCGGTGCTGAAGGATGGCCGCAAGGGACGTAAAAACAGCAAAGGCTTTTATCGCTATGACCAGCCGCGCTGGCAGCGTAAAAAACCGGACGCTTCGCTGTATACGTTGCTGAAAGTCTCGCCGCAGGCCAGGCAGAGTGAAGCGCAGATTGCTGAACGCTGCGTGATGATGATGCTGAACGAAGCGGCTCGCTGTCTTGATGAGCAGGTGGTTCGCTGCGCCCGCGATGGGGATATCGGTGCGGTGTTTGGCATCGGCTTTCCGCCTTTCTTAGGCGGCCCGTTCCACTACATGGACAAACTGGGCGCGGCGGAAGTGGTCAACAGATTAACCCGGCTTGCGCAGCAGCATGGCGAACGATTCACACCCTGTGAGGCGCTGATTCAGGCGGCTGCAAAATAGACGAAATTTTACATTTCTGCTGAAAATGGAATAACCAATCCGATTCAGCGGCTTAGAAAAGCGCCGCCAGAGTGTGCGGCGCAGCATGATTCTGAGAAGTGCTTATTTAATAAACAACCGGTTGACTATACTAAAGCCATTAGGGTAAAACACAGCGTTCATTCGCAGAGTGAAGAGTCAGGCGCTACGCGTCGGGCGATGTCGACAAACAACAGCGGTGCTTTATGCAAGTTTTTATCATGCGTCACGGCGATGCGGCTCTGGAAGCAGCCAGTGATTCAGTCAGGCCTTTAACCTTATGTGGCTGCAATGAATCACGTCAGATGGCCAACTGGCTTAACAGCCAGACGCCGGACATTGAGCGTGTCCTGGTGAGTCCCTATTTACGCGCGCAGCAAACGCTCGCGACCGTGCGTGAAGCCTTTCCCCTGCCGGAAAGCCAGGACGTTCTGCCGGAATTAACGCCGGGCGGCGATCCGGAGATGGTCGGGTGCTATCTGCAGGCCCTGGCGAATGAAGGCGTGAAATCGGCTCTGGTGATTTCACATTTACCGTTGGTGGGGTATTTAGTCTCTGAACTGTGCCCGCAGGAAGCACCGCCAATGTTCGCCACTTCCGCTATTGCCTGCGTGGAATTCGATCCCGCAGCGAGTGCCGGTAAACTGCTGTGGCAGGTCAGTCCCAAAAAGCTGGCTAAAGCAATCTGACGTCTGTGGGCCGATCATTCCGGCCCTTCTCAGGGCAATTCAGGCGGTTGCCACTCCTCAATCTCAATCAAAACCAGCAGTGCGGCGTCACCGCCGAACATTTTGGGTGCCTGATGAAAAGCCATCACCCACGGATGCTGGGCCAGCCACAGCGGCGTCTGCTGCTTCAGAATATGCTTTCCATGACCGGTCATGACGCTGGCGCAGAACAGATGTTCACGGCGGCAGGCGGCGATCAGTGCCCCCAGCTCCTGCTTGGCCTGCTGCTGCGTTAAGCCGTGCAGATCGAGGAAAATCTCTGGCGTATAGTCGCCACGACGTAATTTTTTCAGCTCAAAATGGCTGACATCGGCGCGCACATAACGGGTGGCACCTTCCGTTGAGAGCAGTGGCTGAAACTCATCCGAAAAGTAATGACTGTTGTCCGCCTGCTCTGAAAGCAGACGCTTTACCGGGATGTGGCGGGTTTTAACCGGCGCTTTGTGGACAAACGTGTCCTGTTTTAACTGGCGTGTACCCGTCATTAACTGGCGAAACAGCGCCTGGTCATCCGGGCTTAGTGGTGTTTTTTTACTCATGGCAGGTCAGTCATATCAGAAAAGGCTGTCACACAGCAGAGCCGATACCTTACCGTTAAGCGTCATTAAATGTCAGCTTTTTCACCTCGCTGCGCTGAATTCTCCCCGGCTTCATGGCACACTACTGGCCGATTTAGCAAAAGGCCTGCGGAGGGCTACGTGGACAAAATTTTCGTCGATGAGGCAGTGAACGAACTGCACACCATTCAGGACATGCTGCGCTGGGCGGTCAGCCGCTTTTCCGCTGCCGGAATCTGGTACGGACATGGCACAGACAATCCCTGGGACGAAGCCGTTCAACTGGTCCTGCCGTCACTCTGGCTGCCGCTGGATATTCCTGAAGATATGCGCAATGCGCGTCTGACCGCCAGCGAACGTCTTCTGATCGTCGAGCGCGTCATTCGTCGCGTTAACGAGCGCATTCCGGTCGCCTATCTGACCAATAAAGCCTGGTTCTGCGGCCACGAGTTCTTTGTTGATGAGCGCGTGCTGGTGCCGCGTTCACCGATTGGCGAACTGATTGAGAACCGCTTTGCCGGTCTGGTCAGCTCGCCACCCCATCATATTCTGGATATGTGTACCGGCAGCGGCTGTATTGCGATTGCCTGCGCCTATGCCTTCCCGGAAGCGGAAGTGGACGCGGTGGATATCTCCACCGGTGCGCTGGCGGTTGCCGAGCAGAACATTGAAGAACATGGCCTGATTCATCAGGTTACGCCGATTCGCGCTGACCTGTTCCGCGAATTGCCACCGCTGAAATATGATCTGATCGTCACCAATCCGCCGTATGTTGATGCGGAAGATATGGATGATCTGCCGAACGAATATCGCCACGAACCGGAGCTCGGGCTGGCGGCAGGCAGCGACGGCCTGAAGCTGGTGCGTCGCATTCTGGCCTGTGCACCGGATTATCTCAGCGAGCAGGGCGTACTGGTCTGCGAAGTGGGCAACAGCATGGTGCACATGATCGAGCAGTATCCCGACGTGCCCTTTACCTGGCTGGAATTCGACAACGGCGGTGATGGCGTCTTTACGCTGACGCGCCAGCAGATTGTCGACGCAAAACACCATTTCTCTTTTTACAAAGACTAAAAGTGGGGCGAAGCATCGCCCGCCGAACCCTGAGAAGGAAATAGCATGGCCGGAAACAGCATCGGGCAATTTTTTCGAGTAACGACCTTTGGCGAGTCCCATGGGCTTGCGCTGGGCTGTATCGTTGACGGCGTGCCGCCAGGCATCCCGCTGACCGAAGCGGATATTCAGCATGACCTCGATCGCCGTCGTCCTGGCACATCGCGCTATACCACGCAGCGCCGCGAGCCGGATCAGGTGAAAATTTTGTCCGGCGTCTTTGAGGGTGTGACCACCGGTACTTCGATTGGCCTGCTGATTGAAAATACCGATCAGCGTTCGCAGGATTATGGCGCTATCAAAGATCTCTTCCGGCCGGGCCATGCTGATTACACCTACGAGCAGAAATATGGTCAGCGCGACTACCGTGGCGGTGGACGCTCGTCGGCGCGCGAAACCGCGATGCGCGTGGCGGCCGGTGCGATTGCCAAGAAATACCTGCAGATGAAACACGGTGTCGTGGTGCGCGGCTATCTGTCACAGATTGGTGACATCGCCTGTGAGCTGAAAGACTGGAGCATCGTGGAAGAGAATCCGTTCTTCTGCCCGGATGCGGACAAGCTGGAGGCGCTGGATGAACTGATGCGCGGCCTGAAAAAAGAGGGCGACTCCATTGGCGCTAAAGTCACGGTCATGGCAGATCACGTGCCGCCAGGCCTGGGCGAGCCGGTATTTGACCGGCTGGATGCCGATCTGGCACATGCGCTGATGAGCATCAATGCCGTTAAAGGCGTTGAAATCGGCGACGGCTTTGCGGTGGTTAACCAGCGCGGCAGCCAGCATCGCGACGAGATCCGCCACGATGGTTTCCAGAGCAACCACGCCGGGGGGATTCTGGGCGGCATCAGCAGCGGCCAGACCATCAGCGCCAATCTGGCGATGAAACCAACCTCCAGCATCACCGTGCCGGGTAAAACCATTACCCGCGACGGCGAAGAAGTGGAGATGATCACCAAAGGCCGCCACGATCCCTGCGTCGGGATCCGCGCAGTGCCGATCGCCGAGGCGATGATGGCGATCGTCCTGATGGATCATCTGCTGCGCCAGCGGGCGCAGAACGGTGACGTTAACAGCTCCGTACCGCGCTGGTGATGCCATGAAGGCTCTTCTGCTTACCCTGAGTGCGCTGTTGATCAGCGCCTCCAGCCTGGCGGCGACGCCGTGGCAACGCATCCAGCAGCCGATCACCGGCGCACCGCAGTCAATCGGCGGCTTTGCCAACGGCTGTATTGTTGGCGCCGAGGCGCTGCCGCTGAATTCACCGCACTATCAGGTGATGCGTCAGGATCAGCGGCGCTACTTTGGTCATCCCGATCTGATTCAGTTTATTCAGCGTCTCAGTACGCAGGTGCATAACCTGCAACTGGGCAACGTGCTGATTGGTGACATGGGCATGGCAGCAGGCGGACGTTTCAGCAGTGGTCACGCCAGCCATCAGACCGGACTGGATGTCGATATCTGGCTGCAACTGCCGAAAACCCGCTGGAGCGCCCAGCAACTGCTGAAGCCGCAGCCGCTCGATCTGGTCGGGCCGGGTGACAAAAATGTGATTGCGCGTCACTGGCAGCCAGAAATTGATAGCCTGATTAAACTGGCCGCCAAAGATGATGATGTGACACGGATCTTCGTCAATCCGGCGATTAAAAAGCAGCTTTGTGCCGATGCGGGTAACGATCGTGACTGGCTGCGTAAAGTGCGCCCGTGGTTTGCTCACCGTGCCCATATGCATGTGCGCCTGCGCTGCCCGGCGGGCAGTATCGGCTGTGAAGATCAGCCTGCACCGCCTGCTGGCGATGGCTGTGGCGCAGAGCTGCAGAGCTGGTTCCTGCCAAAACAGCCTGGTTCGGGCGCGCCGGTGAAACGTGAGCCGCCGCCATTACCGCCTGCCTGTCAGGCCCTGCTGGATAAACATCTACTGTAAGGGATTCCATGGATTGGTTTGTGGTCAGCCCGCTGCTCGTCGGGCTGCTGTTTTTAATCGCCATGCTCGCCGGTTTTATTGATTCAATCGCGGGTGGCGGGGGATTACTTACGGTACCTTCGTTGCTGGCGGCGGGCCTCTCTCCGGCCCAGGCGCTGGCGACCAATAAACTGCAATCGGTCGGTGGATCGTTTTCCGCCAGTCTCTACTTTATCCGGCGTGGTGCGGTCAATCTGAATGAACAGTGGCTGAACATTGCCATGACGCTGCTGGGTTCCGTGCTGGGCGCGATACTGATTCAGCGCCTGCAGGCGGATTTCCTGCGCCAGATGCTGCCGCTGTTTTTAATCGCTATCGGTCTGTGGTTCCTGCTGATGCCGCGCCTCGGCGAAGTGGATCGCGCGCGCCGTCTGCATGGTCTGGCCTTTGCCCTGGTCGGCGGCGGGGCTGTGGGGTTCTATGACGGATTTTTCGGACCGGGCGCAGGATCTTTTTATGCGCTGGCTTTCGTCACGCTCTGCGGCTACAACCTTGCCAAAGCGACCGCCCATGCCAAGGTCCTCAACTTCACCTCGAACCTCGGCAGCCTGCTGTTCTTTATGTTCGGCGGCAAAGTAGTGTGGGGAACCGGCCTGATCATGATGCTCGGCGCTTTCTGCGGCGCGCGTCTGGGCGCAAGACTGGTGCTGAGCCGCGGACAGAAGCTGATCCGCCCGATGGTGGTGATTGTGTCTGCCGTCATGAGCATTAAATTACTGTGGGACAGCCATGGCAGCGCCGTTATGGCCTGGCTTGCCACGCTGCAATCGTAACCTAAAACCTGATACCGTCATGAACCCGACTCATCATTATGAACAGCTGATCACGCTGTTTGATCGCTGTTTCAGCGATGAATTTCAGACCCGTCTAATTAAAGGCGATGATGAACCGATCTATCTTCCTGCTGATGCCGAATCGCCGTGGAATCGTGTGGTCTTTGCTCACGGCTTCTACGCCAGCGCCCTGCATGAGATCTCTCACTGGTGCATCGCCGGTGAAGCGCGCCGCAAACTGGTCGATTTTGGCTACTGGTACTGTCCGGATGGCCGCGATGCGCTGACCCAGAGTCAGTTTGAAGCGGTGGAAGTGAAGCCACAGGCGCTGGAATGGATGTTTTGTACGGCGGCAGGCTTTCCCTTCAACGTGAGTTGTGACAATCTCGACGGAGATTGTGAGCCGGATCGCATTGCGTTCCAGCGTAAAGTGCATGCTCAGGTCATGAGCTATCTGACGTCGGGCATTCCCGACCGTCCCGCGCGTTTTATTACCGCCCTGGCGGAATTTTATGGCAGGCCTTCATTAACAGCATCGCAGTTTCCCTGGCCGGACGATCTGTGATGCAGAAAGGCATTATTAAAAGAGGAATTGAGATGATCGCAGAATTTGAAGCGCGTATTCTGGCCCTGATTGACGACATGGTCGAGCATGCCAGTGACGATGAGCTGTTCGCCAGCGGTTATCTGCGCGGGCATCTGACACTGGCCGTCGCTGAAGTGGAGCAACTGGGCGAACATACGCCAGAAGCGCTGCAAATTCAGGTAACCCGCAGTCTGCAAAATGCCATAGCTGCCGGAGAACTCTCGCCGCGCGATCAGGCATTAGTGGTCGGGATGTGGGATAACCTGTTTGTTCAGGCACGCCAGCTCTCCGCGTAATGGTGCAGGGCGGCGTGCCGCCCTTAGCGTCCGCTAAACGGCTTTTCCCTTCAGTAATTTCCTCACCCAGTAACGATTCGGATTGAGTGCTGCCAGGGTACTGGCATCCAGAGGCTGCGGCTCGCCCGCCAGCTGAGCTGCCAGTACTTCGGCCGCCAGCGGCGCACTGCACAGGCCGCGCGATCCCAGCGCCCCAAACAGATACAAGCCCGCAAGATCGGGTGCGTCAGCGATATCGCTGCCTGCCGCCTGCTGTGCCGGTAAATCAGCATACTGCGCCAGCGTAGCAGCATAATCCGGCACGCCGCCCACCATCGGCAGGTGATCCCGGGTGGCGCAGCGCACCCCCATTCTTGCCTCTCCGTCACTGACATCCACCGTTTCGGCCCAGCTGCTGTCAGGCAGGCAATGCAGCAGGCGGCTGCGGTTCTCCTGCTGATCCTCCTCCCGATACGCGGTTGCGGTATCGCCACGGTGATAGCTGGCCCCGATACAGTGCGTACCAAACTGCGGGCTGACAGGCGTCAGATAGCCGTCGTAACAGAGCACCGTTTGCAGCGCGTTGAGGCCGGGCGTAGAGGGAACATGGCTTACCTGACCGGCCACCGGATAGGTCGGCAGCGGGACGCTTTGCGCAAAGTCAGCAATCGCATGACCGTTTGCCAGTACGACGGTCGGATGACGTACCGCCGGACGATCGCTGAACGTCAGCATCCAGTGATCATCCTCACGGGAAAGCGCGCTCACCCGGTGCAGCCAGTGAATGCGCAATCCCTGGGTTTCGCCATGCGCCAGCATCGCGGTGGTCAGCTCTGCCGGTGAGAGCCAGCCGCCTTGCGGATAGAAAATGCCGCCACAGCCATGTTCAACATTTGCCAGTTTTTCAGCTTCTGCCACATCGACGCCACAGGCGATGATTTCAGGCAGGTCCATCGCCAGCATCTGATCGATCTTCTTACGGCTTTTCTCATCCCAGCCCAGCTGCAGCACACCGCTCCAGTGATGCTCATAGGTGACGGTTAATTGATCATACAGCCGCCGGGCAAAGCTGAAGGCTGAGGGGAAAAAAGTGGCAAGTGCCGGGTCGTGCTGATTGAGCAGCGGATAGAGCGCTCCCTGACGGTTGCCGGATGCGCCCAGCGCGGGCGCCTCATCGGCGCAATAAAGCGTTACCCGCCAGCCGCGACGCAGCAGCGCCAGCGCCAGGGTGGCACTGGCGACGCCGCCGCCAATCAGTGCCACATCACGCTGCTCCGCAGCCTGACGATGATACCAGGGCTGCGCGGCGGGCAGCGGAGGCGCATCCTGCAACGACCCGCATAGCATTTCGCGCTTCGGACCAAATCCTTTGCGGCGGATGACCGCAAAGCCCGCCTGCTGCAGACCGCGCCGGACAATACCTGCGGCGGTAAAGGTCGCGAAGGTCCCCTGCGGCCGCGCCAGTTTTGCCATCATGCCGAACAGCTCCGGCGTCCACATATCCGGGTTCTTTGAGGGCGCGAACCCATCCAGGAACCAGGCATCTACCTGACGATTCAGGCTCTCATCCAGCTGGCCCATCAGCAGGTTAATATCGCCCAGCCACAGGTCGAGCGTGATGCGGCCGCCATCAAACAGCAGACGCTGACAGCCGGGCAGGGCAGCGGGCCACTGCGCCTGCAGCGCCTCCGCCCAGGGGGCCAGTTCGGGCCAGTGCTGCTGCGCCGCAGTTAAATCTTCACGGGTTAACGGAAATTTCTCAAAGCTGATGAAATGCAGACGTTTTAAAGTGGCGTCGGGCTGTTCGCGCTGAAACGCATCGAACGCCTGCCACAGCGTCAGGAAATTAAGACCGGTGCCAAAACCGCTCTCCGCCACGATCAGCAGATCGCGCGGATGCTCAGCAAAACGCTGGGGAAAACCGTTGCCGCCAAGGAAGACATAGCGTGTCTCTTCCAGACCGTTGTCATTAGAGAAATAGACATCGCCAAACGCTCGGGAAACAGGTGTACCCTGTTCATTCCAGTTTAGCTTTGCATGTTCAACCGGGGTCAATTTCACGGTAAAGGCTCGTTTTTCAGGCAGTGGCGCGATTCTAGCGACCTGCGTGACATGACGCAAATTTACAAAAGGAAATAGCTGATCGGACTTGTTCGGCGTACAAGTGTACGCTAGAGTGCATGCCAATTAAGAAGAAGTGGATGAGGAAGATTGAATGAAACGTGCTGTGATTACTGGCTTAGGGATCGTTTCCAGTATTGGTAATAACCAGCAGGAGGTGCTGTCATCTCTGCGTGAAGGACGCTCTGGCATCACCTTTTCTGAAGAGATGAAAGATTCCGGCATGCGTAGTCACGTCTGGGGTAACGTTAAATTAGATACCACCGGCCTCATCGATCGCAAAGTTGTGCGCTTTATGAGTGATGCGTCCATCTATGCTTATCTTTCCATGGAAGAAGCGATTAAAGATTCTGGCCTCAGCGCTGAAGCGTATCAGAGCAACCCACGAGTGGGTCTGATTGCGGGTTCAGGCGGCGGCTCCCCACGTTTCCAGGTATTTGGTGCTGACGCAATGCGCAGCCCACGCGGCCTGAAAGCGGTTGGCCCTTATGTGGTCACCAAAGCGATGGCCTCTGGCGTCTCTGCCTGCCTCGCAACGCCATTCAAAATTCATGGCGTAAATTACTCGATTAGCTCCGCCTGTGCCACCTCTGCGCACTGTATCGGTAACGCCGTTGAGCAGATCCAGCTTGGCAAACAGGATATCGTTTTTGCGGGCGGCGGCGAAGAGCTGTGCTGGGAAATGGCCTGTGAGTTCGATGCCATGGGCGCGCTCTCGACCCGTTACAACGACACGCCAGAAAAAGCGTCACGCACTTATGACAATGAGCGCGACGGCTTTGTTATCGCCGGTGGCGGTGGCATGGTCGTCGTTGAAGAGCTGGAGCATGCGCTGGCACGTGGTGCGCATATCTATGCCGAAATCGTCGGTTATGGTGCCACTTCAGACGGTGCAGACATGGTTGCTCCATCAGGTGAAGGCGCAGTGCGCTGCATGAAGATGGCGATGCACGGTGTCGATACACCCATTGACTATCTGAACAGCCACGGAACCTCTACCCCGGTGGGTGATGTGAAAGAGCTGGGCGCGATTCGTGAAGTGTTTGGCGATAACACGCCATACATCTCAGCAACGAAAGCGATGACCGGCCACTCTCTGGGGGCGGCTGGCGTGCAGGAAGCGATCTACTCGCTGCTGATGCTGGAGCATGGCTTTATCGCGCCAAGCATCAACATCACCTCGCTTGACGCGGCAGCAACCGGTATGAACATCGTCACTGAGCCGATGGAAAAAGAGCTGACTACCGTGATGTCTAACAGCTTTGGTTTTGGCGGTACCAACGCCACATTGACCATGCGTAAATATCAGGCGTAATTATTACGTCAGCACTCTGAAGGGCCGGCTTGCCGGCCCTTTTTGTTTTACAGCCCATCCGCTTTACCTCGTTCAACCCTCCGTTTTAGCCCTCCCGCTGCAGCAGCCGCAGCAATGTATCGCATCCCACCACAATCTCGTCAGGCGTCAGTGCGGCAAAGCCCAGCATCCAGCCTTGCTGAGACGAAGGCCCGGCATAAAGCGGACTCAGACGCGGCAGCAGCAAACCCTGTTGAGCCGCCAGTGCGCTTAATCGCGCTTCATCCTGTTGCAGTCTGACAGTTACCTGCAATCCTCCGCTGCTGACAATCGGCGTGATCCACGGCGACAGTTGCTGAGCGATTAGCGTCAGCAGCAGATCGCGACGGCTGCGATAGAGCTGACGCATCAGCCGCAGATGGCTGGCGAAATGTCCCTGTTGCAGAAAGGCGGCGGTGACAGCCTGCGGCAGCAGGGCGCTGTGTCCATCCAGCACGCTGCGTGCCTGGCCTATGGGGGTAATCAGCGCGGGCGGGACCACCATCCAGGCCAGCCGCAGGGAGGGAAACAGCGACTTCGAGAAGGTACCCAGCGTAATCACCCGCTGATGGCGATCCAGTCCCTGTAGCGCAGGTATAGGACGTTCGTCGTAGTGAAATTCGCTGTCATAATCGTCTTCGATCAGCCAGCACCGGTTGCGCTGCGCCCAGTCCAGCCACGCCAGGCGTCGCGTCAGGCTCAGCGTCACGCCGGTAGGATAATGATGCGATGGCGTCAGATACATCAGTTTTGCACTGCCGCTGGCGGGGATGGCACCTTCGGCATCGACCTCAATCCCGCGCACCTGTGCGCCGGCAGCCAGAAAGGCGTTACGCGCACCAGGATAGCCCGGCTCCTCCATCCATACCTCATCACCGGGATCGACGAACATCATTGCCAGTAACTGCAGTGCCTGTTGTGAACTGGTCAGAATGATCACCTGTTCCGGCTGGCATGCCACGCCCCGGGAAAGTGCCAGATAATCCGCGAGTGCGCTGCGTAACGGCAGGTAGCCGCAGGGATCGCCATATCCCATTGCGGCACTGCCCAGTGAACGCTGCACGCTGCTGCCGAGGCGTCGCCACGTGTCATGGGGAAAAGCGCGTAACTCCGGTGAACCGGCGGCGAATGCATGGGGAAAAGGGGGATCCTGACAGCCACCGGTTGCCAGTACCTGCTGGCCCCGCGCCGAGAAACGGACGGGCTGAGGCCGGGCTGGAAATGATGATGAGTGGGTGGGGATGATGATGGCAACAAAAGTACCGCGACCGGTCTCGCGTCGCAGATAGCCTTCACTTTCCAGCTGTCCGTAGGCCGCTTCCACCGTCACACGTGACAGACGCAGATCCTGCGCCAGCTGACGACTGGACGGCAACTGCTGGCCAGCATGCAGATGGTGCCGGTTGATCGCCAGTCGCAGGGTAGAGCAGAGCCGCTCGCGCACGCCGCCACTGGTCTGATGCTGAAAAAGTTGTAATAACGGTGAAGACATATGGGTCTTATACCTGATGGGGAATGGGTATCAGTAAGCAGTCCACTTTGCCGTAAACTGCAGACTCACCACAACAGGAGAATCGCTATGTCATCGGTTTTACTAATTCCGGCCGCCACCCCGCAGCAAAGCCTCGACTATCTGCAGGCAAAACTCGCTTTTTACACCGACGCCTGGGATCTGGCGGAAGATCTGGAACGGCAAATCCCGGATATCGTGGTAATCGATGCTCGCGCGCCGGAGGCTTATCGCGCCGGGCATATTTGCGGCGCGATCAACTTTCCGCATCGCGAGATGGATGCCACTACGACGGCCCGGCTCGATCGCAGCAAAGTTTATGTCACGTATTGTGACGGCATTGGCTGTAACGGCTCGACGAAAGCGGCCTGGAAACTGGCCTCGCTGGGATTTCAGGTGAAGGAGTTGATTGGCGGGCTGGATTTCTGGAAACGTGACGGTCATCCGCTGACCTGGGGTGATGCACCGGGCGAATGGCCAGTCGCCGCGCCCAAAGCATTCTGTGGCTGTTAACTCAGAGGACCAGCCAGAGTAAAAGGGTGATGACGACCAGTGCGACAAAGAAGCCCAGCAGGGGGCGCTCTGCCAGAGGCTGAATCGCGGGCGGCAGCGACGCAACAAAGGGTGACCAGATCGGCTGGGGTTTTATCTCGCTGGCAGCCAGCGGCTGTTCGAGAAGTTTTTCTGCCCGGTCGGCGCGCCGGCTGAACAGGAAGTTCAGCAGATCCTGGGTCTGCGTTACGGTGAGCACCGTCTGCGGTGTCGCCTGGAAACGCTGCTGGCTGTAATCCTCCAGTTGCTGCCGCTCCTGCTGATCAAGCGGCTGTTTCAGGGACGCTTCCAGCAATTGCAGCGTCGGTGCACTGTGCTGACTCAACGTCTGGCGCACCTGCAGATACTGGGTCAGCAGCGGGAAGTGGCGCGACGGGATGGGATCACCGCTGGTGAGGTTGACCAGTTTCAGCGCAGCCGTCCACAGCTTACCGGTGGATTCGCCAGTGGCAGCGGCCAGGCGTACCACCTGCTGATTCAGCGTATGGTGCTCGGCAGGCAGCAGCGTGCGATCGCTGACGCGGATCTGCTGCGGCTGAGGAATGGTCATCTGCCCGTTCTGCAGCATCGTCAGCACCTGGCGCAGCTGATCCTGGCTCAGCGCGCTCAGTACGGTCTGACCAAATTGCTGACGGATAAAGTCGCTGACGGCCTGACGGTTATTCCCTTTCGGCAGCAGATCGGTGAGCTGGGTCATCAGCTGGCGTGTGGCATGCCCATTTTGCGTCTGCGTAAGGCGGCCATTAAGGTACTGTTCCGCTGCCGGAAAATGACGCGACTGTAATTCCGCTTCACTCTTTACGCCCACTTCATGGCGTACGCCCGCCCACAGTTCAGGCGCTTTAAGATTACTGAGCGATGAGATACGCACGATCAGGCGTTCTAACGTTGTGCGCTGCGCAGGGGAGAGGGGCTGTTCACCGGCCACTGAACCGTGACGCGTTACGCCAGTTTGCGGATTGACAGATGAACGATCGCCGACCGGCACACCGGGGCCGCTGAGTGGTTGCATGGCGGATTCCTTGGGAAAACAGAACAGCGTGGGGTGCGCCGGAAAATGAATAGGCCATGATAGCAAAAGCCCCCGGGAAATCCCACGGGGGACATGCGTTTCGGCGCGAGATTTACGCTTCAGCTGTAGCCTTTCTTCACTGCCATCCTCAACAGCACCCTCACTCGCCACAGCCGCGCTATTCAGGCCTGTGGGTGGCTCACCGGTTTACGGCGGGATAAGGGGGTACGCAGCCGCTGCGCCAGTATCACACCGCCAAGCGTCAGACCGCCGCCAATCCAGTGGTAACTGTGTAGTTGCTCATGCAGAAAAATCACCGCGATCACCGCGGTAAATACCGGGATCAGATTCATAAAGATACTGGTGGTGCTGGCACCCAGACGCTGCACACCGTGGATCCACAGGAACGGCGCGATGATCGAAGCAAACAGACCGGCAAAGGCCACCAGCGGCAGGTTGTGCCGGTTAAGCGCCACCTCGGGGGCCAGCAGAAAACCAGGCAGCAGCAGAACGACGCCAAATAAAATCTGCACATACAGGCTTTGCCAGATCGGCAGCGGCAGTGCCCAGCGTCGTGTCAGCACGCCATACAGCGCATAGGCGGCGGAGGCGGCCAGCATCAGCAGTTCACCTTTGCCCAGACCGTGATTCAGCAGCTGCATCACGTTGCCCTCACTGACCAGCCACACCAGACCGGTAAAGGAGATGATGCTGCCGAGCAGGATGCCCAGCGTCGGCGCAATCCGCAGGATCACAACGCTCAGCAGTACGGTGAGCAGGGGGATGAGGGCGCCGATAATGCCCATAAAGAGTGCGCTGACACTTTGTGCTGCGTAGTAGGCGAGACTCTGATAGAGCACCATGCCGAGCAGGCCAAGGATCGCCAGCCGCCAGAGGTGCGGTTTAATGACCTGACGCGTGCGCCACACGCCGGGCAGCACAAAAGGCGTCAGCACCAGCAGCGCCAGTAACCAGCGGTAGAATGAGATTGCCGCCGGATCGATCGCATCCGCCGAGAGTTTGCTGACAATTGAGTTGATCGACCAGATTATTACCGCAAAGAGCGGGTACAGGAAAAACATGCTGACTCTCCACACGCCATAATGAGGCGCAGTGTACGCTTGTCCGGATTTATTCAGATAGTTAATATCGGACAAAATTAGTTGTGGAGCGGACATAATGACCCTGAAAGTGATCTACCAGCCGCCCCTTGACGCGCCGCAACTGCGCTACTTTATGCGTTATGAGCAGGCCAATGCCCGCACCGAATATCTGCCGCATGCGCATGCCTGGGGTCAGCTCATTATGGTGAAAAGCCACGTACTGGAGATGCAGGTCGAGGGTGAGCGATTGCTGACACCGGCAGATATTCCGGTCTGGATCCCACCGGGTCAGCTTCACAGTAGCTATAACCATCGTCAGGCACAGTTCCGTACTTTTAATCTGGCGGCTCCGTTATGCGCCGATCTGCCCCGGCGCGCCTGTCTGCTGCTGGTCGATCCCATTGCACATGCCATTATGGATGAGTTTGCTGAGCAGCAAATCGAGCAACCCGAAACGGATGCGCAGTGGCGGCTGTGCGAGGTGCTGCGCGATCGCCTGCAGCTGGCGCAGGTACAGGAGAGTTATCTGCCCACCTCTGACGATAAATTTCTGGCGCCGGTGTTACATGCGCTGGAAGCGCATCCGGGCGATAACACCACGCTGGCAGGCTGGGCGGCGCGGGTCTTTACCACCGAACGGACGCTGGCGCGTCGCTGCCAGCAGCAGCTTCATATGACCTTTGGCGAGTGGCGGCAGCGGCTGCGGTTTCTGCGCGCCATTGTGCTGCTGGAGCAGGGGGAAAGCGTGCAGAGCATCGCCCATGAGCTGGGATACAGTTCAGCTTCGGCGCTGATTGTGATGTTCCAGCAACAGGCGGGAACCACGCCCGAACGCTACCGTGCACGGTTAGGCTAACGCGTCGCTTTGTGCCAGAATAATTGCCTGATATGTAACTGACAGGAAAGCCGTGGTGAAAATTCTGGTCGATGAAAATATGCCTTATGCCCGTGAGCTATTCAGCCGTACCGGCGACGTGGTCGCGGTGCCGGGGCGTCCGCTGCCGGTGGCTGAACTGGCCGATGCCGATGGCCTGATGGTGCGTTCAGTCACCCAGGTTAATGAGGCCCTGCTGGCAGGAAAGCCGGTGAAATTTGTCGGAACCGCCACGGCGGGCACCGACCATATCGATGAGAACTGGCTGCAGCAGGCGGGCATTGCGTTCTCTGCCGCACCCGGCTGTAACGCCATTGCGGTGGTGGAGTATGTTTTTTCTGCGCTGCTGCTGCTGGCGGAACGCGATGGTTTCCAGCTGCGTGACCGCACTGTCGGCATCGTTGGCGTCGGTAACGTCGGTGAGCGACTGCAAAAGCGTCTTGAGGCCTGGGGCATCAAAACCCTGCTGTGCGATCCGCCGCGCGCCGATCGCGGTGACGAGGGGGATTTCCTGTCGCTGGAGGCCGTGACAGAGCAGGCTGATATTCTGACGTTCCATACGCCGCTGTTTAAAGAGGGCCCGTATAAAAGCTGGCATCTGGCGGATGCGGCGCTGCTGATGGCGCTAAAGCCTAATACTATTCTGATCAACGCCTGTCGCGGCCCGGTGGTGGACAACAGCGCGCTGCTGGAGGTGCTGAAAATGCGGCACGATCTTAGCGTCGTGCTGGATGTCTGGGAGCCGGAGCCGGATCTGTCGCTGGCGCTGCTGGATAAGGTCGATATCGCCACGCCGCACATCGCGGGCTACACGCTGGAAGGCAAAGCGCGCGGCACCACCCAGGTGTTTGAAGCCTGGTGCGACTTTATTGGTCAGCCGCAGCAGGTGCCGCTCAGCACCTTACTGCCGGTGCCGGAATTCAGTGAAATCACCCTGAATGGCCCGCTGGATCAGCCAACGCTGAAACGCCTGGCGCATCTGGTGTATGATGTGCGCCGCGATGATGCCCCCCTGCGTAAAGTGGCGGCGAAACCCGGCGAGTTTGATCGCCTGCGCAAGCAGTATCAGGAGCGCCGCGAGTGGTCATCGCTGCAGGTGAACTGCGATGACGCCACAACCGCTGAGCTGCTGAACCAGCTGGGCTTTAACGCAATCATCTCCCCGGAATAGCGGGCGCTGCAGGTCAGGCGCCCTGGCGCGGTTTCCGCACTGAATTAATCAGTGAACGGAAGGCGCGCGCTGCTGGCATGTCTGCATGACGGCGGGTTCTGGGGGGATATACCCAATGGATTTCGGGTTGCATTGAGGCGGCAAGAGAACGAATCCCGATGCGCTTACTCAGGTAAGTGATTCGGGTGAGTGAACGCAGCCAACAAAGATGCAACGTGAAAGACGACGGGGATAAATCTGAATCCCTGGGCGGTGAATATCACCGCCTTCTGTTTTTATGTCATTGTCTGGAGTAAACCAACATGTCTGACGGCTGGAATATTGCGCTACTTGGCGCGACAGGCGCAGTAGGGAACGCTGTACTGGAACTGCTGGCGGAACGCCAGTTCCCGGTTGGTGAATTATATTTGCTGGCCAGCGAAAACAGCGCGGGCGAAATCAAACGTTTCGAAGGCCGCTCGGTGCGGGTCGAAAATGCGGAGACGTTCGACTGGTCACAGGCGCAGCTGGCCTTTTTCGTGGCGGGACGTGACGCCTCGGCGCGCTTTGCCGAGGAAGCGGCCAATGCCGGTTGTCTGGTAATCGACAGCAGCGAGCTGTTTGCGCTGGAACCCGATGTGCCGCTGGTGGTGCCGGATGTGAATCCGCAGGTGCTGGCAGATTATCGCAATCGCAACATCATCAGCGTGGCGGATAACCTGGTAAGCCAGCTGCTGACCGCAATTAAACCGCTGGTGGATGCGGCCGGATTGAGTCGTTTACAGGTGACTAACCTGATCTCAGTCTCCAGCTACGGCAAAGTGGCTGTCGATGCGCTGGCCGGGGAAAGTGCCCGCCTGCTGAACGGTCTTCCGGCCGATGAACACCATTTTGGTCGTCAGCTGGCGTTTAACCTGATGCCACAACAGGCCGACGCAGAAGGCAGCGTGGAGAGTGAGCGTCGCCTGATTGATCAGGTGCGTAAGGTATTGCAGGACGAAGGCTTACCGATTGCGGTCAGCAGCGTACAGGCTCCGGTGTTCTACGGTAATGCGCAGATTGTGCATATCGAAAACCTGCGCCCGCTCTCTGCTGAAGAAGCGCGTGCCGAACTGGCGCTGGCGTCAGATATTCGTCTGAGCGAAGAGGATGAAGTGCCGACGCCGGTCACGGATGCCTCAGGCAACGGCGAACTGAGCATCGGCGCTGTGCGCAACGACTACGGTATCCCGGAGCTGCTGCAGTTCTGGTCAGTAGCGGACAACATTCGTTTTGGCGGCGCGCTGATGGCGGTGAAAACCGCTGAGAAACTGGTTCAGGAGTATCTGTAACCATGTCCGATGGTCAGACGCAAAAACTGGCGCTCGGCATCGAGTATGACGGTAGCCGTTACTACGGCTGGCAGCGTCAGAATGAAGTCCGCAGCGTGCAGGAGAAGGTAGAACGCGCGCTGTCGAAAGTCGCCGATCATCCGGTCAGCATTTTTTGTGCTGGCCGCACCGATGCAGGCGTACACGGGACGGGGCAGGTGGTCCATTTCGAGACCACCTCGCAGCGGCCTGATGGCGCCTGGACGCTGGGCGTCAACGCTAATCTGCCGCCGGATATTGCGGTGCGCTGGGTGAAAGCGGTGCCGGATGAATTTCATGCCCGCTTCAGCGCCACGGCCCGACGCTATCGCTACCTGATCTACAATCAGCGTCTGCGTCCGGCGGTGCTGGCGCAGGGCGTGACGCACTTTTACCATCCTCTGGATGCAGAGAAGATGCAGCGCGCCGGGCAGTGTTTGTTAGGCGAGAATGATTTCACCTCATTCCGAGCCGTGCAGTGCCAGTCGCGTACACCGTGGCGCAACGTGATTCACCTCAACGTGACGCGTCAGGGTCCCTACGTGATTGTGGATATCAAAGCCAATGCCTTTGTGCATCACATGGTGCGCAATATCGTGGGCAGCCTGATGGAGATAGGCTGCGGCAATAAGCCGGAGTCATGGATGGCAACGCTGCTGGCGGCGAAGGATCGGACATTAGCCGCAGCCACAGCCCGGGCAGAGGGGTTGTATCTGGTGGCGGTGGATTACCCATCCCACTTTGCGTTACCACAGCCGTCGATGGGACCGTTGTTCCTCGCGGATTAATTCACTTTCAGGACTTAAAAGGGCGCGCCATGGAGTTTCTCCATTTTCTGGTTGATTTTATTCTGCACATTGATGTGCATCTTGCCGAACTGGTTGCACAGTACGGTATCTGGATTTACGCTATTTTGTTCCTGATTTTGTTCTGCGAAACCGGTCTGGTGGTGACGCCCTTCCTGCCGGGTGACTCGTTGCTGTTTGTGGCGGGCGCACTGGCGGCGTTGCCGGGTAACGATCTTAATGTGCATGTGATGGTGGCATTATTAGTGGTGGCCGCGGTTCTGGGCGACGCAGTGAACTACACCATTGGCCGCCTGTTTGGCGAAAGGTTGTTCAGTAACCCGAACTCGAAGATTTTCCGTCGCAGCCATCTGGATAAAACCCATGCGTTTTATGCCCGTCATGGTGGAAAAACCATTATCCTGGCGCGCTTCGTGCCGATCGTGCGAACCTTTGCGCCGTTTGTTGCCGGTATGGGCCATATGTCCTATCGCCACTTCGCGCTGTTCAACGTAACGGGTGCGCTGCTCTGGGTGCTGCTGTTCTCCTATGCCGGCTACCTGTTTGGCGATCTGCCGGTGGTGCAGGAAAACCTGAAGCTGCTGATTGTGGGCATTATCCTGGTCTCGATTCTGCCAGGTGTGATTGAAGTCTGGCGTCATCGCCGTCAGGCTAAGCAGCAGAAGCAGCCGTAAGGCTGTGCTCAGGGGTAAGACCAGATTTTTATCCACAGTCTGAACAGGTTGTGGTTTAATGAGCGACATTTACCGTCTGCTGAAGCGGTTTTCAGCAGTATCAAGACGACTGGACCAGGTCAGTTTTAAACAGAAAGGTCATCAATGAGCTGGATTGAACGCATTCTTAATAAAAGCACCGGAACGCCTGTGCGCAAAGCCAGTATCCCGGAAGGGGTCTGGACCAAGTGTGACAGCTGTGGTCAGGTGCTCTACCGCGCCGAGCTGGAGCGTAATCTTGAGGTCTGCCCGAAGTGTGACCATCACATGCGGATGCACGCCCGTGAGCGCCTCGGCAGTGTCCTCGATCAGGGCACGATGGTTGAGCTGGGTAGTGAACTTGAACCTAAAGATCTGCTCAAGTTCCGTGACTCCAAAAAGTACAAAGATCGTCTGATCGCGGCCCAGAAAGACACCGGTGAGAAAGATGCGCTGGTGGTCATGAAAGGCCAGCTGCACGGCATGCCGGTTGTTGCGGCAGCCTTTGAATTTGCCTTTATGGGCGGTTCAATGGGCTCAGTGGTCGGTGCGCGTTTTGTACGTGCGGTTGAGCAGGCGTTAGAAGATAACTGCCCGCTGATCTGCTTCTCCGCCAGCGGCGGGGCGCGTATGCAGGAAGCGCTGCAGTCGCTGATGCAGATGGCGAAAACCAGTGCGGCACTGGCAAAAATGCGGGAGCGCGGTCTGCCTTACATTTCCGTGCTGACTGACCCGACCATGGGTGGCGTTTCGGCCAGTTTTGCCATGCTGGGCGACCTCAATATCGCGGAACCTAAAGCACTGATCGGCTTTGCCGGCCCACGCGTTATTGAGCAGACCGTGCGTGAAAAACTGCCGCCGGGCTTCCAGCGCAGTGAGTTCCTGATTGAAAAGGGCGCGATTGATATGATCATTCGCCGTCCGGAAATGCGCTACAAACTGGCAAGCCTGCTGGCAAAAATGATGAACCTGCCGGCACCGCTGCATGATGGTGAACAGTCCGCTCCGGCGACGACTGAATCGGAAAGCAACGAGGCCTGACAGGAGATAGAGAGGTGCGTCCAAAGCACCTCTTACCAATGCACCGTATACCGCAGCAGCAGCCTGCCAGGTATAAATAAGCAAAACGGGACATATGGACAATCTTCACCTTCCCCAAGCCACGTCGCCTTTGGCCACGTGGCTTTATTATCTTGAGCACCTGCATACTCAGGCCATTGAACTGGGTCTGGACCGTATTCGTCAGGTAGCGCTTCGTCTCGACCTGCTGAAACCCGCTCCTTTTGTCTTTACCGTGGCCGGTACCAATGGCAAAGGCACCACCTGTCGCACCCTGGAAACGCTGCTGATCGCCGCGGGCTACCGCGTTGGCGTGTACAGCTCACCGCATCTGGTGCGCTATACCGAGCGCGTTCGGGTTCAGGGAGAGGAGCTGAGTGAAGCGCAGCACTGCGCCAGTTTTGCGGAGATTGAAGCCGGACGTGCAGATATTTCGCTGACCTATTTTGAATTTGGCACGCTCTCTGCGTTGAATCTGTTCCGCCAGGCGCAGCTGGATGTCGTGATCCTCGAAGTCGGCCTCGGCGGACGGCTGGATGCGACAAACATCGTGGATGCCGATGTCGCGGTGGTCACCAGCATTGCGCTCGATCACACCGACTGGCTTGGTCCGGATCGCGAAAGCATCGGGCGTGAAAAAGCCGGTGTGTTCCGGGCGGGGAAACCTGCGGTAGTGGGTGAACCGGATATGCCGCAGAGTATTGCCGTGGTCGCACAGGAAAAAGGTGCGCAGCTGTTGCAGCGCAACCGTGACTGGTCGTGGCATGCGCAGGCAGAAAGCTGGTCACTGCGTGATGCGACGGGTGAGCTGAACGATCTGCCGCTGCCGCAGGTGCCGCTGCCTAACGCGGCGACCGCGCTGGTGGCGCTGCGGGTCTCCGGGCTTGAGGTCAGTGAGGCGCAGATTCGCGCCAGCCTGCCGCTGGCGATGCTGCCAGGCCGTTTTCAGACCCTCAGCGAATCACCGCGCGTTATTCTGGATGTCGCCCATAACCCGCATGCGGCAGCGTATCTGGCGTCGCGGCTGGCGTCACTGCCGAAACGCGGCAAAGTGCACGCCGTGGTGGGCATGCTGCATGATAAAGATATCGCCGGAACGCTGGCGGCGCTGGCACCGGTGGTCGATGCCTGGTACTGCGCGCCCCTCGAGGGTCCGCGCGGGGCCAGTGCTGAGCAACTGCTGAACAACCTTTCGCAGGGCGAGGCTTTTAGTTCGGTTGAGCTCGCCTGGCAGCAGGCACGCCAGCGGGCAGCGCCGCAGGACATTGTGCTGGTCTGTGGTTCATTCCACACCGTTGCACAGGTCATGGAATCGATTGAAACGGAGAAAGGACGTGGCAAGTAAGTTTCAGAACCGTTTAGTCGGCACCGTTATTCTGGTCGCCGTTGGCGTGATTGTGCTGCCAGGGCTGCTGGATGGTCAGAAAAAGCATTACAAAGAGGAGTTTGCCGCCATTCCGCTGGTGCCGAAACCTGACGATCAGCAGGACAGCGAAATGGTGCCGCCGGTAACCCAGTCGCTGCCGGCACAGCCGCCGGAAGGCGCGGGCAATGCAGTCAGCAGCAGCAATGGCAACGGTAAAACCAACGCTACAGCAGAGCAGGGTCGGACTCAACCGGAAGACGAGAGCGATCCGGTAGTGGTCTCGCCGCCGCCGGTCCATCAGTCTGTGCCCGCACAGACGGTGACGAAGCCGAAGGTCGTTGAGCAGCAGAAACCGAAAGTAACAGAGCAGCCTAAGCAGAAGCCGGTCGAACAGCAGAAGCCAAAAGTCGTGGAGCAGCCTAAACCTAAACCGGTTGAACAGCCTAAAGTGGTCGAACAGCCGAAGCAGGAAGAGCCGCCGAAAACGGCAGAGACGACAGCGCCGGCAGGGCAGGCTTATGTGGTGCAGTTAGGTGCGCTGAAAAACGCCAGCAAAGTGAATGAGATTGTCGCGCAGCTGCGGCTGTCGGGCTATCGCGCCTTTACCGTGCCTTCAACGCCGGTACAGGGTCAGATCACCCGCATTTACGTTGGGCCTGATGCGTCGAAAGCCAAAATGCAGAGTGCGGTTGGCGAGCTGAAAAGTATCTCAGGACTGGGCGGTGTCGTGAAACCCTACAGCGCCCGCTAAAACGGGCGATTGGCGCTGCCGATAGCAGTAACAGGCAGCGTCTTTTACCCCTCAGGCAGCGCGTTTAATGCGCGCTGCCGCGAAAAAAATTGACGATTTTCAACGGCCTGTCCGGCTGAGAATCACCCGGGCGATAGCGTTTTTTTTCATCGCCTTTTTTATGGATGCAGAAAAAGAAAACCGCTACGCAAACGTTTTCTTTTTCTGTTAGAATGCGCCCCGAACTGGATGCAGGGGTGCAATTGCACTGGCGCTGGAAGAGTTCATGATCTGGATTGATTACGTCATTATTGCGGTAGTTGGTTTTTCGGCTCTGGTCAGCCTGGTCCGTGGGTTTGTCCGTGAAGCCTTATCTCTTGTTACCTGGGGATGCGCGTTTTTTGTCGCCAGTCATTACTACGCCTACCTTGCAGTCTGGTTTACAGGTTTTGACGACGAACTGGTTCGTAACGGTATCGCCATCGGTGTGCTGTTTGTGGCGACCCTGATTGTGGGGGCCATTGTGAACTACGTTATCGGCACGCTGGTGGAAAAAACCGGCCTGTCGGGAACCGACCGGGTGTTGGGCGTCTGTTTCGGGGCATTGCGTGGTGTGCTGATCGTAGCCGCTTTGCTGTTCTTCCTCGATACATTCACTGGGTTTTCCAAAAGTCCGGACTGGCAACAGTCTCAACTCATTCCCGAGTTCAGTTATATAATCAGGTGGTTTTTTGATTACCTGAAAAGCACGTCGAGTTTTTTACCCCGGTGATGTGACCGGGAGTGCGGCTTAATGAGGAAATGACAACATGTGCGGTATTGTCGGTATCACCGGTTTCATGCCGGTCAACCAGTCGATCTATGACGCGTTAACGGTGCTCCAGCACCGCGGGCAGGATGCCGCAGGCATTTGTACTATCGATGCGCTGAAATGTTTTCGCCTGCGAAAGGCAAACGGCCTGGTCAGCGACGTTTTCGAAGCACGCCACATGCAGCGTCTGCAGGGCAATATGGGGATCGGTCACGCGCGTTATCCAACCGCGGGAAGCTCCAGTGCCTCTGAAGCGCAGCCATTCTATGTAAACTCCCCGTATGGCATCACCCTGGCGCACAACGGTAACCTGACCAACGCCCATGTGCTGCGTAAGCACCTGTTTGAAAAGGGCCGCCGTCACGTTAATACCACCTCAGATTCTGAAATCCTGCTGAACATCTTTGCGCAGGAGTTAGATCGTTTTCAAAACGATCCGCTGACAGCCGACAACATCTTTGCTGCGGTTGCTGCCGTGCATCAGCAGGTGCGCGGTGCCTATGCGGTGGTGTCGATGATTATCGGCCACGGTATGGTCGCCTTCCGTGATCCTAACGGTATCCGTCCGCTGGTGCTGGGCAAGCGCGTTATCGCTGATGGTCGCACCGAATATATGGTCGCCTCCGAGAGTGTGGCGCTGGATACGCTAGGCTTTGAGTTCATCCGTGACGTTGCACCGGGTGAAGCGGTCTATGTGACTGAAGCGGGCCAGCTCTCTACCCGCCAGTGCGCTGAAAATCCGAAAAGCAATCCGTGCCTGTTCGAGTATGTCTATTTTGCGCGTCCCGACTCCTTCCTCGACAAAATCTCGGTCTACAGCGCCCGTGTTCGTATGGGCACCAAGCTGGGTGAGAAAATTGCGCGCGAGTGGGAAGATCTCGATATCGACGTTGTGATTCCGATTCCTGAAACCTCCACCGATATCGCGCTGGAAATTGCACGTATTCTCGACAAACCCTATCGCCAGGGCTTCGTGAAGAACCGGTACGTTGGCCGTACTTTTATCATGCCGGGCCAGCAGTTACGCCGCAGCGCGGTGCGCCGCAAGCTCAACGCTAACCGCGCCGAATTCCGTGATAAAAATGTGCTGCTGGTGGATGACTCTATTGTTCGCGGTACCACCTCAGAGCAGATCATTGAGATGGCGCGTGAAGCGGGCGCGAAACGGGTTTATCTGGCGTCAGCGGCGCCGGAAATTCGTTTCCCGAACGTCTACGGTATCGATATGCCCAGCGCCACGGAACTGATTGCGCATGGCCGTGAAGTGGAAGAGATTCGCCAGCTGATTAAAGCCGATGCGCTGATCTTCCAGGATCTGGACGATCTGATCGAAGCGGTACGCGAAGAGAATCCGGACATTGCACAATTTGAGTGCTCGGTGTTCAACGGCATTTACGTGACGAAAGATGTCGATCAGCAATATCTGGAGTATCTTGAGTCGCTGCGTAATGATGATGCCAAAGCGCTTCAGCGGCAGAACGAAGTCGAAAACCTCGAGCTGCACAACGAAGGCTGATACCTTCAGCAGGCGGGCAGCATAAAACAGGGCGGGAGCAATCCCGCCCTGTTTGTTTTCAGAAACCCGCAGGCCGCGTATGATGGCCCATTGGCTGACATAAGGTTGGAATATGAAACGACTCATCATTGGCATCTCTGGCGCAAGCGGGGTGATCTATGGCGTGCGCATGCTGCAGGTGTTGCAGCAGGTGGAAGAAGTAGAAACGCATCTGGTCATGAGTCAGGCGGCGCGTCAGACGCTGGGACTGGAGAGCGATTATTCGCTGCGTGACGTGCAGGCGCTGGCCGATGTGGTGCATGACGTGCGCGATATTGCAGCAAATATCTCATCTGGATCGTTTAAAACGCTGGGCATGGCGATTTTACCCTGCTCAATGAAAACGCTCTCTGGCATCGTCCACAGTTACAGTGACTCGTTGCTGACCCGTGCGGCTGACGTGGTGTTAAAAGAGCAGCGTAAGCTGGTGCTGTGCGTGCGCGAAACCCCGCTGCATGTTGGGCATCTGCGAATGATGACCACCGCCGCAGAGCTGGGTGCCATTATCATGCCACCCGTGCCGGCATTCTATCATCGGCCTGAAACGATCGATCAGCTGATCGATCAGACCGTTAACCGGGTTATCGACCAGTTTGATATCGAATTATCGGAAGATCTCTTCACGCGCTGGCAGGGTGCATAAAGTTCCGCTGGCGCACTTATTTAGTGCATAAGCGCGCCTCGGATCACTCTTCGTGCATTTGACGCACCAAAAGTTAACAACGTCGCTTTTTCTCTTTTACTTCACTGCTATATTCCCCTCACAAACACAGCGTTTTCGCCTGTCTGACATCACGCTAACAGCGTGGTTAACTTGCAGAACTGGCATGAAACATGCAAATTACTTTGCGCAAACACATCACGAACCACATAACAAAAAGCACTTCACTTGAGGGTAATCTATGAAAAAGCGTGTTCTGGCTCTTTCCCTGATGCTGGGCTTATCCAGTGCTGCCAGCGTCTTCGCGGCGGTTCCGGGTTCAATCCGTATCGGCACAGATCCAACTTACCCACCGTTTGAGTCGAAAAACGCGCAAGGCAAGTTAGTGGGCTTCGATATCGACCTCGCTAACGAAATCTGTAAACGTATTCATACCCAATGTACCTATGTAGAGAGCGACTTTGATGCGCTGATCCCTTCGCTGAAAGCGAAGAAAATTGATGCCATCATCTCCTCACTTTCCATCACAGCGAAACGTCAGGAAGAGATCGCCTTCTCGGAAAAACTCTACGCCGCTAACGCGCGTTTAGTCGCGCCGAAGGGATCGAAAATTGAGCCGACCATTGAGTCCCTGAAAGGCAAAAATATCGGTCTGCTGCAGGGCACCACGCAGGAAACTTACGCCAATCAGAACTGGCGGCCAAAAGGGGTGAACGTCACGCCTTATGCAAACCAGGATCTGGTCTATCAGGATCTGAATGCCGGTCGTATTGATGCTGCCTTCCAGGATGAAGTGCAGGCCAGCGAAGGATTCCTGAAGCAGCCGGTCGGTAAAAATTACGCCTTCGCCGGTCCGGCCGTGAAAGATGACAAGATTTTTGGCGTCGGTACCGGCATGGGACTGCGTAAAGATGACAGCGAACTGAAAGCCGCCATCGACAAAGCCTTTGCTGACATGCGTAAAGATGGCACCTACGACAAGATTGCGAAGAAATACTTCGATTTCAACGTGTACGGCGACTAACCATCCTGTCGCTTTACCCTCTGTGTCCGTTTTGCCGGGTCTGAGCCGGTTCTGCCAGGTGCAGAATCGGGTTCTTTTCCGCTAATGGCGGATGGCATCTGCAACAGAGAGGTAAAGCTAAACTGCCCGTCTCGCTTGCGGGCAGCGTTTCGTTTTCACCCCACGACAGGACCCTCTCGATGCTGTATGGCTATTCTGATGTAATTCTTCGGGGCACGCTGGTGACGCTGGAGCTGGCGCTCACTTCCGTCGTGCTGGCAGTGCTGCTGGGCCTGATTGGCGCAGGCGCGAAACTGTCGCGCAGCAGGCCACTGGCGATGATTTTTGAAGGCTACACCACGCTGATTCGTGGCGTGCCAGACCTTGTACTGATGCTGCTGATCTTCTACGGTCTGCAGATTGTCCTCAACCAGATAACCGATGCGCTGGGTATGGCGCAGTTTGATATCGACCCGATGGTCGCCGGTATCATCACGCTCGGCTTTATCTATGGTGCCTACTTCACCGAAACGTTCCGCGGCGCCTTTATGGCCGTGCCTCAGGGGCAGATTGAAGCAGCAACCTCGTTTGGCTTTACCGGCGCGCAGGTGTTCCGCCGCATTCTGTTTCCGGCCATGATGCGCTACGCGCTGCCAGGCATCGGCAACAACTGGCAGGTGATTCTGAAAGCCACCGCGCTGGTCTCGCTGCTGGGGCTGGAAGATGTGGTGAAGGCGACGCAGCTGGCAGGAAAAAGTACCTGGCAGCCGTTCTACTTCGCCATTGTGGCCGGTGTGATTTATCTGGTATTCACCACGCTGTCAAACGGTGTGCTGTGGTGGCTGAACCGGCGCTATACGGTGGGTGTGAAGAGGGCGAGTTATGATTGATATTATTCAGGAATACTGGAAATCGCTGCTCTGGACTGACGGTTATCGTTTTACCGGTGTAGCTATCACCCTGTGGCTGCTGATCCTCTCGGTCACCATTGGCGGATGTCTGGCAATCCTGCTGGCGATAGCGCGGGTTTCCCCTAACCGGTTTATCAGCTTTCCGGTCTGGCTCTTCACCTACGTCTTTCGCGGCACGCCGCTCTATGTGCAGCTGCTGGTGTTCTACTCCGGCATGTACACGCTGGAGATTGTGAAAGGCACTGAACTGCTGAATGCCTTTTTCCGCAGTGGTCTGAACTGTACGCTGCTCGCCTTCACCCTCAACACCTGCGCCTACACCACGGAAATTTTTGCCGGTGCGATTCGCTCGGTGCCACACGGTGAAATTGAGGCGGCACGGGCGTACGGCTTCTCTACTTTTAAACTTTATCGCTGCATTATCCTGCCATCGGCGCTGCGTACGGCACTGCCGGCCTACAGCAACGAAGTGATTCTGATGCTGCACTCCACGGCGCTGGCCTTCACCGCCACCGTGCCGGATCTGCTGAAAATCGCGCGCGATATTAACTCGGCAACCTATCAGCCGTTTACCGCCTTTGGTCTGGCGGCTGTGTTGTACCTGATTATCTCTTACGTGTTGATCAGCCTGTTCCGCCTGGCGGAACGTCGCTGGCTGGCCCACGTGAAACCCTCTTCATCGCATTGAGTAGAACTATGGCTGACAATAAATTAAGCGTCACCGAATTGCATAAGCGTTACGGTGAACATGAAGTGCTGAAAGGGGTCTCGTTAACTGCTAAAGCGGGCGATGTGATCAGTATCATTGGATCGTCCGGCTCAGGGAAAAGTACCTTTTTACGCTGCATCAACTTCCTCGAAAAACCGAGTGAAGGCAGCATCATGGTGAATAACCAACAAATCACCTTAGTCCGTGACAAAGATGGTCAGCTCAAAGTGGCTGACAAAGAGCAGCTGCGCGCGTTACGTACCAGCCTGACCATGGTGTTCCAGCATTTTAATCTGTGGAGTCACATGACCGTGCTGGAAAACGTGATGGAAGCCCCGATTCAGGTGCTGGGGCTGAGTAAAGCGGCGGCGCGTGAGCGTGCCATCAAATACCTCGATAAAGTCGGAATTGATGCGCGGGCACAGGCAAAATATCCGGTTCACCTCTCCGGCGGTCAGCAGCAGCGTGTGTCGATTGCGCGCGCGCTGGCGATGGAGCCAGAGGTGTTGCTGTTTGACGAACCCACTTCGGCGCTTGATCCGGAGCTGGTCGGGGAAGTACTGCGCATCATGCAGAAGCTGGCTGAGGAGGGCAAAACCATGGTGGTCGTGACCCACGAGATGGAGTTTGCCCGTCACGTCTCCAGCCATGTCATTTTCCTGCATCAGGGTAAAATCGAAGAGCAGGGGCCGCCTGCGGAACTGTTCGGCAGTCCGAAAAGCCCACGTTTACAGCAGTTCCTCAAGGGATCGCTGAAGTAACGGTTAGATGTTAGTTAAGGCGAGGGAATCAGGGCACCGGCGTAACGTGCCCTGCGCAGAATAAGTGCGAGCCGCGTTTGAGATTTTGCGTCATCTCTGCGTTCTGCCCTCGCACTCTGCATCCATGCTGAGATATCACTTTTGCAGTAGCTTCAGCGCCGTATCCTCATCGGTCACCAGTCCCGATACCCAGCCGCCCTGTAATGCGGCACGGATTGCTGGATACTTGCGCTCGCTACCCGCAAAGCCAATAATTTTACGCTGAGTCCGGCTTTCCAGTCGCACGCTGGTCAGTAGCTCATCCGTTTCGCCCCATACCCGCTCACCCTGCTGATTGAAAAAGTGACCGAGCATTTCGCCCACCACGCCGCGCCCATTTAGCGCCTCGACCTGCGCATCTGTGATGAATCCCTCGGCATTCAAAGGACAGCCCGGCATCACTTCGCCAATACCCACAAAAGCCACGTCCGCCTGTAATGCGCGATCAATGACGCGCTGGTAAACCTTATGCTGAACCCACATCGCTTTATCCTCTGGGGTGTCGGCGTATAAGGGGGCGGGGATAAAGAAATACTTACCTTGCATCTTTTCGGCCATCTTCAACGGTACGTCATAGCGAGTACCGGAATCATCCCGCGCGATGGCACCAATCATGGAAACGCAATGATGCTGCGGGCGATCAACCCAGGGTAGCGCATCGATCATTGAGCGCAGGGTTTTACCGGAACCAATACCGAACACCTGAGGCGTTTCCTCATTGATGAATTGTGTCATCACCGCCGCGCCTTCAACTGCCAGCATTTGTTGAATAGCCTCATCATTCAGACTGGCAGATGGCACAACGCGGCACAAATCCAGACCAAACTTCGCCTGTACCTCACGCGCCAGCTGCAGACAGTGTGTGACGGGATGATCAATTTTTACGTTCACCATGCCCATTTCACGTGCACTGGATACCAGCCGCTGCGCTACCTGTCGTGACAATCCCAATGCCTGCGCAATCTCCTGCTGTGTCACGCCTGCGACGTAATACATCCATGCGGCACGTGCGGCCAGCTCCTGCTTTTTTTCTTCTCTGCTCATCACGATGTTCCGTCGAATTTGAGGGGACATCTTAACGCCGTGCGGGTCGAAAAGCACTAACTGAGCAAAAGCCCAGGATGGGAGCAAAAATATTATTTGTGACTCAGCTCGCAGAAGGATCTTCGTAATAGGCACTATGCTACAGGTCATCGGGCAAATGCCCTTAGGTGTGGCAAATGTTTAAATGAGGCGATTATGAACAACCAATCAGTGTGGATGCACATCGGCGCGGGATCTTTTCATCGTGCACATCAGGCGTGGTATCTGCATAAACTGCGTGAGCAGGGTGATGAAAGCTGGAGCATCGCGCTCGGCAATATCCGTAATGACGCAGTGCCGCTGCTCAATCAGCTCGCGGCGCAGCAGGGAGAATATGTGCTGGAAACCGTGACGCCTGAAGGTAAGCGCGACTACGAAACCATCACTTCGCTGCGCAAAATTTTGCCCTGGGACAGTGATATCAGTGCGTTGATCGAGCAGGGGGCCAGTGCGGAAACGCGTGTGATTAGCTTTACCGTGACCGAAGCGGGTTACTACCTGACGCCCGCGTTTACCCTGGATCTCAATCAGGCAGATGTGAAGGCCGATCTGGGTGGCGATATCCGCACCCTCTACGGTGCACTCAGCCATATTCTGACACAGCGTGTTGCGCAAGGCGGTCCGCCGGTTACGCTGCTGAACTGCGACAATCTGCGGCACAATGGTGAGCGTTTCCGTGACGCCTTCCTGGCGTTTCTTACGGCCAAAGGCGATACCGCGCTGGCCGACTGGGTGCGCACGCAAACCCGTTCACCGAATACCATGGTTGATCGCATTACACCCCGTCCTACTCCGGAGGTGGCAGAACGCGTGCAGGCGGCGACCGGCAAACAGGATGGCGCAGCAGTAATGGCCGAATCTTTTATTCAGTGGGTCATTGAGGATGATTTTATTGCCGGGCGCCCGGCGCTGGAAAAGGTCGGTGTTGAACTGGTGGAATCGGTACTGCCGTGGGAAGAGGCGAAAATTCGCATCCTCAATGCGACACATGCTGCGATTGCCTGGGCGGGCACACTGATTGGTCTGAACTATATCGATGAGAGCACCAGCCATCCGGCGATCTATCAACTGGCTCACGACTATGTGACCCAGGATGTCATTCCTTCTCTGTCTCCCAGCCCGCTTGATTTAGCGGATTATCGTGACGTGGTGCTGGCCCGCTTCAGTAATCCTTACATTAAAGATACCAATCAGCGCGTCGGTGCTGATGGTTTATCCAAAATTCCCGGCATGGTGACGCCAACCCTGCAACAGTGCTACCAGCGCGGTGCGCAGCCCACCGCAACGGCGGTGATTCCGGCACTGTTCTTCCTGTTTATGCAGCGATGGGCCGATGACAATTTACCCTATTGCTATCAGGACGGTGCGCTACAGGTCGATACGCTACGTAAGCAGTTCGCCAGCGCCGATCCGCTCCATGCATACCTGAGTGATAGCGCGCTGTTTGCGGAACTGGCATCTGATAAGGCGTTTCATGAGTTAGTCACCCGCCGTGTTGCGAGTTTGCAGCAGTGGCTGAAACAGCCTGAACTGGCGGCGGTGTAATTATGTATCTCGGCATTGATATTGGTACCTCAGAGCTTAAAGCGCTGATCATTAATACGCACGGTGAGATTGTGGCGGCTCAGCACGCCACGCTGAGCGTGCAGCGTCCCCATCCCCACTGGGCTGAACAGGATCCTGAATGCTGGTGGCAAGCCTGCAGCGAGGTTCTGGCGGGATTACGTCATCAGTTTCCTCTGGCATGGGCCGCGATTCGCGCTATTGGATTATCGGGACAGATGCACGGGGCCGTGTTGCTGGATGCCGGGGGGAAGGTGCTGCGTCCGTGTATCCTCTGGAACGACACGCGCAGTGCACCGCAGTGTGAAAGGCTACGGAAGAGCAATCCCCGGATAATGGAAATTAGCGGCAATATGATTATGCCCGGCTTCACTTTGCCGAAACTGCACTGGGTCGCGGAAAATGAGCCAGAAATTTTCAGCCGCATCGATAAGGTCCTGCTGCCGAAAGATTACCTGCGCTGGCGTCTTACCGGGCGCTTTGTCAGTGAGCCTTCGGATGCTGCCGGAACGCTGTGGCTCGATGTCTCCCGGCGTGACTGGTCGGAAGAACTGCTGGCCATCACCGGACTGAAGCGTGCCCAAATGCCTGAACTGGTAGAAGGCAGTGCCATAAGTGGACGCCTGCAGCCGACGCTGGCGAGCGAGTGGGGTTTATCTACTGCGGTTACTGTCGCGGGAGGCGGCGGTGACAATGCCGCATCGGCAGTCGGTGTGGGGGCGGTGAATCCCGGTGATGCGTTTATCTCATTGGGTACCTCCGGTGTGATTTTTGTCGTAAACGACCGCTTACGGGCTGACCCTCACTGCGGGGTGCACGCCTTTTGCCATGCGTTACCGGGCCGCTGGCACCAGATGAGTGTGATGCTTAGCGCCGCCAGTTGTCTGCGCTGGTTGTGCAATCTGCTGTCGGTCAGTGAAAGCCAGCTGATGGAGGAGATGGTCCAGCTCAGTGATGAGCAAGTGCGTAGCGCCCCGGTTTTCCTGCCCTATCTGTCTGGTGAACGCACACCACATAACGATCCTGACGCATCCGGTTCTTTCTTCAATCTGCGCCATGAAACCCCGCGCGCCTTGCTGGGCTATGCGGTGGTTGAAGGCGTGGCATTTGGGCTGGCTGATGGGTTGAGTGTGCTCGGCGATGCCAGGCATCACATTCAGCAGTGCAGCCTGACCGGTGGTGGCGCACGTAGCACATTGTGGGCTCAATTGATTGCCGATGTGCTGCAACTGCCCATTGTTACCCATCCCGCCAGCGCATCTGGCGCGCTGGGTGCGGCACGTTTAGCGTGGCTGGCTGATGGCGGCCTTGAGCATGAGGTGTGCCTGAAGCCGGCTGTGCAGGCGTGCTACCAACCGGACGAGACGCGCGGTGCCGTGCTGCAAAAGCGGCTATGTCTGTTCCGGGAACTCTACGTCCAGCAACAACAGGTGCGCAGTTTGCTGCCTGCATAACGACTAACCAGACAGAAGGTAATTGTGATGCAATCGAACGAATACTGGTTTGGCTTACCGAAAAAGATGTTCTGGGGTTTCCTCGCTATCGCAATCTTTATGGCGGGTGATGGCTTTGAAATGGCGTTTCTGTCGCGCCATATCACCGATATGGGCTTTACGCCCGCGCAGTCTGCAGTCGTATTCACCTTCTATGGCTTAGCGGCAGCCCTGGCGGCCTGGGCATCTGGCGTGGTAGCCGAGTTGATCACACCGCAGCGCGCGATGATGATTGGCTTTGTGTTATGGATCGTGATGCATACGCTGTTTATGTCGCTGGGGCTTGGCCTGCGCAACTATCCGCTGATGGTGCTGTTCTACGGCATTCGCGGGCTGGCTTATCCGCTGTTTATCTACTCTTTCATGATGATGCTGGTGCAGGTCTTACCGCGCGAAAAACTGGCGGCGGCGACCGGCTGGTTCTGGGCGATGTATTCTGTCGGCATCGGGGTGATTGGCAGCTATCTGCCAAGTCTCACCATTCCGATGCTGGGGGAAACCGGAACGCTATGGCTGGCTATTATCTGGGTGGCTTGTGGTGGGATCCTCGCATACTTCAGCCTGCGCAAGGTACCGGTGGATCGCTCTCGTGTGAATTTGCCGATGCGTGACAAGATGACAGAGATGGCGCGTGCCGTGACCATCCTGTTCACCAATCAGAATGTGTTTTATGCCTGCCTGATTCGCATCATCAACACGCTGTCGCTGTTTGGTTTCGCCATTATCATGCCACTGCTGTTTGTCGATCGTCTCGGCTTTACCATCTCTGAATGGCTACAAATCTGGGCGGTGTTCTTCTTTGTCACTATATTTACGAATATCTTCTGGGGCCTCACGGGAGAGAAGCTGGGCTGGATCCGTCAGGTGCGCTGGTTTGGTTGCCTGGGGATGGCCATCTCCAGTCTGACCTTTTATTATCTGCCGCTGTATGCGGGTCATAACTTCTGGGTCGCATTAATCCCTGCGGTAATGCTGGGCATTTTTGTCGCCGCGTTTGTACCGATGACCGCTGTATTTCCCACGCTGGAACCGCATCACAAAGGCGCTGCGGTCTCTATTTACAACCTCTCCGCAGGACTCAGTAACTTTGTGGCACCGGCTATCGCCTCAGTCATGCTGCCGTTCTTCGACATTGTCGGTGTGGTATGGGCCTATACCGGGCTATACGTGTTCGCTGGCGTGCTGACCTTTATTATTCGTGTGCCACAACCGGGGCATACGCGTGAAGAGAAGGTAGTGAAGTCGCGTGTAGCAGAGCAGCGTAACTAACGAAACATACGGCGGCCCAGGGCCGCCGTATGTTTATCCTGCGACATCCTGCAACGCTTCCTGCAAATCGTACCAGCGGAAGCCAAAGCCTGAGGCTTCCAGCCGCTTTGGCAGCACATGTTGTCCTCCCAGCACCAGTACCGACGATTCGCCCATCATCAGTTTAATGGCGCTGGCAGGCGTGCGCATAAAGGCCGGACGATGCATCACCCGGCCCAGGGTGGCGGCAAACTGCTCGTTACGCACCGCGTAGGGAGCGACCATATTGAACGGACCCCGCAGATCGTCATGCTCCAGCAGCCAGATAATGGCGTTTAGCATGTCATCAATGTGAATCCACGGCATGTACTGTTTACCACTGCCAATCGGCCCGCCGATGCCGAGTTTAAAGGGCAGCTTCATTTTGCTGAGTGCGCCGCCCTCAGACGCCAGCACCACGCCGGTTCGCAGCAGGCAGACGCGGGTGCGTTCGCTTTCAGCCGCGAGCGCCAGCTGCTCCCAGCGGGCGCAGAGCTGATGAGTAAACTCATCCTGACCCTGATCCTCTTCAGTCAGCACCAGATCGCCGGTGTTGCCATAAAAGCCGGTTGCCGAACCTGAGATCAACACGGACGGTGGCGTGGCGCTGGCGTTGATTAGTGAGACGACCTGCTCGGTTATCTGCCAGCGGCTTTCACACAGCTGCTGTTTATGCGGCTCCGTCCAGCGTTTGTCGGCAATAGGTTCTCCCGCCAGATTAATGACCGCATCGATCGTATCCAGGTTCGACTGTTGCGCCAGCCCTGACCAGAGCGCGACCTCTTCGCCCAGTTTTTCACGTGCGCTGACCACGTCACGCGTCACCACACTGATCTGATGCCCCAGCTGTTGCAGGCGCGGAATCAGGTGACGGCCAATCAGTCCCGTGCCACCGGTAATAAGAATGTGCATGTTGCGGCTCCCTTGATGTTTTTGTTATTTGCATCTTTCAGCATAGAAGAGTCGAGCCACTCTATCGTGAGTCGCGTCGCGCTTTCTTATTCCGGAGGCAGAGATCGGATCAGCTCAGCGTTGCCTTCCCAAATAAAAATCGGTAAACATGATGCAACCCTGACAGCCAATTGAGGTAACCGATGAATTATCCGTCCATCACCCTGTGGTCAGATTCATCATTTTTCAGTCCTTACGCCATGTCGGCCTATGTTGCTCTTACCGAAAAAGGGATCCCTTTCCAGCTGAAGCGCGTCGATTTGTCGCAGAATCAGCAATACGCCGCGGCTTACCGCGAGCTGTCGCTGACCTGCCGGGTCCCGACCCTGCAGATTGATGCGTTCCTGTTAAGCGAATCCTCGGCGATTACCGAATATCTTGAAGAGCGCTTTCCGGCGCCCGAGTTTGAGCGCCTCTATCCCCGCGACCGCGAGAAGCGTGCCCGCGCCAGAGAGATCCAGGCCTGGCTGCGCAGTGACTTCCTGTGGATACGTCAGGAGCGTCCCACAGAAGTGCTGTTTGCCGGTGAGCGCTTTGCGCCGCTGACCGCATCAGCGCAGCAGGCTGTGGATAAACTGGTTATGGCCGTCGATCGCCTGCTGCCGGACGGGCAACAGAACCTGTTTGGCGAGTGGTCAATTGCGGATACCGATCTGGCGGTGATGCTTAACCGGCTGGTATTGCATGGCGATCCTTTGCCCGCGCGTCTGCGGGATTATGCTGAGTTTCAGTGGCAGCGAGCCTCAGTACAGCTGTGGTTAGCAGAAAGTGGTAAAAATCGGTAACAGCCAGGGCTTGCTCAGGCTGCCGGAAGTGATTACCTTACGCCACATAAAAATAAAGACGTGGCAAACTGCGTACCCAAGTGTACGCCAAACAGGAAAGGGTTACGGATGGTGGATCAAACTGCGGGTGACGGCATCGAGTGGGTCGATATCGTAAACGAAGAGAATGAAGTTGTTGCTCAGGCAACACGTGCGCAGATGCGCGCTGAGTGCCTGCGTCACCGCGCTACCTATATTGTGGTTCATGACGGTATGGGCAAGATTCTGGTGCAGCGTCGCACTGAGATAAAAGATTTTATGCCGGGCAAACTGGACGCAACCGCAGGCGGCGTGGTGCAGAGCGGTGAAGATATGCTGGAGTCTGCGCGACGTGAAGCGGAAGAGGAGTTAGGGATTGCCGCGGTGCCGTTTGCTGAGCATGGCAAATTCTACTTCGAAGATCAGCACTGTCGCGTCTGGGGCGGACTGTTCAGTTGTGTGTCACATGGGCCATTCGCCATGCAGGAATCGGAAGTCGATGAGATTATCTGGATGACGCCCGATGAGATCACCGCACGTTGTGATGAGTTCACTGACGATTCGCTTAAAGCGCTCTCTCTGTGGATGAGCCGCAACGGCGATAACCGGGCCTGAAAACGGGCGCTTTAACGCGTCTCAGCGATCCGCATTAAAGCCTCCGGCTCTGTTACCGGCGAAAAAAAGGCATGCCCCAGGGCATGCCTTTTGCGTTCTTACCTGACGCTTAGCCTTGTTCAGCCTGCTGAGACTGAATAGCGGTTAAGGCGATGGTATAGACGATGTCATCAACCAGCGCACCGCGCGACAGGTCGTTAACCGGCTTACGCATACCCTGCAGCATCGGCCCGATTGAGATCAGATCGGCTGAACGCTGTACCGCTTTATACGTGGTGTTACCGGTGTTCAGATCCGGGAAGATAAAGACGGTGGCGCGACCGGCAACCTGTGAATCTGGCGCTTTCGACTTCGCCACATCTTCCATAATCGCGGCGTCATACTGCAGCGGACCATCAATGACCAGATCAGGACGTTTTTCCTGCGCGATACGCGTTGCTTCACGCACTTTTTCAACGTCGCTGCCTGCACCTGACGTGCCGGTAGAGTAGGAGATCATCGCAACACGTGGATCGATACCAAAGGCTTTAGCAGAGTCGGCTGACTGAATAGCGATCTCAGCCAGCTGCTCAGCGGTGGGATCCGGGTTAATCGCGCAGTCACCGTAAACCAGCACCTGCTCCGGCAGCAGCATAAAGAACACCGATGAAACCAGTGAGCTGTTAGGCGCAGTTTTGATCAGCTGCAGAGGCGGACGAATGGTGTTGGCGGTGGTGTGAACCGCACCTGAAACCAGGCCATCCACTTCGCCGCTCTCCAGCATCATGGTGCCCAGCACCACGTTATCTTCCAGTTGTTCCTGGGCGACCACTTCGGTCATCCCTTTGCTCTTACGCAGCTCAACCAGACGCGGCACGTAGTTTTCACGCACCTGTTCCGGATCAACAATCTCAACCCCTTTGCCCAGTTCGACACCCTGAGCCGCAGCAACACGCTGAATCTCATCCGGGTTGCCTAACAGTACGCAGGTGGCGATACCGCGTTCAGCACAGATAGCAGCCGCTTTAACCGTACGCGGCTCGTCACCCTCTGGCAGCACGACGCGTTTGCCCGCTTTACGCGCCAGCTCAGTCAGCTGATAGCGGAAGGCCGGTGGCGACAGGCGACGGCTGCGCTCTGACGTGGCGGTCAGTGACTCAATCCAGTCAGCATTAATGTAGCTGGCAACATATTCCTGCACTTTCTCGATGCGCTGCGTATCGTCAGCGGGCACTTCAAGATTAAAGCTCTGCAGGCTCAGAGAGGTCTGCCAGGTATTGGTTTTCACCATAAACACCGGCAGGCCGGTCTGGAAGGCACGGTCACAGAGGCGCGCGATGCGATCGTCAATCTCGTAGTTACCGGTCAGCAGGATAGCGCCGATCTCAATGCCGTTCATGGCGGCCAGACAGGCGGCGACCAGTACATCCGGGCGGTCCGCGGAAGTCACCAGCAGTGAGCCTGGACGGAAATGCTCCAGCATGTGCGGGATACTACGGGCGCAGAAGGTGACCGATTTAACCCGGCGGGTCTGAATCTCACCTTCGTTGATGATGCGCGCATCCAGGTGGCGGCACATATCGATTGCGCGGGTGGCGATCAGATCAAAGCTCCACGGCACGCAGCCCAGCACCGGCAGCGGGCTGTCTGAGAACAGCTGCTTAGGATCGATATTGGCGATGCTGGCTTTTGACGAGTCATCAAAAATTTCTGACAGATCAGGGCGGGTACGCCCCTGATCATCGACCGGCGCGTTGAGTTTATTGATGATCACGCCAGTGATATTTTTATTCTTCTGACCGCCGAAGCTGCTCTGCGTCAGTTCAATGCGCTCTTTCAGCTGTGCCGGAGAGTCATTGCCCAGCGCCATCACGAAGACGATTTCCGCATTCAGGGTTTTCGCGATTTCATAGTTCAGCGCGTTGGCGAACTGATGCTTACGGGTAGGGACCAGACCTTCAACCAGCACCACTTCCGCATTCTGCGTGTTGGCATGGTAACGGGAGATGATCTCTTCCATCAGCACATCCTGCTGGTTCGATCCCAGCAGTGATTCAACACGTGACATCTGCAGCGGTTCAGCGGCAGGAATCGAAGAGTTCTTACGGATAATAGTGGTGGTTTGATCCGGCGTATCGCCTCCGGTACGCGGCTGAGCAATCGGCTTAAAGACGCTGAGTCGAACGCCTTTGCGCTCCATGGCGCGGATAACGCCGAGGCTGACGCTGGTCAGGCCGACGCTGGTGCCGGTCGGAATGAGCATAATTGTACGTGACACGTTTGAACCTCTCAGTAATGGCAGGGTGTCAAAAACAACTCCGTCAGCCTGAGCTGACGGAGAGAAGTGTTTACGCAGTCAGACGCGCGGCGTCCTGGGCGATGACCAGCTCTTCGTTGGTCGGGATCACCAGCGCCGGGCGGGTGCCTTCTTTATTGATGTAACCAGACTTGCCGAAACGGGCCGCCAGGTTGCGATCGTGATCGACGTCAAAGCCCAGCAGTGCCAGTTTTTTCAGTGAGAGTTCACGAACCATCGCGGCGTTTTCACCGATGCCGCCAGTAAATACCACGGCGTCCAGGCGGCCATCCATCAGCGCAGTGTAGCTGCCGATATATTTCGCCAGGCGATGACAGAAGACATCCATTGCGCGCTTCGCATCTTCTTTGGTGGTGTAGTTATCTTCCACGTAGCGGCAGTCGCTGGTGACTTCAGTCAGACCTAACAGGCCAGACTCTTTGGTCAGCAGTTTATTGATGGCATCGACGCTCATACCCAGCGTATCGTGCAGGAAGAAGATAATTGCCGGGTCGATGTCGCCACTGCGGGTACCCATCACCAGGCCTTCCAGTGGGGTCAGGCCCATTGAGGTGTCCACACACTCGCCGTTGCGAATGGCAGAGACAGAACCGCCGTTACCGAGGTGGCAGGTAATAATATTCAGTGACTCAAGCGGCTTGTTGAGCATTTTGGCCGCTTCATGGGTCACATAGAAGTGGCTGGTACCATGCGCGCCATAGCGACGAACGCCATGCTCTTTATACAATTTGTACGGCAGCGCATAGAGATAAGACTCTTCCGGCATTGTCTGATGGAAAGCGGTGTCAAATACCGCGACATTCTTATCTGACAGGTGCGGGAAGTTTTTCATCGCTTCATCAATACCGATCAGATGAGCCGGATTGTGCAGCGGTGCAAAAGAAGAGGCGTCTTTGATGCCCTGTACCACTTCTTCAGTGATGATGACTGACTGAGTCAGCTTCTCGCCGCCATGAACGATACGATGGCCGATTGCAGCAATTTGTGCCGAAAGCTCAGGTTTTTGTGCCAGAATGGTTTTAACGATAAAGTTCAGCGCTTCACTATGCGCTGCGCCAGCACCCAGAGGCGCTTCCTGTTTTTCGCCTTCCAGCTTCCATTTGATGCGGGCTTCAGGAAGGTGGAAACATTCCGCCAGGCCAGACAGGAATTCTTCACCGCTGGCAGGGTTGAGGATGGCAAACTTAAGGGAAGAGCTGCCACAGTTCAGAACCAGAACTAACTTACTCGACATGGAAGTACCTATTTTTTGAGAGTGGCTAAATAAAACGCAATCAGACTAACAGCGTAGCCCATGAAAGCTGGTAGATTAATGACAAACATCATGCGGTAGACAGAATTCTGCATTTCCGCAAAATATTTCGGCAATCTTACGCGAAAATTTGAAGATTGCCTTGTCTGAACCTGGCTCAGGCCTCTTCCCAAAAGCGCAATCCGCTTCCGGAAAGGGGGTAAAACGGCGTCAGAATAGCTGGAGTCACCTTTAAAGACAAAAATAATTGAAGGATGTCACGTAAAGTTGTGTAGTTATAACTATTTTTTAATTTTTACAGCATTAGTTGAGGTGAGCCATGGCGAATGAATCTGGCAGTACCAATTGGTTTCGGATGTTTCAGCGCGGCCAACACTATATGAAGACCTGGCCGGCTGATAAGCGCCTGGCACCTATGTTCCCGGAAAACCGTGTTTCATCGGCAACGCGTTTTGCTATTCGCTTTATGCCCCCTTTGGCGATTTTTACGCTGACCTGGCAGATCGCGATGGGCGGTCAGTTAGGCCCGGCCGTGGCGACCGCGCTGTTTGCCTGTACCCTGCCGATGCAGGGATTATGGTGGCTGGGAAAGCGTTCTGTGACGCCGCTGCCGCCGACGCTGCTTAACTGGTTTCATGAAGTTCGTGCCCGGCTGGAAGAAGCGGGGCAGGCGACAGCGCCAGTAGAAGGCAAGCCGACCTATCAGGCGCTGGCCGATCTGCTAAAGCGGGCGTTCAAACAACTCGACCGCACTTTCCTCGACGATCTCTGACCCATCCCAGGCTGGCGGTAAAATATTTACCGCTAACCTGCGGCCAAATCAAAGAATGGTGATACGGCGATTTCCGTGTCGCTAACGCTGTGCAATGATTTCTCCATTGTCGATTAACTGAGCGGTCTCTGACCGGGAGTAAATGATGGAAATGACCCATGCACAGCGTTTGATTCTCACTAATCAGTACAAAATGATGGCCATGCTTGAGCCGGAAAATGCGGAGCGTTTTCGCCGTTACCAGACCATCATCGAGCGCGGTTATGCGCTGCAGATGCGGGAGCTGGACAAAGAGTTTGGCGAACTCAGCGAAGCGATCTGCCGGACGGTGATCGATATTATGGAAATGCATCACGCTCTCCACGTCTCCTGGTCGAACCTTAAAGAGAAAGGTGAGCTTGAAGAGCGGCGTCTGGCCTTTCTGGGCTTCGATGCGGCAACGGAAGCACGCCTGCTGGGTTATGTCCGTTTTATGGTCAATACAGAAGGGCGTTATACCCACTTCGATTCCGGCACCCATGGTTTTAATGCGCAGACCCCGATGTGGGAAAAGTATCAACGGATGTTAGCTTTGTGGCAGACTTGTCCGCGCCAGTACCATTTAAGTGCAAACGAAATTGCGCAAGTGATTAATGCCTGATGAGGAGTAGCGCGTGACCTACAGAGGTTTTCTATTTGATTTAGACGGCACGCTGGTGGATTCACTGCCAGCGGTTGAACGAGCCTGGAGCCAGTGGGGTGCCCGTCATGGCATCGCGGCTGATGAGATTCTGGATTTCATTCATGGCAAACAGGCGATCACCTCTCTGCGTCATTTCATGGCAGGCCAGTCGGAAGAGGCTATTCAGGCGGAGTTTGTTGCGCTGGAGCAGGCTGAAGCGGCGGACACCGACGGTGTGCAGGCGCTGCCAGGGGCCAACGCGTTGCTGAACCGGCTGAACGAACTGCAGATTCCCTGGGCGATTGTCACTTCCGGTTCAGTGCCGGTCGCACATGCACGTCATAAAGCCGCAGGCTTACCGAAGCCTGCCGTGTTTATTACCGCTGAACAGGTGACTAAGGGCAAACCGGAGCCCGATCCCTACCTGCTTGGCGCGGAGAAGCTGGGATTAGCGGCGACATCGTGCGTGGTTGCAGAAGATGCACCTGCCGGAATCTTATCCGGCCTGAATGCTGGCTGTGCGGTGATTGCCATCAATGCGCCGGCGGAGACACCCCGGCTGGATGAGGTAGCGCTTCAGCTCGACTCACTGGCATCACTGGTGATAACCCGCGAGTCTGACGGCAGCTTTACCTTCCGTCAGCAGGCTTAAAGGCTGGCCCGGCGGCCAGACCGCCGGGCTTAGAGTGGCGTATCCTGCGAGATTTCATCCAGTGACAGGCTGAAGCTCGGAATAAACACCTCAACGAAGTAATCCATCTCCGGTGAACGCCGAAGTGCCAGGGTCTTTTCCAGCCGCGCTTTGGCCAGTAAAAATTCGTTGTTCCCGGCAGACAACTCCTCAAGACATTTTACATATGCACAGAGCGCATCCGCCTGTTTCACAACAGCCTGCTCCTCTTCGCTGTGCAGATGCTCATCGATCAGCGGGCGATAGATCGCCTGAAACTCTTCAGGCAGCATCTCAATCAGCTTCTGCTGAGCAATCTTCTCGATTTTCTTATATTCGTGGGCGATCTGCGCGTTGTAATACTTTACCGGGGTCGGTAAATCGCCGGTGAGCACTTCGCTGGCATCGTGGTAAAGCGCCAGCATGGCAATGTGATCGGCATTAAGCGACCCGTTGAATTTAAGGTTTTTGATCACGGCCAGGGCATGCGCCACCATGGCGACCTGCAGACTGTGTTCGGAGACATTTTCGGTGCGCACATTGCGCATCAGCGGCCAGCGATTGATCAGCTTAAGACGGGAGAGATGAGCAAAGAAGTGGCTTTGTGTCATGAGCGTTCCTGTTGGCTGGCGGGGGAGAGACAGGCTCTGGCTCTCCCCAAATAGCGTCAGTATACGCGGGCCTGATTATTGACGATAGCCTTGCAGGAAGCGGCCAAATTTATTGATCGCCATCTCAAGATCATCCACACGAGGCAGCGTAACAATGCGCAGGTGATCGGGCCATGGCCAGTTAAAGGCACTGCCCTGAACCAGTAGCACCTTCTCCTGTAACAGAAAATCCAGCACCATCTTCTGATCGTCGAAAATGTTGAATTGTTTGGCATCGATTTTCGGGAACATATAAAGCGCGCCCTGCGGCTTCACACAGCTGACGCCTGGGATATCATTAATCAACTCCCAGGCGCGCTGCCGCTGCTCGTAGAGACGACCACCCGGCATGATAAATTCGCTAATGCTCTGGTAGCCGCCCAGCGCCGTCTGAATCGCATGCTGCGCCGGTACGTTGGCACACAGGCGCATCGAGGCGAGCATCTCCAGTCCTTCTATATAGCCTTTAGCATGTTTCTTTGGCCCGTTCAGTACCATCCAGCCCTGACGGAAACCGGCAACGCGATAGGTTTTAGAAAGGCCATTAAAGGTAACAGTCAGCAGATCGGGTGCCAGCGCTGCGATGCAGTGATGCTGTGCATCGTCATAGAGGATCTTGTCGTAGATCTCATCGGCGAAAATAATCAGGTTATGCTGACGCGCAATTTCAACCACCTCTAACAGCAGCTCTTTGCTGTAGACCGCGCCAGTGGGGTTATTCGGGTTGATAATCACGATGCCGCGGGTACGAGGCGTTATCTTGCTGCGGATATCATCGAGGTCAGGGAACCAGCCTGCTGATTCGTCACAGAGATAGTGCACTGCTTTACCGCTGGAGAGGGAAACCGCAGCCGTCCATAACGGATAGTCGGGGGCCGGCACCAGCATTTCGTCGCCGCTGTTCAGTAACGCCTGCATCGCCTGCACGATGAGTTCTGAAACACCGTTGCCAATGTAGATATCTTCTACGGTGACATCGCGCATGTCGCGCGCCTGGTAGTGCTGCATGATCGCTTTACGGGCGGAATAGAGACCCTTGGAGTCACAATAGCCCTGAGAGCTGGGAAGGTTATGAATAACATCGACCAGTATCTCATCCGGTGCTTCAAAACCAAACGGCGCCGGATTGCCAATGTTCAGCTTCAGAACTTTGTTACCTTCTTCTTCGAGGCGCTTAGCCTCTTTCAGTACCGGGCCACGGATGTCATAGCAGACGTTATCGAGTTTTCCGGATTTATCAATTTGAAAAGTCATTGTTACCGCCTTAATGGGCAGAATCCTTTTGGCTGCCACAGAAATCCAACCAGCACAATGTACTCTCCTGACAGTCACAAAAGAAGGGTGCCGCCCCGTTTTGGCGGGTTCAACAACTTTTTGCCCGGTGCGCAGCGTAAAAAATATTTGTTGTCGCGTAAACTGGTTAATAAAACCATAAATTGGCATTAATGCAGGATTTTAACTTGTCCAAAGCGCTGCTGAACCGACATATGGCTTTAGCATCATGAACGCTATCTGGAAGTTATTGAAATGGAACTTTTCTTTGCACCTGAAATATACACTTAGAGAAATAGTTAAAGGATATTTTATAAATGTTCAAATTGTGGACGATTTTATAACGTGCCTGAAGATTACGCCTTAACGCTGCTTAAGAGTGGCGTGTTTAAGGCCTTGTGTTCGCCGGAAAAGTGCCAAAAGCAGAGCTTCATATGGCACCTTTATTGCAGGATTGTGAGCCGTACTTAACACTTCCTCACTAAATTTCAGAACGCTGAAGGCTTAAAAAGTGATCAATAATGTGGCATAAGGGTCTGGAAATGCCTTTAGCACAAAATTTACAGCGCTTTTCACAAAATCATTTCCATTTTGAAGTCAAAAATGATTAAGTATAATTTATTATTTAGTGCACTTTGCCGCTTCGCTTTGATAGCCCGTAAAGTGCGCTTTCTATCCCACACGATTCTTTCTGGTGGGAATAAGACAACTACGCAGCTTCCTGCATTTGCGCACCCAGCGCCATCGGTTCAGAAGTTGTATCTGTCTTGAATAGCACTATGACCCTTCAGAGGAGTCAACAGTGCAGGATCCACATAAACTTTTTTTGTGTCAGTCTTCACACAGGACTGTCATTGAGCACCATTACTGCTTATCACTTTGATAAGCTTGTGATAACACCAGGGTAGTAGTTCGTAAAAATCTTATAAGTGAAGAAAAAACATGACTAATGCAAATCGTCCGATACTGAATCTCGACCTCGATCTGCTGAGAACCTTCGTTGCCGTTGCGGATTTGAATACCTTTGCAGCTGCTGCTGCAGCGGTCTGCAGAACCCAGTCAGCAGTCAGTCAGCAGATGCAGCGTCTGGAACAATTGGTAGGTAAAGAGCTGTTTGCCAGACATGGACGTAATAAGCTTCTGACAGAGCACGGTATCCAGCTTTTAGGCTATGCGAGAAAAATTCTTCGTTTTAACGACGAAGCCTGCACATCTCTGATGTACAGCAACATTCAGGGCGTGCTGACTATTGGCGCCTCTGATGACACCTCTGACACTATTCTGCCGTTCCTGCTAAACCGGGTGACCTCGGTTTATCCGAAACTGGCAATCGATGTGCGGGTTAAACGTAATCCGTTTATGATGGAAATGCTCAATCAGGGTGAAGTGGACCTGGTTGTGACCACTTCCAGCCCGGGCAATTTTACCTATCAGGTACTGCGTACTTCACCTACCTTGTGGTACTGCGCAGCGGATTATATCTTCCAGCGTGGCGAAGCCATTCCATTGGTGTTGCTGGATGAGCCAAGTCCTTATCGTGATATGGCAATCGATCATCTCAACGAAGCGGGCATCCCGTGGCGTATCTCTTATGTCGCTTCCACACTGGCTGCAGTACGCGCTGCGGTGAAAGCGGGACTGGGCGTGACGGCACGTCCGGTCGAGATGATGAGCCCGGAACTGCGTGTTATGGGTGCAGCTGAAGGACTGCCGGTACTGCCGGATACGCAATATCTGCTGTGCCGTAATCCAGACAGCGATAATGAACTGGCGCTGGCTATCTTCAATGCCATGCAGTCCACCAATGATCCTTATAACCTGAGCAATAATCCCGACGGTTCACTGTTGCTGGATGATGAAGAGTAATTTCGCTAACGTGTTGTACTCAATACCTGCGTGATTGCCTTAATAAACGCTTATAAATAAGCCTCTCCTTCCCTGAAAAGAACGAGAGGCTTTTTTGTGTCTGACCCCCGCCCGATGCTCCTTACTGACTCATCTGCCTCTCCTGACCCGACTAAAAAAATTTCACCATCTACTGAATTGAAATTTCCAGACCAAAAAACCGAATGCTTTGTTCCGAATCACCGTTTCAGGTGGGGAAAATTAACGCATAAAGGGCAAAAGTGTGTTCTGGATCAAAAAAATAGCCCTGGAAAGGGGAGGGAAAATTCAGTGATACCTGTCAAAATATGTTTGTTAAATGCACGATCCATGCATGTGAATACCCGCTACACTAAAATTAACCCTACAGACTGAAGCGATTTAGCTGGAAAGCGGGGCATCATTTGTTAATAATATGATGCAGGTGTGAAATAATGTTTGGATACTTTTGTCAAAGTTGACAAAAGGTTATAGAAAGGAGTAAAAAACCCCATAAAATAGCTGCTTATTACGTAATAACAGCGACATTTGAAAGGTTTTTATCCTTCCCTTGAATCGATGTGGTCAGTTTGCTGCGGGAAACGCGTGCAGGATGCCAGCGCCACTTTTGATGAGTAAGCAATGAGTATGTCAACTACCACCGAAATCATCGCTCAGCACTGGGCGTTTATCGTATTTATCGTTATTGCCTTTGGCCTGTGTGCTTTCATGCTGACCGGAGGATGGTTGCTTGGCGGCAGAGCGCGCGCCCGCTACAAAGACACGCCATTCGAATCGGGCATTGAATCCGTTGGTGATACCCATATCCGCCTGTCGGCGAAATTTTATCTGGTTGCGATGTTTTTCGTCATCTTCGACGTCGAAGCCCTCTTTTTATACGCATGGGCGACTTCAATCCGTGAAAGCGGTTGGATCGGCTTTGTGGAAGCCGCAATTTTCATTTTGGTGCTCCTGGCGGGTCTGGTCTATCTGGTACGCATTGGCGCACTGGACTGGGCTCCAGCTCGCCGTCGCGTGGTGGTAAAAACCACTACGGTCAGCCACACCAATCCTCATAAGCAGTAAAAGAGAGGCAATAAGATGGACTATACGCTCACCCGCATAGACCCGAACGGTGGTGAGAACGACCGTTATCCTCTGCAAAAGCAGGAAATCGTCAGCGATCCGCTGGAGCAGCACGTTCATCGCAGCGTTTATATGGGCAAGCTCGAAAGTGCCCTGCATGACATGGTGAACTGGGGGCGTAAAAACTCCCTCTGGCCTTATAACTTTGGCCTGTCCTGTTGTTACGTTGAGATGACAACATCGTTCACCGCGGTCCACGACGTGGCACGTTTTGGCGCCGAAGTTATGCGCGCTTCGCCACGTCAGGCCGATTTCATGGTCATTGCCGGTACGCCGTTCACCAAAATGGCCCCGGTTATTCAGCGTTTGTACGATCAGATGCTGGAACCAAAATGGGTGATTTCCATGGGTGCCTGCGCCAACTCTGGCGGCATGTATGACATCTATTCCGTGGTGCAGGGTGTCGATAAATTCCTGCCGGTCGATGTTTATATTCCTGGCTGTCCGCCACGTCCTGAAGCGTATATGCAGGCACTGCTGCTGTTGCAGGAGTCGATCGGCAAAGAGCGCCGTCCGCTCTCATGGGTGGTTGGCGATCAGGGCGTTTATCGCGCCAACATGCCATCTGAGCGTGAAAGAAAACGCGGCGAGCGCATCGCAGTCACAAACCTGCGCAGCCCGGACGAAGTTTAAAACCGTATGGATGGAAAACAGCGCCTGCAGCAGAACATCACAATTTAATGCATGGCCCCATCCTGACGCCTTCATTTGAGTGCCTGAGACCAGGCCGGAATGGTGAGTAACGTATGACAGATTTGACCACGCAAGATCTCGCTCAGCCTTCATGGCAAACCCGTGATCACCTTGATGACCCGGTGATCGGCGAGTTGCGTAACCGTTTTGGGCCGGATGCCTTCACTGTTCAGCCAACCCGTACCGGTATTCCGGTGGTGTGGGTGAAGCGTGAACAGATACTGGAAATTATCGAGTTCCTGCGTAAATTACCCAAGCCTTACGTCATGCTATATGACCTGCATGGCGTGGATGAGCGTTTACGTACCCACCGTGCAGGCCTGCCTGCGGCGGATTTTTCCGTTTTCTACCACCTGCTGTCGATTGAACGCAACCGCGACATCATGCTCAAGGTGGCACTCTCTGAAAACGATATGCATCTGCCGACCATCACCCGCCTTTTCCCGAATGCCAACTGGTATGAGCGTGAAACCTGGGAGATGTTTGGTATCACCTTTGATGGTCACCCGCATCTGACGCGCATCATGATGCCGTCGACCTGGGAAGGCCATCCGCTGCGTAAAGATTACCCGGCGCGCGCCACCGAATTCGATCCGTTTACGCTGACCAAACAGAAAGAAGATCTGGAGATGGAAGCGCTGACCTTTAAGCCTGAAGACTGGGGCATGAAGCGCAGCACCACCAACGAAGACTTCATGTTCCTGAACCTCGGGCCTAACCACCCGTCGGCGCACGGGGCATTCCGCATCATTCTGCAGCTGGATGGTGAAGAGATTGTCGACTGCGTGCCTGACATCGGCTATCACCATCGTGGTGCCGAAAAGATGGGCGAGCGTCAGTCGTGGCACAGCTACATTCCTTACACTGACCGCATCGAGTACCTCGGCGGCTGCGTAAACGAAATGCCGTACGTACTGGCGGTGGAGAAACTGGCCGGTATCGTGGTGCCCGATCGCGTTAATGTGATCCGCGTGATGCTCTCTGAGCTGTTCCGCATCAACAGCCACCTGCTCTATATCTCCACCTTTATTCAGGACGTCGGGGCCATGACGCCGGTGTTCTTTGCCTTTACCGACCGTCAGAAAATCTATGACGTGGTTGAGGCGATTACCGGTTTCCGTATGCACCCGGCGTGGTTCCGCATCGGTGGCGTCGCGCATGACCTGCCGCGAGGCTGGGAACGTCTGCTGCGTGACTTCCTCGACTGGATGCCAAAACGTCTTAAAGAGTATGACAAAGCGGCACTGCGCAACAGCGTACTGATTGGCCGTTCCAAAGGCGTTGCCGCTTACAATATGGAAGAGGCGCTGGCATGGGGCACTACCGGTGCCGGTCTGCGTGCTACCGGTCTCGACTTTGACGTACGTAAATGGCGTCCCTACTCCGGCTACGAAAACTTCGATTTTGAAATCCCGGTCGGCGACGGCATCAGCGATGCTTACAGCCGCGTCATGCTGAAAATGGAAGAGATGTGGCAGTCGCTGCGCATTCTTGAGCAGTGTCTCAACAATATGCCAGAGGGTCCGTTTAAAGCGGATCATCCGCTGACCACGCCGCCACCGAAAGAGCGCACGTTGCAGCATATTGAAACGCTGATCACGCACTTCCTGCAGGTTTCGTGGGGGCCGGTGATGCCAGCCAATGAGTCGTTCCAGATGATTGAAGCGACGAAAGGGATCAACAGCTACTACCTGACCAGCGATGGCAGCACCATGAGCTACCGCACCCGCGTGCGTACGCCGAGCTTCCCGCATCTGCAGCAGATTCCTTCAGTAATCCGTGGCAGCCTGGTATCCGACCTGATCGTATATCTGGGTAGTATCGATTTTGTTATGTCAGACGTGGACCGCTAATTATGCACGATCAACACATTGCCATTAAAACGATCGACCCTAACGAGGTCTTCGTGCTGAGCGCGGAAGAGCATCACGCCATTGAGCACGAAAAACACCACTATGAAGATGCGCGTGCAGCCTCGATTGAAGCGCTGAAGATCGTGCAGAAACAGCGCGGATGGGTGCCGGACGGCGCCATCAATGCGATTGCCGAGGTTCTGGGTATCCCGGCGAGTGATGTTGAAGGTGTGGCGACATTTTACAGCCAGATCTTCCGTCAGCCGGTTGGCCGTCATGTGATCCGTTACTGTGACAGCGTGGTCTGTCATATCACCGGTTATCAGGGCATCCAGTCAGCACTGGAACAGCAACTGAATATCAAACCGGGTCAGACCACTGCCGATGGACGCTTTACACTGCTGCCAACCTGCTGTCTGGGTAACTGCGATAAGGGGCCAACGATGATGGTGGATGAAGACACGCATGTGCATCTGACGCCGGAAGGCATCCCTGGTTTGCTGGAGCAGTATCAATGACAATTAAACAGATCATTCGCACTGCAGAAACCCATCCGCTGACCTGGCGGATGCGTGACGACAAGCAACCTGTCTGGCTTGACGAATATCGCAGTAAAAACGGCTATGCCGGTGCGGAAAAAGCGCTGAAAAGCATGTCGCAGGATGAAATCGTTGCGGCAGTCAAAGATTCAGGCCTGAAAGGGCGCGGCGGTGCGGGCTTCTCCACCGGGCTGAAGTGGAGCCTGATGCCGAAAGATGAGTCGATGAACATCCGTTACCTGCTGTGTAACGCCGATGAGATGGAGCCGGGCACCTATAAAGACCGCCTGCTGATGGAGCAGATGCCTCACCAGCTGGTGGAAGGAATGCTGATCAGCGCCTTTGCGCTGAAGGCTTACCGTGGCTATATCTTCTTACGTGGCGAATACATTGAAGCCGCGGTGCATCTGCGTCGTGCGATTGCTGAAGCGACGGAAGCGGGCTATATCGGTAAAAATATTCTCGGTACCGGCTTTGACTTTGAGTTGATTGTCCACACCGGCGCAGGTCGTTATATCTGCGGCGAAGAGACGGCACTGATTAACTCACTGGAAGGCCGTCGTGCTAATCCGCGTTCGAAACCGCCATTCCCGGCGAGTGCGGGCGCGTGGGGCAAACCGACCTGCGTGAACAACGTGGAAACCCTCTCCAACGTTCCGGCGATTCTGGCCAACGGTGTGGAGTGGTACAAAAACATCTCTAAAAGCGAAGATGCCGGTACCAAAATGATGGGCTTCTCCGGACGGGTTAAAAATCCCGGCGTCTGGGAGCTACCATTTGGTATCACCGCACGTGAAATCCTTGAAGATTATGCGGGCGGCATGCGTGACGGACTGAAGTTCAAAGCCTGGCAGCCCGGCGGGGCAGGGACTGACTTCCTGACCGACCAGCACCTGGATCTGCCCATGGAGTTTGCCAGCATCGGCAAAGCGGGCAGCCGTCTGGGTACGGCGCTGGCGATGGCGGTCGATCACGAGATCAACATGGTCTCGCTGGTGCGTAACCTGGAAGAGTTCTTTGCCCGCGAGTCGTGCGGCTGGTGTACACCGTGTCGCGATGGCCTGCCGTGGAGCGTAAAAATTCTGCGTGCGCTGGAGCAGAAGCAGGGTCAGCCAGGCGATATCGAAACCTTACTGCAACTCTGCCGTCAGCTTGGCCCGGGTAAAACCTTCTGTGCGCATGCGCCGGGTGCGGTTGAGCCACTGCAGAGTGCGATTAAATATTTCCGTGAAGAGTTTGAAGCCGGCATGGCACCGCAGGTGTTTGGCAATACCCGCGCCATTGGCGGGATCCAGCCAAACCTGCTGAAAGCGCGCTGGTAATTCGCCGAAGAACACGGAACAGGCCTGGTGCCGCCGCCCCGACAATGTCGTGCGTCGGGGCAAGAATATGATTAACGCTCGTCTCTGACGAGCCTTACGGAAGCATGTCACTATGGCTACAATTCATGTAGACGGTAAAGAGTATGATGTGAACGGAGCGGACAACCTGCTACAGGCATGTCTCTCTCTGGGCCTTGATATTCCTTACTTTTGCTGGCATCCGGCGCTGGGAAGCGTTGGGGCCTGCCGCCAGTGTGCGGTAAAGCAATTCCAGAATGCCGAAGATACCCGCGGCCGTCTTGTCATGTCCTGCATGACGCCGGCCTCTGACGGCACATTCATCTCCATCGATGATGGCGAAGCAAAAGAGTTCCGCGAAAGCGTGGTGGAGTGGCTGATGACCAACCACCCGCACGACTGTCCGGTGTGTGAAGAGGGCGGTAACTGTCACCTGCAGGATATGACAGTAATGACCGGCCACAGCTTCCGCCGCTATCGCTTCACCAAACGTACCCACCGTAATCAGGATCTCGGCCCGTTCATCTCCCATGAGATGAACCGCTGTATCGCCTGTTACCGCTGCGTGCGTTACTACAAAGATTATGCCGATGGCAAGGATCTGGGTGTCTACGGCGCACACGACAACGTCTACTTCGGTCGTCCGGAAGATGGCACGCTGGAGAGCGAATTCTCCGGTAACCTGGTTGAAATCTGCCCGACCGGCGTCTTCACCGATAAAACGCACTCCGAACGCTATAACCGTAAATGGGATATGCAGTTTGCGCCGAGCATCTGCCAGCAGTGCAGTGTGGGCTGTAACACCAGCCCGGGTGAGCGTTATGGTGAGTTACGCCGTATCGAAAACCGTTATAACGGCACCGTAAACCACTATTTCCTGTGTGACCGTGGCCGCTTTGGCTATGGCTACGTGAACCGTAAAGATCGCCCACGCCAGCCGATGCTGCTGCGCGGCAACGACTGGGTGACGCTGAACGCAGAGCAGGCGGTCAATGCCGGTGCAGATTTGCTGCGTCAGGCGAAAAAAGTGATCGGTATCGGCTCGCCGCGCGCCAGCATCGAAAGTAACTTCGCGCTGCGTGAACTGGTCGGTGCAGAGAACTTCTCTACCGGCATGCCAGCGGACGAGCAGGCCCGGCTTGAACTGATGCTGAAAATCCTGCGTGAGGGCGGTATCTATACGCCATCGCTGCGTGAAATTGAAAGCTACGATGCGGTGCTGGTGCTGGGCGAAGATCTGACCCAAGTGGGCGCACGCGTGGCGCTGTCAGTGCGTCAGGCCGTGAAAGGCAAAGCGCGCGACATGGCTGCCGCTCAGAAAGTGGCAGACTGGCAGATCGCCGCGATCCTGAACATCGGTCAGAATGCGAAACATCCGCTGTTTATCACCAACGTCGATGAAACCCGTCTGGATGATATCGCGGCATGGAGCTATCGCGCACCGGTTGAAGATCAGGCGCGTCTCGGTTTCGCTATCGCCAGTGCGCTGGATGAAACCGCCCCGGCGGTGACCGATTTCGACAGCAAACTGAACGGCAAGATGGATGTCATCGTGCAGGCGCTGGCCGGCGCGAAAAAACCGTTAATTATTTCCGGGACCCATTCCGGCAGCAGCGCGATGATCGAAGCGGCTGCCAACGTGGCCAAAGCGCTCAAAGCGCGCGGTGCCGACGTCGGGATTACGCTGCTGGCGGGACACGCCAACAGCGTGGGTCTTGGCCTGATGGGCGGCAATCCTCTGGAAAGCGCGCTGGAGCAACTGAGCAACGGTGAAGCCGATGCGCTGGTGGTACTGGAAAATGACCTCTATCGCCATGCACCGAAAGCGCTGGTTGATGCGGCGCTGGCCCAGACCACTAACGTGATTGTGGTTGATCATCAGCGCACCGCGACGCTTGAGAAAGCGGGTCTGGTGTTATCAACCGCCAGCTTCGCCGAAAGTGATGGCACCTCGATCAACCATGAAGGCCGCGCACAGCGTTTCTTCCAGGTTTACGATCCTTCTTACTATGACAACAACGTAGTGATGCTGGAGAGCTGGCGCTGGCTGCATTCGCTGCACAGCACGCTGGAAAGCCGTCACGTCGACTGGACGCAGCTGGACCACGTGATCGATGCGGTGGTCAGTCATCTGCCACAGCTGGCCGGAATCAAGGATGCGGCACCGGATGCCAGCTTCCGTATTCGTGGACAGAAACTGTCGCGTTCACCGCACCGTGCCAGTGGCCGTACCGCGGCGCGCGCCAATATCAGCGTGCACGAACCGCGTCAGCCGCAGGATCAGGACACGATGTTCGCCTTCTCAATGGAAGGGAACAACCAGCCAGGCGCACCGCGTTCGCAGATTCCGTTTGCCTGGGCACCGGGCTGGAACTCACCGCAGGCGTGGAACAAGTTCCAGGTTGAAGTGGGCGGCAAACTGCGTAATGGCGATCCGGGTGTACGGCTGTTTGAAGCCAGCGCAGCCAGTCTGCCCTGGTTCAGCAACGTTCCGGCGGCATTCGTCAGTGAAGCGCAGTGGCGCGTGGCCCCTCTCTACCAGCTGTTTGGTAGTGAAGAGATGTCACAGCGTTCACCGGTCTTCCAGCAGCGTATGGCACCGCCTGCACTGGTGATTAACCCGGAAGATGCAGCGAAGCTGGGCGTCAACAATGGCGCGGCGGTTGAGTTCATCTGTGCCGGTGAGACAGTGCGTCTGCCGGTCCGTTTCTCGGCGTCACTGCAGGCGGGACAGATTGGTCTGCCGCTGGGCATGCCGGGCGTTCCGCCATTCCTGGCGAACGGTAAAATCGACACTCTGCAGGAGGCGGCGCAATGAGCTGGTTAACACCGGACGTTATCGACATTCTGCTGGCCATTGTTAAAGCCATCGTGATTCTGCTGGTGGTTGTGGCCTGCGGCGCGTTCATGAGCTTCGCCGAGCGTCGTCTGCTCGGCCTGTTCCAGAACCGTTACGGACCAAACCGCGTAGGCTGGGGCGGCTCGCTCCAGCTGGTAGCGGACATGATCAAAATGTTCTTTAAAGAGGACTGGGTCCCGCCGTTTACCGACCGCTTTATCTTTACCCTTGCGCCGGTTATCGCCTTTGTTTCACTGCTGCTGGCCTTTGCTATCGTGCCGGTTTCGCCAACCTGGATGGTGACAGACCTGAATATCGGTCTGCTGTTCTTCCTGATGATGGCGGGCCTTGCGGTCTATGCGGTGCTGTTTGCCGGCTGGTCGAGTAATAACAAATACTCGCTGCTGGGTGCGATGCGCGCCTCGGCGCAGACCCTGAGCTACGAAGTGTTCCTGGGTCTGTCGCTGATGGGTGTGGTGGCGCAGGCGGGCTCGTTCAATATGAACGATATCGTCAACAGCCAGACGCACCTGTGGAACATCATTCCGCAGTTCTTCGGTTTCGTGACCTTCTGTATTGCTGGCGTAGCGGTGTGTCACCGTCATCCGTTTGACCAGCCAGAAGCGGAGCAGGAACTGGCGGACGGTTATCACATCGAATATGCCGGTATGAAGTTCGGCCTGTTCTTTGTCGGCGAATATGTGGCGATCACCACCGTTTCAGCGCTGATTGTGACGCTGTTCTTTGGTGGCTGGCACGGCCCATTCCTGCCGCCGTTCATCTGGTTCGCCCTGAAAACGGCGTTCTTTATGATGATGTTCATCCTGATTCGTGCTGCGCTTCCGCGTCCGCGCTACGACCAGGTGCTGTCATTCGGCTGGAAAGTGTGTCTGCCGTTGACGCTGTTGAACCTGCTGGCGACTGCCGCAGTGATTCTCTACACAGCGCCGTAAGGGGTTAACAAATGACTTTGAAAGATATTGTCGTAGGCTTTGGCACGACAGTTCGCAGTATCTGGCTGATCGGGCTGCACGCCTTCGCCAAACGTGAAACTCAGATGTATCCGGAAGAGCCGGTTTATCTGCCACCACGCTATCGTGGCCGTATCGTATTAACCCGCGATCCGGATGGTCAGGAGCGTTGCGTCGCCTGTAACCTGTGTGCGGTTGCCTGTCCGGTTGGCTGTATCTCGCTGCAGAAAGCTGAAACCAAAGATGGCCGCTGGTACCCGGAGTTCTTCCGTATCAACTTCTCACGCTGCATCTTCTGCGGCATGTGTGAGGAAGCCTGTCCGACCACTGCGATTCAGCTGACCCCCGATTTCGAACTGGGTGAGTTTAAGCGTCAGGATCTGGTGTATGAGAAGGACGATCTGCTGATTTCGGGGCCGGGTAAATATCCGGAGTACAACTTCTACCGCATGGCAGGTATGGCGATTGACGGTAAAGATAAGGGCGAAGCAGAAAACGAAGCGAAGCCTATCGACGTCAAAGGCTTATTACCTTAAGGAGCAAGGCATGGAATTTGCGTTTTATCTTTGCGGGCTGGTGGCGGTGCTGACGACGTTGCGCGTCATTACTCACACTAATCCGGTACATGCGTTGCTGTACCTGATCGTTTCGCTGTTATCGATCGCGGGCGTCTTCTTCTCTATGGGAGCCTATTTTGCCGGTGCGCTGGAGATCATCGTCTACGCCGGTGCCATTATGGTGTTGTTCGTCTTCGTGGTCATGATGCTGAACTTAGGCAAGCAGACCGAGAAGCAGGAGCGTGAGTGGCTCAGCCCGTCACTGTGGATTGGCCCGGGTATCGTCTCGTTGCTGCTGCTGGTCGTAATGGTCTACGCCATCCTGACCGCCAACGATCAGGGCATCGATGGCACCATCATCGACGCCAAAGCGGTCGGCATCAGCCTGTTCGGTCCTTACGTACTGGCGGTTGAACTGGCCTCAATGCTGCTGCTGGCGGGTCTGGTCGTGGCCTTCCATATCGGTCGCGAGGAGCGTCAGGGCGAAGTCCTGAGTAACCGTAATGCTGACGCCGCTCAGGTGAAAAAGGAGAACGCATGATCCCGTTACAACATGGATTGATTCTTGCTGCCGTGCTGTTTGTCCTTGGACTGACGTCGCTGGTAATACGCCGCAATCTGCTGTTTATGCTGATCGGCCTTGAAATCATGATCAACGCCGCCGCCTTAGCCCTGGTGGTTGCCGGGAGCTATTGGGGTCAGGCCGATGGACAGGTGATGTATATCCTGGCGATCAGCCTGGCGGCAGCGGAAGCCAGTATTGGTCTGGCACTGCTGCTTCAGCTCTATCGTCGTCGTCAGACGCTGAACATTGATACTGTGAGCGAGATGCGCGGATGAATCTTCTCTATTTAACTGTCTTGTTTCCGCTGATCGGCTTTCTGCTGTTAGCGTTTTCGCGCGGTCGCTGGTCAGAGAACCTGTCGGCCACGATTGGTATGGGATCGGTGGGTCTGGCGGCCCTGACTACAGCGATGGTCGGTTTTGACTTCTTCGCCAACGGCCAGCAAGCCTACACGCAGGCGCTCTGGACCTGGATGCATGTCGGCAACTTCGACATGAAGGTGAACCTGACGCTGGATGGCCTGTCGCTGACCATGCTGTCTGTCGTAACCGGTGTCGGTTTCTTCATTCACATGTTCGCCTCCTGGTACATGCGTGGAGAAGAGGGCTACTCCCGCTTCTTCGCCTATACCAACCTGTTTATCGCCAGCATGGTTGTTCTGGTGCTGGCCGATAACCTGATGCTGATGTATCTGGGCTGGGAAGGGGTAGGCCTCTGCTCTTATCTGCTGATCGGTTTCTACTACAGCAATCCGGAAAACGGCAAAGCGGCGATGAAAGCGTTCATCATTACCCGCGTGGGCGACGTCTTCCTGGCATTCGGCCTGTTCATTCTCTACAACGAGCTGGGCACGCTGAACTTCCGCGAGATGATGGAGCTGGCTCCTGCGCACTTTGCCGCAGATAACCATATGCTGCAGTGGGCAACGCTGATGCTGCTGGGTGGCGCGGTCGGTAAATCGGCTCAGTTGCCGTTACAGACCTGGCTGGCAGATGCAATGGCCGGTCCGACACCGGTTTCGGCACTGATCCACGCCGCGACCATGGTGACAGCAGGTGTCTACCTGATTGCCCGTAGCCACGGTCTCTTCCTGCTGACGCCGGAAGTGCTGCATCTGGTCGGGATTATTGGTGCGATTACTCTGGTGCTGGCAGGCTTTGCCGCGCTGGTACAGACCGACATTAAACGTGTTCTCGCTTACTCCACCATGAGCCAGATTGGCTACATGTTCCTGGCGCTGGGTGTTCAGGCGTGGGATGCGGCGATTTTCCATCTGATGACGCACGCCTTCTTTAAAGCGTTGCTGTTCCTCTCTTCGGGTTCAGTGATTCTGGCCTGCCATCACGAGCAGAACATTTTCAAAATGGGCGGCCTGCGTAAGAGCATTCCGCTGGTCTACACCTGCTTCCTGGTGGGCGGCGCGGCGCTGGCGGCACTTCCGCTGATTACGGCAGGCTTCTACAGTAAAGATGAGATCCTGTTTGGCGCACTGGCTAACGGTCACATCAACCTGATGGTTGCGGGTCTGGTGGGGGCGTTCCTGACCTCTATCTATACCTTCCGTATGATCTTCATCGTGTTCCACGGCGAAGAGAAAATTCATGCGCACGCCGGTAAGGGTATTACCCATCATCTGCCGCTGATTGTGCTGCTGCTGCTCTCCACCTTTATTGGTGCGCTGATCACGCCGCCGCTGGCAGGTGTACTGCCAGCCAATGAGTTCGGTGAAGCGGGCAAAGTGGGACTTGAAATCACCTCGGGCGTTGTAGCGATTGTCGGCATTCTGATCGCTGCCGCGCTGTGGCTGGGCAAACGTGAGCTGGTTACCCGTATCGCAAACAGTGCACCAGGCCGTTTCTTCGGCACCTGGTGGTTTGCGGCCTGGGGCTTCGACTGGCTCTACGATAAAGTGTTCGTCAAACCTTATCTGGGTATTGCGTGGCTGCTGAAGCGCGACCCACTGAATGGCCTGATGAACCTGCCTGCGCTGCTGTCACGTATTGCCAACAAAGGCCTGGTAGTCAGTGAGAATGGCTACCTGCGCTGGTACGTTGCGTCAATGAGCGTGGGCGCCGTGCTGGTGCTGGCTCTGCTTCTGGTGATTTAAAGATTGATGAGCGGGGCAGGTTAGCTAATCTGCCCATTGAGAATGTCAAAAATTGTCCTGAGCAAGGGCGTTATCGTCGCGGCTAGTTTGGTTACCGCCAGCGCACAGCAACCGGAGCATACCGAGGTATGTGAGGATTGCGAGCACTGCCGGGAGCCAAAATGGCAAGTAAGATAGCCCGAACTAAGACAAAGAAAAGGGAAGTGTGCCGTGTTATTACCTTGGCTAATTATCATACCCTTCGTCGGTGGTCTGATCTGCTGGCTCACTGAGCGCCTCGGCGCGAAGGTGCCACGCTGGATCGCACTGATCACTATGGGGCTGACGTTGGCGCTTTCACTGCAACTCTGGTTGCAGGGAGGCTATTCACTGACGCAGGCAGCGGGCATTCCGCAGTGGCAGTCAAGTTTCTCCGTTCCGTGGATCCCACGCTTCGGCATCAGCTTCCATTTAGCCATTGATGGCCTGTCGCTGCTGATGGTGGTGCTGACCGGCCTGCTCGGTCTGATGGCGGTGCTCTGTTCCTGGAATGAGATTTCAAAGTATCAGGGCTTCTTCCACCTGAACCTGATGTGGATCCTGGGCGGCGTAATCGGTGTGTTCCTCTCCATCGACCTGTTCCTGTTCTTCTTCTTCTGGGAAATGATGCTGGTGCCGATGTACTTCCTCATCGCGCTCTGGGGTCATAAAGCATCGGACGGCAAAACCCGTATTTCCGCCGCGACCAAATTCTTCATCTACACCCAGGCTTCAGGTCTGGTGATGCTGATTGCGATTCTGGGCCTGGTGTTTGTCCACTACAACGCGACTGGCGTCTGGACATTCAACTACGAACAGCTGTTGCAGACGCCAATGTCGAGCGGTGTTGAATATCTGCTGATGCTGGGCTTCTTTATCGCCTTTGCGGTGAAGATGCCGGTGGTACCGTTGCACGGCTGGCTGCCGGATGCGCACAGCCAGGCGCCAACGGCTGGTTCTGTCGACCTGGCGGGTATCCTGCTGAAAACCGCAGCTTACGGTTTACTGCGTTTCAGTCTGCCACTGTTCCCGAATGCGTCAGCCGAGTTTGCGCCAATCGCCATGTGGTTAGGCATCATCGGTATCTTCTACGGTGCCTGGATGGCCTTCTCGCAGACTGATATCAAACGTCTGATTGCTTACACCTCGATTTCGCACATGGGCTTTGTGCTGATTGCCATCTACACCGGCAGCCAGCTGGCGCTGCAGGGCGCGGTGATTCAGATGATTGCGCACGGTCTCTCCGCTGCAGCACTCTTCATTCTGTGTGGTCAGCTGTATGAGCGTCTGCATACTCGTGATATGCGTCAGATGGGTGGCCTGTGGTCGCGCATCAAATGGATTCCGGGTCTGTCGCTGTTCTTTGCCGTTGCCAACCTCGGTATGCCAGGCACCGGTAACTTCGTCGGCGAATTTATGATTTTGACCGGCAGCTTCCAGGTGGTGCCGATGATTATCATCATCGCGACCTTTGGTCTGGTGTTTGCCTCGATTTACTCGCTGGTGATGATGCAGCGCGCTTACTACGGCGAAGCGAAATCGAAAGATCCGCTGCCAGGCATGTCACCGCGTGAGTTTATGACCATCGGTGTTCTGGTGGTGCTGCTGGTGCTGCTGGGCGTCTATCCACAGCCGATTCTGGATACTTCGCACGCTGCCATGAGCAATATTCAGCAGTGGTTTACCGCTTCAATTTCAACTACAAGGCCGTAATTCGCCATGACAATAACTCCTCACCAATTGATTGCGTTGCTACCGCTGTTAATCGTCGGATTGACGGTGGTGGTTGTGATGCTGTCCATTGCCTGGCGACGCAACCACTTCGTTAACGCCACGCTAACGGTAGTTGGCCTGAACCTGGCGCTGCTCTCGCTCTACTTTGTCGGTCAGGTCGGGGCGATGGATGTCACGCCGCTGCTGCGCGTCGATGGCTATTCGATGTTCTATACCGCGCTGGTCATGCTGGCGAGTCTGGCGACCTGTACCTTTGCCTATCCATGGCTGGCGGGCTTCCCGGACAACAAAGATGAGTTCTACCTGCTGGTGCTGATTGCGGCACTTGGTGGCATCGTGCTGGCCAGTGCTAACCATCTGGCTTCGCTGTTCATCGGTATTGAACTGCTGTCGCTGCCGCTGTTTGGTCTGATTGGCTACGCCTTCCGCCAGAAACGTTCACTGGAAGCCGCACTGAAGTACACCATTCTTTCGGCGGCGGCCTCGTCGTTCCTGCTGTTTGGTATTGCGCTGATCTACGCCGACTCCGGTAACCTGAGCTTTGTGGCACTGGGCCAGAGCCTGACTGACAGCATGATCCACGAGCCTCTGCTGCTGGTGGGTCTGGGTATGATGATTATCGGTCTGGGCTTTAAGCTCTCACTGGTTCCGTTCCACCTCTGGACCCCCGATGTTTATCAGGGTGCGCCTGCGCCGGTTTCAACCTTCCTGGCCACAGCCAGCAAGATTGCAATCTTCGGTGTCATCATGCGTCTGTTTATGTATGCGCCGGTGACTGACAGCGAAGCGGTGCGCACAGTGCTGGCCATGATCGCCTTCGTGTCGATTCTGTTCGGTAACCTGATGGCGATTTCGCAGAGCAACATCAAGCGTCTGCTGGGTTACTCCTCTATCGCCCACCTCGGTTATCTGCTGGTGGCGCTGATTGCGGTTAAAGATCATCAGCTGTCGCTGGAAACATCTGGCGTATACCTGGCCGGTTATCTGTTCAGCAGCCTGGGTGCCTTTGGTGTGGTGAGTCTGATGTCCAGCCCGTATCGTGGCCCGGATGCTGACTCGCTCTACTCCTATCGCGGCCTGTTCTGGCATCGTCCTATCCTGTCAGCGGTGATGACGGTGATGATGCTGTCACTGGCGGGTATCCCGATGACGCTGGGCTTTATCGGTAAATTCTACGTTATCGCTTCAGGCGTCAGTGCGCACCTGTGGTGGCTCACCGGTGCTGTAGTCGCGGGTAGTGCGATTGGCCTCTACTACTATCTGCGCGTGACGGTGAGTCTCTACCTCAGCCCGCCGGAACTGCATACCCGTGATACCCCGGCTAACTGGGCATTTACGGCCGGTGGTGTGGTGGTACTGATCTCTGCCATTCTGGTGCTGCTGTTAGGGGTTTACCCGCAGCCGCTGATCAGACTGGTGCAGATGGCTCAGCCGCTGATGTAAGCGCGTTGCTGCGACTGACGAATCAGGCCTCCGGGCCTGATTTTTTTTTGCCTGTAAGAGAGTGTCACCAGCAGGTGCTGGCGACACCGCGCTGATGTAGAGTGTGTGGTTTAAAGGAGAGACCATGGACATTAACTGGCAGGATAAACACCATAGCGAACTGACCCTCTCACAGCTCTATGCACTGCTGGCGTTGCGCAGTGCCGTGTTTGTGGTGGAACAGCAGTGCGCTTACCTTGATGTGGATGGCAAAGATTTGCAGGCGGAAAACCGGCATCTGCTGGGAATGGCGGATGACCAGCTGGTGGCCTATGCGCGACTGCTCTCCCCGGAGGATGAGACCAGCCCGGTGAAAATCGGACGGGTGATTGTTTCAGATCGGGTTCGTGGTGCGCGGCTGGGGAATCGTCTGATGGAGCAGGCAATCAACAGTTGTCAGCAGCACTGGCCGGGCCGCGATCTGTTTCTCTCCGCGCAGGCGCATCTGGAAAGTTTCTATGGGCAGCATGGCTTTGTCGCGGTGGGGGAGAACTACCTGGAAGATGGGATCCCTCACGTTGATATGCTGAAGAACGCGCCATAAAAAAGGCGAGGCCTGAGCCTCGCCTTTTTTACATCAACCCACCGTCATCTGGCGGTCGTCGACATATTTACGCTGATCCGGCGCAGGCGGGAAATATTGATAGAGCCAGGTTTCACTCAGCGTCTCATCTTTGCTGCGCAGGAACAGACGCATCTCTACCGGCTCGGTGGAATCGCTGTTCGGATACCAGTCAAACAGGATGCGATAGCCCTTAAGCGGATCGACATACAGAATCTCAACCTGCTTCACGCTGCCGGATGAAACGGTAATCACCGGCTCAATCCCTTTCGGCGCAGCAGCCTGCAGATCGCCACCAATAAAATCGATGGCGAAGCGGCGGCACCAGGTTTCCGGGAAGTGTTCGCCTGGCGCCCAGCCTTCCGGGAAACCACCGATACCGGTACGGGTTGCATCCACGCGCGCCAGACCGCTACGCACCGGCGGCAGACCACTCCAGTAAAGCTTGTAGGAGAAGTTCAGCTCGCTGCCCGCTTTGACCGGCTCAGCCGGTTGCCAGAAGCAGACCACGTTATCCAGCGTTTCACCCGTGGTCGGGATCTCCATCAGGTTGATCGCGCCTTTGCCCCACTTACCGACCGGCTCAACCCACAGGCTGGGACGTTTGTCATACCAGCCAATCACATCCTGATAATCTTTGAAGTCGTGATTAAGCTGCAGCAGGCCAAACCCACGCGGATTCTCATCTTCATAGGCGTTGAACTGCAGACGCTGAGGATTATTCAGCGGGCGGGCAATCCATTCGCCTTTACCGGTCCACATCGCCAGACGATCGGAGTCATGGATCTGCGGATGGTAAGTGTTACACATGCGGCGTTCGTTGGTGCCGCAGCTGAACATACTGGTCATTGGCGAGATGCCAATCTGACGGATCTCTTTACGGGCAAACAGGTGGTTTTCCACCTCCATCACCACGCGTTTCTCTTCGCAATGGATGATGAATTTATAAGCACCGGTGACGCTGGCACCATCCAGCAGGGCGTAGCAGGTAAAGGTGGTATCTTCCGCTTTTGGCGTTTCAAACCAGAAGGCGGTGAAATCGGGAAACTCCTCCTGGCCATTGCTGAAGGTGTTGATCGCTACGCCACGCGCCGAGAGGCCGTACTGGAAAGTATCGTCAACGGCACGGAAGTAGCTTGCGCCAAGGAAGGAGACGATGTCGCGACGGGCCAGTTCCGGTTTTTTAAAGGCGCGGAACCCGGCGAAGCCGAGGTCAGTTTTGCCCTCCAGCTGCTTCGTATCGACCCTGGCGTCGTTGTAGTTGAACAATTCGGGACGGAAGTGAATTTCGCGTGCTTCGCGACTCTCACCGTCAACAGAGAACATGCGGATGCGCCGCTTGAAGCCCATACCGACATGGAAGAACTGAACGTCCAGTTGACGATCGGGCAGGTTGTTCCAGAGTGAGTGGTTGGCGTCATACTGAATTTCGTTGTACGCCTGCGGGGTCAATGTGGCCAGCGTCTCCGGCAGCGCGCCCGGTGCTCCGCCCCAGGGTTTTTTCGCCAGCGCAGCCGCGTTTTTCTTCAATACGTCGAAATCGAAGCGTACGGCGGTTCCGTCAGCAATGCCATCTTCTGCCCATGCGGATTGCGCAAACAGCGTTGACAGGCCGGTCATGCCGCTGACGGCGGAGAAGGCCATTGACGCTTTCATAAACATTCTTCGATTCATGCCAGAGATTATTCCTTAGCTGTTCGAGGGTGTCGTGACTGTCGTGCAAAATGCACTTTCATGGCCCGATAATCACAGGCAACAGAGGGGTACGACAGTAGGGTTACTGGAAAATTCAGTCACGACAAAATTTATCAGATTAATCAAAGAAGCGAAGCGAAATTCCGCGGTTGCCGCTGCGTCTTACACTTCTTTGCGTAGCGAAACGGCGCACAGCCTGCACTGAGCAAGATTAACAGATGAAAAATCAGGTGATTCCTGGAGCAGGAAATCAGCAGAGCGCCAGATTATGACTATAGTTAATGAACTGCTTTGCAATTCACACGGAGGAAACGATGGTAAATCAGACAAATCAATTCGAAACGGGCCTCGATGACGATATTGCGTTACTGACTGAAACGCTGGAAGAAGTTCTTAAGGCATCAGGTGATCCGGCCGATCAGAAGTACATTGAGCTTAAGAGCAAAGCCGAACAGGCGCTGAACGATGTGAAATCCCGTGTCAGCCAGGCGTCCGATAGCTACTACTATCGCGCTAAACAAGCGGCTTACCGTGCAGACGACTACGTGCACGAAAAACCGTGGCAGGGTGTCGGTATCGGTGCAACAGCCGGTCTGGTACTTGGTCTGCTGCTGGCGCGTCGTTAATCGCGATTCGCTGACCCAGTTGTAGCAGACAATAGTAGTAAAAAAGCGGCGGGGCAATCCCGCCGTTTTTATTGGTTTTTAACTCCCTGAACACCTTCACCACCCTTGATCCAGCTTCACCCTCGCTATCTTTATGCGCAACGTGCCTGAGACACAATGGTCACAATCCCTGGTGATGCCGATTGTGTCTGGCGGGAGGAGTTCGTACAGTAAAGCAAACGTGAAAAGGAGAACTCAACGTGATTAGAGTAGAGATGCTGTCGACCGGGGATGAGGTGCTGCATGGCCAAATCGTCGATACCAACGCAGCCTGGCTGGCGGATATGTTGTTCCAGCAAGGGTTGCCTATGACCAGCCGTACCACGGTAGGAGATTCACTCGAATCGTTAATCGCCACGCTACAGGCGCGCAGCCATGAGGCAGATGTGCTGATTGTGAATGGCGGTCTGGGGCCGACCAGTGACGATCTCAGTGCGCTGGCAGCCGCCAGAGCCTGTGGCGTTGAACTTGAGGTGCAGCAGGAGTGGCTGGAACAGATGGAAGCCTGGTTCGCCAGCCGGGGACGCGTGATGGCGGCCAGCAATCGCAAGCAGGCGGAAATCCCGGCCAATGCGGAACTGATTGATAATCCGGTCGGTACCGCCTGTGGCTTTGCCCTGCAACTCAATCGCTGCTGGATGTTCTTCACGCCTGGTGTGCCGTCTGAATTTAAAGTGATGGTGGAGCAGCAGATCATCCCCCGTCTGAAAGCGAAATTTTCACCGCCCGAGCCACCGATTTGTCTGCGGCTGACCACCTTTGGTCGTGGTGAAAGCGATATTGCCGCCGAACTGGAGCCGCTGGCGCTGCCGGAAGGCGTGGTCATGGGATATCGCTCGTCCATGCCGATCATTGAGATCAAGCTCACCGGCCCGGCCAGTCAGCGGGTGGCGATGGAGCAGGTGTGGCAGCAGGTGCGTCTGCAACTGGCGGAGTGCACCATTTTCGAAGGCACCGAAGGCTTACCGGCGCTGCTGGCACGTGAGCTGGAGCAGCGCGGTGAGCAGCTGGCAATCAGTGAGCAATACACCGCTGGACTGCTCTACTGGCAGTTGGCCAGCGCCAGCGTGCCGCTGCGTGGGGCTGACATCCTGCCATCCCGGCAGGAGACGCTGGAGCAGCAGGTGATCCGCACCCGCGAACTTGCTGCACAGCAGCAGGCCGCGCTGGCGCTCTCTGTTGGCAGCCTGGAGCAGGAAGAGATTTCGGTGGCGCTGCATACGCCGGATGGCAGCTTTGGTCAGCGCGTGAAGTTCAGTACCGGTCGCCATAATCTGGAGACGCGGCAGAAGGTGGTGGCAATGATGGCGATGAACATGCTGCGCCGCTGGTTACACGGCAGCGAAGTGAGCACCGGTCACGGCTGGATTGATGTGGTTGAAACTGTCAGACAGTAATGTCAGTAAAAAAAACGGGCGCTTGAGGCGCCCGTCTTGTATGTGACTGCGAATTAATCCCATACAGCGTCATTCTCGCAGCAATAAATTAGCTCAAAGCGCAGGGAACACGGTCAGAGGAGGAAAGCGTCCCGCGCCTGGGACAAAAACGCCGGGAGCGTTTTTGAACAACGCAACGCGTTGGCCCGGCTACGGGCGCACCTCAGGGATGAGGTGCGTAATCGCGCGGGCCGAGCTGTCAGGGATGACGCTTTTTGCGTCTTTCCGATCTGACCGTGTTCCCTAAGCTGACTCGATCTCACAGCAAATCAAGCCAGACTTATTCCACCTCAATTATAACTCAAGCTCAATCTCGCCTTTGGCTTTGCAGCAGCAGGGCAGGATCTCATCCTGCTGCACAAAGGCCAGCGGCCGCTGTGGGTAATGCACTTCGCCTTTCAGCAGCCGCATCCGGCAAGAGCCGCAATAACCTTCGCGGCACTGAAACTCCACGCAGAGATTGTTGGCTTCCAGCAGCGTCAGCAGATTGGTATGCTCGTCTGTGCATTCCAGCCGGGTGCCGGAACTGCGCAGAATAACAACGTCGCGGCTCATAATTAAAGCTGGAAGTCGTCGAAGTCGTTAGCGCCTACTTCAGAATCGATCTGACCCACCAGATAGGAGCTCACTTCCACTTCCTGCGGCGCAACCTGAACGTTGTCAGAGACCAGCCAGGAGTTAATCCATGGGATTGGGTTTGAGCGCGTCTGGAACGGCAAATCAAGGCCAACAGCCTGCATACGGATATTGGTGATGTACTCAATGTACTGGCAGAGAATATCTTTGTTCAGGCCGATCATTGAGCCGCCGCTGAACAGATATTCTGCCCACTCTTTCTCCTGCAGCGCTGCTTTCTTAAACAGCTCGAAGCACTCTTCACGGCACTCTGCCGCAATCTCTTTCATCTCCGGATCGTCTTCACCGCTGCGCAGCAGATTCAGCATGTGCTGGGTGCCGGTCAGGTGCAGCGCTTCATCGCGGGCAATCAGCTTGATGATTTTGGCATTGCCTTCCATCAGCTCACGCTCAGCGAACGCGAAGGAACAGGCGAAGCTGACATAGAAACGGATCGCTTCCAGCGCATTGACGCTCATCAGGCAGATATAGAGCTGCTTCTTCAGGGCGCGCAGGCTGACGACAACCGGTTTGCCGTTGACCTGATGCGTGCCTTCACCCAGCTGATGCCAGTAGTTGGTCATCTCAATCAGATCGTCGTAATAGCGTGAGATATCCTGAGCACGCGCCAGAATCTGCTCATTGGTGACGATATCGTCAAACACCACTGCCGGATCGTTAACGATATTACGGATGATGTGGGTGTAAGAACGGGAGTGAATCGTCTCTGAGAACGCCCAGGTTTCAATCCAGGTTTCCAGTTCAGGAATCGAGATCAGCGGCAGCAGCGCGACGTTCGGGCTGCGGCCCTGAATCGAATCCAGCAGCGTCTGATACTTCAGGTTGCTGATAAAGATATGTTTTTCATGATCCGGCAGCGCCTGGTAATCGATGCGATCGCGTGAAACGTCGACCTCTTCCGGACGCCAGAAGAAGGAGAGCTGCTTTTCGATCAGCTTTTCAAAGATGTCATATTTTTGCTGGTCGAAGCGCGCCACGTTTACGGACTGACCGAAAAACATCGGCTCTTTCAGCTGATCATTTTTGTTCTGTGAGAAAGTGGAGTAAGCCATAAAAGTTGTCCAAAAGTAGACGAAGCCAGGCCTCGTGAAATGAATGAGGCGGGAGATTCTCCCGCCTGACCATTAGATCTTACAGGCGCCGCTCTCGCAGCCATCATCCTGGATAGAAGGTGCCAGGTCATCCTGCGCATCTTCAGCACCGTCACGGGTGTTTTGATAGTAGAGCGTTTTCACGCCGAACTTATACGCCGTCAGCAGATCTTTCAGCAGCTGTTTCATCGGCACTTTACCGTTGGTGAAGCGCGACGGATCGTAGTTGGTGTTGGACGAAATCGCCTGGTCGATGAATTTCTGCATCAGACCCACCAGTTGCAGGTAGCCGTCGTTGTTCGGCATTTCCCACAGCAGTTCGTACTGATCTTTCAGACGCTCATACTCCGGTACGACCTGACGCAGGATGCCATCTTTCGACGCTTTGATGCTGATGTGACCGCGCGGAGGCTCAATACCGTTGGTGGCATTGGAGATCTGCGACGAGGTTTCAGACGGCATCAGCGCAGACAGGGTCGAGTTGCGCAGGCCGTGCGTTTTAATCTCTTCACGCAGGCTTTCCCAGTCGAGATGCAGCGGTTCGTTGCTGATCGCGTCCAGATCTTTCTTGTAGGTGTCGATAGGCAGAATGCCCTGCGCATAGGTGGTTTCATTGAACCACGGGCAGGCACCTTGCTCTTTCGCCAGCTCGTTTGAGGCTTTCAGCAGGTAATACTGAATTGCTTCAAAGGTTTTGTGCGTCAGGCCATTGGCGCTGCCATCGGAGTAGCGCACACCATGCTTCGCCAGATAGTAGGCGTAGTTGATGACGCCGATACCCAGAGTACGACGACCCATCGCGCCACGCTGGGCAGCCGGGATCGGGTAGTCCTGATAGTCGAGCAGCGCATCAAGCGCACGTACGGCCAGGGTAGCCAGCTCTTCCAGATCGTCGAGGCTTTCGATGGCGCCGAGGTTGAACGCCGAAAGCGTACACAGGGCAATCTCACCGTTTTCGTCGTTAACATCTTCAAGCGGTTTCGTCGGCAGGGCGATTTCCAGGCAGAGGTTAGACTGGCGAACCGGCGCAATGCTCGGGTCAAACGGGCTGTGGGTGTTGCAGTGATCGACGTTCTGAATGTAGATACGGCCGGTAGAGGCGCGTTCCTGCATCATCAGTGAGAAGAGATCGACCGCTTTAACACGCTGCTTGCGGATGCTCTGATCCTGCTCATATTTGGTATAGAGGCGCTCAAACTCATCCTGATTGGCGAAGAATGCGTCATACAGGCCAGGCACGTCAGACGGGCTGAACAGGGTGATATCTTCGCCTTTCAGCAGGCGCTGATACATCAGCTTATTGAGCTGTACACCATAGTCCATGTGACGCACGCGGTTGCCTTCAACACCACGGTTGTTCTTCAGCACCAGCAGGCTTTCGATTTCCAGATGCCACATCGGGTAGAACAGCGTGGCTGCGCCGCCACGAACGCCGCCCTGAGAACAGGACTTCACCGCGGTCTGGAAATGCTTGTAGAACGGGATACAGCCGGTATGGAACGCTTCACCGCCGCGAATCGGGCTGCCCAGCGCACGGATACGACCGGCGTTGATACCGATGCCGGCACGCTGAGAGACATATTTCACAATCGCGCTGGAGGTGGCGTTGATGGAGTCCAGGCTGTCGCCACACTCGATCAGTACACAGGAGCTGAACTGACGTGTTGGGGTGCGTACGCCAGACATGATTGGCGTCGGCAGGGAGATTTTAAACGTCGAGATCGCATCATAGAAACGCTTGATGTAATCCATACGCGTGTCGCGCGGGTAGCCGGAGAATAGGCAGGCGGCGACCAGTATGTAGAGGAACTGCGCGCTTTCGTAGATTTCACCCGAAACGCGGTTCTGCACCAGATATTTGCCTTCCAGCTGCTTCACAGCGGCATAGGAGAAGTTCATGTCACGCCAGTGGTCGAGGAACTCGTCCATCTGCGCAAACTCTTCCTGGCTGTAATCTTCCAGCAGGTGGCGATCATATTTGCCCATGTCGACCATCTTAACGACCTGGTCATAAAGCTTTGGCGGCTCAAACTGACCATACGCTTTTTTGCGCAGGTGGAAGATCGCCAGGCGGGCAGCCAGGTACTGATAGTCAGGGGCATCGCGGGAGATGAGGTCTGCTGCGGCCTTGATGATGGTCTCATGAATGTCAGAGGTTCTGATGCCATCATAGAACTGAATGTGAGAGCGCAGCTCAACCTGTGAAACTGAGACGTTGTTCAGCCCTTCAGCTGCCCAGTCCAGCACACGGTGAATTTTATCGAGATCAATGCGCTCCTGGCGGCCATCGCGTTTAGTAACGAGCAGACTCTGGTTCATGTCGCGTTTTTACCTTTGCGTGAGTATCCAAAAATTAAAAGAAATCCCGGTTTATACACAGCCTATTCATTGTGAATAATGTGTGGATAAACACTACATCTAGGGGGTGATGGGAATAGCCATAACTACATGGAGGCATATTTTAGTATTTTACGGCCGCTTAACAAGAGCAAAAAATGATGGCTGGAGGGGTTGTAATTCTTGCGAAATTTCTTAGCCCACGCCTTGTAAGGCCTGGCATCATGTCAACCAGATCACACTTTTTTTTCTTATTATGATCGGGCGCGTGTTTCTTATTCAATCCTCAGGATTCAGCAGGAAAAGGGATGAAAAATGGCTAAAAGCCGCTAGCGGGTTGCTGGTCAGCAGAGAATCGGATGCGGTAACGCTGAAGAGGATGGAACCGGGCTGATGTAACCTATTGGCAGACATCAGAATGCCTCTGGCGCGGTGAGTGCTGTGACCGGCACAGGGAGAACGGGCGCAGAAGAGGAGATGCCCGCCCTGATTCAGGCGGGCGGGTCACTCAGACGGCGCGGTGGGTGTGCACCATATAATTCACGTCAGTGCCGGGAGCCAGTTTGAATCGGTTAGTCACCGGGTTGTAATGCAGGCCAATGATGTGGCGTTCACGCAGGGCCGTTTCATCGACCCAGCCCAGCAGTTCGGAAGGACGGATAAATTTCTTCACGTCGTGAGTGCCGCGCGGCAGCATGCGCAACACATATTCCGCACCAAATATCGCCAGCAGCCAGGCTTTTGGATTGCGGTTCAGCGTAGAGAAGAAGACTTCGCCGCCGGGTTTGACCAGCTTCGCACAGGCGTGAACGACTGAGCGCGGATCCGGCACGTGCTCCAGCATCTCCATGCAGGTCACCACATCATATTTTCCGGCGTGCTGCTCCGCATGCTCTTCGACGGTCTGCTGCACGTAGTCCAGCGTCACTCCGCTCTCCAGAGCATGCAGGCGCGCCACGGCCAGCGGTTCCGCGCCCATGTCCAGACCCGTGACCACGGCGCCTTCGCGCGCCATACTTTCGGCTAAGATGCCGCCGCCGCATCCGACGTCGAGCACGGTTTTACCGAATAAGCCGTTGCTGTGCTGCGCGATATAGCCCAGGCGCAGCGGGTTAATGCGGTGCAACGGTTTAAATTCACCCTCCAGATCCCACCAGCGCGAGGCAACGGCCTCAAACTTGGCAATTTCCTGCGCATCGACGTTCTGCTGATGATTCTGCGGTTGTGCATTCATTGAATCGTAACTCCTGACAAAATGTGCCCACAGTATAAACGCTTAACCGCAGATGGCACACCTTTCAGGCGCAAGGAAAAGCGGGTGAAATCGGTGGTTAGCGTTCACCAGAGCATTGCAGTGTGATATACTTTCGCACCTTTAAAATCCGGGATTAAGTAGAGGGATAGCGGCTCCATGAGCGACCTTGCGAGAGAAATTACACCGGTCAATATCGAAGAAGAATTAAAAAATTCTTACCTCGGTTACGCCATGTCGGTCATCGTTGGCCGAGCTTTACCCGATGTGCGTGATGGCCTGAAGCCGGTTCATCGTCGCGTACTTTTTGCGATGAGCGTACTGGGTAACGACTGGAACAAACCCTATAAAAAATCTGCCCGCGTCGTCGGTGACGTTATCGGTAAATATCACCCGCATGGTGATTCCGCCGTATACGACACCATTGTACGTATGGCCCAGCCTTTCTCCCTGCGTTACATGCTGGTGGACGGACAAGGCAACTTCGGTTCCATCGACGGCGACTCCGCCGCGGCGATGCGTTATACCGAAATTCGCATGTCGAAAATCGCCCACGACCTGTTAGCTGACCTGGAAAAAGAGACCGTCGATTTCGTACCGAACTACGACGGCACTGAGCAGATCCCTGAAGTTCTGCCGACCAAAATTCCTAACCTGCTGGTGAACGGCTCTTCCGGTATCGCCGTGGGTATGGCAACCAACATTCCGCCGCATAACCTGCGTGAAGTGATTAACGGCTGCCTGGCTTACATTGAAAATGAAGACATCAGCATTGAAGAGCTGATGGAGCACATTCCGGGGCCTGATTTCCCGACCGCCGCTATCATCAATGGCCGCCGTGGCATCGAAGAAGCGTATCGCACCGGACGCGGTAAAATTTATATTCGTGCGCGTGGCGAAGTGGAAGCCGATGCTAAAACGGGCCGCGAGACCATCATCATTCATGAGCTGCCGTATCAGGTTAACAAGGCACGCCTGATTGAGAAGATTGCGGAGCTGGTGAAAGAGAAGCGTGTCGAAGGCATCAGCGCACTGCGCGATGAGTCTGATAAAGACGGCATGCGTATCGTGATTGAGATCAAGCGCGATGCGGTTGGCGAAGTCGTGCTGAATAATCTCTATTCACTGACCCAGTTGCAGACCTCGTTTGGTATCAACATGGTCGCCCTGCATCAGGGTCAGCCGAAGATCATGGCGCTGAAGGAGATTCTGGACGCCTTTGTTCGCCATCGTCGTGAAGTTGTGACGCGTCGTACTATCTTTGAACTGCGTAAAGCGCGCGATCGTGCGCATATCCTGGAAGGTCTGGCGATTGCGCTGGCGAATATCGATCCTATCATCGAGCTGATTCGTCGTGCACCAAACCCGGCAGAAGCGAAAGCGGGTCTGATTGCGCAGTCGTGGGATCTTGGTAACGTGTCAGCGATGCTCGAGCGTGCCGGTGATGACGCCGCGCGTCCGGAGTGGCTGGATCCACAATATGGCATCCGTGATGGTCAATACTATCTGACCGAGCAGCAGGCTCAGGCAATTCTGGATCTGCGTCTGCAGAAACTGACTGGTCTTGAGCACGAGAAGCTGCTGGATGAGTATAAAGCGCTGCTGGAGCAGATCGCTGAGTTGCTGCGCATTCTGTCGAACGCGGACCGTCTGATGGAGGTGATCCGCGAAGAGCTGGAACTGATGCGTGATCAGTTCGGTGATGAGCGTCGCACAGAGATTACTGCCAACACGGCTGACATTAATATCGAAGACCTGATCAATCAGGAAGATGTTGTAGTGACATTGTCGCATCAGGGCTATGTGAAGTATCAGCCGCTGACCGACTATGAAGCGCAGCGTCGTGGTGGTAAGGGCAAGTCAGCCGCACGTATCAAAGAAGAGGACTTCATTGATCGTCTGCTGGTCGCCAATACGCATGATACGATTCTTTGCTTCTCCAGCCGTGGCCGTCTCTACTGGATGAAGGTTTACCAGCTGCCGGAAGCAAGCCGTGGCGCACGTGGACGTCCAATCGTCAACCTGCTGCCGCTGGAAGCCAACGAGCGTATTACGGCGATTCTGCCGGTACGTGAGTATACCGAAGGCTTTAATATCTTTATGGCGACCGCGCTCGGTACCGTGAAGAAGACCGCACTGAAAGAGTTCAGCCGTCCACGCAGCGCGGGCATTATTGCCGTGAATCTGCGTGACGACGATGAGCTGATCGGTGTGGCGCTGACCAACGGTAACGATGAGGCGATGCTGTTCTCAGCGGCCGGTAAAGTGGTGCGCTTTGCAGAAACCGCAGTCCGTGCGATGGGTCGTACCGCCTCTGGCGTACGCGGCATCAGGCTGGCTGAAGGCGATCGCGTTGTGTCATTGATTGTGCCGCGTGAAGAGGGTGCAATTATGACCGTGACGCAGAATGGTTACGGCAAGCGTACTGCCAACAGCGAATACCCGACCAAGTCGCGTGCGACTCAGGGTGTTATTTCAATCAAAGTGACCGAACGTAATGGTCCGGTGATTGGCGCCGTTCAGGTCGTTGATGGCGATCAGATTATGATGATCACCGATGCCGGTACGCTGGTGCGTACCCGCGTTTCAGAAGTCAGCGTCGTGGGTCGTAATACCCAGGGTGTGATTCTGATTCGTACCGCAGAGGATGAGAACGTCGTAGGTCTGCAGCGTGTTGCCGAGCCGGTTGAAGAAGAAGAGCTGGATTCAATCGACGGTAGCGTGGCGGAAGGCGAGGAAGATATCGCGCCGGAAGCAGAGAACGACGATGAAGAGATTGCGCCGGAAACGGATGCAGAAGACGAAGACGACGCGGCTGAAGACGAAGAGTAATTTGTCTGGCGTGAGCTGAGGTTCGTTGCAGAAACGGCAGGTCAGGGGAAACCCGGCCTGCCGTTTTTTTTTGTGTGTGATGGGCAGGTTGCAGGGGGCAGAGAGCTTATGGCGGGTGGCTGGGAGCTGATGGCTGTGAGTCGGGAGTCGTCACAAGGCCTGCTGTGCCAGATCGCAAAGGATTCCCGCATCCATGCGGATCGGCCACGCCATCGCGGGCCAGACGCTTTGCTCTTCGGGCATAGCAGGCCTTTCTTGTTGGGGTTGTGATGTCGCTTTGAGGGGATGGGCGTGTTGTTTGAGGTCTTAGAGGCGGGGCGGGAAAATGGCTGATGGCTGTGAGTCGGGAGGTGCCGAAAGACCCGCTATGCCTGATCGCAAAGGATTCCCGCATCCATGCGGATCGGCCACGCCATCGCGGGCCAGACGCTTTGCTCTTCGGGCACAGCAGGCCTTTCTTGTTGGGGTTGTGGTGTCGCTTTAAGGAGATGTGTGCGTGCATTTGTTTGAGGGGGAGAGGCGGCGACTTCTTCCTAAGATAAAGATGTTGCTTTGGCTGTCTTAAAAGATTCCCAAACCGCCCGCTAAGCCTGCGGCTGGCTGGCTTTTTACGCCCGATAAAGCTAGTGTATGGGCATTAAAAATCGATGATGCGACTAACCTTGCCAACTGCGAGTTACCTTTGAAATATCCTGTCTCTTTCCGCACTACGCTTCGCATCTCGCGCTATCTTTTCCGCGCGCTGGCGCTGCTAATCTGGACGCTGGGCGCCGTTCTTACTGCGTTTTACATTATCAGCGTGCTGCACAATAAAGAGACGCAGGTTCGGCAGGAGTTTGCCAGCAACTACGGCACGATAGAGTGGTATGTGCGCCATTCGGCGGACATGATGCGTGAGCTGAAATATATCACCGAAAACCGCTTAACCAACGCCAGCAGCGGTCTGGATGTGCTGACCGGTATGATGCCAGGCAAAACATCTCAGCCGCAGTTTACGCCCCTGTTTTCGGATGGCGACTGTACCTCGATGAGCAATACCTGGCGCAACTCGCTCGATTCACTCAGTTACTACATCAATTACTGGAAAAGTAACTTCGCCTCATCGTATGAGCTGAATCGGGTGTTCTTTATCGGTGGCGAGAGTCAGTGTCTGGCCGACTTCACGATTGGCAGCAGCAATGCTGACCGGGAACGCAGCCTGAAATCGCTGCGTGAGAATGTGCTGCGCTATCGCAATAGCAGCGAAGAAGATCGCCGCAATCCGATGTACTGGATTAACAGCAGTGCTCAGCCAGGCGTCGGAACCTTCTTTATGGTGGTGCCCGTCTACGTTGCTAATAAGTTACAGGCGCTACTGGGCGTCGAACAGAATATCCGGCTGGATGAGTTTATTCAGCCGGGCAGCCTGCCGATTATCGCGTCCATTACCGATGAAAATTATCGTCCACTGCTAAATTCGCGGCGCGGCGGGCTGGGCTTCTCGCTCGATAGTCTTCCTGATGATAAAACCTGGTTCGGATACCTGAATGGTTATCGTCAGCTGGTTCTGAAAAAGCCGCTGCCGCCTTCCGATCTTAACGTGGTGTGGTCGATATCTACCGACGTGATGGTGGATCAGCTCAAGCTGATGATCATTAATGCGCTACTGCTCAATATTTTCAGCGCCGTTATTCTGTTTACCCTCGCCTGGCTGTTTGAGCGCCGGATGTTCCTGCCAGCGGAGGAGAATGCGCACCGGCTGGAAGAGCATGAGCAGTTTAACCGTAAGATTGTCGCCTCTGCGCCGGTCGGGATCTGTATTTTACGCACCAGCGACGGCACCAATATTCTGAGTAACGAGCTGGCGCACAATTATCTGACGTTGCTGACGCAGGAAGATCGCCTGCGGCTGAATGAGATTATTGGCGGGCAGCAGGTCAACTTTGTCGATGTGCTCACCGGCAGTAATACCAACCTGCAAATCAGCTTTGTGCATTCGCGCTATCGTAATGAGAACGTGGCGATTTGCGTGCTGGTCGATGTCTCGGCGCGCGTGCGGATGGAGCAGTCGCTGCAGGAGATGGCCCACGCGGCAGAGCAGGCGAGCCAGTCAAAATCGATGTTCCTTGCCACGGTCAGTCACGAACTGCGCACACCGCTTTATGGCATTATCGGTAATCTCGATCTGCTGCAGACCAAAGAGCTGCCCAGCGGTATCGACTCGCTGGTGACGGCGATGAACAACTCCTCCAGCCTGCTGCTGAAAATCATCAGCGATATTCTCGACTTCTCAAAAATCGAATCAGAGCAGCTGAAAATTGAGCCGCGTCCGTTTGCACCTCGTGAAATCGTGACCCACATCGTCGGCAACTATCTGTCGCTGGTGGTGAAGAAGCGGCTTACGCTCTACTGCTTTATTGAACATGACGTTCCGCAGGTGCTGGACGGCGATCCGCTGCGTCTGCAGCAGGTGATCTCTAACCTGCTGAATAACGCGATTAAGTTCACGCATACGGGCTGTATTATCCTCCACGCTTACGTTGCGCAGGGCTATCTGGCATTCCGCGTCCGTGATACTGGCGTCGGCATTCCGGCAAAAGAGCTGCCACGCCTGTTCGATCCCTTCTTCCAGGTGGGAAATGGCGTGCAGCGTAATTTCCAGGGCACCGGGCTGGGACTGGCGATCTGTGAAAAGCTGATCAATATGATGGATGGCGACATCGAGGTCGACTCAGAGCCAGGCATGGGCAGCCAGTTTATTGTGCGTATTCCAATCTACAAAGGGCAGAAGCCGTCACTGATGCTGCTGGAGGATTTACAGGATAAGAAAATCTGGCTGGCGATGCGTAACGAGTACCTCGCGGAATTTATTACGCGTCAGATTCAGCAGCAGGGCATTCAGGTCGCGGAGTATAACGGTAAGCCTGGCCATGACGATGTGGTGATGACCGATTACGAACTGGATATTGATGTTCCGCTGCGGGCACTGGTCACTTTCGATGGATCGCATGTGGATATGCCGCGTGAACGTCAGCCTGGCCGCTGGATCCACTCTACCGCCACGCTGCATGAGGTTCCGGCGCTGCTGGCGCGCATCTATCGAATCGCACTGGGCAACGACGCCGCAGATGCGCTGTTGCTGGCCGCGCCGGTAGAAGAGAAAGTGCATAACGATGACATCATGGTGTTGATTGTCGATGACCATCCGATTAACCGCATGCTGCTGTCGGAACAGCTCGGCACGCTGGGCTATCAGGTGAAGACTGCGCAGGATGGCGTTGATGCACTTAATGTACTGAGTCGTAATGAGATTGATATCGTACTCACCGACGTGAACATGCCGAATATGGATGGTTATCGCCTGACGCAGCGGTTGCGTCAGCTGGGCCATCTCTTCCCGGTGGTTGGCGTGACGGCGAATGCGCTGGCGGAAGAGAAACAGCGTTGCATGGATGCGGGCATGGATAACTGCCTGTCGAAACCGGTGACGTTAGATGTGCTGAAAGTGACGCTGGCAATCTATGCTGATCGGGTACGTAAAACGCGGATGGGGTAGGGCAGGAAAGGGCAGAGGCGAGGCGGTGCAGGCTGCACCGCCTCAGGAAGTAACTTAGTCTCTTTCGACCTGAGTCTGGCTGACAGACGACAGGTAGTTCAGCAGTGCGATATCGTTATCCACGCCCAGTTTCATCATCGCTGATTTCTTCTGGCTACTGATGGTTTTGATACTGCGGTTCAGCTTCTTGGCAATCTCGGTGACCAGGAAACCTTCTGCAAACAGACGCAGCACTTCGCTCTCTTTCGGTGACAGGCGTTTGTCGCCATAACCACCCGCGCTGATTTTCTCCAGCAGTTTCGCAACGCTTTCCGGCGTATATTTCTTGCCTTTCTGCAGTGCAGCCAGTGCCTTTGGCAAATCGGTTGGCGCGCCCTGTTTCAGTACAATCCCTTCGATATCGAGATCAAGCACTGAACTCAGAATCGCCGGGTTATTGTTCATGGTCAGAACAATAATCGAGAGATCCGGGTAGTGGCGTTTAATATATTTAATCAGCGTAATACCATCGCCATACTTCTCACCTGGCATAGAGAGGTCGGTGATCAGGACGTTGGCGTCAAGCTTGGACAGATTATTGATCAGTGCTGTTGAGTCTTCGAACTCACCTACAACGTTAACCCATTCAATTTGTTCCAGAGATTTTCGGATACCGAAAAGGACAATTGGATGGTCATCGGCAATAATTACGTTTAAGTTATTCATCTTATTGGTTACCTTGCTGCAGCAGTTGATTGACGTAAGCGTCAATATCACTGGTGGTATTTGTAATGTTTGAATCGTCACACGCTTTAATGTGGTGTTCTAACTCTTCACAAAGCTGTTTGCCGGGAGTCAGATTGAGCATGGCAAACACGCCCTTTAGGCGATGCGCTGTCTGAGCAAGCGAGGCGTAGTCCTTTTCCGCCGACTCAGTATACAGCCTCTTCACATCAACCGGTACTGTCTCCGTAAACAGCTGGAAATAGCCGCCGCTCATCAATGGCGTGGCCGCGTCGTCTTCCGTGTCGTTATCCATCACATCATGCGACAGTTGCTTCTCTATCAGTGCCAGCAATGCATCCAGCAGCGCATTACTGAGATTGAAATTGACCCGATACTGCTGGTCGTTCAGTGCATGGTGTCCCAGTTCATCTTCCGCCAGCAGCAGTGCCCAGCCGCTAAGCTTTGATGGATCGTCGGTCACCAGCACATCGTGATCCTGACCGGAAATGCGCTCGTCGGGTGTCAGACAACGCGCTCCCCAGTTTTCCAGATGGCGGCAGACAATTTTATGCACGTCCTCCACGGTGATCTCCACCAGCGCGGTAACGCCATCCAGAATTTTTTCCTCTTCTTCTTCGCGCTTCTGCTCCAGCACCAGCGGCAACTGCATGTTGTAGCGCGTGCCGATATCCGCTTTTGCCACGATATCCAGGCTGCCGCCCATCTGCTTGCAGAGCTGCTTACAGAGGAAGAACGCCATGCCAGAAGCCTGTCCGTAGCGATCCTGACTGGTATCGCCCAGGAACGGGAAGTCGACATTGGCCAGTTCATCCACCGTCAGGCCCGCACCGGTGTCCACCAGTTCGATAATCAATCTATCGGCCTGCTTGTCCGCAGCCTTAACTTCCAGGGTGATTTTCCCCCAGCGGGTGGTGGTCAGGGCGTAGTGCATCAGCGTGGTCAGCACTTTACGCAGGGCGCGACGGTCGCCAAAGCGCGTCTCATCATTAGCCAGGTGATTATTCACCACCAGCGACAGCCCTTTGCGGCGCATCAGCGGCAGGCTTTCCAGTGCGATCTCATCCAGCAGTTCCTGCAGGTTAAAGACGGTCGCATCGGGTGACCAGTCGTGCGCCTCAAGACGGTTCAGCAGCACGATATCATCCACCAGCCGCGCCAGCCCCTGACTCTCATCGAGCAGGTCCAGCACGGTCTCATCGGCATCACGCTGGCTGAGCTGTACCAGCTGCGTCACCATCTTCTCCAGGGGCTGATTCAGCGCGTGGCCCAGATTGTGCAGCAGCTGCTGTCGCATCTGATGGTTACGATCCAGCACCTGCTGCGCTTTTTGCAGCTTCTTATTCACCAGCAGCTCGCGATCCTGGTCACGCATCATAAACAGCTGGGTATGCGGCGACAGCACGCTGCGGGCGTGGCGAATCTCATACACTTCGTTATTGATGGTGGCCTGCAGCACGCCCTGATGCTGGTCGGACATATTAATGATCTTCTGCAGATTGAGGTGAGGCAAAAGATGTTCAGCAATCTTATTGCTCAATAGGGTGCGGTTGCTGGCAAAGTCATACACCAGCAGGCCGACCGGCAGACTGGCCACAATCTCTTCATTCAATACCCGCAGCGAATCGAGTTCAGCGCTCTGGTTCTCGCTGGGACGCAGCGACTGCTGGCGCAGCAGCACGATACCCGCCAGTGAAAGCAGGAACAGCAGCAGGTTGATCAGCAGCGGCCAGAGCAGATTGTGCAGGGTGTCGATAATCAGACGGCCAATCGGCACCTGATAAACCAGCTGCAGCGAGGTGCTGGGCAGGGTGGCCGTAATCTCGATATTGGGATTAACCAGTGAGATGCGGGTATTTTCCACCTCCTGCTGTTCACTGCTGCTGGCAGGCATTGAGCTGTCCTGACGCAGCTGGAAATTTTCCAGCGGCATGTTCTGCGGAACAATATCGTTAACCGGCAGATCAAAGGCGACCACCGTGGCCAGATGGCCTGGCTGATTAAAGGTGGTACGCAGCGTGAAATAGTGATCGTTCTGGAAGGCGAGGTGGCGCAGCGGTGAGAAACTCTCGCGCTCATCGAGCGCATTCGCCTGCTGCAACATCTCAGCACGACGGCCATCAACCATTGAACTGATGGCACTCTCTTTATAACGCGTCGCCATATCTTTCAGCGGCAGGGTCGAGATCATAATCAGGCTATTGTCCTGACCATTTAAAAAGTACATCGACCAGGTGGGATTTTCTGCGCCCCACAGCGTGTCGAGATAGTTCGACATCCGCATGGTCATATCCAGCGTGCTGCTGTCATGTGAGCCGAAAATCAGCGCTTCCGTTTTACGCCGGGTTTTTTCCAGGTAGTAGACGTCGGGACGCAGTCGCGTCTCCTGCAGGTTACTGCCGGGTGTTGCACCTGCCGCACTGGTAGAGAGGTTTTCATAGATCTGCCAGGTGGCAAAGCGATAGGCATCAATGCGCTTCTGAACGTCACGAGCCAGATCGTCCATGGCATAGCGCTTCCCGGTCAGCCAGGCATTCACCGAGTTATGCACCATAAAGCCCAGCGCCAGCAGGAGCACCAGATTGAAAACCACAAAAAAGCGGGTGACGTTGCCGGAGGTCAGTGGAAACTTATACAACATAGCGTGTCAGGTACCTGAATTATTGCGCAACTTTTCGCGCACTGGCGGCTACCGCTAACAGCAACAGGGCGATCGCTAAAAATGCGCCGCTGAGGCTGATCCATTGCGAAATGAATCCGATTAAAGCCGGACCTGAGAGAATACCCGCATATCCCAGCGTTGTCATGGCAGAAATCGCCAGGTTCGCGGGCATATCCTGTTGATTCCCGGCAGCATTGAACAACATCGGCACCGTGTTAGATAAACCAAAGCCGACCAGCAGGAAAGCCAGCAGGGCGATCTCCGGCCACGGCAGCCAGACGGCCAGACTCATGCCCGCGGCGGCGGTCAGCGCGCCGGTCAGCATCACCGGGTAGCGACCAAAACGCTGGATGATCTTATCGCCGCTAAAACGGCCCAGCGTCATCGCCACGGAAAAGACCGCATAGCCCAGTCCGGCCCAGGCGGGTGACATCTCCGGGTTCTGCAGCAACAGCAGCGCGCCCCAGTCCAGCACGGCCCCTTCCGCCAGGAACAGAATAAAGCAGAGCAGGCCAAGAAACGCGACCCAGCCGCGTGGGATCACCAGCCAGGGTTGATCGGGCTGATGCAGGCGTTCATTCATTAAGACCGGCAGTCGCCACAGCAACAGCAATAACATCACTGCCATCACCACCAGCGTGGCGGCCAGGGGTGTAAAAGACTGGCTCAGCAACAGGCTGACCGTGCCCGCACCCAGAATCCCGCCAAGACTGAAGAAGCCATGGAAGCCGGACATCATCGGTTTATCCGCCGCCTGCTCAACCTGAACCGCCTGATAATTCATCGCCACATCCAGCATGCCCAGCCCGGCGCCAAACAGCATCAGCGCAGCCGCCATAACCAGATGAGAATCAGCCGTGGCAAGTAGCGGCATCATCATCAGCACTAACAGGGTAGAGAAGCACATCACCCGACGGCAGCCAAACCGCGCCACCAGTGTGCCGGTCACCGGCATCGCGGCCAGCGAACCAATACCCAGACAGAGCAGTAACGCGCCCAGTGATGCGCCGCTGAGCTGCAGACGATCGCGGGCAAACGGCACCAGCGGAGCCCAGGCTGACATTCCTAAGCCATTGATCAAAAAGATGGTGCGTGTGCCCCAGTTCAGGCGGCTCTGATGTTTGTTTTGTTGTGCAGCGTCCAGTGCGGTCATAGGTCAGATTCATCAATGGTAAAGCGGAAAAGTGTAGCACTGGCCGTGAGTCAGTGGTCGTTGCGCCTCTTATCAGGAAGGGGATTGCAACATGGCATAAATGACAAAACCGGGAGTTTACCGACTTTTGTCGCGCTGCGAATTTTTTCCAGAACTTTCCTGGCATGACCACCGCCCCGCAGAATGACTTAACTCAAATTTCACTGTGGTTTTTCAACGACTTGCTGCTGAAAAATCGGAACAGGGCCACTGATAAATGATGGCTGAATCGCTTAATGAACAAATTTTTTTTACAGCCCTGATGTTCCGGTAGTGGTGGTTTTTTAACCTTTCCGCATCATTTCCGGAAACAGTCAGCAATAAATTGACATGTAAAAACAAAGGCAAAGCGGATTTTATGATAACCTTTTTTCAAGTGAGGCTTATGTAATGAAGATTAAACCATAATGAAATCTGTACATTGAAATTGTTTTTTAACACGGCTACGCTAAAACTTAATCTGTCAGAAACGTTACATTTTGCGTGAGTCTGTACAAGTAAAACTAACAATAACACCGTCACTCGCCACTCTGATTAGAGCGTGTGACCAGCTTTGGCTTTGCCGTTTCGACATACACCAGGTTAAGACATCTTCTGATTTTCAGAAGATGAAACTATGTGTGAACACTGTAAGCATAAAATAATTTTATGTTTATGGATTCAGTATATTAGCTAATCTGGTGGAGTAGAGGTTACAAATGGCAGAACTCACGCAAGGCCGTGTAGACATTATCTCGCGCGAAAACGGCACACTCATCTCGCAGTCCGTCAGCGGTTCGTCACAATCCATTAACCTCACCGAGCCCAGCGTCGTGCGCATCAGCGGCACCCGCGACATGGTGACGCAGTATGAGCGCCAGGGTAACGATCTGGTGTTGCATATGCGCGACGGCAAGACTGTCCGCTATCAGAAATTCTTCCTCGACGACGCCGATGGCCAGCACAGCGAACTGGTGTTCGATGATGGCGTCAACCCACCAGAACACGCGCTCTTTCCCCAGACCGCAGAAGGGGCTGAACTCGCTTCAACGTCGGTCACGCCAACCTATGAATCACTCGACAGCGTAGAGCCGCTGCTGCTGGCAGATAACGCCAACACCTCGATGGGTGTGATAACGGCGGGCGGTCTGGGTGTGCTCGGCTTAGCCGGTCTGGCCGTTGGCGTCGGCGGTGGTGGTGGTGGCGGCGGTGGGGGTAACGGTGGCGGCAATGATGGTGGCACCGATCCTGGAACACCGGTCACGCCGGGGACGCCTGCTATCACGCTCAATGCATTCGCTGGCGATGACGTTCTGGATAACGCGGAAAAAAGCAGCGATCAGGTACTGAGCGGCACCACCAGTAATGTCGAAGCGGGTCAGATTGTCACTGTCACGCTGGGCGGCCAGACCTACAACGCCACCGTCGGTGCTGACGGCAGCTGGAGCGTTACTATCCCTGCTGCCGCGCTGGCGGGACTCGCCGCAGGCACCACCACCATCGACGTCAGCGTCACTAACGCGGCGGGCACGACGACCACCGGCAGCCTGCCCATTACCGTCGCGGCCGCCGATCCCGGCACACCGGCTGCGCCGTCCATTAGCCTGAACCCGTTTGCGGGCGATAACCTGCTGGATAACAGCGAAAAAACCACGCCACAAACGTTGTCCGGCAGCACCAGCAATGTCGAAGCGGGCCAGCAGGTCAGTGTGACATTGGGCGGACAGAGCTATAACGCCACTGTGGGGGCGGATGGCAGCTGGAGCGTCTCAATACCGGCTGCCGCACTCTCGGCGCTGGCTGCAGGCAGCAGCACCATTTCGGTCAGTGTGACCAGCGCCGCGGGCACGGCGGCTGCCGCCAGCCTGGGTATCCAGGTGCAGGCACCTGACACCACCCCTGGTGTGCCAGCCCTGACGATCGCCCCGTTTACCGGCGACGACGTGCTGAGCAACGCAGAAAAAACCAGCGATCAGATTCTTAGCGGCAGCACCACCAACGTCGAAGCCGGGCAGATCGTCACGGTTACCCTGGGCGGCCAGAGCTACAGCGGCAGCGTGGCAGGCGACGGTAGCTGGAGCATTACCGTGCCTGCTGATGCGCTGACCGCACTGGCAACCGGCACCACCACGGTGACTGCCACCGTTGCTAACCAGGCAGGAACCGCTGCCAGCGGTAGCCTGACCGTAAACGTAGAGCCACCACTGACTCAGCCGGGTACGCCCGTTATCACCATCGATCAGTTTGCCGGTGATGACATTCTCAGCAATGCCGAGAAAAGCAGCGATCAGGTACTTAGCGGCACCACCACCAATGTGGAAGCGGGCCAGATTGTCACCATCACGCTGGGCGATCAGACCTACAGCGCAGTAGTGGATGCGCAGGGCAACTGGAGCGTCACGCTCTCGCCTGCGGCACTGAATGCGCTGGCAACCGGTTCGGTTGCGATTTCCGCGGTCGTCACCAGCCAGGCTGGCATTGAAGCCAGTGAAAACCGCGCGATCAGCATTGATACGCCGGTCGTTCCGGGCCCGCCATCCGTCACGCTGGATAATTTTGCCGGGGACAACGTGCTGAGTAATGGGGAGAAAGCCACCGATCAGACACTCACCGGCAGCACCAGCAATGTTGAACCCGGTCAGCTGGTAACCGTCACCCTGGGCGGCCAGACTTACAGCGGCAGCGTTGATGCGCAGGGCAACTGGAGCGTTACTTTGCCATCGGCGGCCCTGAGCGCCCTGGCGGCAGGTGAAACGACGCTGACGGTTTCAGTCAGCAATGTGGCCGGTGATACCGTGACCGGCACGCGGCCCATCACCGTGGAAGCGCCTGTCACACTGCCGGGCGAACCCACCGTCACCATTGGTCAGTTTGCCGGGGATGATATCCTCAGCAACGATGAAAAAGGGACGGCCCAGACGCTCTCCGGCTCCACCACCAACATCGAAGCGGGCCAGACGGTGACAGTCACCTTCGGTGGCCAGACTTACCTCGGCACCGTCGATGGCAGTGGTAACTGGAGTGTAATTGTTCCGGCAGCCGCGCTGGGTAATCTGCCTGCGGGAGCTAATACCATCAGCGTTACCGTCAGCAATGCCGATGGCGTGAGCACTACCGAAATCCGCGATATCGCAGTTGAGACGCCAGTAACGGAACCGGGTGTGCCGTCTCTGATCCTGAATGATTTCGCCGGCGACAACCTTCTGAGCAACGACGAAAAAGCGGTCGATCAGCTTGTCAGCGGTAGCACCAGTAATATCGAAACCGGGCAGATCGTGACGGTCACCCTGGGCGGTCAGACCTACAGTGCCAGCGTGCAGGGTGATGGCAGCTGGAGCGTCGCCGTGCCGTCAGCCGCGCTGAACGCGCTGGCAGCAGGCACCACCACACTGACCGTCTCGGTCAGTAATGCAGCGGGCGACACAGTCACTTCAACGCAGCCAGTCACTGTCGAAGCCCCGGTAACGCAGCCGGGTGAAGCCACCGTAACCATCGACGCCTTTGCCGGGGATGACATCCTCAGCAACAGCGAGAAAGCCAGCGATCAGCTGCTGAGCGGCACCACCACCAATATCGGCGAAGGCCAGCAGGTCACTGTCACTCTGAACGGAGAGACTTTTACCGCCACGGTCGGTGCGGATGGCAGCTGGAGCGTGACGATTCCTGCCAGTTCACTGGCTGCGCTGACAGCCGGTAGCGCAGCCCTGAATGTGACGGTGACAGATCAGTCTGGTACTCAGATCACTGAAACCCGCGACTTCCTGGTGGAGTCAGCGGGCACTTCACCGAATGCCCCGACGCTAACCCTCAATGCCTTTGCTGACGACAACATCCTGAGCAACGATGAGAAGCTGGAAGCGCAGGCGGTCTCCGGCAGCACCACCAACGTCGAGGCGGGCCAGATTGTCACGGTGACGCTGGGCGGCCAGAGCTACAGCGGAACGGTTGGCGCCGACGGCAGCTGGAACATTGCCATTCCGGCCGATGCACTCGGTGCGCTGGCAGCCGGTTCTGCCTCGCTGGTGGTCACGGTCAGCAACGCGGCAGGCACCACCGTCAGTGACACGCTGCCGATCACGGTTGAGCCGCCGGTTACCGAGCCGGGCCAGCCCACTATCACGCTCGATCAGTTCGCCGTGGATGACGTGCTGAGCAACGATGAGAAAACCAGCGATCAGCTGCTGAGCGGCAGCTCAACCAATGTCGAGGCGGGTCAGGTCGTGACCGTTACGCTGGGCGACCAGACTTACAGCGCCACGGTCGGCGCGGATGGCAGCTGGAGCCTGAGCGTCCCGGCCAGCGCGCTGGCGGCACTGACGGCGGGCAACGCGACTATCGCGGCCACAGTCACCAATCAGGCGGGCGTAACAGTCAGCGAAGATCGGGTGATTGCGGTGGAAGCGCCAGCGGAACCGGGTACGCCGACGGTGACGATCGCCCTGTTTGCCGGTGACGATCTGCTGGATAACAGCGAAAAAGCGCTGGACCAGACGCTGTCCGGCAGCACCAGCAACGTGGAGGCGGGCCAGACGGTCACCATTACCCTGGGCGGCCAAAATTACACTGCGCTGGTCAACGCGGATGGCAGCTGGAGCACGCAGATCCCCTCTGCGGCGCTCAGCGCACTGGCGGCGGGCAGCAGCACCATCGCGGTCAGCGTCACAACGGCGGCAGGCGCCTCAGCTACCGACACCCGCGATATTAACGTCGCCCCGGCGGCAGGCGAACCTGGCGTGGTCTCCATTAGTGAACCGGTCAGCGTGGATGGCTTCCTTAACCAGCAGGAGCTGAGCAGCGATCTGATCATCAGCGGCTCTGCGGTAGGCGTTAACCCGGGCCAGGCGGTGCAGGTTAACTTTAATGGCAATAATTACAGCGCGGTAGTGAACAGCAATGGCTTCTGGAGCGTCACTGTTCCGGCAGGCGATCTCACCACTATCACCGACGGCGTAAAACTGATTTCGGTCACCACCACCGACGCCACTGGCGCACTGCTGACCGACTCCGCTCAACTGAATGTAGTCGCAGCCACGCTGCCGCAAATCACGCTGGAGGAGAGCGCAATCACCGATGGCCTTCTCAACCGGGTGGAAGCGGGCAGCGATCTGCTGATCGGCGGCAGCACCGGCAAAGCCGTGCCGGGCCAGCAGGTTGAACTGGAACTTAACGGTAAAACCTACAGCACCACGGTCAATCCTGACGGTAGCTGGAGCCTGGCGCTGCCGGCCGCCGATCTCGCCTTACTACCACAGGGCGCCAACAGCCTGATCATTACCGCGATTGATGAAGCAGGCAACCGCGTGGATGAGACGCTCAACTTCAGCGTCGACACGCTGCCACCGAATCTGATTGTGGCAGAGGTCGCAGGCGGCGATGGCATTCTCAACAGCAGCGAAGTGGCTGCCGGTCTGCCGGTCAGCGGTTCAGGTGCGTTGCCGGGCGAAGTGGTGTCTGTCTCGCTGAATAACGAGAGTTACAGCGCCACCGTAGATGGGCAGGGTAACTGGACGGTGGATGTGCCGCCAGCGGCGCTGCAGGCCCTGTCAGATGGCAGCAGCTATACGCTGGTAGTTACGCTGACTGATGCCAGCGGTAACACCACCACGCAGACGCAGCCCCTGGCGGTCAGCACGCAGCCTCCGGTTGCAACCGTTACCGCTCCGGGCGGTGATGGCGTCCTGACCAACAACGAACTCACTACGCCGCTGCAAATCAGCGGAACCGGCACCCCGGGCGACAGCGTGACGGTGGAGTTAAACGGTAAGTCCTACACCGCCATTGTTGACGAAAACAGTAACTGGAGTGCATCCGTCCCGGTGGCCGATCTCGGCACGCTGACCAATCAGACCTATCCGGTGACCGTCACCGTGACCGATCCGGCCGGTAACATCAGCACTCAGAATACGGAACTGCGGGTGGCTACCGCGGTGCCCGCTCTGACGCTCAACGATCTCAGCGATGATGGCGTGATCAACGTCAGCGACGCGCAGCAGCCGCTAATCGTCAGCGGAACCGGCGACGAAGGCGACATCATCCGCGTCACGCTGAATAACGTGGCCTACAGCGCCGTGGTGGCGCAGGGTGGCAGCTGGAGTGTCACCGTTCCGGCATCCGACCTGGCAAATGTGCCCAACGGTACCCAACCGGTATCGGTAGTGGCGACAGACGCCGATGGTAATACCACGCCAGCCAGCAGTTCACTGATTTTCGCCACCACACCGCCGCTGCTGGAAGTCTCCACGCCGGGCAGTGATGGTTATATCAATATCGCTGAACACACTCAGGATCTCACACTCGACGGACGCGGGGGGGCCCAGGGCGACACCGTCACGGTGAGTTTCAATGGCGAGACCTACACCGCCACCGTGGATACCGATGGCGCGTGGAGTGTTACGGTGCCCGCCGCGATTATCAGCCAACTGGGTGACGCAACCTATCCGGTGGATGTGGTACTCAGCGATGCATATGGTAACAGCAGCACCGTACCGACCAGCGTCACTGTGCTGGCGGCAACGTCGCCGGCGCTGACCATTAATCCCGTGACCGGCGATAATCAGGTCGACAGCGCTGAACAGCTCACCGACATTCTGGTCACCGGTAACGTCACCGGCGTACCGGCAGGTCAGCCGGTATTGCTGACCATCAATGGCCAGTCTTACGATGGCGTAGTACAGGCGAACGGTAGCTGGAGTGTGTCGCTGCCAGCCGGATCGCTGGGCGGTGCAGGCGATAAAACCTTCACCGTGGCGATTACCGATGTGGCCGGTAACCCGGCGCTGCCTGCTGAAGGGCAGTTTAGCGTGGTTACTTCACCCATACCGTCGCTGTCGATTGCCCCAATCAGTGACGACAATGCGCTGAATGCCCTGGAGGCGCAGAGCGATCTTATCCTCAGCGGCGGTTCAGCGAACCTGCCGGCTAACAGCCCGATCAGCGTAACGCTGGTGACTGGCGGCACCGTCTACAGCACGACGACCGATGAAACCGGTGCGTGGACCCTGACCGTGCCGGCTGCCGATCTGGCGACGCTGCCGCAGGGCACGACCACCGTTACCGTCTCTTCGGGTGATGTGCAGAACAGCCTGCCGCTGCTGGTGGCGACCGCGCCGCTGGCAGACCCGCAAATCAACACGCCATTCACTGACGGCATACTCAATACCGATGAAGCCAGCGCGGCGCAGACGCTGACCGGCACAGTGCTGCCAGGCCAGGCCGTCAGCGTGACCCTGGGCGGTGCCAGCTATCCGGCCACTGTAGACGCGAATGGTGAATGGAGCGTGACGATACCCGCAGACAGACTGCAGGCACTTGCGCAGGGCAGCAATCCGATTACCGTGACGGTGAGTGATGAAGCGGGTAACAGCACCAGCATCAGCGAGCCGCTGATTGTTGATACCGGCGTACCGGCGCTGACCGTTAACCCGATTGCCACCGATGGCACGATTAATGAGGCTGAAACCGCCACCGATCTGACCCTCAGCGGCACCGTTACGCCGGGTAGTAGCGTCAGCCTTGCGCTGAATGGCCAGACCTATGACGCAGTGGTTGCCGCCGATGGCAGCTGGACCGCCACCGTGCCTGCTGCGAATCTGCAACAGTTGCCAGATGGCCGTTACGATCTCAACGTGACCGTCACCACCGTCAGTGGCAACGTGGCTACCACGCCAGTGTCGGTTACCGTGGATACCACGGCACCAGACTTCAGTATCGCTGCGCCCGCGGGTGATGGTGTGCTGAACATCGCTGAGCAGGCGGCAGGGTTCAGTTTCAGCGGCGCAGGCAGTGAAGGCGATCGCGTCAGTGTGACGCTGAATGGCGTGACCTACACCGGCACCGTTGATGGTGACGGAAACTGGGCGCTGGCTGTTCCGCCAGCGGCGCTTGCCGGTCTGACCAATGGCAGCAGCTATCCGGTGGTGGTCACCGTCACCGACGCAGCCGGTAACAGCAGCAGCCAGAACAGTGCCCTGACGGTTGCGACTACGCCGCCTCCGCTGGTCGTCGCGCCGGTCAGCGGTGATAACGCGCTGAACGTCGGGGAACTGGCAGAGCCGCTGGTGGTGAGTGGCAGTGGTCAGAATGGCGACGTGGTCACGGTCCAGCTCAATGACCAGCTCTACAGCACCACCGTTGGCGTTAACGGCCAGTGGACGCTGCAGATCGCCCCTGAAGCGCTGGCGGCGCTGCCTCCTGGCAGTAATCTGGTGACGGTGACGGAAACCAGTGCTAACGGGAATCAGAGCAGCCAGGTGGTTGATCTGAATGTGGCAACCGCGCCGGACGTGCAGCCTGTACTGACCATCGACAGCAGCACCTTCGCCGGTGACGGCATCGTTACGGCAGCGGAGCAGCTGCAGCCGATAACGGTTCGCGGCAGCAGCACGAATGTCGAACCTGGCCAGCAGGTGATCATCTCCCTGAATGGCATCGAATACAGCGGTGTGGTCGAGGCCAGCGGCAACTGGAGCATTATTCTGCCTGCGGGCGCCCTGGCTGAACTGGGAGAAGGCACTCAGACGCTGAACGTCAGCGTCATCAACGCCGTGGGTAACACCGCCAGCAGCACGCTTGACTTCAGTGTGGACAACACCCTGCCGTCGATCGCGCTGGCACCCGTCAGTGACGACAACTACCTCAATGCGCAGGAATTGGGTGGCGCCGTCGTGGTCAGCGGCAGCACCAGCGGTCTGCCTGACGGCAGCATTGTCACCGTGCTGGCCAACGGCACCACGGTCAGCACCACCGTGACGGCAGATGGAAGCTGGAGCCTGACCTTACCGGCAGGCACCTTTACCGGAACGGCAGATGGCCCGCAGACCATCACCGCCACCGCCAGCGACGCTAACGGACAGCCGCTGGCGACCAGCGACGCTACCCTGACGGTGATCGCCACTGCATTGCCGGTGGCGACCCCGGGCGTGGCCTTTGATGATGGCATTCTGAACGGAGAGGAAGCCGCTGCCGGTGGTACGATCACCGGTAACACTGGCGTGACCGGCGACGGCCAGACCGTCGTCGTGACGTTGGGCGGCAACAACTACAGCGGCACGGTCGATGCTGCAGGCAACTGGCAGGTCGCCGTTCCGGCCGATGTCTTGTCTGCATTGCCGCAGGGCAATAGTGGCTACACCGTGGTCGTCAGTGATGTGGCGGGCAACAGCAGCCAGGCGGATGGCAACCTCGTGGTGGATACGCTGCCTCCGGTGCTGAACTTCATTACGCCATCCGATGGCATCATTAACGCCGCTGAAAGTCAGCAGCCGCTGACGCTGACCGGCAGCAGCGAAGCTAACGCCCTGATTGTGGCCAGCTTCAACGGCACCACCCTGAGCACCACCGCTGACGTCAACGGCGTCTGGTCGCTGGAGCTGCCCGCCACGGTTTACACCGGGCTGGGCAACGGCAGCTATCCGCTGACCGTGACCGCCAGCGATGCGGCAGGAAATGCCACCACCACCAGCCGCGACCTCGCGCTGAAAGTGGAGCCAGGCACACTGCCGACCCTGACGCTGGATGCCTTTGCCGGTAACAACGTGGTCGATGGCGCGGAGCGCCTCACCGATCAACGTCTCTCCGGCACCACCACCAACGTCGAAGCGGGTCAGCTGGTCACCGTCACCGTTGACGGCACAGTCTACAGCGCCGCCGTGCAGGCGAGCGGAGCATGGAGCCTGATCGTGCCAGCCGGTGCGCTGGCCGCGATTAATGATGGCAGCGCCAGTTTTACCGTGGCAGTCAGCGATGTGGCGGGCAACACCTCCACCAGCAATCTCACCTTTGACGTCAACAGCAACGCCTCTGGCCTGGCGATGGATGCCATCAGCGAAGATAACTACCTGAATGCGCAGGAGCTGGGTCAGGCCCTGGTCGTCACCGGTACGTCGGTGAACGTGACAGAGGGCAGCACGGTCACGTTGCTGTTTAACAACATCAGCTACACCGCGCAGGTCTCGGCCAGCGGCCGCTGGACAGTGATCGTTCCGGCTGAGGCACTGACGGCGCTCGCCGATGGGCCTTACACCCTGACTGTCACCGCAACGGACAGCGGCGGGGCGACCCTGAGCAGCGAGGCAGCGCTCAGCGTGCTGGCGACGCTGCCAGCACCGCAGATCGTCTCGGCCTTTGGCGATGGCCTGCTCAACAGCAGCGAGATCGCCACAGCACAAACCCTGAGCGGCACCACCGGCATAACCGGTGACGGCCAGACGGTGAGCGTGCTGCTGAATGGCGCAACCTACAACGGCACCGTCGACGGCAATGGCAACTGGCAGATCAGCGTGCCGGCTTCCGCGCTGGCCGGCCTGCCGGAAGATCTCCTGAACTATACCGTCACAGTCCAGGATGCAGCGGGTAACACCGGCAGCAGCCAGGGCAGCGTGACGGTGGATCTGACGCCACCGACCCTGACACTGAATACGGTTGCGGGCGATAACAGTATCAATATTGCCGAAAGCACCGCGCCGATTGTTCTCAGCGGCAACAGCAATGCCGAAGCGGGACAGCAGGTCACCATTACCCTGAACAATCAGACCTGGACCACCACGGTTGACCAGAACGGCGAGTGGAATCTGACGCTGCCTGCGGGTTCGCTGGCCGGCATTCCGGCCGGGGCGTACATCCTGACCGTGACGGTCAGCGATGCGGCGGGTAACCCGGTAACTGAAACGCGTGAAATCACCGTGGCGACGGCGTCGCTGGCCGTCAGCATAGACACCCCGTTTGGCGATGGTTATCTGAACCTGGCGGAACAGGGAGTCGGTCAGACGCTGACCGGCAGCACCGGTGTAGCGGGCAACGGCCAGACCGTCAGCGTGACGCTGGGCGGGAATGATTATTCCGCTACGGTGGATGCGCAGGGTAACTGGACGCTGACCTTAACAGCAGATCAGGTGCAGACGCTGGGCGAGGGGGTTACTACGCTGGTGGTCAATGCCAGCGATGCCGCCGGTAACAGTGGTTCGCTGACCAGCGCCGTTACGGTCGATCTCACGCCGCCAGTGCTGACCGCCAATGCCATCGGCGGCGACAACATCATCAATTCGGTAGAGGTGCTGGAAGCGGTCGCTATCAGCGGCAGTGCGTCGGTAGCGGATGCCGGACAGACAGTCACCGTCAGCTTCCAGAACGTCGATTACACCACTCAGGTGCTCTCTGACGGCACCTGGGAGGTGACACTGCCAGCCAGCGTCGTGCAGGGGCTGGCAGACGGCAGCTACACCGTTGCTGTCTCAATGACCGATGCCGCGGGGAACCCGGCCACGGCCACCCAGACCCTGACGCGTGATGCTGACACTCTGAACCTGCCAACCCTGACCATCGGGACCATCAGTGATGATAACTTCCTTAACCAGGCGGAGTCGCTACAGGATCTGAACATCGGCGGCACCAGTAACAACCTGGTGGAAGGCCAGCTGGTGACGGTGACGCTGAATAACATTCAGTACAGCGGCACGGTGGCAGCCGACGGCAGCTGGACGGTGACCGTTCCGGCCGCCGATCTGGGTAATCTGCCGGATGGCGATCAGCTGCTGGTCGTGGTCTCAGCGGATACGTCTGGCAATCCGGCCAGCGCCAGCACCAGCCTGGTCGTGCTGGCCAGCGCGCAGGTTCAGCCGACGCTGACCATGAACGTGGTAGCCGGCGATGATGTGATTAACGCCACCGAGGCTACAGCGGATGTCGCGGTCAGCGGCAGCAGCACCCTGCTGGCAGCGGGTACGCTGGTGACGGTGTCGTTTAACGGCACTGACTACAGCACCACGCTCGACGCTGACGGCAACTGGACGGTGAATGTGCCGTCTGCTGCCTTTACCAGCGTGGCTCCGGGCAGCACGCAAATCTTTACCGTGACCGCCACTGATGTCGCAGGCAATCCGGCGACCGCCACTCAGGAGGTTAGTTTCATTACCACACCGCCTGCGCTGACGAATATCACGGTCGATGCGGGAGATACCCTTAACCTGGCGGAGTCGCTGCAGGATCTCACCATCAGCGGCAGCACCACGGGCGCATTGCCGGTGACGGTGACGCTGAATAACGTCAGCTATACCACCACGGCCGATGCCGACGGTAACTGGTCACTTACTATTCCGACCGCTGACCTGCAGCAGCTGGCGGACGGCCCCAATGCGATTACCGTTTCGGTCACCGACGCGGCGGGCAATATCACCACGGATAGCACCACGACACTGGACGTAGCGTTTAATACCTTGCCAGCGCTGACGCTGAATACGCCGTTTGGCGATGCGCTGATCAGTGCGGCAGATGCGGAAGGGGCGTTAACGCTGAGTGGTGACAGTACCAATCTGCCGGAAGGCAGCGTGGTGAACATCTCTGTAGGCGGGCAGAACTTCAGCACCACCACGGATGCCAGCGGTAACTGGACGCTGAACCTGGCACCGGGCGCGCTGACGGGCCTGGCCGATGGATTGACACAGGTGGTGGTCAGCGCCGCGGATGGTGCCGGTAATCCGGCGCAGGTTACCGCAGGCGTTGAGATCCTGCAGAGTGATCCTGTTTCAGCCGCCTTCGACACGACACTGTTCGGCGATAACATCATTAATATCAGCGAAGCAGGCTCCGTTCAGCTGGTCACCGGCACCTCCACCGTCGTGCCGGGCCAGACCCTGAGCGTCACGGTAGGCGATGACAATATCCCGCTGTCGGTGACGGTCGATGCCAATGGCAACTGGACTGCCAGCCTGCCCCCAGAGTTCATTGCCAGCCTGGGAACCGGTGAACATACCCTGACCCTCACCACCACGGATCGGGCCGGTAACAGCATTGAAACGATCAAAACGTTCGTCGCTGCGATTACGCCGATTGCTAATCCAACGCTGGATACGCCATTTATTGATGGCCGTATCAATGCTGAAGAGGCCGCCTCAGGCGGATCCCTGACTGGTGCGGTGAATATTAATAACGCCGCGTCGGTCACGGTGACCGTTAATGGCACGGTCTATTCCGCTACGCTCAGTGCGGATGGTTCGCGCTGGTCGCTGGATCTGCCACCTTCTGTATTGCAGTCATTGCCGGATGGCAACTGGCCGGTGAGCGTGACGGTTACCGATGCGAACGGCAACGTCGGCAGCACCAGCGGCACGATACTGGTCGCCGTTAACGCGCTGCCGGATGTCACCCTGAACCTGCCGTTTGGCGACGGTGCGCTGAACGCAGCAGAGGCGGCCGGTGAACAGATCCTCAGTGGCACAACCGGCATTACTGGTGCCGGACAGACGGTAACGGTGCTGATCTCCGGCTTTAACAACGGTCAGCCGCTGGCAGCCGCGGTGCAGACCGATGGCAGCTGGTCTCTGGCCCTGTCGCCAGCGCAGTTAGCCACCTTCACCAGCGGCACCCACACCATTACCGTGACGGCGACCGATATCGCGGGTAACAGCGACGCGACGGCGCAGAACGTGGTGACAGAGGTGGCGCTGCCTGTGCCGACCTTCAACCCAGGCGCATTTGGCGGCGACAACCTGCTGAACATCAGTGAAGCCGCGGCAGGGGTGACCCTGACCGGCACCACCGGCAGTGTCGGGGCGAACCAGGCGGTCAGCATTACCGTGGATGTCAACGGCAGCCTCTATTCTGGCACCGTGGCGAGCAACGGTAACTGGACTGTTAACATTCCTGCCAACGCCCTGAGTTCACTGGTTGACGGTGCGCAATCACTGACGGTTAACGTCGTGGATGCGGCGGGCAACAGCGCGTCGGCGCAGCTGCCGTTCACCGCGGATCTCAGCGCGCCGCAGCCTGCGGTCAATCCGGAATTCCTTGGCAGTTATGTGAATGGCGGCGATGTTGCCGCGGGAGTGACGCTGAGCGGAACCACCGGTGAGGCGGGCGCGAATCAGACTGTGCAGCTTACGCTTGGCGGCACAACCTATTCTGCAACCGTCGATGCCAATGGTAACTGGACGGTGCCACTGACAACGGCGGAGCTTTCACAGCTGCCGGATGCCACCTATCCGGTTACCGTGACGGCAACCGATGCGGCGGGCAACAGCACCACCATTAACAGTTCGCTGGTGCTCGACACCACACCACCGGTGCTTAATGTTGCCGCCTTTACCGGTGACAATGCGCTGAACTACGCCGAGAGCATTCAGCCGCAGAGTCTCAGCGGCACCGCAGCGGGAGCCGAGCCGGGATCAGTGGTTTCGATCTCACTGAATGACACGCTGCTTGGCACCGCGATAGTGGCAGCCAACGGCAACTGGAGTGTAACGCTGACGCCAGAACAGATGGCCACCTTTGGTCCATCGACGACCCTGGCGCTGGCAGTGACCGATCTGGCAGGCAATACCGCCAACGGCACGGTTGCGCTGACGGTAGATCTTACCCCACCGCCAGGGCCGCTGGTTACGCTGGGCACGGTGTCGGGCGACAACATCATCAGCACCCAGGATGTGGCGGGTGGTGTGGTAGTGAGTGGCACCTCCGCTAACCTCGGCGCGGGTGGGGTAGTGACGGTGTCGATCAATGGTCAGGAGTACGCGACTACGCTGGATGGGTCGGGCAACTGGTCAACGGCGGCATTGCCGGTCAGCGCCTTTGGCAATGCGGACGGCAGCGTCGCCATCACGGTGAATGCTACCGACGGCACTAACCCTGTGACCACCAGCGGTAACGTGCTGATCGACCTTACGCCACCGGCACTGACTCTCAATCCGTTTACCGGTGACAACCAGGTCAATGGCAATGAAAGTGCCACCAGCCAGGCCATCAGTGGCACCGCCGATCTCAGCGAAGTGGGTCGCACGGTGGTGGTGACCTTCAATAATCAGACCTACAACGCCGTGGTGCAGAGCAACGGCACCTGGTCCACAACGGTTCCTGCCAGCGCGATGCAGGCTCTTCCCGATGGCAGCTCGCCGGTGATCACCGCGCAGCTGGCGGATGCGGCTGGTAACGTGACGACGACCACCCAGACGGTGACGGTAGATACCGCCGCGCCGCTGGTCCTGGTCGACGCGTTCCTCGGCGACAACGTGATCAACGCCGCTGACCTGGTGCTAAGCCAGGTGCTGACCGGCAGCGCGCAGGGAGCAGAAGGCCAGACCATCGGTCTCTATCTGGGCGATGCCGCGCCGATCGCCACCGCGACGGTGGGTGCTGACGGACGCTGGAGCATCGATCTCGCGCCGGATGTTCTGTCGAGTCTCACTGACGGTGCGCTGGTGTTTGGCGTGCGGGTCAATGACGGTGCCGGCAACCAGACCGACGCCACGCTGACGGTCAACAAAGTGGTCAACAGTGCGCTGACGCTGGTGGTCGATTCGGTGTTTGGCGACGGCACGCTCAGCGCGCTGGATACCACGGTGGCGCAGACTATCTCCGGGGTTGCGACCTCGGCGGGTGTGGGCGCCACGGTATCGGTGGTGCTGGGCGGCACAACGCTCTCTGCGTCAGTGGGCCAGGATGGTAAATGGGCCATCGTGGTGCCGCCTTCGGTGCTGGGCCTGTTAAGCGATGGCAATCTTGCGCTTGACGTCACCCTGACCGATGCCGCGGGCAACACCCGTACCGTCGGTGAAACCGTCACGGCGATTGTTGATGCGGTGCCGGTGGTTGGCGCGCTCACCGGGCTGTTTGGCGGTGATAACCTGCTGAACATTGCGGAAGCCGCTGCCGGACAACTGGTCAGTGGCGTGATAGAAAATGCGGCGGTGGGTTCCCAGGTAACGGTCACCTTTGGCAGCAAGAGTTACAGCACGACGGTGCAGGCGGGTGGAGTGTGGAGCGTTAACCTGCCGGGCAGCGATCTGACCTCTCTGCTGGATGGCAATCTGACGCTGGGCGTCAGCGTCAGAGACGTGGCGGGTAATGTCGCCTCCAGCAGCGCATCCATCGGCATCTTTACTCAGACGCCATCAATCTCGCTGACCTCACTGTTTGGTGATGGGGTGCTGAACCTGGCCGATATCGCCACCGGACAGGTGATCAGCGGGGTGGTGAACAACGTCGCGCAGGGCAGTGTGGTGACGCTCTCGGTTGGCAACAGCCAGGTGACCGCCACCGTGGGTGCGGGCGGGGCGTTCAGCGCCACGGTGACGCCAGATATTCTGGGCACGCTGGCGCAGGGCAACCTGACGGTGGGCGCGTCGGTAACGGATGCGGCGGGCAATACCGCCAGCACCAGCGCCGGTATCCGGGTCGATACGCTGCTGCCGACCATCACCGTGAATCCGCTGTTTGGCGACGGTTTGCTGAACGTGGCGGATTCGCTGGTCACCCAGGTGATCGGTGGGGTGATTGGCGGCGCGGAAGCGGGATCGCGCGTGGTGGTGTCGGTAGGTTCACAGCAGTTGGTGACGGCGACCGATGCCAATGGCAACTTTAACGTCTCGCTGACGCCAGCGCTGTTGCAGGGGATTGCAGATGGCAATCTGACCGTGGGCATCAGCGTCACCGACAGCGCGGGTAACACCAACAGCACCACGGCCGGGGCACTGGTCGGTATTCACAACCTGCCGAAAGTCACCCTCAGTCCGCTGTTTGGCGACGGCGTGCTGAACCTGGCGGAGTCGCTGGTGACTCAGACCATCAGCGGCACGGTCTCCGGGCTGGCTGCGGGTAGCAGCGTCAGGCTGACGATTGGCAACACTATCGTCGACGCGCAGGTCAACGCGGATGGCAGTTTCTCAACCGCCGTCTCGCCAGCGATTCTGTCAACGCTGCTGAACGGGAACTTCACCGTCAGCGCGGCCGTCACCGATCCGGTCGGAAACGTCAGCAGCACCAGCGCGGGCGTGTCACTGGGACTGTTCCAGCCGACCCTGTCGGTGAATACGGTGTTTGGCGATGGTGTGCTGAGCGCCGCGGATCTGGCCTCTAACCAGACCCTGAGCGGGACGTCCAGCCTCTCTGCCGGTTCAACCGTCAGCGCCACGCTGAATGGCCTGACCTACACCACCAAAGTGGTCAGCGGCGGCAACTGGAGTATTACCGTCCCGAAAGCGGATCTGGTTGCTATCACTGACGGCAGTAAAACCGTCACGGTCACCGGCACCGATGCCTACGGTAACGTGGCAAACAGCAGCGGAACGCTGAGCGTCATCAGTCAGTCGACGCCGGTGGTCGCCATTACCTCGCTGTTTGGTGACAGTGCGCTGAGCGCGGTGGATGTGAAAACGGCGCAGACCATCAGCGGCACCGCCAGCAACGCCGAGGGATCGGTCGTGCGTGTCACGCTGGGTGGCCAGACTTACAGCACGACGGTGAGCAGCAACGGCAACTGGAGTCTCTCTGTTCCGGCGGCTAACCTTGCTGCCATTACTGACGGTCTACAGACTGTCACCGCCAGCGTGACCAACGGTGCGGGCAGCATTGGCAACACCTCGGCGTCGCTGGGTGTGGTCAGTCACACCACGCCAACGGTCAGCGTCAACAGCTTCTTTGGCGGCGATGGCTACCTCAATATTGCGGAAGCCAACAGTACTGAAACCATCAGAGGAACCAGCACCAACGCGGCGGGCGGCACGGTGACGGTGAACGTGGCGGGCAATATCCTCACCACTACTATTGGTGCGAATGGCGCATGGAGCATCAGCGTGCCGTCAGCGACGCTGAAAGGGATCGCCGATGGCAGCCATCCTCTCACCGTCACGGTGGCGGATATTGGCGGCAACACCGCAACCAGCACCAGCAGCTTTACCGCGCTGTCACACAATCAGCCGCTGGTCGGGGTCGATCCGGTGCTGAGCATCGTCGGTTCCTTACTGGCGGGTCTGGTGGTGCAGGGGGGATCGCTGAATGCCGCGCAGGGCTCGAAAGTGAACGTTACGCTGCTGCTCTCCAACGGCAACAACGGCCCGACGCTGAACACCACGACCGATGCGCTGGGGCGTTACGCGGTTAACTTCTCACCTTCACTGCTGTCGGTGGGGGGCCTGCTGCTGTCGCTGGGAACGCTGGCGAAAGTCACGATTACCGACGCGGCCGGTAACAGCTACTCGACCACCAATACCCTGTTACTGGGTGCCGTGCTACCGGTGACGCTGGCGGCAAACGAATCGGTTGCGCTGTTCTCGGTGGCGGATGACAGCGCTACTGTCGCCAGCGCGGAGACGCAGCATAACAGCAGCACCAGCAGCGACGAGAGCAGCGCCCATGTGGCGGTGGCTTCCACGCTGATCACCGAAGCGGATACCGTGACACCCGTCGGCAGCAGTGAAAACGCGGCGGCAAATGACGCCGCGGTGGCAGCGGCACCGGCAGAGGAGGCGGGGTACACCATCGGCGGCGTCGTGATTACGCTGGCCGATGGCAGCACCATTGAGGGGGCGACAGTGACCGGCAGCAGCGGGGCGGATATCGTGACGGTCAGTGACCTTAACTTTACCCATATTGATGGCGGCGCAGGCACCGATACCCTGGTGCTGAATGGTGAGCATCTCAGTCTGGATCTCACCGCGCTGGGCCTGAAGGTCGAACACGTTGAGGTGCTCGATTTGGGTAAAACCGGAACCAACTCCGTGAAGCTCGATCTCAATGAAGCACTCAATATCACGGATAAGCAGAGTGACGATTTGCTGATCAAAGGCGCAGATGGCAGCCAGGTGACACTGGCTAACAGCAACGGCGGAATCTGGGAAGTGACGGGCGAGCGTACCGTTGAGGGCAGAGTCTTTGAGATCTACCACAACTCGGCGCTGACCAGTGATAACACCCTGGGCGATGTGCTGGTGCAGCAGAACCTGCAGGTTCATGTTGTGTAGTGACTGAAAGGTCTGTTCAGAAGATGAATAGAGCGGGTGCGAAAGCACCCGCTTTTTTTGTTTTAGTCACGTGATAATTGCATTTTCCAGATTATCGCCACTATTCATTAGCAGAATGAAAGATTAGGGTAGGCGCAACAAACGGCGTCACGCCGTAAAATCAGCATTCTGACTCTATTTGGCGCTTTTATTAGCGTCCTGTTTATCAATCCTTGTTACCTGCGGGTAACCGGTTCCGACCAGCGGAAACGGGCAGCTTCAGCTGTCCCACTACCATGTCGTCAGACTAAACGATCGGTTTATCCGATGGTTTTTGTCTGCGTTTCTGTTCTGAACTGAGGTTACCTATGTCATCACGCGATACGCTTCGTACCATCCGGCTCGAATCCATTTTCCAGACGGCGGTAAGCGACTTTGCCGTTGCCGATAGCGCTGTGCCCGCCATTGCGCCAGCCGCCACGCAAAGTCTGAGCCTTCCTTTCGCCACGCCGGGACAGAGCCTGCCGATCACTACGCTCTCCACCGAGTCACTGCATAGCAGCCCGCTCAACGACAGCACACTGGCTGTCAGCGCGGTCAAAAGTTCGCCGCCCGCTATGCTGCGACCCTATGAACCGATCGCCAGTGATGGCGTGATCGCCGGCTGGGAAGCGCAAAAGCCGGTGCATCTGCGCGGCCGTGCGGAAGGAGAAGCGGGCTCCACCGTCACGCTGACCTTCAACGATCAAAGCTGGCACAGCACCGTCAATAAGTGGGGCTACTGGAACGCCTCAATGCCGGCTGATGCGCTGAAAGGCGTAGCGGATGGCAACCACACGCTGACGCTGACCATTACCGATAAAGCAGGGCAAAGCACGGCAACCACCGTAGATTTTGGTCTCTATACCGATCGCACGATCAAACCTACGCTGACCGTGGACACGGTCAGTGGTGATAACGCAGTGAGTATTGCTGAGAGCATTTATGGCGTTGAGATCAGCGGCAGCGCAACGCATTTGCCGGTGGGGTCGGTGCTGAAACTGACGCTGGGGACGCAAACCACCACCGCCAGCATGGGAAACGACGGTAAGTGGTATGGCTCATTTCATGAAAGCGATATGCAGGCGCTGAAAGACGGGGTCTACAGCCTGAAAGTCACGGCGACCGATCCCAATGGAAAAACCGCCACCGAATATCACGATCTGACGCTGATCACCCATCTAAGTAGCCTGCCAAAAATTAGCTTCGATAAGGTCACTGCGGACGATGTGATAAACCTGGCAGAAAGCCAGCAGGATCTGCTACTGAGCGGCATGCTCTCCACCGTCATGCCGGGCCATCGCCTGGTGATCACGGGTGCCAACCAGAAAGATTATGCCGCCACCATAGGCGATGATGGACACTGGCAGGTGGTGATCCCGGCAGCGGATGTGCACGCCTTTATCAACGTTGGGGAAATCCGCGCCTGGTCGATCGACGGGGCCAAAAACTACATCGACGTCACGCATGAGCTGAATATCCACACCGGCTTTATTCCGATCTACACCGAAATGGATATCGGCGGTGACATGACGCTCAACTATCAGGAGGCGCAGCACGATCTGAGCTTCTACGTTGAAGGCGCCAACACCCTGGAGATCAACGGTAAAACCTACCAGCCCGATGCCAAAGGTATGGTAACACTGACCTCCAGCGAGCTGCTGGCGCTGCCGGATGGCCCGGTCGCCGCCACCTTTCACCGCTGGGATGAATATGGCAACAGCGACACCCAGACCAGCGATAAACTCTTTACCGTAGCAGTGCACCAGCGGCCGACGCTGACCCTGGACACGGCTTTTGGTGATAACAAAATTGATGCTGCCGATGTCAACAGCTGGCATCTGATTCAGGGCAGCTCCAGTCATCTGCAACCGGGCAGCCTGGTGGAACTAACGCTGGGCGATCAGCACTACAGCGCCAGTGTAAAAGCCGATGGCGGCTGGGCGCTGACTATTCTGGCCGGGCAGCTGGCACCGCTGGACGATGGTGAGTACCAGATGACAGTCAGCGGCAAAGACAGCGCCGGTAATCTGGCCAGTGCCAGCCAGACGGTGCAGGTGGCATCACATACTGAAAGTGCCAACCCGCTGGAGGGTCAGACGGTGGACCAGTTGCTGGAGACGGTCAGCCTGACCCAGCAGGCGGAGACGGCGCATGTGGCGCAGGCATCTTCTGCCGCCGCCGCACCGCAGGAAAGTCAACTGTTCTCTGATATTCCTTATACGCTCGCCGACCACCTGCTGCTGCATCCTGCGGCACACCCCCTGGTCTGACGCTGACACATTAGTAAACGCACTGCCTTCCGGACAGGTCTGTTAAGCCTGTCTGGATTGGCGCGAGCTCGCTCAGTGGTTGCTTTTCGTTCGTTCAGCAGAAATATTAACGATTTCATCTGTTTTTAGCAGGAATAAGCGCGGGATCTGATCTAATAATGTTAAAGGTCGTTTAGCGTCTCGCTTGCGAACCATAAATAAAATAACGCAGTAAATCTGTCAGACGCTGAGTAGCACCCCTTTTTGCTCGCTTTGTTCACCAGGAAAAACACCATGATGATAAGAACCCCTGTTGGTATGGATAATGTACAAAGCGCGATTAACTTTTTTGTTGTGCGCCCTGAGTGGCGTTGCAGTGCACGCGGCCTTTGCCGCACCGTTACCTAAAGCCGAATTTAACTGGCGCGCCGCGCCCACCGAAGAGCAGATTGCCAGCTTAACGCTGCGCGACGCCATTCTTCGGGCCTTCGCCCGCAATCCGAAAATCTCGGAAGCGGCGGCACAGATCCACATCGGTGAGGGGGATCTTGATGCCGCCCGCAGCGCCTGGTATCCGCAGATCTCACTGCAGGGCGCGGCGGGACGCTCTCATCAGACCGACTCCGCCGGGAGCCTGAACAATAACGGCTCCGGTGGCATCACGCTCAGCCAGCTGCTCTACGACTTTGGCCGCACCGGCAGCGCCATCGATGAGCAGCACGCGCTGTCGGATGCTTATCGTTACAGCCTGTTCGACTCGATGACCACCGTGGCGGAAGATACGCTGCAGGCCTACCTCGAAGTCAAACGTTACCAGGCGCTGGCAGAAACGGCGCATACCAATATTGCCTCGCTGAAGCGCGTGCGGGATATCGCGAAGCTGCGCGCCGATGCCGGCCTCAATTCCCAGTCCGACGTGCTGCAGGCGGAAACCCGCATCGCCGCGATGCAGGCCACGCTGGAGCAATATCGCGCCCAGCATCGTTCCGCCACCGCGCAACTGACCGTGCTGACCGGCGTGGTCCCCGCTACGCTGCCTGAACTGCCACAGGCGCTGCTTAAGCAGCAGATCACCCTCGACAAAATCGCCTATGAAAGCAGCGCGGCGGTGCGCAGTGCGCAGTCGAAGCAGGAAGCCGCTCGTGAACGAGTGCGCCAGGCAGAGTCCGGTCACTGGCCGACGATTAAAGTGCAGGCGGGCCGGACCCGCTATGAAAACGATCGTCAATCTTACTGGGATGATGAAGTGCAGCTGCAGGTGGAAGCGCCGCTTTATCAGGGCGGCCTGGTGAATGCAAAAACCCAGTCAGCAGAGGGCGATCGTGAAGCGGCGCAGGCCGCTATTCAGCAGGCCAAGCTCGCCATCAATCAAAACGCCTCTACCGCCTATGCCGACATGATTGGCGCGCAGCAGCGGCAGGCTGCCGGGGAAGTGCAGCTGGCCAGCGCCGACCATACCCGTAATGTCTACGCCGATGAATATCGCCTGAGTAAGCGCAGCCTGAACGATCTGCTTAGCGTGGAACAGGATGTGTTTCAGGCTGACAGCTCACGTATCACCGCGCTTTACGATGGCTGGGACGCCACCGTGCGTTATGCCGCCGCGGTAGACAATCTGCTCGATATCATGGGTATCGATCGCCAGCAAAGCAGCGGCGATCTCCTTCCTTCGCTGCAATAGCGATAAGGCATTAATAATGAGTACATCAACCCTGAATACCGATAACTGGATTGCCGCCATGCTGCGCGTAGCCGCGCGATTCGGTAAACCTGCCGATGGCAAAACCCTGCGTCAGCAGATGCGCTGGTTTGAACATCTGCCGGTGTCACAGCAGCTGGAACGACTCTCCGGCCTGCTGGGACTGCATCTGACCATGGTGCCGCAGAACAAACTGCGCTGGCGTCAGGAGATCACCCCGGTGGTGCTGGTGCTGGAGAATGCCAGCGTGGCGGTGCTGGAGAGCATCGATTCAGACAACAGCGCGCGCTACTGGCTCAGTGAAGGTGGCGATGTGGTGCGTGAAAGCGCGTTATCAGAACTGCTGGCACGCGCCCAGGGCGATGTAGGCGTGATTGGCGTAGCGGCGCGTGGCCGTGATGCGCGCATCGACGAATTCGTTCAGCCTTATGAACCACACTGGTTCTGGAAAAATTTTCGCGGTATGGGCCGCCGTATCACGGAAATTTCGCTGGCCTCGGTGATCAGTAATGTGCTGGCACTGGCCGGTATTCTCTTTTCGATGCAGGTCTACGATCGGGTCATCCCGGCCCAGTCGCAGTCCACGCTGTGGGTACTGTTTGTCGGCGTGCTGATCGCTGCGGCCATTGAGTATCTGATCCGGCTGATGCGGACCCAAGTGTCAGACTTAATGGGCAAACGCATCGACCTGAAAGTCTCGGCCATGCTGTTTGCCCGGGCGATGAGCATACGTAATGAGGCGCGTCCGAAGTCGACCGGTTCGTTTATCTCGCAGCTGCGTGAGATCGACCAGGTGCGTGAGCTGCTCACCTCGACCACGGTAGGCGCAGCGGCCGATCTGCCGTTTGTTATCCTGTTCCTGTTTATCATGTCGTTTGTTGGCGGCTGGCTGGTGCTGATTCCGCTGGCAGCGATCCCGCTGATCGTCATTCCCGGTCTGCTGGTGCAGATCCCGATGGCGCGGCTGGCCAAAGAGGGGCTGCGCGAGGGCGCGCTGCGCAATGCGGTGCTGGTAGAGACCATTGAAGGGATTGAGGATATCAAGGCGCTGCAGGCGGAACCCTATTTTCAGCGTCAGTGGGAGCAGACGCATGAAGTCAGCGCCTCAATCAGTAATCAGCAGCGGTTGTGGGGCGCGCGTCTCACTGGCTGGGCCTCGACTGTGCAGCAGCTCACCTATGCGGGCATGCTGGTATTTGGTGTCTATCTGGTGCTCGATTCGCAAATCACTACCGGTACGCTGGTTGCCTGCAGCCTGCTCTCATCACGCACCATCGCCCCGCTGATGCAGCTGACCATGGTCTTCTCGCGCTGGCAGCACGCCAAAATGGCGATGAAAGGGCTGGACGAGTTGCTGAAAAAGCCGCTTGATCAGCCTGAAGCGACGACGCTGGCACACTGCCCGACGCTCACCGGCCAGTACGATCTGCGCAATGTGCACTACAGCTATGACGAAGAGAATGAAAAGAATGTGCTCAACGTTCAGCAGCTGCAGATTAAGCCCGGCGAGAAGATTGCCATACTGGGCAAAGTCGGAGCAGGGAAATCGACGCTGCTGAAGATCCTCGCCGGTCAGGCGCTGGCTACCCAGGGCAAAGTGATTGTCGATGGTGTCGATATTGAGCGTATCGATCCCACCGATTTACGTCGTCAGCTTGGCTGGCTGTCGCACGACTCCCGCCTCTTTTTTGGCACGCTGCGGCAGAATCTGATGCTGGGCAATCCCCATGCCAGCGAACAGGAGATGCTGCAGGCGCTGCGCATCAGTGGCGCGCTGTCGCTGGTCCAGCAGGATGCCGCCAGCCTGGACCGCATTATCAATGAAGGCGGGCGAGGGCTTTCGGGCGGCCAGCGTCAGATGGTGATGCTGAGCCGGTTGATCCTGCGTCAGCCGCAGGTGGTGTTGCTGGATGAACCCACCGCGGCGATGGATGAACAGCTGGAGGAGCATGTGATCCGTCAGCTACAGGGCTGGATCAGCGGCCGGACGCTGGTGCTGGTGACGCACCGTCCGGCGCTGCTGAAGATGGTCGATCGTATTGTGGTGATGGATAACGGCCGGATTGTGGCCGACGGCCCGCGTGACGAGATCCTGCGCCGTGCGACGACACCCGCGCCGGCACCGTCGCCAGGTAAAGGAGACACCGCATGAGTCTGGTTATTGTTGATAAAGATCTTGCCCGTCATGAGCGCCGGACATCGGCGATTATCTGGCTCTGCACCGCCGCGCTGGCGATTTTTCTCATCTGGGCGCACTTTGCCATTCTGGATGAGGTCACGGTCGGCACCGGTAAAGTCACCCCTTCCAGCCGCGCGCAGGTGATCGACAGCCTGGATGGCGGCATCGTCAAACAGCTTAACGTGCATGAGGGCGACATTGTCGAAAAAGGGCAGGTGCTGGCGACCCTCGATCCGACACGCTTCCAGTCGAACTTCGGCGAGGCGCAGGCCAAAGTGCGCACCCTGCGCGCCTCGTCCGAGCGGCTGGAGGCGGAGCTGTCGGGCACGCCGCTGACATTCAGCGCCGAAACGCTGAAGGAGCCGAACCTGGTGACGCGCGAACGGCAGCTCTACGAGTCGCGACGCCGTAATCTCACCGAAACCATCAGTAATCTGCAGCAGTCGCTGCGACTGGTGCAGGATGAACTGCGCCTGACGGAACCGCTGGTTGCCAAAGGCGCAGCAGGGCAGGTCGAGGTGATTCGACTGCGTCGTCAGGTCAGCGATCTGCGCGGCAAAATCGATGAGGCGCGCAATGACTATCTGGTGCGCGCCCACGAAGAGCAGGTGAAAAATAATGCCGAACTGGATGCGCAATTGCAGGTTGCTGCAGGCAAAGAGGATCAGCTGACGCGTGCCACGCTCTATTCACCGGTGCGCGGCATTGTTAAAGATATTCAGGTCACCACGGTCGGTGGGGTACTGGAGCCTGGCGGTAAACTGATGGAAATCGTCCCGCTGGAGGATCAACTGCTGATTGAGACGCGCATCAATCCACGCGATATCGCTTATATCCGGCCCGGTCTGGCGGCTACCGTCAAAGTGACCGCCTATGACTCCTCTATCTATGGCGATCTGCACGGCGAAGTTGAAACGGTGTCGCCAGATACCCTGCAGGATGAGGTAAAACGTGATCAATATTACTATCGTGTTTATGTTCGTACCCAGAAAGCCGAGCTGACTAACCGTGCCGGACGAAAATTCCCGATCGTGCCCGGTATGGTGGCCAATGTAGAGATTAAAACCGGTCAGAAATCGGTTATGGATTATCTGATTAAGCCCCTGAATAAAGTCAAAGAATCGATGCGCGAGCGCTGAAAATCCGCACCAGCTTAAATATCCGCCTGCTTAATTACGGTGATAAATTAACATGGCGGATATTTGGGCAGCCAGGGCGCAAAGTGTGCGTATTTTAACAATATGTGCGGAAACAGGCCGTAGTTAATTTAACCCGGTTAAGAAAGTTTACGAAGATATAACGCAACGGTAAATAGCAGGCAAAAAAATGCCGGACAACTTGTCCGGCGGGAAATAATAAGTTGTACATCTCATTCGGGGAGAATGAAGGTAATAATGGAATAAATGATGATAGCGGGGTCTATTCTATTACCAGATGCCGTATAAGTTTTATCATTCAGTGCTTCGGAATACTCTTATGTAACCTGTTGATAACATAGCTCTCTGAATCGGTTTATCGATTTGTGCGCCATTTTTTATCGATCCGTGCTGGTTATTAGTTCCCCGTTATTTACATTATGAAATAACTGTTTCGACGTATGAAACACTTTTGGAAATTTAGTAGCATTTTCCTGGTGGATTATTGCCCGTTATAAAACAACAATGGCCTGCCGGCTGAATTTTTAATCATTCAGTTAGCAGTGGCAAATAATAAAGGCACATAACAGAGGGTAATAAAATGAAACGTCGCGTTCTCTCCCTGATGATCCCTGCGTTGCTGGTTGCAGCAGGATCAGCAAACGCAGCTGAAATCTATAACAAAGACGGCAACAAATTAGATCTCTTTGGTAAAGTTGACGGTCTGCACTACTTCTCTGATAACGATGGTTCTGATGGCGATCAGTCTTACGTTCGCTTCGGCTTCAAAGGCGAAACCGAAATCAGCAATGAGCTGACCGGTTACGGCCAGTGGGAATACCAGGCGGCGCTGAACAACGCCGAGTCTGAAGGTACGGCTGACAGCTTCACCCGTGTTGGCTTTGCCGGTGTGAAATTTGGTGATGCAGGTTCGTTCGACTACGGTCGTAACTACGGCGTAGCTTACGACATCGGCGCATGGACCGACGTGCTGCCAGAGTTCGGCGGCGACACCTACGGCGCAGATAACTTTATGTATCAGCGCGGTAACGGCATGGCGACCTACCGTAACAATAACTTCTTCGGTCTGGTGGATGGCTGGAACTTTGCAGTCCAGTATCAGGGCAAGAATGGCAACAGCACCGAGTCTCCGAATGGCCGTGACGTACTGGGTCAGAACGGCGACGGCTGGGGTCTGAGCACCACTTATGATCTGGGTTCAGGTTTCGGCATTGGTGCGTCTGCCTTCCAGTCTGATCGTACCAACGACCAGAACGGCGCAGCGCAGGGTATTCTGGGGCGTGGTGATAAAGCGGAAGCTTACACCGGCGGTCTGAAATATGACGCGAACAACATCTATCTGGCGGCTATGTATTCACGCGCCTATAACGCTACTCGCTTCGGCAGCAGCGACTCTTCAGCTTATGGCTATGCGGATAAAGCGGACAACTGGGAACTGGTTGCGCAGTATCAGTTTGACTTTGGCCTGCGTCCATCCCTGGCGTACGTCACCTCACGCGGCACCGATGTTCAGAACTGGGGTAAACAGAATCTGAAAAAATATATCGACGTTGGCGCGACCTACTACTTCAACAAAAACATGTCCACCTATGTTGATTACCAGATCAACCTGCTGGACGACAACGCTTTCACCGACGCAGCCGGTATCAATACCGACGACGTGGTGGCACTGGGTCTGGTTTACCAGTTCTGAGTTGTACGGGAGCGCAGTTACCGCTGCGCTCCTGCGTCACCTTTCGGGCTGAGCGCTTCAGCCTTTCGCCACTTGGTGGCTTCCGGCGCGGTTGTCACTGACGACACCACGCTGCCGAATCGCGCGCCTTCAAATGCCACGCCTGCCAGGGTGAAGGCTGAAAAGCTCAGCCAGTGATGCCATGCTGACTGCCACTTCTGTGAATTTTTCATTCTGCACCTCTCAGAGATAAACACTGTTTCAACAGTGCAGAATTCATGCCAGCTTTACCGCTCTCACAGCCACAGACCTCGCGCGCACTTTGGTACACTTGCCGCGCGCGTCAGGGCGATCTTGCCCCAATCAGGTGCAGTGAAGCCTGTTATTGGCGCGGGCGTGAGGGTGTCATGTGACGATGACGACGCTGATGCAAGACTTTATAGCTACTGAAGATAAACAGCCCCAGGGCAATGACGAGAATCAGATAGATCATCTGCCGCTCCTTACTTTGGTTAACGTTAGTCGCCTGATAAAAGGCGCATACAGGGTAGATGACCGGTGAATACTGATAGGTTTCAGAGAAATATTCAACTCTCTTTAAGCGTCTTTACCCGAAGTTTATGCTTTGTAGCAGAGCTGAATAAAGTGTTACAAGTGAGGAAAGATGCGTTCTCAGATTAATCTGCTGTTTATAGCGATGTTAGCGTTGATGTTAACGGCCTGTGATAAGCCAGCGACCACATCCGCGCTGGTGCTGGAAGGAAAAACCATGGGAACCGTCTGGCGGGTAAGCCTGGCCGGTGTGGCGAGTGAGCGCAGAGCGGAACTGCAACAGCGGATTCAGCAGCAGCTGGATGCGGACGATGCGGAGCTCTCTACCTGGAAGCCAGACTCCGCCTTATCGCGCTTCAACCAAAGCCGTGACCTGTCACCGCAGCCGGTGAGTGAAAACATGGCAGATATTGTCACGACCTCACTGCGGATTGGCCGTAAAACCGGCGGGGCGATGGATATTACCGTCGGGCCACTGGTCAACTTATGGGGCTTTGGCCCGACGAAGCAGCCCGGCCATACGCCGGATGCGGCACAAATCGCCGCCGCCCGGGCGCAGACCGGATTGCAGCATCTGCGGGTGGTGCAGGGCGCAGATGGACAGTGGCTGCAGAAAGATCTGCCAGGTCTCTATGTCGATCTCTCGACGGTGGGCGAGGGCTTCGCCACCGATCATCTGGCGCGACTGATGGAGCAGCTCGGCATCAATAACTATCTGGTGTCTGTGGGCGGCGCCGTGCTGAGCCGTGGCCTTAATGCGCAGCAGCAGCCTTGGCGGGTGGCGATTCAGAAACCGACCGATCGTGAGAATGCGGTTCAGGCGCGCGTTAATCTGCAGGGACACGGCATCAGTACCTCCGGCAGCTATCGCAACTATTATGAACTGGACGGCAAACGCATTTCTCATGTGATCGATCCCGTTACCGGACGGCCAATTGAGCATAAACTGGTTTCCGCCACGGTGATCGCCACCACGGCGCTGGAAGCCGATGGCTGGGATACCGGACTGATGGTACTTGGCACGGAAAAAGCCCAGGCGCTGGCGATTGAACAGCATCTGGCGGTCTATCTGATCAGCAAGCAGGGCGATAAATTTGTCAGCTGGATGTCGCCGCAGTTCGCTGCTTTCCTGATCCCCGCTGAATTCGGAGAACCCTGATGTTAGATCTGTTTAGTGAAGAACAACCCTGGCAGGAGACGCTGGCTGAGGGCGCGGTGATCCTGCGGCGGCGCGCACGTGAGGATGCAGAGGCGCTTTATCAGCAAATAATGGCAATTGCGGAGCAGAATCCGTTTGCCCATCGCATTACGCCCGGTGGCCATCGCATGTCGGTGGCGATGACCAACTGTGGCGATTTCGGCTGGTCGGTGGATTCACGCGGCTACCAGTATCAGCAGCAGGACAACCTGAACGGGCGTAAATGGCCGGCTATGCCGCCGCTGTTTCGTACTCTGGCGCAGCAGGCGGCGTCTGAGGCGGGGTTCCCTGGCTTTAATCCGGATGCCTGCCTGCTTAATCGCTATGAGCCGGGCGCGAAGCTGACGCTGCATCAGGATAAAGATGAGAAAGATCTGCGTCAGCCTATCGTTTCGGTGTCGCTGGGTTTACCGGCGGTCTTTCAGTTTGGCGGTTTCGAACGGGGTGACAGTACCCAGCGTGTGCTGCTGGAGCATGGAGACATTGTGGTGTGGGGCGGGCCGTCGCGCCTGCGTTACCACGGCATTCTGCCACTTAAGCCAGGCGTTCATCCCCTGGTGGGTGCCTGGCGTTATAACCTGACGTTTCGACGCGCTTTCTGACCCACCATGCCGGTTACGGCGTGGTACGAATAACTATTGCTATCATTTTGCATCCCATTACACTGCAGGCTGTTTTTTGACTGCTGGATTGCCTGCATGACGTTGCTAAGCGTTGTTTTTCGCCAGTTCCGCTGGCCTTTTATCGGGGTAATTGCGCTCACATTGTTAAGCGCCGTGCTGGGTATCGGCATGATCGCCTTTATCAATCGCGAAATGATTGTCGCCATCAACACCTCATTCGCGGTACTGCCGCAGTTTCTGTTGCTGCTGGTGGTGCTAATGGCGGTGACGCTGGCCTCGCAGCTGGCGCTGACCATGCTTGGCCATCAGTTTGTCTGGCGACTGCGCGGCGAATTTATCAAGCGTATCCTCGATACCCGTATTGAACGCATCGAGCAACTCGGTAGTGCGCAACTGCTGGCGGGACTGACCAGCGACGTGCGGGCCATTACTCTGGCCTTTGTACGCCTGCCGGAGCTCTTTCAGGGCGTGATTATTACGCTTGGCTCAGCGATCTATCTCGCGTGGCTGTCGCCTAAAATGCTGCTGGTAACCAGTGTCTGGCTGGGTGTCACGCTGGTTGGCGGCTGGCTGCTGGTCTCGCGGGTTTACCAGCACATGGCAAAGCTGCGGGAAATCGAAGATAACCTCTATCGCGATTATCAGACGGTGATTGAAGGGCGCAAAGAGCTACAGCTTAACCGCTCACGCGCTCAGCAGGTCTACGACACGGTTTATCAGGAAGATGCCCGCGCCTGGCGACACCACATTGTCCGCGCCGATACTTACCATCTCAGTGCGGTCAACTGGTCAAATATCATGACGTTAGGCGCTATCGGTATGGTCTTTTTTATGGCCAACAGCCTGGGCTGGGCCAATACCGCCGTCGCCGCTACCTTTTCCCTGACGCTGCTGTTTTTACGCACGCCGCTGCTCTCCGCGGTGGGCGCGTTACCGACGTTGCTCAGTGCCCAGGTCGCATTCCGTAAGCTCAATGCCTTTGACCTCGCTCCTTATCAGTCAGGATTCCACTCCGCCTCCACGTCCTCAGACTGGCAAACGCTGGAGTTGCGCGACGTCTCTTTTCACTATGGTGATAACGGCTTCCAGGTCGGGCCGGTTAACCTGACGCTGCGCCGGGGCGAACTGGTCTTTCTGATTGGCGGCAACGGCAGCGGGAAATCGACGCTGGCGATGCTGCTGACCGGTCTTTATCAGCCTCAGTCCGGCACGCTGCTGCTGGATGGCAAGCCGATAACGGCGGATGAGCTTGATGTGTGGCGCAGTCAGTTCTCGGCGGTCTTTACCGACTTACACCTGTTTGACCGGTTAATGGGACGGGAAGGGGTTGCAGCCAACCCGGCGCTGGTTCAGCTCTGGCTGGAGAGACTGAAGATGCAGGATAAGCTGAAGATTGAAGGCAACAAAGTGCTGAATCTGCAGCTTTCTAAAGGACAGAGTAAGCGACTGGCACTGCTGCTGGCGGTGGCAGAAGAGCGCGATGTGCTGCTACTGGATGAGTGGGCGGCGGATCAGGATCCCCATTTTCGCCGTATCTTCTATCGCGAGCTGCTGCCGTGGCTACAGCAGGCGGGTAAAACGGTGTTTGCTATCAGCCATGACGATCACTACTTCATTCATGCCGATCGGCTGCTGGAGATGCGTGAAGGCAAGTTGACGGAGCTGACCGGTAATGAGCGCGATCTTGCCACGCTCGACTCGGTAAAACGCACCGACACCGGGCTTTAACGGCAGCTGGCAAAGCTTAGCAAAAAAGCGTAGTGGCATGCTTCGCCTGAACCAGGCTACGTTAGCGATCAGCAGAAACTCCGGTTTCTGCCATTCTGAACCTTTTCTTTCGTCTGTGTTACCCCCGGCTAAACCGCAAAGTTTTAACGCGTATTGTTTAGCCGGTTTTTTTAAAGCCGATGTGTGATTAGCGTGATTACCTGAGTATCCCGCCACACAAAGCTTGCCTCCAGTAACGTTCCCATCGCAAAACACCCGCTGAAGTGCTGAGTCAGTCGCAACGTCGCGCGCTGCTGTGAGAAATCTACCGACACCAGTTCCGCATCCGGAAAGTCCATCGGCTGAAGCAGTTGCGGCCAGATGGCTTTGTAAACGCTCTCTTTGAGAGAGAAGAGCAGGGTAGCGGCAGCGCAAAAAGAGACGGGCAGCGTCCGTAACAGGTGCTGTTCCTGCTCGTTCATCAGCAACTCAGCCGTTTCATGCGCCGTCGTCTCCGACATGAACTGCTCGACATCCACCCCAACAGCGCAGGGCTGACGGGTTGCCGCTACCACAACGATGCCTGCACTGTGCGACAGTGACGCCTGAATGCCAGCGGGCCAGCAGGGGGATCGATCAGCTGCATTGGACAGAATGAAATCAGCAATACCCAGTTCTGCCATCACTGACCGGACCAGCAGACGGCTGGCGAGGTATTCAGCACGCCGTTTACTGACAGCCTGCTGCAGTCGGGCGGGCAGCGGAATATCCCATTCGACAGCCAGCCCGTCATGATACTTTTGCGGATCGAAGTGACTCACCGCCAGCAAGGGATCGCTGCGGTTAAGGTGTCGGGAAAGGATAAAGCCGCCTGCAACAGGCGGCAGCGGCAGGTCGGGATAGCGCATGCGGGACCATCATCAAAACCAAAAAGGCATTAAATCAGGCGCGATGGATCAGGGCAAGCAGCCCGCCGGAATCAGTCGTTGGGAGGAATGGCAAAACTCTTCAGAGAAACAACGAAATGGTGGTGCCCCCTGCTGATGCGTGCACCTCGGTCGCACCAGTGGCTTGCCAGACGAAAGAAATCGTCGCTGCCAATGTCATACGCCAGTTCCACTTTGCTAATGCCTGAATGCAGCAATGCTTCTGCATCTTTCAGGCTTTTCGCTTTGATCGCCATAAAAATTATCCGTCAATTTCTGGGGATTTCAGGGTAGGCATTTTCTGTGACATTTTTGTTTCAGTTTGATGAATAAGCGCAGCCGGTAGCCGATTTTGTGAAGCAGATCAGATTATAATGCAACTGTTAACCTGCTGATTGTAAGAGGAATGTTAACTGCCACACGGGACTATTCTGAATGTTAAACGGAGAGGTAAGCTGAGATAGAAAGGCCGCGTCAGACGCGGCCCCGTGGGTTACTTCTGGTCTGGCGGGGAAGGTTGCTTATCGCCTGACTCGGGTGCTTCTGTTGGATCGTCTTTTTCAATATATGTCATGAACTCTCCTCTTGTTACCCACACGCAGTTAAGTATAGAACGGATTGCGGAAGGTGCGAGGAAAGTGAAGGTTTGATGACAGAAACGAAAAAAGCAGCCTTTAAGGCTGCTTTTCAGGGAATTTGGTCGGCACGAGAGGATTTGAACCTCCGACCCCGGACACCCCATGACCGTGCGCTACCAGGCTGCGCTACGTGCCGAACACTGGAGGATTAGTCTACTGGTTATCACCATTAATGCAAGATACCTGCCGGCTATTTGCCTGATTATTAATCAGTTAGCGATAAAGCGCTTCTCTTCAGTTAATACCTGCAACAGCAGCGCCAGTTCTGGCTTGTGATCTTTCAGGGCGTTGCCCTGCGCATCATAAGCGCGATAGCTGCCGTTGTTGTTGAGTACCAGCGTCACCTGCGGCGTGGTAATCACCAGCTTATTCTCTTCGCTGCTGACGACCCAGTCATGGCGACGGCGCGCAGCAAACAGATCTTCACCCTGAGAGTAGTTCACCGGATTGGTCCGCACATGCAGCAGTCGCTGCATCAGCGTCGACATCACATCCTGATGATCAGAAAGGCGATCAACGGTCTGTGCGGGCGTGTCAGGCCAGTGAATAACTAACGGCACCTGCAGCGTCTGGCGGTTTCCGGCGCTGTCAGGATTGCCATCCAGTGCCAGTCCACGCTGCGCCGTAATCACCACCACCGTGTTCTTCAGTAAATCACGCGCCTGCAGGCTGCTGAGCACCGCGTGGATCTGCTCATCAACGGCAGGAGCCTGGCGCAGATAGCTGCGCTGACGCGCTTTTGCACTGTCGCCGGTGACGTCCGGGCCGTTCAGGGCAATCCATGAGAACCACGGCGCCTGTGAACCGTTCTGTTTCTCCAGCCAGTTCTGCCATTGCGCCACAGTACTGGCGTTGGGCTGGCTGGTCGTTGCAGGCAGTGAATAATCAGTCAGCAACGCCTGCCGGTAGAGCGGCGGATTAAAGCCTTCCGAGGAGAAGAGGCCAAACTGGTAACCCTGGGTGCTAAGCGCGCCCAGCAGCGCGGACGGCGTTCGGGACGCCAGAATACCGTTCATGTAGCTGGATGAGATCCCATAGAACAGGCCAAACAACCCTTTCTCTGGCGTATCACCCGCGCTGTAGTGCTGGGTAAAACGCACGTTCTCGCTGGCGAACTGATTAAGCTCCGGCAGCGCTTTGGCCAGCGTGGCGTTGTTCAGACCATCGACCGTCAGCACCAGCAGGTTGTTGCGTGTGCCGGCATCACGGAAAGTAATCTCGCTCAGCGGATATTCCACCGCCACTGCTTCCGGGTCGCCCTGCTGAATCAGCCGACGCTGATACTCCTGGGCATCCAGCAGACCATGACGCTCAAGGAAGCGGCGGGCAGTCATCGGGTAGGAGAGCGGCAGGTTGGCACGCTGCATGGTAATCGGGCGATAGAAATTCGCATCGGCCCAGATATACATCAGGTGGCTGGCAAAGAAGGCGCTGATAAACAGGGCGGCGACAGGCTTGCCAAATGAACGGCGATTCAGGCTGCGAAGCTTCTGCCAGCTCCAGGTCGCAAACAGCATCTCAACCAGGAAAATCAGCGGCACGCTGATAAACATCAGCTGCCAGTCGCGCGCCATCTCGCTCTGATCAGGGTTAATGACCAGCTCCCACACCACCGGATTCAGGTGCAGGTGGAAGCGGCTGAACACTGCACTGTCGACCATCACCAGCGTCAGCCCGGCGGTAGCGACCACCGCGGACAACACCCGCATCAGCCGTTGCGACATCACCACAAAGGTCAGCGGGAAGATAATCAGCAGATAGGCGGCAAAAACAACAAAACTGAAGTGGCCAACCCAGCTGGTATAGGCGTAGATGCGCCCCGCCAGCGAAGAAGGCCAGTCGGCGACCAACAGGTAGCGACTGCCTAAAATCAGCGCGAATAAGATGTTAAACAGAGCAAACCAGTGACCCCAACTGATCATCTGGGAAACTTTTTCGCGGTAGCGCTGCCGGTTGGTTACCATATTATGAAGTCAAATCAGCCAATTAATGGGCGTTATCGTCACGCACAGACGCCTGAAGGGCATCGGCGAAAGATCGTGCCAGTGAACGACGTTGCGCCGGAGCGACATCGCTGTTAATTAAGTTGGTCACCATATTTCCCAGAACCATCAGGGAGAGATCGGTGGGGGCTTTGTCCTTGTGCAGGATTTGGGCCATTTCCGCGAGGAGTTGTTCCACGCGTTCGTCACTGTAACGGGATGATTGTGCCATATCGTCGTCTAAGCTCATTTCAAAAGGCGATATATTACCGGAACAGCGCACTTTTTACCGCAATTTTATCGAAAGCCGCGCGTTCGCTATACGCATGGAGTTGAAAGCCGATGCTGGCGGTGTTTGAATACGCGCCTGTGCTAAAAGGAGAGTCTACCATGAGTCTGGATATCGACCAGATTGCCCTGCATCAGTTAATTAAACGCGATGAAAACCAGCTTGAACTGGCGCTGCGCGATTCGCTGCTGCCTGCCACCAACACGGTCAACGCGATGGTGGAGGAGTTACACCGGGTTTATAGCGCAAAAAGCAAAGCCTATGGCCTGTTCAATGCAGAGAGTGAACTGGCAGAAGCGCTGCGTAATTGTCGTAAGGGCAACGATGATTTTCTCGCTTTTAGCCGTGCCGCGACCGGTCGTCTGCGCGATGAGCTTGCAAAATACCCCTTCGCTGAAGGCGGCGTGGTGTTGTTTATTCACTACCGCTATCTGGCGGTGGAATACCTGCTGATTGCGGTGCTGAACAGCCAGTCCAGCATGCGCGTCAACGAGCAGATGGATATCAGCAGCACCCACTATCTTGACATCAATCATGCCGACATCGTGGCACGCATCGATTTAACCGAGTGGGAAACTAACCCGGAATCGACCCGTTATCTGACCTTCCTGCGTGGCCGCGTCGGACGTAAAGTGGCTGACTTCTTTATGGACTTCCTGGGTGCCGAAGTGGGATTAGACACCAAGGCGCAGAACCGCGGTCTGTTGCAGGCGGTAGATGACTACTGCAACGAATCGGAACTGGATAAGCAGGAGCGGCAGAACTATCGCCAGCAGGTCTACAGCTACTGCAACGAGCAGTTGCAGGCGGGCGAGGAGATTGCGCTGGAAGAGTTATCGAGCGAACTGCCACCGCTGGGTGAAAAAACGTTCCAGGCTTTTACCCAGGAGCAGGGGTATGAACTGGAAGAGAGCTTCCCGGCGGATCGCAGCACTCTGCGCCAGCTGACGAAGTTTGCCGGAAGCGGCGGGGGACTGACCCTGAACTTCGATGCGATGTTGCTGGGCGAACGCATTTTCTGGGATCCGGCAACGGACACCCTGACGATTAAGGGCACACCACCCAATCTGCGCGATCAGCTGCAGCGCCGTACCAGCAGCAAATAAAAAAGCCGGGCTTAGCCCGGCTTTCATTCCCTGCTCGCGGCGATCATTTCACCGGACAGCGCCAAAAGAAAAGGGCCGGTTTCGCAACCGGCCCTTCTGCTTTCAACGAAGTTCGCGATTAAGCGCGAACGAAGTCGATGTGGAACAGTTTTGGCTTGAACGGGTGACGCTGAACAGCCTGAACTTTCACTTTAGTTTCTTTACCGTCAACTGACAGGGTCAGCACTTCGTCGTAGAAACCTGGCTTAGATTGCAGGTTCATTACGGAGTCGTGATCCAGGTCGATGGCAACAGCCGCTTCAGAACCACCGTAGATGATGGCCGGGAAACGGTTTGCTGTACGCAGGCGGCGGCTCGCACCCTTACCCTGCTCTTTACGTTCTACTGCATTGATAGTGAGCATTAATATATCTCTTTATTTAATTCCTGCTACAGGCGACCCAGTAACAGGCTGGTTATTCAATACCGCTGATGCACATGCAAAAGCGGGCGGCAGTATAGCCGTTATGCTGGATGGTAGCAAACGATATACCCGCCAGCCGGGCTCGGCATCCGGTTAGCCGGACCCGATAGCGCTCATTAGCGCAGCTCATTGGCACGGCGATAGCGACCCTGATAATCGAACATTTTTTCGCGGATCTGCCAGAACTGACCTTTGGCCCGCGCCACCACAAAGTCGGGATGACGCAGCAGCGGCTGTAGCGCCAGCACGTCAGCGGCGCTCTGCCAGCCCAGCGGCACGCCGGGCGCGCGCTGATGCGGGCGCATAAAGAGCTGTTCAAACGCTTTGCGCTGGGCCGGTGTCTGCAGACGAAACCGTTCGCTGACGCTGGTGCCTTCCTCGTCATAATAGGTCGCCTTGAGCCATTCACCTTTGGCGTCACGGCCCTGTTCCAGCGTCATGCCGCCACAGCGCAGCACCAGCGCATCTTTAAGCTTCAGCGCCGCTTTGAGCATATCGTCAGGATCGACCAGAATTTTGTCGCACTGGTGACAGCGCCGGGCGGCAATATCATTCTCTGCGCCACAGTCGGGGCAGCTTTTAAAGCGGAAGCGGAAGTCACACTGTTCGCGCTCGCCCTCATCATCTTCCAGCACGCCCTGACAGCGTCGCCCAAAATGTTCGATAACCATGCCATCTTCGGTCGCCTTGCCCCAGAAGGTGTTGGCGAAACCGCAGGCGGGACAAAAAACCTGTACCGGCTGATTGTCGCTGGCCCCTTTGGGCGCGCCGACCTCGGGCGTAAAAAGATCGTGCGGATTACCGGCATAATCGAGAATCAGACAGTCGGTTTTACCGGGCGAGAGCCGCAGGCCGCGTCCGACGATTTGCTGATAGAGGCTGACCGACTCGGTCGGGCGCAGAATCGCAATCAGATCAACGTGCGGAGCATCAAACCCGGTAGTCAGCACCGCCACGTTAACCAGGAATTTCAGCTGCTGCGCCTTAAAGGCCAGAATCAGAGCATCGCGCTCTCTGGCAGGCGTTTCGGCTGATACCAGCGCGCTGTTAGCGGGCAGCAGCCGCAAAATTTCATGCGCATGCTCCACCGTTGAGGCAAAAATCATCACCCCCAGTCGATCTTCAGCGAACTCCATGATCTGACGGATAATATGGGGCGTCACGCGCTGCTGCTGTTTCAGTTCACGATTAAGATCGGCTTCGCTGAACAAGCCGCTGCTTTGTGCCGTCAGGCGGCTGAAGTCATACTGCACCACCGGCATATCCAGTCGCTCCGGCGGCACCAGAAACTGATGTTTAATCATGTAGCGCAGCGGCAGTTCATAGATACAGTCGCGAAACAGCGATTTTTCATCGCCACGCACCATGCCGTGATAGTGGAACTGATAAATCCAGCCTTTACCCAGCCGGAAAGGCGTGGCCGTCAGGCCCAGTAAACGCAGTTGCGGATTATGCTGACGCAGATGATTGAAGATCTGCTGATACTGACTCTCTTTATCATCACCGATACGGTGGCACTCATCGACAATCACCAGTGAAAAGGCGCTGTCGAACTGGTCGAGGTTACGCGCCACTGACTGCACGCTGCCAAACACCACTTTGCGCTGACTCTCTTTACGCTGAAGTCCGGCGGCAAAGATATCCGCCTCCAGCCCGTAAGCCTGATATTTACTGTGGTTCTGCGCTACCAGCTCTTTGACGTGCGCCAGCACCAGCACCCGGCCACGCGCCAGCCGTGCCAGCTCGGCAATGACCAGGCTCTTTCCGGCACCGGTCGGCAGCACAATGACTGCAGGCTGATGATGACGACGGAAATGCGCCACGGTGGCATTCACCGCATCCTGTTGATAGGGGCGTAAGGTAAAAGACATGATGCTCACTTTTGCAAAACTGGGGGTAATTATGCCATGAAAGTGCGGTAAACGCGCTGTCAGGCTGGCGCGGATCACGTTATACTTCCCGCACATTTTCAACGGTTAACCAGGCCGTTTCAGATTCCCTCCGCAGTAACAGGCAAAACGAATTCATGCGACTCGACAAATTCATCTCTCAGCAACTGGAAATCAGCCGCGCCATCGCCCATCGCGAGATCCGTGGCCAGCGTGTCACCGTTAACGGGGAAATCGTACGCGATACCGCGTTTAAACTGCTGCCCGACCACGAAGTCGTCTATGACGGCAACGTACTGCAGATGCAGACCGGTCCACGCTACTTTATGCTGAACAAACCGCAGGGTTACGTCTGCTCAACCGACGATCCCGATCATCCCACCATCATCTATTTCATTGAAGAACCGATGTCATTCAAGCTGCACGCGGCGGGGCGTCTTGATATCGACACCACCGGACTGGTGCTGCTGACAGATGATGGCCAGTGGTCACACCGTATTACCTCGCCACGTCATCACTGCGAGAAAACCTACCGTGTGACCCTGGAATCACCGGTCAGTGACGATACCGCCGCGCAGTTTACGGCGGGCGTGCAGCTGCACAATGAGAAGAGCCTGACTAAACCGGCACAGCTGGAGGTGATCACCCCGACAGACGTCCGGCTGACACTGAGCGAAGGCCGTTATCATCAGGTAAAACGGATGTTTGCGGCAGTCGGCAATCGGGTCCTTGAGCTGCATCGCGAGCGCATCGGTGACATCGTACTGGACGCCGATCTGGAACCGGGCGAATATCGTGCGCTGACAGAAGAAGAGATCGCCAGCATCGGTCTGCCGAAAGAGCTGCAGACAAAATAACCGGACGGGCCCGGCGGCCCGCATCACGACCATAAGGGCAGGAGAGGGTGTGCGTAAGGAAAAGAATTCGCCAACAGGACTGGTGGTCATCCTCGGTCTGTTAGCCATGCTGATGCCGTTGTCGATCGACATGTATCTGCCCGCCATGCCGCAGATTGCACGTGAGTTCGGCGTTTCAGCCGGTAGCGTGCAGATGTCGCTCAACCTCTACATTCTTGGCTTCGCGATTGGGCAGCTGATCTATGGGCCGCTGGCAGACAGCTATGGGCGTAAGCCGGTGATTGCGCTCGGCACCCTGATCTTTGCCTGCGCCGCCGCGGCCTGTGCGCTGTCGCAAACCATCGATCAGCTGATTACGATGCGCTTTCTGCATGGGCTGTCGGCTGCCGCAGCCAGTGTGGTGATCAATGCGTTAATGCGTGACAGTTACTCGAAAGAGGACTTCTCCCGCATGATGTCCTTTGTGATGCTGATTACCACCATTGCGCCGCTGCTGGCGCCGATCATCGGCGGCTGGCTGCTGGTGCTCTGGAGCTGGCACGCCATCTTCTGGGCGCTGGCGGGCGCGGCGTTAGTGACGACCGTGCTGGTGACCACGCAGATCCGTGAAACCCTGAAGCCGGAGCAGCGACAGCGGTTTCATCTGCGTACTACGCTGGGCAATTTCGTAACGCTGTTTCGCCACAAGCGCGCGTTCAGTTACATGCTGTCGAGCGGTTTCTCCTTTGCCGGGCTGTTTACCTTTCTCAATGCCGGTCCCTTTGTTTACATCGAACTGAACCACGTTTCACCGCAAAACTTTGGCTACTACTTTGGCCTCAATGTGGTGTTTCTGTTTGTCCTGACGCTGATTAACAGCCGCGCCGTGCGCCGCTTTGGCCCGGTGGCGATGTTCCGGATGGGACTGCTGATACAGTTCTGTATGGGGATCTGGCTGCTGCTGGTCAGCGCCTTCAGCCTCGGCTTTTTGCCGCTGGTGATGGGGATCGCGATGTTTATCGGTTGCGTGTCGATGGTCTCATCGAATGCGATGGCGGTGATTCTGGATGAGTTTCCGCATATGGCGGGTACGGCATCGTCCCTGGCGGGCACCCTGCGTTTTGGCGTCGGGGCATTTGTTGGCGCACTGCTGTCGCTGGTGAGTTTCAACAGCGCCTGGCCAATGGTCGGCACGATTGCACTGTGCGCGACAATCTCTCTGCTGCTCTTTTTCTACGCTTCACGTCCCCGCACTGCGTCCCGGTAATCGGGCGCAGTGGTTTCCCTCTGCAATGACCTGCCGACTTGCACGCCTCCTGACTTTGTTTCGATATTGTGAAAATATTTAGTTAAAAAAGTAATCACAATGCAGCTAAAATGATTGTTAACGGCGTGTGAACGCGGTACATATAGGCTGAAGTGCGATGTGAGTCGCAAAAAATGCGCTTCTGCAATCCACACGGACGGGCCATTAAACCCTGTCCGGACTCAGCGGTTATCAGGCCGCTTCCTGCTGGGTTGCTTTGTGTTGCGACATAAACTCATCCGGGGAGAGTAAACTATGCTGCAACTTTCGATTGTGCATCGTCTGCCACAGCATTTTCGCTGGGCCAGCGATCACCACAGTGCTATCGAATCCGATGACACCACGCTGGACGAGCAGGATTTCGTTGCGCTGCGCTTGATCAGCCATGATGGCATTCCGGCGTGGGAGATCCTTCAGCAGCTAAAAGAGGTTCTGGCGGATATTCAGGTCGATTGTAAAGTGGCCGAGTGCGAAGGACAGCCCTGCCTGTTCATTCAGCGTCGTGACGAAAGCGCCACCAACTGCTGCCTGAAAAATCAGGGCGTAGCGATTGCCGAAACCTTTATCGCAGGTTGAGTTGCGCCGACTGCAGCAGCTCGCGGGTATATCCGGCCGCGGGTGAGGCAAACAACCTTTCACACTCTCCCTGTTCCACCACTTCTCCCTGACGCAGCACAATAAGCTGGTGACACAGGGCGCGTACCACATCCAGATCGTGACTGATAAACAGATAGCTGAGCTGCCGCTGCTGCTGTAAGCGGCGCAACAGCGTCAGAATCTGCTTCTGCACCGTGCGATCCAGCGATGAGGTCGGTTCATCCAGCACCAGCAACTCCGGTTCCAGAATCACTGCCCGCGCAATGGCAATACGCTGTCGCTGACCACCCGAAAATTCGGCCGGATAACGGTGGCGACTTTCCGCTTCAAGCCCCACCTCCGCCATTACCTCGATGACCCGCTGTTCCTGTTGCGCACGGCTAAGTTCGGGCTGATGTACCGCAAGCCCTTCCGCAATGATCTGCTGCACTGTCATACGCGGATTCAGTGAAGAGTTAGGATCCTGAAACACTACCTGAATGCGCTGACGCAGCGGCAATAACTGACGACGTGACAGCTGATGCAGCGGCTGGCCGTCAAACCAGACTTCGCCGCGCGAGGCAATCAGCCGCAGCAGTGCCAGCCCGGTAGTGCTTTTACCTGATCCGGACTCGCCCACCAGCCCCAGACTTTCGCCGCGCCGCAGGCTAAAGCTCAGCCCGGAGAGCACCTGTTTCTCACCACTCTGCCGGCGGAACAGCCCGCGCCGCAGCGGAAAGCTGACCTGAAGATTATCGACCCGAAGAATGACCGGCGCGTCTGCGGGCAGCGGCAGCGCTTTTCCTTCCGGTTCGGCAGCCAGCAACTGCTGGCTGTAAGGGTGTTGCGGCTGATTCAGCAGGACCTGGCAGCGGTTCTGTTCGACGATGTGACCATTGCGCATCACGCTAACGTTATCCGCCAGCTGACGCACGATATTCAGGTTATGGGTGATAAACAGCATGCCCATATTCAGCTCTCGCTGCAGTTCACGAAGCAGCGTCAGGATTTGTGCCTGCACCGTCACATCCAGCGCGGTGGTTGGCTCATCGGCAATCAGCAGCTGAGGCTCGGTCAGCAATGCCATGGCGATCATCACCCGCTGACGTTCTCCACCCGAAAGCTGGTGGGGGAAATCATTGAGCCGGGTGGCGGGCTGCCGTATCCCGACCCGATCAAGCACGCTGAGAATTTCACCGCGTGCCGCCGGACGACGCAACCCGCGATGCAGCGACAGCACTTCATACAGCTGCTTCTCCACGGTGTGCAGCGGATTAAGCGATACCATCGGCTCCTGAAAAATCATCGCGATCTGGTTGCCGCGAATCCCGCGCAGGCGCTGCTCGCGCGCGCGCAGCAGATCTTCACCGTTAAACAGAATCTCACCGCTGGGATAAACCACCGCAGCCTCATGCAGCAGTCGCATCACCGAGAGTGCCGTGACGCTCTTGCCGGAACCCGACTCGCCCACCAGCGCCAGCGTTTCGCCCGCGTCGATGCGCAGTGAAACGTCATTCACCACCTGGCGAAGCGTCTCGCCCTGACGAAAGGCGACCGAGAGATGATTGATGGCAAGCAATGGCGTGTTCATTCAGGCTCCTTTGCCCGGATCAAAAGCGTCGCGTACCGCTTCGCCAATAAAAATCAGCAGCGAAAGCAGGATCGCCAGGGTGAAAAAGCCCGCCAGGCCTAACCAGGGTGCCTGCAGGTTATTTTTGCCCTGCAGCAGTAACTCGCCCAGCGAGGGCGAACCCAGCGGCAGGCCAAAGCCGAGAAAGTCGAGTGAGGTCAGCGTGGTAATCGATCCGCACAGAATAAACGGCAGAAAGGTCAGGGTGGCGACCATGGCATTTGGCAGCATGTGGCGCAGCATAATCCGGCCGTCGCTGACCCCCAGCGCCTGCGCCGCACGGATGTAATCAAAGTTTCGGGTACGCAGAAACTCGGCCCGGACCACGCTGACCAGGCTCATCCAGCCGAAAGCCACGGTGACCAGCAGCAGCCACCAGAAACCCGGCTGGATCACGCTGGAGAGGAGAATCAGCAGAAACAGCGCAGGCATGCCGGACCAGACTTCAATCAGCCGCTGCCCAATCAGGTCAATCCTGCCGCCGAAATAGCCCTGCACCGCGCCGACCACAATCCCGATGACGCTGGAGAAGAGCGTCAGCATCAGTCCGAACAGCAGAGAAATGCGCGTGCCATAGAGCAGGCGTGCCATCACGTCGCCGCCGTTGGCATCCGTGCCAAGCCAGTTCTGCGCAGAGGGCGGAGAGGGGAAGGGCACCTCGGTGGCAAAGTTGATGGTGCTGTCGCTGAAACGAATCGGTGCCCATACTGCCCAGCCATTCTGCTCAATGCGCTGCCGCAACCAGGGATCCTGATAATCCGCCGCTGTCGCCAGTACGCCGCCATAGTCGGTTTCGCTGTAGTCAAACAGCAGCGGTACTGTCCAGCGCTGCTGGTAATGCACCAGCAGTGGCTTGTCATTGGCAATCAGTTCGGCACCCATCGACAGCAGAAAGATGATCAGAAAGATCCACAGCGACCAGTAGCCGCGCCGGTTATGACGAAAGCGCTGCCAGCGCTGTTGATTCAGCGGAGAGAGCCTCATGAGCGGCTCCCGAAATCGATGCGCGGATCGACCAGCGTATAGGTGAGATCACTGAGAATATTCATCAGCAAACCTATCAGCGTAAAAATATAGAGCGTGCCAAACATCACCGGATAGTCGCGTTGGAGAGTCGCATCATAGCCGAGTAGTCCAAGCCCGTTGAGCGAGAACATCACCTCGATCAGCACCGAGCTGGTAAAGAACATGCTGATAAAGGTGGCGGGGAAGCTGGCGATCACCAGCAGCATCGCATTGCGAAACACATGGTGATAGAGAATACGGCGCTCCGGCACCCCTTTGGCGCGCGCAGTCACCACATAGAGCTTGCGGATCTCATCCAGAAACGCGTTTTTCGTCAGCATGGTCAGCGTGGCGAAGCCACCGATCACCGTCGCCAGCACCGGCAGGGCGATATGCCAGAAGTAGTCCAGCACTTTGCCATACCAGGGCAATGTGTCGTGCTGCGCAGAGGTGAGCCCGCGCAGCGGAAACCAGTCCAGATAGCTACCACCGGCAAACAGCACGATTAACATGATGCCAAACAGAAAAGCCGGGATGGAGTAGCCAATGATAATAAAAGCGCTGCTCCAGACATCAAAAGCGCTGCCATTGCGCACCGCTTTGCGGATCCCCAGCGGGATCGACACAAGGTAGATAATCAGTGTGCTCCATAATCCCAGACTGATCGAAACCGGCAGGCTCTCTTTGATCAGCCCGATCACCGAGGCACTGCGAAACAGGCTGTCGCCAAAATCCAGACGCAGATAATTCCACAGCATCTCGCCGTAACGCTGCCAGAGAGGTTTATCGAAACCGTAACGCTGTTTAATCTCAGCAATCACTTCGGGATCCAGCCCGCGTGCGCCACGATACTGATTATCGGCAGGATTGAGATGACTGACGCTGGCGCGTGAACCGGCGCTGTCTGCGCCACTGCCGGGCAGACCGGTTGTCTGACCAAACTGAATGTTAGCCAGCGCCTGATCGACCGGTCCGCCGGGCGCGATTTGCACGATAAAAAAATTAAGCGTGATGATCGCCCATAACGTTGGGATGATCAGCAGCAATCTGCGCAGAAAGTAAGCGGCCAACGGTGATCTCCTTAGCGTTTGCTGGCCGGCAGGCGTCCGGCTTTGTTTGTGTCGTACCACCAGTTTTCCAGTCCGACGCTGTAGGCTGGCTTGCGGGCAGGGTGAGAAAACTTATCCCAGTACGCCAGCCGCTGCTCTGCGTTGTACCACATCGGGATCATATACGCATTCCACAGCAGCACCCGGTCCAGCGCCTGGGCCAGCGGCCGCAGCGCGGCGGGATCACCCTGATGCGCCACAATCTGTTTCACGAAATGATCGACTAAAGGCTCTTTGACCCGCGCGGTATTCCACGACGAGGCGATAAAGTCAGACTGCCACAGGATCTGCAGACTGGAGGTCGGGATCGGCATTGCCCCATAGACCGTGGCAATCATGTCATAGTCGCCTTCGCGCCAGCGCCGCAGATACTGTGAGTTGTCGATCTGCCGCAGGTTCAGCGTAATGCCAAGCCGGGAAAGATTGTGCTGGAACGGTAACGCCCAGTCAGTATTGGTGCCACCGCGCAGCAGGAGTTCAATGGTAAACGGCTGACCAGTTTTATCATTGACCAGACGGCGATTTTTTATCTGCCAGCCCGCCTGTTTCAGCAGGTCAGACGCTTTTAACAGGCTGGCGCGGTCATAGCCGCTGCCGTCGGTTTTATGTGGCTGATAAGGCTGGCTGAACAGCTCAGGCGGCAGTTGCGCGCGCCAGGGTTCAAGCAGGGCCTGCTGCTGTGCATCCGGCACGCCGCTGGCCGCATACGCCGTGTTCTGGAAATAGCTGCTGGCGCGCTGCCAGGCACCGTAATAGAGCGCCTTGTTCATCCACTCGAAATCGAACATCAGTGACAGCGCCTGACGCACGCGGCGATCCTGGAACAGCGGTTTTTCATTGTTGAATGCCAGCCAGCGGGTATCGATAGCGGCATCGTTAGGCGTGGTCTCTTTAACGATGCTGCCATCGTCAAAATTGCGGCCACGATACTGAGTGGCCCATTTCTTTGCCGATGTCTCTTCACGCAGATCGTAAGCACCCGCCTTAAAGGCTTCAAATGCCACATTGTCATCCAGATAGTAGTCATAGCGCATTCGATCAAAATTAAAGCGTCCGCGATTGACCGGCAGATCAGCGGCCCAGTAATCTTTTACCCGGCTGAACTCAATAAACTGTCCCAGCTTCCAGCGGGTGATGCGATAGGGTCCGCTCGACAAGGGTGGCTCGCTTAACGGTTCATTAAACTTCTTATCGCGCCAGAACGACTCTGCGATAACCGGCAGCGTCAGTAAGCCAAGCAGCAGATCTTTATCCGGCTTCTGTGCCTCGATGCGTACAGTGAGATCGTTCAGCGCTTTAACGGTCACGCCACGGTAGGCGACGCGAAATTGAGGCACGCCCTCGGTCATGAATTTCTGATAGGTGAACGCCACGTCGCGGGCGGTTATTGGTGTGCCATTCTGAAAACGGGCGCGGGGATTAAGGCGGATCTCAATCCATGTAAAATCGCTGGCGTAGCGCGCTGACTCGGCAATCAGCGGATAATAACTGCCAGGCTCATCGTCTGAGCTGGTGTAAAGCCCATCATAAAGCGTGCCGGTGTTAATGCCCGGATTACCGCGAGAAGCGTAGCGGTTGAAGTTGTCGTAAGTGCCCACTACCGCCATGGTGATGCTGCCGCCTTTGGGTGCGCGGGGATCGGCGTAGTCGTAATGGCTGAAGCCGGGCGGATATTTCGCTTCACCGGCCTGGGTGAACGCGTAGCTTTGCTGGACAGAGGCTGCCAGCAGCGGGGCGCTGAGCAGGCTGCACAGCAGCAGAAGTCCGGAACGAAACAGCATGCACTCTCCTGTCAGATGTCTGGCGCAGTTCGGGCCAGGTAGTGTCAGGCGTTATGACGCCGGAAATAGTCTATCAGCGTTTCCGGCCGCAGCGGACGGCTAAAGATGTAACCCTGCAGATGGGTCACACCGCGGTTAATCAGCCAGGCAGCCTGCTCGCCGGTTTCTACCCCTTCGGCCACACTTTTCAGGTTCAGCTTCTTCGCCAGCTGCAGCACGGTATCGAGCACCGGCGAGGTCAGGCTATCCGTACCGATACTCTGAACAAAACCGCGATCGATTTTCAGATAATCAAAGTCATAACGTTCCAGATAGATCAGCGCGCTGTGACCGGTACCGAAATCATCAATGGCGATATGGATCTGCTGCTGATGCAGCCAGTCAAACAGTTCTCCAACGTTTTCGTCGCGCACCATGGCTCGCTCGGTGATCTCAAACACGTAAGTAAAGTGGTCCGCAGGCATGGTATCAAGCCAGCGCAGCACATCCTGACGGAAACCGCTGTCAGCCAGATGCAGGGGCGAAATGTTGAGGCTGAGGCAGGCATGACGGGGAATGGTATGACACAGCAGGTGGGCATCACGGGAAACCAGCTGAAACAGATGTCGGGTCAGGGGAATAATCAGGTTCTGCGCCTCGGCATAGTGAATAAACACATCGGGCGGAATCGGGCCTTTCGTCGGGTGGGTCCAGCGCAGTAACGCTTCCATCCCATACGGCTGACCATCATGGGAGGTGACCAGCGGCTGATATTCGACGTGAAATTCACCGCGCTTCATGCCCCGAATCAGCTCTTTACCAGGGCGCTGATAAACCGACAACAGCAGCCAGCAAGCGCCTGAAACCAGCAGCGACAGTAGCAGGCCGCTCAGCAGGATATTCTGATAATCGCTGAACGCCAGAGTGGAACCGTACAACACAAACTGCAGCGGATAGCCTGTCAGCGCCTGCCGGTGCAGCGGCATCGGCAGGTTTTTATTCTGCATGACGACGGATTGCCAGCTGGTTAAGGCACTGCGTTGTGCCACCAGTGCCATACCGGTGATTTCCGGATGCCCGGACGCCAGCAGCTGATAGGGTGCCAGGGTAATATTCAGCGTCGCGAAAACGCCTGACTGCAGGCTGCCGGGATTTTTGATCCACAACGCCAGCGCCGGTTTATTGGGCTGCAACGGCGTGCCCGGCATCAGCTGCAGATCGATATCACGCGAAATATCACTCAGGGGCGCAATTACATTGAGCGGCAGATTAAAACTGCCGGTGGCCGAGGAGCAAAAAGCATTACCTTCTTTAACCAGCAGGATGGCACGAAGATTTCCGGCAAAGGCGGCGCGTGAGGTGAGTTCACGATTGATGGTATTGCAGGCAGTGTGGGTAAACGGAAGCAGGGGACTGAGAGTACTGTTAATCAGGCTGGAGAGCGTTTGCTGCAATGCCGTGCGGCTGTTCTCCAGCAGTTGCTGATGCTGTCGTTCGCGCTTCTGCCAGGTCTGGTGAAGCGAGAGTGCAGCAAATAACAGAAAGAATAAGCCGCCAGCCATCGCACTACTCCATGCGATACGGCGAGGATAGGTGGCATGGCGCCGTAGCGCCCCCGACAGTGGCATGAGGAGCTTCCCCTAATCAAATTATTATTATGTTATTGCGCACGACGGCTTCGGTTTAAGCGACCGAGAATATAACGAGACGGCGGGAAATGTCTTGCTATTAATCTGAGTCAGAATGCTTTTATCTTATATAACTGCTGGTAAAAATGATTAAAGGCGAAAAAAAACGCTGCATAAGCAGCGTTTCATGTTCTCTGGCTGAGAGAAGATCGAAAGTGGTTATCAGGTCGGATTACGACTTAATACACGGCGTCCTTCACGGTAGCGCTTTTTCCAGTAATCATCATTCAGACTGGAGATCATCACGCCACTGCTGGTCGAGGCATGAACGAAGTTATCGTTGCCAAGATAGATGCCAACGTGACGGCCCGTAGAGCCTGCACGGAACATCACCAGATCGCCGGGACGCAGTTTACTGCGGGTAATCTCTTTACCGGTGTCCTGCTGCTGAGAGGTAGAACGCGGTAATTCTAAGCCAAACTGATCGCGGAAGGTGCGTTGTACAAAGGCGGAACAATCGATCCCGCGTTTAGTATCGCCACCGAGGCGATAGCGCACACCTTTCCAGACGGCGTATTGTTCCATGATGCGCGACTTAACGTCGACATTACGCACCATTTCTTCAAACTCATCCTGAGACGCCTGAAGTAAAAAACCATTGTGGTTGTTAACTTCATGATTCTCGTTATTCGCGTTTTGACTGCTATGGGTACTGCTACAAGCTGAGAGGAGTGTTGCCAGCGCCACTGCGGGCACGATCCGCAAGATATATCTCAGTATTGGTTGAGACTTGACCATTATTCGGGTTTTCCTTCGATTTCCTTACGACAAGATTGTCGCCAGCCAGATGACAAAACAGGGAGATTAATAAGCGAAACAGACTAAGACAAATCCTTAATTACTAAAATGTGTTAATGGACACATTTTAACGGTAAAAAATCCGAATTTTCTGCCGCTTTTGCCTCACTGCGACTGAGGTTAACTGATTACAGACGCCGTGGCGAGTGCTTTTAATCAATTTCATATAGGTTTTTTTGATGTGAAATCAAACCGTAACACACTGACTACTTTAGCTACAATTGTGGTCAAATGATGGTGAGAACAGGGAGTTAAAGGGGGGCTAATTCGGGGCATAGCCGCTATTTTTAGAGTTTTCTTTATTGACAGAGGATATTGGCGACTATTTAACCTGCCAGCAGGGTCATAACCTTTTCTTTTCGTGAATTTAATTAGCAGGCTAATAGTGATGGGGTGTTTTTTATAAGCGCGGGCGGTTCAAACCAGGGGTTTAAATCGCCCGCGCTTAACATTTACGTCACGGGCTTATATTTACCCGGCAATTTGCGATAAAACCAGTTAACCAATACGTCACTGGCTGGCGTTAATAGCCACCAGCTCAGACCCACTAATACCACCGACATTGAACCGACGGCAACATCGGTAAACCAGTGCGCACCGGCCATGATGCGTGGCAGTGAAAATATCACCACAATAGCCGTGGCAATTAAAAAGCGGCTGAAACCAAAATAACGCCAGATAAAGCAGGCGAAAATGATCAGCATCATACCGTGGTCGCCAGGGAAGCTATCTTTTGAAGCATCTTTTGCGGGAATACCGGTCAGTTCACTGACGCGATGCACGTTTTCGAAGAACAGTGTCGGACTGGAGTGTTTAACCGGCAATAAATGGCCCAGCTGATTGAGAACGACGGCGGTCAGCAGCATGGTGATGCCGATTGCCAGCATCCGGCGCTGCGCCTGTGGCGTTTCGCGCCGCCAGATCGACAGGTAAAGCAGACCCATCGCCAGCAATGACACCGCATCAAAACCACGGTAATTCGTGATAGCGACGATCAGCGCGAACAGCGGATGGGTCACCATCTGGCTATTGAAGCCAAAGAAAATAGATTTATCGACGCCGAACCAGAAGCCATGTTCCGGGGGCAGATACCATGACAGAAATAGCACCACGCCCAGTGCATTAAGCAGCAGGATAGTAATAAGGCGAGTTACGCGCATAGTTAAACTCATTATTATTAAAAATAACCGCCGACAATACCTCTGTCAGCGTAAACGGCACTTCAACAATGCCGATTGTAGACGATTCCAGTCAGCCTGTTGAGAATGAATGAGCTCAATACGGCTATCGGATGGCGGTGAGGGGAGTATTTCACTCTGCAGCTCATTTGCCTGGCGATTGATACGCAGGGCGCCTTCTGTCGTGCGCATCACTCCTTTAACGCGATCTACCGGCGCCTGCCGAACCCATTCCAGCAGCGTGCCGCTGTCGAACAGCGTATCACCATCAAACAGCCAGCCGCAGGCGCTATAACCCTGGCCGTGGTTCAGCGCCCGACGCCAGCGCGCCTCGCCATTCAGTCGCAACGCTGCCAGACCGCTGGTGGGACCCGACGAATGATGGTGCTGCGGCACGGGAAGCTCGCGCGGCTGCCGGGGTGTATCCAGCAGGGAAAGGGGGATCTGACCAAATTCTGTCTCTATCAGAGGGCGCGCAGGCTGCATCTGCTGCTGCCAGTCAGCCAGGCGCTGATGATCCGCCTGATCCCAGCAGTCGCGCTTATTAGCGATAATAAGGTCGGCGGCAGCCAGCTGATCGCGGAAGTTTTCATTGGCAACGATACGAGGATCAGCCAGCTGACGCGCATCCAGCAGCGTTAGTGTGGCATTCAGTTGCAGCCACGACTGATAGACGGGCGCACTCAACATCTCCAGCACCTGACGAGGATGGCCCAGGCCGGTTGGCTCGATCAGCAGCCGATCGGGTTTACTCTTCAGCAGCATATTCAGCCCGACCTGCATCGGCAGGCCATTCACACAGCACAGGCAGCCGCCGGGGATCTCTTTCAGCGTGGCACCGCTATCGGCCAGCAGGGCGCCGTCGATCCCGATCTCGCCAAATTCATTAACCAGCACCGCCCAGTTTTCCCCGGACGGCCTGGCAGCCAGCAGATGGCAGAGCAGCGTGGTTTTGCCGCTGCCCAAAAAACCGGTAATCAGATTAACGCGTGTCATGGGGGTGACTCCTGCCGGGGAATAACGTGATAATGTAATAATATAACACTATCACGATCGGCAGCAGGCTTCTGATTTAGTCTGCGCGGCCCATATAGCGGCGTTCAGCAATGTGGATGCGGATGCGGTCACCGTTGCTGAGGTATTCCGGTACCTGAATCGAGAGGCCTGTACTCATACCGGCGGGTTTGGTGCGAGCGCTGGCAGAAGCACCTTTAATGCCTGGTGAAGTATCCACGATCTCCATATCCACGGTTTGTGGCAGTTCCAGCGCCAGCACCTGACCTTCCATCGTCAGCACGTGAATGCCAGGGATACCGCCTTCAGGGATAAACAGCAGCTCTTCTTCAATCTGCTCCTGTTTAAAGGAGTAGGGGGTATAATCCTCATCATCCATAAAAATATATTCGTCACCATCTATATAAGAGAAGGTCACGCTGCGACGGCTGAGCGAAATTGCATCAATAATCTCGTCGCCTTTAAAGCGCTCTTCCACTTTTAAACCGGTGCGAACATCGGTAAAGCGCATTTTATACAGGGTGGCGGCACCGCGTGCGCTGGGGCTCTGGACATCAATATCTTTAACCAGCAGCAGTTTACCGTTGTGCGTGACGGCCATCCCTTTTTTGATTTCATTGGCTTTTGGCATTGCTGTTCTCGCTATCTTGAAAGTGAAGTGCGCGCAACGTTACTCGCGCCGATGAAAACTGGCAATATCACCGGCGTGAAATTTTGTCTCAGGCCGCGGCTTTCATGGCAATTGCCGCCCCGGACTGCTATTGTCGCCGCGACTTTCTCTGCCTGAGCACAGCATGCAATGCCGTAGCCAGGGCGGTGCCTGTTGTACAGCGCCCTCTATCTTTTCACCGATTTCTGGCATGGGTGACAGTGAACGATTTAAGCAGGAAGTTAAGAGCTGAAGGGTGTGGTGTCGCTCCCTCTGAGGTTCTGTTACTGTCTGTTGTATCCTGAAGGTCGCGTAAGAGGTGTTAATGCAGTGTCGTATTGATTGTGGTGCCTGCTGCATCGCGCCGTCAATCTCCAGCCCCATCCCCGGAATGCCGCAGGGTAAACCCGCGAATGTCCGATGCATTCAGTTATCGGATGAAAATTTGTGCATGATTTTCGGTTCAGATTTAAGGCCGAAAGTATGCGGAAGTCTGCAACCTTCAGTTGATATGTGTCTTACAGACCGTACATCAGCCATGACCTACCTGATTGAGCTTGAAGCCAGCACACGTGCCTGAGAACCCTCCCACCGCTTAGATTTAATCCCGCGTCAGCGGTTAGCTGACCCACTCTTCCAGCTGCAATCCGGGTACCCGTTCAAACTCGCGTGTGTTATTGGTCACCAGAATAGCCCTGGCCGCAATAGCATGCCCGGCAATCGCGGTGTCGTTGGGACCAATGGGCGTTCCGGCAGCAGCCAGCGCCGCTTTGATTTCAGTGGTTGCATCTGCCGCTGCGCGATCCCATGAAAGTACAGCATCAGGACGTGCGCAGAATGCATCCACCAATTGCAAACGTATCTGCTGTAAACCGAAGCGGATACCGCGCCCTGAGGCGCTGACGCTGCTGAAGTTTTTCGGTCCACCCATTCTCACTTTACAGCAGCAGCGTCAGCCTGTTCGCCCGCTAATCCCCTAAACCTGCCCGAAATGTGCGTAACGTCAAAAATCTGCTACGCCGTTTGCGCATTTTCTTGCCTGGTGAAAGCGGCTGTACCACAATCCCTGAAACGTTTCAGCGGTGACTGCGCCACCTGTTTTCCACAGCATGGCGTAAAAACTTTCCCACTGGCTGAAACGATTCAATCTCAGCAAGCGAGGAGAATTATGTTCCAGCTCGAATTGCAGGCCATCCATACCGGAGCCAGCGCCCAGAATAAAGAAGAGGCCATTCGTCAGGTTGCTGCCGCGTTAACCGCGGCGGGCAATGTGACCGAAGGGTACGTCAACGGCATGCTGGCGCGCGAACAGCAGACCTCAACCTTTCTTGGCAACGGCATCGCAATCCCTCATGGCACCACCGATACCCGCGATCTGGTGCTGAAAACCGGCGTTCAGGTTTTCCAGTTTCCGCAGGGCATTGCCTGGGGTGACGATCAGACAGCCTATGTTGCCATCGGGATTGCCGCTAAGTCGGATGAACATCTGGCGCTGCTGCGTCAGCTGACCCATGTGCTGAGCGATGACACCATTGCAGAACAGCTAAAAACCGCCTCTGCTGAAGATCTTCGTGCGTTGCTGATGGGCGAGAAACAAGCCGCTGAATTCAGCTTCGACACCTCATTAATCACGCTCAACGTGGCTGCCAGTGATCTGATCACCTTACAGGCGATGAACGCCGGTCGGCTGCAGTCCGCTGGTGTGGTGGATGCCAGCTACGTCGCAGACGTGGTTTCAACGCCTCCGCTGAATCTGGGTCAGGGCATCTGGCTCAGCGACAGCAGCCTCGGCAACCTGCGCAGCGGCGTGGCTATCAGCCGCGCTGAACATGCCTTCGACCATCAGGGCGAATCGGCTGCGATGTTAATCAGCGTTTCGGCGACCGATGAACGTCCGCTGGAAGTGCTGGGTTACCTCAGCGCATTGCTGCAGCAGGGCAAAGCGGATCGTCTGTTGAAAGCGGATGCTGCAGGCGTTTACGCACTGCTCACCAGCGAAGTCGATGAGCAGGCTGACGTGCTGACGGCTGAATTTACCATTCGCAACGAACACGGCCTGCACGCCCGTCCAGGCACGGCGCTGGTCAGCGTGATCAAGCAGTTCAACAGCGACATCACCGTGACCAATCTCGACGGCAGCGGCAAACCCGCTAATGGCCGCAGCCTGATGAAAGTGGTTGCGCTGGGCGTGAAGAAAGGTCATCGCCTGCGCTTCACCGCCAGCGGTGAAGATGCACAGCAGGCACTGAACGCGATTGAAGAAGCGATCACCAGTGGTCTGGGTGAGGGGGCATCATGAGCAGACGCGTCGCCACCATTACGCTGAATCCGGCGTATGACCTGGTGGGATATACCCCTGAAATTGAACGTGGCGAAGTTAACCTGGTGAAAACCACCGGGCTGCATGCTGCGGGCAAGGGCATCAACGTAGCCAAAGTACTTAAAGATCTGGGTATCGATGTCACCGTCGGTGGCTTCATGGGGAAAGAGAATCAGGACGGTTTCCAGCAGTTGTTCAGTGAGCTGGGCATAGCCAACCGTTTCCATGTCGTGCCTGGCCGTACCCGTATCAACGTTAAACTCACTGAACAGACCGGTGACGTCACCGATCTGAATTTCTCCGGTTTTCAGGTGACGGCGCAGGACTGGGATCGTTTTACTACCGATTCTCTGACCTGGCTGGGCCAGTTCGATATGGTCTGCGTCAGCGGTAGCCTGCCTGAGGGCGTCGACCACGATGCCTTTACCCGCTGGATGACCGAACTTCGCACCCACTGCCCATGCATCATCTTTGACAGCAGCCGCGAGGCGCTGGTGGCAGGACTGAAGGCGGCACCGTGGCTGGTTAAACCTAACCGACGTGAGCTGGAAATCTGGGCCGGTCGCAAACTGCCAACCCTGCAGGATGTGATTGGCGCTGCGCACGAACTGCGCGAGCAGGGCATCGCCCATGTGGTGATTTCGCTGGGCGCAGAAGGCGCTCTGTGGGTCAACGCTTCTGGCGAATGGATCGCTAAACCGCCGGTGTGCGAAGTGGTCAGCACCGTAGGTGCAGGCGACTCAATGGTTGGCGGCCTGATTTATGGCCTGCTGATGCGCGAATCCAGCGAACACACGCTGCGTCTTGCGACTGCCGTGGCGGCGATGGCCGTCAGCCAGAGCAATGTTGGCGTTTCCGATCGTACTCAGTTGGCCGCAATGATGGCGCGCGTCGACTTACAACCCGTTAACTGACAGCAGGAGAGCGATAATGAAAACGCTGCTGATTAAAGACCCTACACTGGGACTGGCTTCCGCATACATGGCGCAACAACGTCTGGCTGCCGCCGCCGCTGCGGCGGGCCTGACCCTGACTGATAATCCTGCCGACGCTGAACTGGTGATTGTGCTGGGTAAAAACGTGCCGGACGATGCGGCGCTGAACGGCAAAGCGGTCTGGCTGGGCGATATCCAGCTGGCAGTACGTGAGCCAGAAACCTTCCTGAACCGCGCGAAAGCAGAAGCGAAAACCTGGCAGGCTCCGGCTGCGGTAGCAACACCTGCAGCAGGCGCACCTGCTGCACCGGCTCAGGCTGGCGCGCAGAAACGCGTCGTCGCGGTGACCGCCTGTCCGACTGGCGTGGCGCACACCTTTATGGCTGCCGAGGCCATTCAGGCTGAAGCGACCCGTCGCGGCTGGTGGGTGAAAGTTGAAACCCGTGGTTCAGTGGGAGCCGGTAACGCGATCACACCGGAAGAAGTCGCTGCCGCCGATCTGGTGATCGTCGCAGCTGATATCGAAGTCGACCTGGCGAAATTTGCCGGTAAGCCGATGTACCGTACCTCAACCGGTCTGGCGCTGAAGAAAACTGCGCAGGAGCTGGATAAAGCGGTAGCAGAAGCGAAGCCGTATAAAGCGGCGGCTGGCGGACAGAGCAATTCCAGTGAAGAAGAGAAGAAAGGCGGAGCAGGGGCTTATCGTCACCTGCTGACCGGTGTTTCTTATATGCTGCCGATGGTGGTCGCAGGTGGTCTGAGCATCGCGCTGTCGTTTGCCTTTGGTATCACGGCGTTTAAAGAGCAGGGCACGCTGGCTGCGGCGCTGATGCAAATTGGTGGTGGCAGCGCCTTTGCCCTGATGGTGCCGGTGCTGGCGGGCTTTATCGCCTTCTCCATCGCTGATCGTCCGGGTCTGACGCCGGGTCTGATTGGCGGTATGATCGCCACCAGCATTAACGCAGGTTTCTTAGGCGGAATTATCGCGGGCTTTATTGCCGGTTATGCGGCGAAGCTGATCAGCGGCAAAGTTAAACTGCCGCAGAGTATGGAAGCGCTGAAACCGATACTGATTATTCCCCTGTTCGCCAGTCTGATCACCGGTCTGCTGATGATCTACGTAGTGGGTAAACCGGTTGCTGGCATCATGAACGGCCTGACGCACTGGCTGGCCAACATGGGAACGGCGAATGCGGTCCTGCTGGGTGCCATTCTGGGCGGCATGATGTGTACCGATATGGGCGGTCCGGTAAACAAAGTGGCTTACGCGTTTGGCGTCGGGTTACTGAGTTCGCAGACCTATGCGCCAATGGCAGCCATTATGGCAGCCGGTATGGTGCCACCGCTGGCGATGGGGCTGGCGACGCTGGTTGCCCGTCGTAAATTCAATAAAGGTCAGCAGGAAGGTGGTAAAGCAGCACTGGTTCTGGGTCTCTGCTTTATCTCTGAAGGCGCGATTCCGTTTGCCGCCCGTGACCCGATGCGCGTTCTGCCTTGCTGTATCGTTGGCGGTGCAACCACCGGCGCGATCTCCATGGCAATTGGCGCAAAACTGATGGCTCCGCACGGTGGACTGTTCGTGCTGCTGATCCCTGGCGCGATTACCCCGGTTATCGGCTATCTGATGGCGATCATCATCGGTACTGCGATTGCGGGTCTGAGCTATGCGGTACTGAAACGTCCGGAAGAGCAGCTGGTGAAAGCCTGATTTGCTGAAGTGCATAATTTGCTGAAGTGAAAATAACAGGGAGCCGGATGGCTCCCTGTTTGCTTTTACAGACGGTTCCCGAAGTCAAAGCGACGGGAGCATACGACTGGAGTAAAGCATCGCGGGCCATGGACAAAAAGCCGGGAGCGTTTTTGAACAACGCAAAGCGTTGGCCCGGCTGCGGGCGCACCTCAGGGATGAGGTGCGTAATCGCCCGCGCTGCGCCTGCCAGGGATGGCGTTTTTTTGCGTCTTTACGGAAGGCGTATGCTCCCTGAGCCAGTGTTCTCTCTAAACGAAAAGGGAGCCATGCCAGCCAGTTAAGCGACAGGTGATAACGCAGTCTGGTGCCGCTCAGGGGCTGGCGGTCCTCGCGCCGCTGCGCGGTTCCTTCACTTCATTCGCCTGCCTGACGGACCGCCGGGGATGGCACATCCTGTGCCGCCCCGCCTTTCGCCCGCGTCCTGCGGGCTCTCCTGGCAGACTCATTCTGTTCAGCGCTTCGGATTGCCTGCTCCTGATCGCCACCGGCCCGCACTGCGGCTCGCTCGCACTGACAAAAAAGCGGCCACGTTTGACCGTGACAGCCTTTACAAATCTAATCTTAACTGACCAGCATTAAGCCAGCTGGCTCCCTTTTCTATCCCTGCTGTTCGGCTTTCAGCCAGGCAATCTCATCTTTCCAGATATCGGGATTAATGGTTTCCAGAATCAACGGGATGCTATCAAACCGCGGATCTTTCATCAGCCAGCTAAACGCTGTTTTGCCGATATTGCCTTCACCCAGGCTGTGATGGCGGTCAACGCGACTGTCGAAGGCGCTTTTGGCATCGTTAAGGTGCATGCCGCGCAGATAGTTAAAGCCGACAATGCGCTCAAATTCGGCGAAGGTCGCTTCGCAATCCGCTTCGGTACGCAGATCATAACCACCGGCAAACGCATGGCAGGTATCAATACAGACGCCGACACGCGATTTATCTTCAACATGCTCAATAATGGTGGCGAGATGCTCGAAGCGGAAACCCAGATTACTGCCCTGACCGGCGGTATTCTCAATGACGGCGGTCACGTTCTGGCTCTGGTCGAGGGCGATATTGATCGACTCCGCAATCCGCTTCAGACAGGCCTCCTCATCAATCTGATGCAGATGGCTGCCAGGATGGAAGTTCAGCAAAGTCAGGCCGAGCTGGTCGGCACGTCGCAGCTCATCAATAAAAGCCGCGCGGGATTTCTCCAGCGCCTCTTCAACCGGATGACCCAGGTTTATCAGGAAACTGTCGTGCGGCAGGATTTGCTGCGGACCGAATTTGTACGTCTCGCAGGCGGCGCGAAAAGCATCAATCACCTCAGTCGAGAGCGGGGCAGCCTTCCACTGACGTTGATTTTTAGTAAAGAGCGCGAAGGCGGTGGCTTCTATTTCATGGGCGCGGATCACTGCCTGATCCACGCCACCTGCCGCACTCACGTGTGCGCCAATATATTTCATGCCTTTCTCCTGGGGCTGTGCACGGATGAAACGGCATGATACCCGATGCCGCTAGCCCATGAAATGTTGCACCAGCAGATTGATTGCACCGCCGCCCGCGATTAACCAGACAAACACCAGCGCACCCAGCAGCAGCGGTTTAACGCCTGCCTCACGCAATGCCCCGAAACGGGTGGTCAATCCCAGCGCCGCCATCGCCATCGCCAGCAGCAGACCCGCCAGCTGATTCAGCGTCGCCACCACCATGGCAGGCAGCAGCTGCAGCGAGTTAAACAGTGCAACACCGATAAACAGCAGGGCGAACCAGGGAAATGTCACAGCCTGGCGCGCGTTGCTCCCTTGACGTTTACCGCGTATCACGGCGCTCAGGCAGAGCAGAAAGGGAGCCAGCATCATTACCCGCAGCATTTTGGCAATGACCGCGCTGTTCTCGGCTTCCGGGCTGATGCTGTGTCCGGCGGCCACCACCTGCGCCACTTCATGGATGGTTGAGCCGCTAAAAATCCCGAACTGTGCCGCACTGAGATCCGGGAACAGCTCATGCGCCAGCGGCCACAGCAGCGGATAGATAAAGATCGCCAGCGTGCCGAACAGCACCACAGTCGCGATAGCCACCGCAACTTTCGACGGCGCGGCTTTCACCACCGGCTCGGTCGCCAGTACAGCCGCAGCACCGCAGATACTGCTGCCCGCACCTATTAGCCAGACGGTATCGCGATCCAGCTTCAGCAGCCGCATGCCCAGCAGGCAGGTTATCAGGAAGGTACTGGTCAGGGTCAGCGCATCAATCAGGATGCCGCTGAAACCGACGTCAGCAATTTGTTGTAAAGTAATGCGAAAGCCAAACAGGATGATCCCCAGCCGCAGCAGTTTCTGCTTAGCCAGCAGCACGCCGTTGTCGCAGCGTGACGCCAGCGGCGAATAGATGCTGTTACCGACCAGGATGCCCAGCATAATCGCCAGAGTCAGTGAACCCAGCCCCAGCGCGGCAATCATCGGTTGCTGCGCCAGCCAGCTGGCTGCCCCGGCAATCACGGCGGTCAGCAGCAGACCCGGGATCCAGAGCGGAACGGGATGATGCGGTTTAGCGATGCTCAGTTCAGTCATGGTGGTCACTCCTCCTGGTTGAGACCCGATCATGACGGCGACTGGCTTAAAAGTGAAATTGATAATATATTTATAATTAACCAGAATAAACGATAAGGCAGCAATCATGATAGTTTCGCGTCTGCGCCGCTGGGCGACGCTGATCAAAAGAGATGTGTTTGTGCTGGGGTTTGCTTTCCGCGATCCCCGCACACCCTGGTGGAACAAGCTGGGGATGCTGGGGCTGGTCGCCTATGGCATCAGCCCGATCGATCTCATTCCTGATGTGATCCCCTTTGTCGGTCTGCTGGATGACGCGGTGATTATCCCGACGGGCGTCATGGTGCTGCTGCGTTTACTGCCGCGAGAGGTGCGCATCAGCAGCAGCGAGCGGGCGCAGTCTCAACGTTCGCGTGGCAAAAAGATTGCAGGCTGGCTGGTGGCGATAGGGCTGATCTGGCTGGCATTAATCATTTACCTGGTCAGGCAGTCACTGAGTTAAGAGGCAACGATGCACATTACGCTGCGGCAAATTGAAGTTTTCACCGAAGTGCTTAAGAGCGGTTCCACCACTCAGGCTTCGCAACTGCTGGCGCTGTCGCAGTCGGCGGTGAGTGCAGCGCTGGCCGATCTGGAGAGTCAGCTCGGCGTGCAACTGTTTGACCGGGTCGGCAAACGGCTGGTGCTGAATGAGCATGGACGGCTGCTCTATCCCCGTGCAGTAGGGCTGCTGGAGCAGGCGGGCGAAATCGAGCAGCTGTTTAAAGAGGATAACGGCGCGATCCGCATTTTTGCCAGTAGCACCATAGGGAACTATCTGCTGCCAGGCATGATGGCCGCTTATCGTCGCGATTTTCCCCGCCTGCCGCTGGAGCTGAGTGTCGGCAACAGTCAGGATGTGATTCAGGCGGTTTCCGATTTCCGCGTCGATGTCGGATTGATTGAAGGGCCGTGCCATATGACCGAGCTGGTCAGTGAACCCTGGCTCGAAGATGAGCTGGTGGTGTTTGCCGCGCCAGATGCGGCGATTCTGCAACAGCCGGTGACGCTGCAAACCCTGGCTGACGCCCCGTGGATCCTGCGCGAACGCGGCTCCGGCACCCGTGAAATTGTCGATTATCTGCTGCTGTCGCATCTGCCGAGTTTTCAGCTGGGCATGGAGCTGGGCAATTCCGAGGCGATTAAACATGCGGTGCGGCACGGCATGGGCATCAGCTGTCTTTCGCGCCGGGTGATTGCCGATCTGCTGGAGGCGGGCACGCTGGTTGAACTGACGATTCCGCTGCCGCGTCTTATCCGCACGCTCTATCGCATCCATCACCGGCAGAAGCATATTTCCAAAGCACTGACGCGGTTTTTTTCCTATTGTCGCGAGTAATTACTAATAATTCCGGCGCGATCATGAAGTTAACTAATAACAGGTTGGCATTCGCTATACAGAGGCGATCTGGCTGCTACAATCGCGCCTCATTTTTACCCAGCGTAGCGTTAACACATGCATAATGACTCAAATACAACACAACAACCTGCATTACGACGTGCGTTAAAAGCCCGTCACCTGACGATGATCGCCATCGGCGGCTCCATTGGTACCGGCCTGTTTGTCGCCTCCGGTGCCACCATCGCTCAGGCTGGCCCCGGCGGAGCACTGCTCTCCTATATCCTCATCGGCCTGATGGTCTACTTCCTGATGACCAGCCTCGGCGAACTGGCTGCGTTCATGCCGGTATCGGGTTCCTTCGCCACCTACGGCGCAAAATATGTCGAAGAGGGCTTTGGTTTCGCACTCGGCTGGAACTACTGGTACAACTGGGCGGTGACCATCGCGGTTGACCTGGTGGCGTCCCAGTTGGTGATGAACTACTGGTTCCCCGACACGCCTGGCTGGATCTGGAGCGCGCTGTTCCTGGGGCTGATGTTCCTGCTCAACTACATTTCGGTCAAAGGCTTTGGCGAGGCGGAATACTGGTTCTCGCTGATTAAAGTGGCCACCGTGATTATCTTTATCATCGTTGGCGTGCTGATGATCACCGGCATTATGCGCGGTGCTGAACATGCGGGCTGGCAGAACTGGCAGGTGGGCGACGCGCCGTTTGCGGGCGGCTTTGCGGCGATGATTGGGGTGGCGATGATTGTGGGATTCTCCTTCCAGGGCACCGAACTGATCGGTATCGCGGCGGGCGAATCTGAAGATCCGGCGAAAAATATTCCGCGCGCTGTGCGGCAGATTTTCTGGCGTATCCTGCTGTTCTATGTGTTCGCTATCCTGATTATCAGCCTGATCCTGCCATACACCGATCCGCAGTTGCTGCACAATGATATCGACGATATCAGCGTCAGCCCGTTCACCCTGGTGTTCCAGAATGCCGGTCTGCTCTCTGCCGCCGCCGTCATGAATGCGGTGATCCTGACGGCTGTGCTGTCAGCGGGTAACTCCGGGATGTATGCGTCAACGCGTATGCTTTATAACCTGGCCAGCGAAGGTAAAGCGCCACGGATTTTCGCGAAGCTCTCTAAAGGCGGCGTTCCGCGTAATGCCCTGTGGGCCACCACCGTGGTGGCCGGACTGTGCTTCCTGACCTCAAAATTTGGTAATCAGGAAGTCTATCTGTGGCTGCTGAATACTTCAGGCATGACCGGGTTTATCGCCTGGCTGGGTATTGCCATCAGTCACTATCGCTTTCGTCGGGGCTATGTCGCCCAGGGACGTGACCTGAACGATCTGCCTTACCGTTCCGGCTTCTTCCCGCTGGGTCCGATTTTCGCCTTTGTGCTCTGCCTGATCATCACGCTGGGTCAGAACTACCAGGCATTCCTCAACGACAGCATCGACTGGTACGGCGTGGCGGCAACCTACATCGGCATTCCGCTGTTCCTGATTATCTGGTTCGGCTACAAGCTGACGCGCGGCAGCCGTTTCGTGAAGTACAGCGAAATGGAGTTTCCGGTTCACAAAGATTAACTCTGCGTAATCGCCCGCACAAAACCCGCCAGGGATGGCGGGTTTTGCGTCTTTGCGAAAGGCGCAGGCTCCCTGAGCCATTCTCCTGCCTGCAACACCGTTTTTTACTGTTTTTTCACGTCTCGCTTATGTTCTCGAATTGATAATTATTATCACCTGCACTATTGTGGCTGCGTTTTCTGACGTGATAGCCACACAGGGTTCAAACATGACTACCGAAACTTCGCTGCTGGCGGGGGAAGAGACGCTTCACCACACCATGCAGAACTATCATCAGGTGCTGCGCCGCCGCTTAATCTGGATTGGCGTGCTGCTGCTGGCGATACTCGCCTCGCTGATCCTCGACTTCACGCTGGGTCCGGCGGGACTCTCACTTGAAACGCTGTGGAATACGCTGCTCAGCCCCGAGAGCGTCGATGCCGGCACGCGCGTCATTGTCTGGGACATTCGTCTGCCCTATGCGCTGATGGCGCTGGTAGTGGGCCTGTCGCTGGGGCTGGCGGGCGCAGAAATGCAGACCATCCTGAATAACCCGCTGGCCAGTCCGTTTACCCTCGGTGTCTCATCGGCGGCGGCGTTTGGTGCCGCGCTGGCCATCATCCTCGGCGTGGGTATTCCCGGCATTCCCGATCAGTGGTTAATTTCTGCCAACGCCTTTGTCTTTGCTCTGTTTGCCGCGCTGATGCTGGATGCCGTGACCCGCTGGACTCAGGTCTCTTCGGCGGGCGTGGTGCTGTTCGGTATCGCGCTGGTCTTCACCTTTAACGCTCTGGTATCCATGATGCAGTTCATCGCCAGCGAAGATACCCTGCAGGGCCTGGTGTTCTGGACCATGGGCAGCCTGGCGCGCGCCTCCTGGGAAAAGCTGGGCGTGCTGAGCGTGGCGCTGGCCATTCTGGTACCGTTTTCAATGATGAGCAGCTGGAAGCTGACGGCGCTGCGTCTGGGCGAAGACCGCGCGGTAAGCTTTGGCATTGATGTGCGTCGTCTGCGCCTGACTACGTTACTGCGCATCAGTATCCTCTCTGCCCTGGCGGTCGCGTTTGTCGGCCCGATCGGTTTCATTGGGCTGGTCGCACCCCATATCGCCCGCATGATGTTTGGTGAAGATCACCGTTTCTATCTGCCCGCCAGTGCGCTGGTCGGCGCGCTGGTGCTGTCGCTGGCGTCGGTCGCCTCGAAAAACCTGCTCCCCGGTGTAATCATCCCGGTTGGCATTGTCACCTCACTGATTGGCGTGCCGTTCTTCCTGAGTATTATTCTGCGTCATCGGGGGACGGTATGATGGAACAGGGTCTGACGTTACGCGGCTTCAGTGCCGGGTACCCAAAAAATAAAGTCATTGATAATCTTAATATCGCGCCGCTGCCGCGCGGCGAGATCACCGTGCTGCTGGGGCCGAATGGCTGTGGTAAATCGACGCTGCTGCGTTCACTGGCCGGGCTGAACAAAGGCCAGGGCGAGATGTGGCTCAACGGTGAGGATCTCATGACCCAGCCGTTTGCCCGGCGTGCGAAGAACGTGGTTTATCTGCCGCAGTCGCTGCCTGCGGGCGTGCATCTGCATGTGCTGGAGTCGATCATCGTGGCGCAGCGTGCCTCCGGTGGTCTGCACAGCGCCAGCAGCGAAGCGGAAATCATGCATCTGCTGGAGCAGCTGGGCATTGCCCATCTGGCGATGCGATATCTCGATCAGCTCTCCGGCGGACAGAAGCAGCTGGTCGGGCTGGCGCAGTCACTGATCCGTCGCCCTAAGCTGCTGCTGCTGGATGAACCGCTGAGCGCGCTGGATCTCAACTACCAGTTTCACGTGATGGATCTGGTGCGGCGCGAAACCGCTCAGCGTAACATCGTGACGGTGGTAGTGGTGCATGACATCAATATTGCACTGCGTCATGCGCAACATGCGCTGATGCTGAAGCAGGGCGCGCTGGTGGCGGAAGGGCAGCCGGATAAGGTGATCACGCCTGCCACTCTGGCAAAGGTGTATGGCGTCGATGGTCGTATCGAACACTGCTCGCGTGGTATCCCGCAGGTGATGATCGACGGGCTGACCGGCCCGGCACTGGTCTGATATTGAGGAGGCGTCCGGTAGGGCGCTGAGCATCACTGTTCTGAGAAAGGAATTTTTACAGGGCAGGCTGGCAGGACGCTGGCTCTGTGACAGAGCGTTAGCCAGCAGAGCAGGCATAAAAGTTCAGGGCCGCGATTGCGGCCCTGATTGTTTACGCCAGAAGATGCTGCGCATGGAAGCGCAGATGATCTTCCACAAAGCTGGCTATAAAGAAGTAGCTATGGTCATAACCCGGCTGAATGCGCAGCGTCAGCGGGAAACCCACCTCATTCGCGACCTCTTGTAACCGCTCCGGTTGCAGCTGATCGGCCAGGAACTGATCGCTGTCACCCTGATCGATCAGCATTGGCAGCCGATGCGACACCTCCGCCATCAGCTGGCAGCTGTCATATTCCCGCCACGTCGCACGATCGTCGCCCAGATAGGCCTGAAACGCTTTCTGGCCCCAGGGTACCTGCATCGGATTCACAATCGGTGCAAAAGCGGAAGCCGAGGCAAAGCGGTTACCCAGACGCAGCGCCAGCATCAGCGCGCCGTGTCCGCCCATCGAGTGACCCATAATCGACTGACGTTCACTGACCTTGAAGTTATCCGCAATCAGGGCGGGTAACTCGCTGCTCAGATAATCGAACATGCGGAAATGGCTGGCCCAGGGCTGTTGGGTGGCATTGAGATAAAATCCCGCGCCCTGACCCAGATCGTATCCTTCATCATTCGCAACCCCTTCGCCGCGCGGGCTGGTATCCGGCATAATCAGCACCAGACCCAGTTCCGCTGCAACCCGCTGTGCGCCGGCTTTGCTGGTGAAGTTCTCATCGTTGCAGGTCAGCCCGGCCAGAAACCAGACCACCGGCGGCGGCGCATCACCGTGCGGCCCAGGCAGATAGATGCTGAAGGTCATCGGGCAGTTCAGCAGCAAAGACTGATGACGCCAGCGCTGCTGCCAGCCGCCAAAAATACGGTGTTCTTCCAGTAGCTCCAGAGTGGATGCCATAACGCCTCCTGATTACTTGTTAAAATGCACGACCGAGCGAATCGATTTTCCTTCGTGCATCAAATCAAAGGCGTCGTTGATCTCTTCCAGCGGCATGGTGTGAGTGATGAAGTCGTTCAGCGCAAATTTACCGTCGAGGTAATCCTGCACAATGCCAGGCAACTGCGAACGGCCTTTGACGCCGCCAAACGCGGAACCGCGCCAGACGCGGCCGGTCACCAGCTGGAACGGACGGGTGGAGATCTCTTCACCGGCACCGGCGACGCCGATAATCACGGACTCGCCCCAGCCTTTGTGGCAGCACTCCAGCGCGGAACGCATCACGTTGACGTTACCAATACATTCAAACGAGAAATCCACGCCGCCGTCGGTCAGCTCGACAATTACATCCTGAATCGGCTTGTCGTAATCTTTCGGGTTGATCAGATCGGTGGCACCCAGTTTGCGTGCCAGATCGAATTTGCTGGTATTAAGGTCGATGGCAATGATGCGGCCCGCTTTCGCCATCTTCGCGCCGATGACCGCAGAGAGGCCAATGCCGCCGAGACCGAAAATCGCCACGGTGTCGCCTTCTTTCACTTTGGCGGTGTTCATCACCGCGCCCATGCCAGTAGTCACGCCACAGCCCAGCAGACAAACCTCTTCCAGCGGCGCTTCTTTACTGATTTTCGCCAGCGAGATCTCCGGGATTACCGTGTACTCAGAGAAGGTTGAGGTGCCCATATAGTGGAAAATGGGTTTGCCATCTTTAAAGAAGCGGGTGGTGCCATCCGGCATCAGGCCTTTACCCTGCGTGGTACGGATCGCCTGGCAGAGGTTAGTTTTGCCTGAAAGACAATATTTACATTTGCCACACTCCGGGGTGTAGAGCGGAATGACGTGGTCACCCACTTCAACGCTGGTCACGCCTTCGCCCACGGCTTCGACGATGCCGCCGCCTTCATGGCCAAGAATCGCCGGGAAAACGCCTTCCGGGTCGGTGCCGGACAGGGTGTAGGCGTCGGTATGACAGACGCCGGTCGCGACGATACGCACCAGCACTTCACCTTTCTGCGGTGGCATTAAATCAACTTCTTCGATTTTCAGCGGTTCGCCAGCAGCCCAGGCAACAGCGGCACGGGTTTTGATCATATTCATGCAATCCCTCTTCCAGTCAGATTGTGACGCGCAGTGGCGCCGGGTGGTCGTGATGATTCAAAGCCTGGTGGGTCAGGCTCTTAAACATAGCGTGGAACGCTTATTCCGCCGCCTGTAATGGGTAAATCAGCTCATCGTTGAGCGGACGATCGTCAAATTGTTCAATAATCAGGTACTTCAGTGCTTCAACATTCGGCGTAAAGGCGTCGCGTCGCCACATCAGCCAGGTGGCGGTGTCGCGATAAGCGGGAGGTAACGTATGCGCCTGCACCCGTGACCGATCCGCCATCTGCTTCAGCACCGAGGCCGGGATCATCGCTACGCCCGCACCGCCTGCCACGCAAGCCAGCATGGCGTGATAGGACTGAATCTCCATCACACTGTTGGGCGCGGTCTGGCTGTCCCGATACCAGCTCTCTAGCTTCACCCGGTAAGAGCAGCTGTTGCGAAAGGCAAACAGGGTATCGTCCTGCACGTCGCGCGCGGTGGCGATTGGCGCATGATCGAGGCCGGTGATCAGTATCATCTCTTCGCGAAAGGCGATGCAGCCATTGAGATCGTCATGGGAGACCGGGCCATCCACCAGCGCGGCCGCCAGGGTGCCTTCACGCACCCGATCGATGATTTCGCCCGAGGTGCCGGTAATCAGCGACAGCGCCACTTTGGGGAAGCGCTGGTGATAGGCGGCGAGCAGGCAGGGCAGACGCGTCGCCGCGGTGCTCTCCATTGAGCCCAGCGCAAAGTTGCCCGCCGGTTCACCGGTGCGGGTCATGCTCATCGCTTCTTCACTTAATGCCAGGATACGCTGCGCATAATTCAGAAAATTATGGCCCATTGGTGACAGGCGAATGCGCTGTTTCTCACGAATAAAGAGATCCACACCTAATTCTTCTTCCAGCTGGCGCAGCCGCGTGGTGAGATTAGAGGGGACGCGATGCAGCTGTTCTGCTGCGCGCGCCAGTGAACCCGTTTCGGCGACGGAACAGAACATACGCAGCTGAACTAAATCCATATCTTCTCTTCCTGTAAGTAAGTTGGTTAAAATTATTCACTTTCCGTGAGTTTAATCATCCTGCATGCTGTTAGCAAGTCAGAAGAGATCTCAGGGCAGAACAACAGGAGTTCAGCAATGGCGTTACGCGTCGCGCTCAGCGCGTTTTTAACCTTATTTGTCGCGATGGGCATTGGCCGGTTTGCCTTTACGCCCCAGGTGCCGCTGATGATTCAGGCACACCAACTGACACTCACCAGTGCCAGCCTGGTCGCGGCACTTAACTATCTTGGCTATCTGTGTGGCTCATTTGATGCCATGCGCGCGCACCGGCGGGTTGAGCTGCGATTGCAGGCGGGCGTATGGGGCGCGGTGATCCTGACCCTGCTCTCAGCATTGGCCAGCGGACCGTGGCTGCACGGCGCAATCCGCTTTCTGATTGGCTGGGCCAGCGGCTGGGCGATGGTGCTGGTGGCGGCCTGGAGCAATGAACAGCTGCATCGTCATGGCCGGGCAGGGCTGTCGGCGGCCGTTTTTGCCGGGCCGGGCTGCGGCATTTTTGTCAGCGGTCTGCTGGGGGTAGCGCTGCACACATTGCAGGTTTCTGCCGGTCTGGCCTGGGCCGCTTACGGTGCGCTGGCGCTGCTGCTGATTGCGCTGATTACCCGTAATCTGCCGCGTCGGGGCGAACTGCATCGCCCGGATCAGGCACCCGAGCCGCTGGTGCTGGATCGCAACCTTAAACGGCTGGTACTGAGTTACAGTCTGGCGGGCTTTGGCTACATTCTGCCCGCCACCTTTTTGTCGCAGATGGCCGCCACGCGGTTTCCTGACGGCATCTTCGCGCAGTTTGTCTGGCCGATTTTTGGCGGCGCGGCGATGATCGGCATCCTGCTGGGGATCCTGACGCGACGCTGGGGGCACAGCCACGTCCGCCTGGCACTGGTGCTGTGGGCGCAGGCGCTGGGCGTATTTGCCGCGGCGCTGCTGCCAGGCTTTAGCGGCCTGCTGGCCGGTGCGCTGCTGGTGGGGGGCGGTTTCCTCAGCGTGGTGCAGCTGTCGCTGCTCTGCGCCCGTGAGCTGGCACCCAATCATCTGCGCTACATGGCTGGTCTGCTGACCACCGGCTATGCTATCGGGCAGCTGGTCGGCCCGCTGCTCTCTTTTCTCTCCACAGCCTTGTTACATCGGCTGGAGCCTGCCCTGTGGGTTGCAGGGGTTAGCCTGGTCTGGGCCGGCCTGCTGGTGTGGCGGCGAACCGGGTGAAAAGCTTTCATCACCAATCTGATTGATTGCTGGATTCCCCGCAAAGAAAGTTTCACAATACGCGCCTGATTACAGGGCCCGCTGGCAAAAGCTGGCGGGCGCAACACCAGCCGGAGAAGAGTAAGATGAGCACCCTAAGTCAGGAAGCTGCCCTGGTTCACGAAGCGCTGCTGGCGCGTGGACTGGAAACGCCGTTACGTGCACCGACGCGCGATATAGATGACAACACACGTAAAAGTCTGATTGCCGGGCACATGACCGAGATTATGCAGCTGCTGAATCTGGATCTTGAAGATGATAGCCTGATGGAAACGCCGCATCGCATCGCCAAAATGTATGTGGATGAAGTCTTTTCCGGTCTCGACTACGCCAACTTCCCGAAAATCACCGTCATTGAGAATAAAATGAAGGTTGATGAGATGGTGACCGTGCGTGATATCACGCTGACCAGCACCTGTGAACACCACTTTGTGATCATCGATGGCAAAGCGACCGTCGCCTACATTCCCAAAGAAAAGGTGATTGGCCTGTCGAAAATCAACCGTATCGTGCAGTTCTTCGCCCAGCGCCCGCAGGTGCAGGAGCGTCTGACGCAGCAGGTTCTGGTCGCATTGCAGACGCTGCTGGGCACCAACAATGTGGCTGTTTCTATTGATGCGGTGCATTACTGCGTGAAAGCGCGTGGCGTAAAAGATGCCACCAGTGCCACCACGACGACCTCTCTGGGCGGCCTGTTCAAGTCCAGCCAGAATACCCGCCAGGAATTTTTGCGCGCGGTGCGCCATAGTTGAGTCTACGGCGGGCGCATAACGTTGCCCGCCTCAATGGTGCAGGTGCCGCATGCAACGCTATCACGCGCTGGATTTCATTCGTGGATGTGCCATTCTCGGCATTCTGCTGCTCAATATTGTCGGCTTTGGCCTGCCTTCTGCCGCCTACCTTAATCCGGCATGGCAGGGCAGCGTCAGCCTGTCCGATGTCTGGACATGGGCGATCTCTGACGCCTTTGCCCAGCTCAAATTCCTCACCCTGTTTGCGCTGCTGTTTGGCGCAGGTCTGCAAATGCAGCTGCCACGCGGCAGTCGCTGGCTGACTGCCCGGCTCTCACTGCTGGTGCTGATCGGTTTTCTGCACGGCGTCTTTCTCTGGGAGGGCGATATCCTGCTGGACTACGGCATTATCGGGCTGGTGGTCTGGCGGGTGGTGCGCGATGTCCCTTCCACCCGCAGCCTGATGAATACCGGCATTCTGCTCTACCTGGTGGGCTGTGGCGTTCTGCTGGTGTTTGGGTCAATCTCCGATCCTGAACCGACCCGATCCTGGCTGCCAGGTGCTGCCGATCTGCAATATGAACAGTACTGGAAACTGACCGGCGGCTGGGAAGCGATACAGAACCGGCTGGATCATCTCTCTTCAGGATTGATGGCGCTGGCGGCGCAGTATGGCTGGCAGCTGGCGGGCCTGATGATGATCGGTGGCGCACTGCTGCGCAGTGGCTGGTTGATCGGCGAGTTTTCAGCGCAACATTACCGTCAGGCGGCGGCGCTGCTGCTGACTATGGGGTTGTTAATTGCGGTGGCCGGTGTGGCAGCGCAATGGCTGTTACATTGGGAATTCCGCTGGACCGCTTTTTATCTGCAAGCCCCGCGCGATCTCGCCAGCCCGCTGATTAGCCTGGGCTATGCCGCGCTCTGTCTGGCTTACTGGCCGCAGATAGCGCGCTGGCGCATCAGCTATGCCATTCAGTGCGTGGGCCGCATGGCGCTGACCAACTATCTGCTGCAGTCGCTGATCTGCACCACGCTGTTCTATCGCTTCGGCTTCTATATGCACTTCACCCGGCTGGAGCTGGTGCTGATGGTGCCTGCGGTCTGGCTTATCAATATCCTCTTTTCACTCATCTGGTTACATTTCTTCGCACAGGGTCCGCTGGAGTGGCTGTGGCGGCGGCTCACGCTGATCTCAGCCGGTAAATCGCGCATCACTGACAACGCCAGATAATGACCGCCATCACAAAGGTTACAGAATTGTATGTAACCGTTTTCATTGATGTGACGCAATTCACGCTGTACGCCTCCTGCCCCTGACAAAATAGCGCCGGTGTTCAACCCGGCGTGATGCCTTATTTTTCCTTTGTGGAACTGCTGCATGATAACAATTCGTGATGTTGCCCGTCAGGCTGGCGTGTCGGTGGCGACCGTGTCGCGCGTCCTCAATCAGAGCAGCGCCGTCACCTCTGACACCCGCGACGCCGTGTTACAGGCGGTGGAAGCGCTGGGCTATCGCCCCAACGCCAATGCGCAGGCGCTGGCGACGCAGGTCAGTGACACCATTGGTGTGGTGGTGATGGATGTTTCGGATCCCTTCTTCGGTGCACTGGTTAAAGCGGTGGATACCGTGGCGCAGCGCGTGCACAAACATGTGTTAATCAGCAACTCCTGGCATCAGGAAGAGAAAGAGCGTCATGCCATTGAAGTGCTGATTCGTCAGCGTTGCAGCGCCCTGGTGGTACACGCGAAAACACTGCCTGACGCTGAGCTGGCGGATTTTATGCGCCACGTTCCGGGCATGGTGGTGATTAACCGCATCGTGCCCGGATTTGAACACCGCAGTGTCAGTCTGGATAACGTCACGGGTGCGTTGATGGCTTCACGAACCCTGCTACAGCAGGGGCATAGCCGCATTGGCTACCTTTGTTCAAGCCATCCCATCGAAGATGTGGCGCAGCGCCGTGAAGGGTGGATTCAGGCGATGGCAGAGCAGGGCATCCGGCCCCAGGAGAGCTGGATAGCCAGCGCAGAGCCCGATATGCAGGGCGGCGAAGCGGCGATGGTGGAGCTGCTGGGACGCAATCTCAACCTCAGTGCGGTGTTTGCCTATAACGACGGCATGGCGGCTGGTGCACTCACTGCGCTGAAAGACAACGGCATCCAGGTGCCACAGCATTTTTCTGTCATTGGCTTTGATGACATCCCCATTTCCCGTTACACCGATCCGCAGTTAACCACTGTGCGCTATCCCATTGTATCTATGGCAAAAATCGCCACTGAACTGGCGCTGCAGGGCGCAGCCGGACTGCTGGATGACACGGCAACGCACATCTTTATGCCAACGCTGGTGCGGCGTCATTCGGTGGCGCAGCGGCAAAATGTGGAGTCCGTCACTAATTCAGGCGATTCAGTCATGTAACCGTTTTCAATCTGTGATTACATTCACAGTTAATTAACATTGCTCTCACTATGATGGCAGCGTCTTACCGGACTGAAACATTATGTAACGCCAGTGTAACGGCATCAGTTGTGGTCTCAGTAGCCGGTTAAAGGGTTTATACCCTCTTCATGGAAGCATTCTGGCACAGGGAAGTCAGGTTTTAGACGGTGTTCAATGGCTTAACATTCTCATTACGTTAACCGACGCGCCGATCTGTTTTACCGATTGCTCTCCCGCCTGTATGGCGCGGTAGCGCTAAAAAGACCCTGCATAATAAAACCGGAGATACCATGAATAAGAAGGTTTTCACGCTTACAGCACTGGTTGCCAGCATGATGTTTGGTGCAACCGCTCACGCAGCTGACACCCGTATCGGCGTGACCATTTACAAATATGATGACAACTTCATGTCAATGGTGCGCAAAGACATCGAGAAAGAAGCGAAAGCGATCGGTGGCGTGCAGTTGCTGATGAATGATTCACAGAATGACCAGTCCAAACAGAACGATCAGATTGACGTGCTGATGGCAAAAGGCGTGAAAGCGCTGGCGATTAACCTGGTTGACCCGGCTGCGGCTGCGGTTGTAGTAGACAAAGCGCGTGCCAACGACGTGCCGGTGGTCTTCTTCAACAAAGAACCTAACGCCAAAGTGTTGGCCGGTTATGACAAAGCTTACTATGTCGGTACCGACTCTAAAGAGTCAGGCATCATTCAGGGTCAGCTGATTGAGAAGCACTGGAAAGCCACACCCGCGTGGGATCTGAACAAAGATGGTCAGATTCAGTTCGTGCTGCTGAAAGGCGAGCCGGGCCATCCTGATGCAGAAGCCCGTACCAAATATGTGATCGATACCCTGAACAAAGATGGTCTGAAAACCCAGCAGTTAGCGATGGATACTGCAATGTGGGATACCGCGCAGGCCAAAGATAAGATGGATGCGTGGCTGTCAGGCCCGAATGCCAAAAAAATCGAAGTGGTGATTGCCAACAACGATGCGATGGCGATGGGTGCGGTTGAAGCGCTGAAAGCGCACAACATGACCTCAATCCCGGTCTTTGGCGTCGATGCACTGCCAGAAGCGCTGGCGCTGGTGAAATCCGGTGCGCTGGCCGGTACCGTGCTGAACGATGCGGAAAACCAGGCGAAAGCAACGCTGGATATTGCCAACAATCTGGCTAACGGCAAAGCCGCCACCGACGGAACAAACTTCAAGATGGTTGATAAGATCGTCCGCGTTCCTTACGTGCCGGTTGATAAAGAAAATCTGTCTCAGTTCGTGAAATAAGATCGATTACGGGCGCGACCGCTGTCGCGCCTTTTTTATGTCACCACCGTTTTTTAGCCAGGTAAAATATGGCCAGTGATAATACGACCGCGCAGCGAGAATATCTGCTGGAAATGACGGATGTCTCAAAATCATTTCCCGGCGTTAAAGCGTTAGATAATGTGAATTTAAAAGTGCGGCCTCACTCTGTTCATGCATTAATGGGCGAGAACGGTGCCGGGAAATCCACCTTATTAAAATGCCTGTTTGGTATTTATAAAAAAGATACCGGCAGTATCCTGTTTCAGGGTAAAGAGATCGACTATAAAAGTTCCAAAGAGGCGCTGGAAAATGGCGTGTCGATGGTGCATCAGGAATTAAATCTGGTCCTGCAGCGTACCGTGATGGACAATATGTGGCTTGGGCGTTATCCGCGCAAAGGCTTCTTTGTCGATCAGGATAAAATGTACCGGGATACCAAAGCGATTTTTGACGAGCTGGATATCGATATCGATCCGCGCGACAAAGTTGCCAATCTTTCTGTATCGCAGATGCAGATGATTGAAATTGCCAAAGCGTTTTCCTACGACGCGAAAATTGTGATTATGGATGAGCCGACCTCCTCGTTAACCGAGAAAGAGGTTAATCACCTGTTCACGATTATTCGTAAGCTGAAAGATCGCGGCTGTGGCATTGTTTATATTTCGCACAAAATGGAAGAGATTTTCCAGCTGTGTGATGAGATCACTATCCTGCGTGATGGTCAGTGGATCACCTCTCAGCCGCTGGAAGGGCTGGATATGGATAAGATCATCTCCATGATGGTCGGCCGTTCACTGAACCAGCGTTTCCCTGACCGTACCAACGTGCCAGGCGAGACGATTCTTGAGGTGCGTCATCTGACGTCACTGCGTCAGCCATCGATTCGCGACATCTCATTTGATTTGCGTAAAGGGGAGATACTCGGCATTGCCGGGCTGGTGGGCGCCAAACGTACCGATATCGTCGAAACGCTGTTTGGCATTCGCGAAAAATCGGGCGGCACCATTAAACTGCATGGCAAACCGATTAATAATCACAGCGCCAATGAAGCCATTAACCACGGTTTTGCGCTGGTGACTGAAGAGCGTCGCTCAACCGGTATTTATGCTTTCCTCGACATTGGTTTTAACTCGCTTATTTCCAATATCAAAAAATATAAAAACAGTATGGGACTGCTGGATAATAAACGCATGAAGAGTGATACCCAATGGGTGATCGATTCTATGCGTGTAAAAACGCCAGGCCACCATACTCAGATTGGTTCGCTTTCGGGCGGTAACCAGCAAAAAGTGATTATTGGCCGCTGGTTATTGACCCAGCCTGAAATCCTGATGCTTGATGAACCCACTCGCGGTATTGATGTTGGTGCAAAATTCGAAATTTACCAGTTAATTGCTGAGCTGGCGAAAAGAGAAAAGGGCATCATTATTATCTCATCCGAAATGCCGGAGCTGTTAGGCATTACCGATCGTATTCTGGTAATGAGTAATGGTCTGGTAGCAGGCATAGTTGATACCAAAACGACCACGCAGAACGAAATATTGCGTTTAGCGTCATTACACCTTTAATGAAGCAAGGGCTGTTAACATGAAAGCGACTACAAAAAAGAATGCGCTAACCTGGTTAAAAGAGGGCGGCATTTATGTCGTGCTGCTGGTATTGCTGGCTATTATTATTTTCCAGGACCCCTCATTTTTAAGTTTAATGAACCTGAGTAATATTCTGACCCAATCTTCGGTGCGCATTATTATTGCACTGGGTGTGGCGGGTTTGATTGTGACCCAGGGTACTGACCTGTCAGCCGGACGTCAGGTCGGTCTGGCGGCGGTGGTCGCCGCGACGCTGCTGCAGGCGATGGATAACGCGAACAAGGTCTTCCCGACGCTGGATACGGTGCCGATTCCACTGGTTATTCTGACCGTGTGCATCATCGGCGGCGTGATTGGTCTGGTCAACGGTGTGATTATTGCTTACCTCAAGGTAACGCCATTTATCACCACGCTGGGCACCATGATCATCGTTTACGGTATCAACTCACTCTATTACGACTTTGTTGGCGCATCACCGATTGCCGGTTTTGATACAGGGTTCTCGAAATTTACCCAGGGCTTCTTACGCTTTGGTGATTTCAAGCTTTCGTTCATCACCTTCTACGCCGTGATTGCCATTATTTTCGTCTGGGTGCTGTGGAACAAAACCCGCTTCGGCAAGAACATTTTTGCTATCGGCGGTAACCCGGAAGCGGCGAAAGTCTCAGGCGTTAACGTCAACCTGAACCTGATCATGATTTATGCCCTGTCAGGTGTGTTCTACGCCTTCGGCGGGATGCTGGAAGCGGGGCGTATCGGTTCGGCCACCAACAACCTTGGCTTTATGTATGAGCTGGATGCGATTGCGGCCTGTGTGGTCGGCGGTGTCTCCTTCGCCGGTGGTGTGGGTAGCGTGGCGGGCGTAGTGACCGGTGTGTTGATCTTCACCGTCATCAACTATGGTCTGACCTATATCGGCGTTAACCCTTACTGGCAGTACATTATTAAAGGCGGCATCATCATCTTCGCCGTGGCGCTGGATTCCCTGAAATATTCCCGTAAGAAGTAAGTCCAACTCCACGCTAAAGAAGCGACCTTCGGGTCGCTTTTTTTATGGGGAGTCAAGGGGGAGCTGCTATGAGGTCGAGGCTGCGAAGGGAACACGGTCAGATCGGAAAGACGCTAAGGCCAGTAAATGATCTGCCCGTGTCATTCCCCCCGCAGAACGCTTTTTATAGCGGAGAGTGCTGGGGTCGTTGCTGTGAGATCGAGTATGCGTAGGGAACACGGTCAGATCGGAAAGACGCAAAACCTGTCATCCATGACATGCTCGGCCCGCGTCGTCCCTGACGCGGGACGCTTTCCTCTTCTGACCGTGTTCCCTGCGCGTTGAGCTGATTTATTGCTGTTGGATTCACCCTAATTCAGACTGATAAGCAGTCAGCTTAAAAATCGCTGCGGAATGGTCTTCTGTCAGACGGCGACAAAAGCTAAAGCGATAGGAGCATACGCCTGTAGCAAAGCGTTGGCCCGTTTACGGACGCACCTCAGGGATGGTGTGCGTACTAAAAACGCCAGGAGCGTTTTTGAACAACGCAAAGCGTTGGCCCGTTTACGGGCGCACCTCAGGGATGAGGTGCGTAATCGCCCACGCTGAGCCCGCCAGGTATAGAGGTCTTGCGTCTTTGCGGAAGGCGTATGCTCCCTGAGCCAGCATATTACCGTCAGCTCCTAGAGCCCTGCACGTTACTGCCAGACCTCGACACAGCAGTAACCAGCATAAAGAAGCCGCAGCGCGTGAGCTATTTCCGCAGCTTCTGTTCCAGCTCCAGCAGCTGCTCCGGCGTCACTGCCGGGTAACTCTGCGCATCTTCAGGGACATCGCGTACGGCGGGGATCGGCACCAGTGGGCCCAGGAAGCGGGGTTCGCGCTTTAGCAGGAAGAGATCCACCAGCGCGCCCAGCCGGGCACCTACCTCACGGAAGCGCACGCTAAGCATGTTCTTCGGTGAGGGCACCGCATAACACTGCGCCTGAATACCCAGCTGTAAGGCGATAAACAGCGCACGCTCACAATGGAAACGCTGCGTGATAATAATGAAGTCGTTGGTATCAAACACTTTGCGGGTGCGCACAATCGAATCGAGCGTGCGGAAACCGGCGTAGTCCAGCACGATATCAGCCGGATCGACACCGGCTTTGATGAGATCGCGGCGCATCGTCATCGGCTCGTTATAGCTTTGCAGCGCGTTATCACCGCTTAACAGCAGATAATTGACCTTGCCGCTGTTGTAGGCATTCAGCGCGCCCTGCATACGATAGAGGTAATACTGATTGATGACGCCGGTGCGATAATATTTCGCCGTACCCAGTACCACACCGACCTGACGATGTGGCAAAGAGGCGACATTTTCGTAGATAAAGGGCGCAGTTTTCCAGCTGATCCAGCGATCAAGGCCGAGCGCCGTTGCCATCATCAGTAAGATGATGAAAAGCAGACCAATGAAAACGCGTTTCAGCATGCGCCTGGAGACTCGATGTCAGAATAGTGAGATGGGACAAGGCTACTTGAGCTGTCACTGTGAAGCAAGTTACTGCCGGCTGGCTGTGCTCTTTTTGAACACTGCCGGATCGGATGCAATCCGGCAGTCTGAAGATTAAATCGAGGTACGACGATAATGACGGTACTGCGGCAGCCAGAAGTTGTTGGCGATAGCCTGTGACAACACATCTTCAGAGGTCACCACGGCGACACCCGCCAGCTGAGCAGCTTTACCCACTTCCATCGCAATGATTTTCGATACACCCTGGATATCTTTAATCTCAGGCAGCACCGGGCCTTCACCTTCATTCACCAGCGGAGAGCAGTCAGCGAGCGCGCGGCTGGCGGTCATCAGCATGGTATCAGTAACGCGGCTGGCACCCGAAGCAATCACACCCAGACCAATGCCCGGGAAAATGTAGGAGTTGTTGCACTGCGCAATCGGATAGGTTTTACCGTTCCAGCTCACCGGCGAGAACGGACTGCCGGTTGCGACCAGCGCGGCACCGTCAGTCCAGGCGATGATATCGGCTGGCGTCGCTTCCACACGTGATGTCGGGTTCGACAGTGGCATCACAATAGGGCGCTTACAGTGCTTGTGCATCTCGCGGATGATCTCTTCGGTGAACAGGCCCGGCTGGCCAGAGACACCAATCAGAATATCGGGCTGCGCATTGCGCACCACGTCCAGCAGCGAGATGGAATCATTGGTGACATCCCACTGCTGCAGGTTTTCGCTCTTCTGCACCAGCTTGCTCTGGAAATCGAGCAGGTTAGGCAGCTTGTCAGTGAGCAGACCAAAGCGATCCACCATCATTACGCGGCCACGCGCTTCCTCGTCACTCAGACCTTCGGATTTCATCTGTGCGATGATCTGTTCAGCGATACCACAACCCGCGGAACCGGCGCCCAGGAACACCACTTTCTGCTCGCACAGGCGGCTGCCGGCGGCGCGGCTGGCGGCAATCAGGGTGCCCACTGTCACGGCGGCAGTGCCCTGAATATCATCATTAAAGCAGCAGACTTCATCGCGGTAGCGGTTCAGCAGCGGCATGGCATTTTTCTGGGCGAAATCTTCAAACTGCAACAGCACTTTCGGCCAGCGGCGTTTAACGGCCTGAATAAAATCGTTCACGAACGCATCATACTCTTCGCCAGTGATGCGCGGATGACGCCAGCCCATATAGAGCGGATCGTTCAGCAACTGCTGGTTGTTGGTACCAACATCCAGCACCACCGGCAGGGTGTAAGCCGGACTGATGCCACCACAGGCGGTGTAGAGTGAAAGCTTACCAATCGGGATACCCATACCACCGATGCCCTGATCGCCGAGGCCCAGAATACGCTCGCCATCAGTCACCACGATCACCTTCACATTCTGCTTGGTGGCGTTTTGCAGCATATCTTCGATATGGTCGCGGTTAGGGTAGGAGATGAACACGCCACGCGCACGACGGTAGATTTCAGAGAAGTGTTCACAGGCTGCGCCGACGGTCGGGGTGTAGATGATGGGCATCATCTCTTCGAGATGGTTATCCAGCAGGCGGTAGAACAGCGTTTCGTTGGTGTCCTGGATGTTACGCAGGTAGACATGCTTATCGTTATTGTTTTTGAAGTCCTGGAACTGACGCCAGGCACGCTGCGCCTGCTCTTCAATCGATTCCACTGCTTCTGGCAGCAGACCGTTGAGGTTGAATTCGTTACGTTCTTCGATACTAAAGGCGCTGCCTTTGTTCAGCAGGGGAAATTCCAGCAAAATCGGGCCAGCATAAGGGATATACAGCGGGCGTTTACTTTCGTAGTCGAGTTCCATGCGGTAATGCTCCGGTTGCAGTGTTGTCTGGCGTCACGCCGGAAAGGTAGCGCCAGTTTTCTTACCCGTTATAGCTCAGACTGCAGGCCTGGCAGCGGCAGGGGAACCGCTGCTAAAACATTCACGACCGTGCTGCTATCCTGCAACCTGAATTATTCAGAGTAATTTGTAATCACGTGAATTCTGGCGCCAGATCCTATGAAATTTCCCGCAGAAGTACAGCGTTTGTTAATAAAAGCTCACAAAACTGTGGCCTCTCTGACAGCGGGTTATGCTTTGTACAGCGTCACCTGTAGCAGCTCACCGCAACCAAATGTCTTAAGCGTCGCGTGTGTGGCGGCGAACTGGCTTAGCGTGGCATTTTCCACTTCGGTTAATACCGCTTTTTTTATCTGACGAACATCGCCACCCTGCATGTTGAGCAGGACCAGCGCCGCCTGAAGGGGCGGGAAACTCGGGTTAAAGGCGGCATTTTCCGCATAGCGCCCGGTGACAATCGCGCCGGTTGCGGTCAGCAGCGCAACACCGGCGTGTGACTGGCTGTAAGGCGCGTGGCTGGCATTGGCAGCGGCAACCGCGGCCTGCACCAGTTCATCGCCTTCGGCTACATAGCCGTGATCCACGCTGTCCATCAGAAAGGTCGTGATGTCCAGATCGCGCGGTCCAAAGGCATCCGGCAGATAATCTGCCAGGGTGCTGATCGCGCGTTGTGGCAGGCTGATGCGAATGTTCGTACCGCTGTTCAGCTCGTTCATAAACTGACGGCAGTGACCGCACGGTGTGTAGTTAACGGTGATCGTCTCAAGCTGACTTTCGCCACGCAGCCACGCATGGGTAATGGCGCTCTGCTCGGCGTGAACCGTCTGTTGCAACGGCGTACCGATAAATTCCATGTTGGCCCCGAAGTACCAGTTGCCGCTGACGCCACGGGCGATAGCCCCGACGTTAAAATGCGACACGGTAGCAACGGCACAGGCCGCCGCCAGGGGCAGCAGCGCCAGCGCCAGAGCATCGGCATCCATCTGCGTCTGTTGCTGCAGTGAGGCGACCTGGTCGGCGCTCAGCACCGCCTGAAAGCCAGGATCGTCCAGCAGCGGAGCGAGTGCGGTTTGCAGCGTTGACGGCAATGCCTCAAAGGCAGAGAGGAAACGGGATTGCATGTGAGCCTCATTAGATTCAGCAGGGCGATGTGCCAGTCACCGGTTTATATGTGATCCACATCGCTCTGACAATGTAACCTGTGTTGCATGTTTCAACTTTGCGAGATCTCTCGCAAACTTTCAGCGAAACCAGTGCAGCAGCAGCGGAAAAATAAACGGCGCCAGCAGTGAGGTGATGATGCCGCAGATCACCAGCGCCAGTGAGCTGAATGCCCCTTCCTGATAGTCGAGTTCAGCGGCGCGCGCTGTGCCGAGTGCGTGCGACGCGTTACCTATCGCCAGTCCGCGCGCTGCCTTAGATTTCACGCCAAGCAGATTCAGCACGGTATGTCCGAACACCGCACCCAGTACTCCGGCAATCAGCACGCAGATGGCGCTGATGGCGGGAATGCCGTGCAGCGAACCGGAGACGGCCATCGCAATGGGCGTGGTAACGGATTTAGGAACAATGGTAGCGGCGATTTCAGGCGTGGCACCCATCCACAGAGCAATAGCGGTGCCAGAGGTCATGGCGGTCACACTGCCGATAAAGCAGACGCCAATAATCGATTTCCAGCGGGCTCGGATCTGGTGCATCTGCTCATACAGCGGCAGTGCCAGCGCGACAACTGCCGGTTGCAGCAGCTGATTAAGAATCTGACTGCCCGCGAAATAGCGCGAATAGGGCAGCTGCAACAGCAGCAGAATCGGGATAATAATCGCCATCGCGACCAGCAGCGGATTAAGCAGCGAGATTTTCAGCCGTATCGCCAGTTTGCGCGCCAGAAAAAATGCCGCCAGCGTCAGTGGCAGTGACCACCATATTTCACTCATCGCCTGACTCCACGGCCGGACGGCGACTATGAAGCTGGTGGGCGCTTACGCCGACAATAGAGAGAACCAGGAAGGTGCTGACGACGCAGGAGATCACGATAGGGCCAAACTGCGCGGTCAGAATATCGGTGTAGCTCATTACCCCGACGCTGATTGGCACAAATAGCAGCGCCATATAGCGAATCAGCAGATGGCAGCCCGGTTTAACCCAGCTGACAGGCAGGATCTGCGAGGCGAGCAGGGCAAACAGAATTAACATCCCAAGGATGCTGCCAGGCAGTTTGATGGGCAGCAGCGAGGCGATGCCGATTCCGGCGTATAAACAGAGATAAATGATGATAAAGGCGCGAAGATAGCGCCCGCAGACAGACAGCACGGTGAGCATGGCAGGCTCCTGTTTTCACTGAGCTTCATCATACGCATTAACCGCTTAGCGTGCTAGCGATCACATTTATGCAGCGGTGTGGCCGTAGCAGATACAGATTTTCAGGGGCGGGAGTGGAATGGAAGCGGTGCACATTCAGAGCGAGGAGTGATAGCCCTTCGCGCCCGTGATGAGGCACGAAGGGTTTAAGAACGGCACTGCGCTAAGCGGTTAAAGCCGCAGAATGCAGAGTGTTACTTAACGGGCATTCCCGGTACAGCACCGCTGTCGACGGACAGCACAAACAGATCTTTGCCGCCAGGACCCGCTGACAGCACCATGCCTTCAGAGATACCAAAGCGCATTTTACGCGGCGCGAGGTTGGCCACGATAATGGTCATTTTACCGACCAGCACAGAGGGATCGGGATAGGCGGCGCGGATACCCGAGAAGATCTGACGCTTTTCACCGCCAAGGTCGAGCTGCAGGCGCAGCAGCTTGTCTGAACCCTCAACCAGTTCAGCCTGCTCAATCAGCGCCACGCGCATATCAACTTTGGCGAAATCGTCGATGGTGATGGTGTCACCTACCGACGAATCTGCCAGCGGGCCGCTTGCGGCCGGTGCATCGGCGGCAGCGGCATCCTCTTTCGAGGCCTCAATCAGTCCTTCAACCTTTGCCATCTCAATGCGGCTGTAAAGCGCTTTGAATGGCGCAACCTGGTGGTCCAGCAGCGGTTGCGCGATAGCATCCCAGCTCAGTTCGCAGTTCAGGAAGCCTTCTGCACGGGCGCTCAGTGACGGCAGCACCGGCTTCAGCCAGGTCATCAGAATGCGGAACAGGTTAATGCCCATTGAGCAGATCGCCTGCAGATCGGCATCACGGCCTTCCTGCTTCGCCACCACCCACGGAGCCTGCTCATCGACATAGCGGTTCGCCAGGTCAGCCAGCGCCATGATCTCACGAATAGCCCGGCTGTATTCACGACCGGCCCAGGCTTCACCAATCTTCTCTGACGCGTCCACAAAGGTCTGATAGAGCGCCGGATCGGCCAGCTCAGCCGCCAGTTTGCCGTCAAAGCGTTTAGTGATAAAGCCCGCGTTACGTGACGCCAGGTTAACTACTTTGTTGACGATGTCGGCGTTTACGCGCTGGACGAAATCTTCCAGATTCAGATCGATATCGTCGATACGTGAAGAGAGTTTCGCCGCGTAGTAGTAACGCAGGCTGTCCGCATCCAGATGCTGCAGCCAGGTGCTGGCTTTAATAAAGGTGCCGCGCGACTTCGACATCTTGGCACCGTTGACGGTGACATAGCCGTGCACAAACAGGTTGTTCGGCTTGCGGAAGTTGCTGCCTTCCAGCATCGCTGGCCAGAACAGGCTGTGGAAATAGACAATATCTTTACCGATGAAGTGATAGAGCTCGGTAGTGGAGTCTTTACGCCAGAATTCATCGAAGTCGATGTCGCCGCGCTTGTCGCACAGGTTCTTGAACGAGCCCATGTAGCCGATAGGCGCATCCAGCCAGACATAAAAATATTTGCCTGGCGCATCCGGAATTTCAAAGCCGAAGTAGGGCGCGTCGCGGGAGATATCCCACTGCTGCAGGCCCGATTCGAACCACTCCTGCATTTTGTTCGCCACCTGATCCTGCAGCGCACCCGAGCGGGTCCAGGCCTGCAGCATGGCGCTGAAGGATGGCAGATCAAAGAAGAAGTGTTCAGAGTCGCGCAGAACCGGCGTCGCGCCAGAGACCACCGATTTTGGCTCGATCAGCTCGGTCGGGCTGTAGGTCGCGCCACACACTTCGCAGTTATCGCCATACTGATCGGCAGATTTACATTTCGGGCAGGTGCCTTTTACAAAACGGTCCGGCAGGAACATCCCTTTTTCCGGATCGTAAAGCTGGGAGATGGTGCGGTTTTTAATGAAACCGTTCTCTTTCAGACGGCCATAAATCAGCGCAGAAAGCTCACGGTTTTCGTCGCCGTGGGTCGAGTGATAGTTGTCATAGCTGACGTTGAAACCGGCAAAGTCGGCCTCATGCTCGCTTTTCATTTCTGCAATCATCTGCTCCGGTGCAATCCCTAACTGCTGAGCTTTCAGCATGATAGGCGTGCCGTGCGCATCATCGGCGCAGATGAAATAAACCTGATTGCCACGCATTCGCTGATAACGCACCCAAATGTCGGCCTGGATATGCTCGAGCATGTGGCCGAGATGGATTGATCCGTTCGCGTAAGGCAGTGCGCACGTTACCAGAATTTTTTTAGCGACTTGAGTCATAGTTTGCGTAGCTTTCTGTTGATTGAAAAAACGGGCTTAGATGGTAACTGAAGGCTTCTCCTGCGTAAACACAAGGGATTCACCCCCTGCGGTCACCGCAGATCCACGGGCATCTGATATCATTGACAATACATCGCTGAAACACAGCGTAAGCACAGCAGAAATAAGGAGTAGGGGATGACAGCACAATCCCGGGAACCGCAGACGCCAGAAGGCCTGCGCGCCATCGTGGCTGGCGTATTGAGAAGCTTTGAGCATCCGACCCTTAAGCAGAATCTCACCGCCCTGAAGGCGTTACATCACGTGGCACAGCTTGACGGTACGCTGCATGTGGAGCTGCTGATGCCGTTTGCCTGGGCCAGCGGATTCGACGTACTGAAAGAGCAGGTCAGCGCCGAACTGCTGCGTCAGACCGGCGCGGGTGCCATCGACTGGCGACTCAGCCATGACATTGCCACCCTGAAACGGGTGAAAAACCAGCCGGGCGTCAACGGCGTGAAAAATATTATTGCGGTCAGCTCTGGCAAAGGCGGCGTGGGTAAATCCAGCACCGCCGTGAACATGGCGCTGGCGCTGGCAGCAGAGGGGGCGCGGGTCGGCATTCTTGACGCCGACATTTATGGCCCGTCAGTGCCGAACATGCTTGGCACCCAGGATCAACGGCCTACCTCGCCGGATGGCACCCACATGGCGCCGATCATGGCGCACGGGCTGGCAACCAACTCTATTGGTTATCTGGTCACGGACGATAATGCGATGGTGTGGCGCGGGCCGATGGCCAGCAAAGCGCTGATGCAGTTGCTGAACGAGACGCTGTGGCCTGAGCTGGATTATCTGGTGCTGGATATGCCACCCGGTACCGGTGACATTCAGCTGACGCTGGCGCAGAACGTACCAGTCACCGGCGCGCTGGTGGTGACCACGCCGCAGGATATCGCCCTGATTGATGCCCGCAAAGGGCTGGTGATGTTTGAAAAGGTCAATGTGCCGGTACTTGGCGTGGTGGAAAACATGAGCCTGCATGTCTGCAGTCAGTGTGGCTTCCATGAGCCGATTTTCGGCACCGGCGGCGCACAAAAACTGGTAGAGGATTACCAGACGCAACTGCTGGCCCAACTGCCGCTGCACATTGACCTGCGCGAAGATCTCGATGAAGGTCAGCCGACAGTGATTCGCCGGCCCGATAGCGAGTTTACCGCGCTTTATCGCCAGCTGGCCGGACGCGTTGCTGCCCAGCTTTACTGGCAGGGCGAAGTCATCCCCGGCGACATCGCCTTCCGCGCGCTTTAAGCCCGACCCGACCCGCTGGCATATTGCGAGGCCAGCGGGTAGTGCATTAACACGTAGCCGCCATGTTCGCCTTCGCCCTGTGAAATCATCTTCCAGCCATGTTTCAGGTAAAAGGCCTGCGCCGCTTTATTCTTCTGCAGGCACTTCAGCGCACCGGTTGAGGTAAAGTGCGCCTCTGCCGCCTTAAGCAAAGCGCTGCCCACGCCGCGCCCCTGCCAGTCAGGATCGACATAGAGGCTGTGCAGGAAGTTATCGTTCTCCAGCAGGCCGGCAAATCCGACCCGCTGTCCATCAGCTTCCGCGACCAGCACGGTTTCACCCAGGATTACCCCATCAAAATCTTCCAGCTGCCACTCGCTGCCGTCCAGCCAGCGCCAGTTATGCCGACGCGCCGCCAGAAACAGCGTACGCAGAAAAGGACGATCGGCTTCAGTAAACGGACGAATCTCCACAAGTCAGCTCCCTTTTAATCCGGTCTTACAAAACTAGCAGCGATTCGCGGAGAGGGGCGGAAAAGATAAAGCGGGTTAAATGTCACGTAAATCGCTGTACACTGCCTGCCGGGCCAGAGAGCATCAGGCTCTTAGCGTTTGATAGCTTTCGTTAATCAAATTGATAACGACTGCATATTAGATGTTGGCCCGGAAATTATGTAACCTGCATCACATATTTTAACGGAGGCCACCAGATGTCTATTATCAATACCAAAATCAAGCCGTTCAAAAACGCAGCATTCAAAAACGGCGAATTCATCGACGTAACCGAGAAAGACGTTGAAGGTAAATGGAGTGTGTTCTTCTTCTATCCAGCTGACTTCACCTTCGTCTGCCCGACCGAGCTGGGCGACGTGGCTGATCACTACGAAGAGTTCCAGAAACTGGGCGTAGATATCTACTCCGTTTCTACCGATACCCACTTTACCCACAAAGCCTGGCACGGTTCTTCTGACACCATCGCGAAAATCCAGTACACGATGATCGGTGACCCGACTGGCGCGCTGACCCGTAACTTCGAAATCATGCGCGAAGACGAAGGTCTGGCTGACCGTGGTACCTTTATCGTTGACCCGGAAGGCGTTATCCAGGCAATCGAAATCACTGCTGAAGGCATTGGCCGTGACGCCTCTGACCTGCTGCGCAAAGTGAAAGCGGCTCAGTACGTGGCTTCTCACCCAGGTGAAGTGTGCCCGGCTAAATGGAAAGAAGGTGATGCAACACTGGCTCCGTCTCTGGACCTGGTTGGCAAAATCTAATTCCGCTTCGGCCTTTCGACCATTCTCCAATCGGGTGCTGCGGCACCCGATTTTTTGACCAGGATATCACTATGCTCGACACAAATCTGAAAACCCAGCTCAAGGCTTACCTTGAGAAATTAACCAAACCTGTTGAGTTGATTGCCACGCTGGACGAAGGTGCAAAATCAACCGAGATCCGTGAACTGTTGGTTGATATCGCCGGTTTGTCTGACAAAGTCAGCTTCCGCGAAGAGAACGATCGTCAGGTGCGTAAGCCCTCATTTCTGATCACCAACCCAGGTTCGAACAGCGGCCCGCGTTTTGCCGGTTCACCTCTGGGTCACGAATTTACCTCACTGGTGCTGGCACTGTTACAGACCGGTGGGCATCCGTCGAAAGAAGCACAAAGCCTGCTGGATCAGATTGCCGCGCTGGACAGCGACTTCCATTTCGAAACCTACTATTCACTCTCATGCCATAACTGCCCTGACGTCGTACAGGCGCTGAACCTGATGGCGGTGATTAACCCGCGCATCAGCCACACCGCTATCGACGGTGGCCTGTTCCAGAACGAGATTCAGGAACGTAACGTGATGGGCGTGCCAGCGGTTTACCTCAATGGTAAAGAGTTTGGTCAGGGTCGCATGAGCCTGGCGGAAATCGTCAGCAAAGTGGATACCAATGCCGACAAACGTGCAGCGGAAGAGCTGAACAAGCGTGACGCGTATGAAGTCCTGATTATCGGCAGCGGCCCGGCGGGCGCAGCGGCAGCCATCTACTCAGCACGTAAAGGTATCCGTACCGGCCTGCTGGGTGAGCGTTTTGGCGGCCAGGTGCTGGACACGGTCGATATCGAAAACTATATCTCCGTACCGAAAACCGAAGGGGCCAAACTGGCCGGTTCACTGCGCGCACACGTGGATGATTACAACGTAGACGTCATTGAAAGCCAGAGCGCCATCAAACTGATCCCGGCAGCGAAAGAGGGCGGAATGCACGCCATCGAAACCGCCTCCGGCGCAGTATTGAAATCACGCAGCATCATCCTGGCGACCGGCGCACGCTGGCGTAACATGGGTGTGCCGGGTGAAGAAGAGTATCGCACCAAAGGCGTGACCTACTGCCCACACTGCGATGGCCCGCTGTTTAAAGGCAAACGCACGGCGGTGATCGGCGGCGGTAACTCCGGCGTGGAAGCCGCTATTGACCTGGCCGGTATCGTTGAACACGTTACGCTGCTGGAGTTTGCCGGTGAGATGCGCGCCGATCAGGTGCTGCAGGATAAGCTGCGCAGCCTGAAGAACGTGGATGTGATTCTGAACGCGCAAACCACCGAAGTGAAAGGCGACGGCACCAAAGTTACCGGCCTGCACTATATCGATCGCACGACGCAGACCACTCATGAGCTGCCGCTCTCCGGTATCTTCGTTCAGATTGGTCTGTTGCCGAATACCCCATGGCTGGAAGGTGCGGTTGAGCGCAACAAAATGGGTGAGATCATCATCGATGGTAAATGCGAAACCAGCCTGAAAGGCGTGTTCGCCGCGGGCGACTGCACCACCGTACCGTACAAGCAGATCATCATCGCCAGCGGCGAAGGTGCTAAAGCCTCACTGAGTGCTTTTGACTATCTGATTCGTACCAAATCGGCTGAGTAACATTTAGTTAGCCAGACAATAGCCCTTCAGCACGCCTGCTGAGGGGCTTTTTTTTAGCCTGTTAATAGCCCGCCAGCGTCATCAGCATCATCCAGATTGGCGTCGTCACCGCCGCAAACACGGTAGAAAAGAGCATGCTCGCCGCCGCCGGGCCGGTAATGACATTGAACTTCTGCGACATCAGATAGACGTTAACCCCGACTGCCATCGATCCCAGCAGCACCACCACTTTACTCTCCAGCGGCGGCAGATCGGTCAGCCACGCGATAGCCCATACCGTCATCGGTTGCAGCACCAGCTTCAGCAGGCAGATGGTATAGCTCTCTTTTAAGCCATCCCGCACCCGATAGTGTGCCAGGCTCATGCCCAGCGTCACCAGCGACAGAGGTGCAGCCAGTGAGGCCAGCATCTTTAGCGGTTCAGCGGCCAGCAGCGGCAAGGGACGTTGCAGAAAGCTCCAGGCTGTACCGCTGAGAATACCGATGATCAGCGGATTCTTCAGCACGCCGAGCAGGGTGCGCCAGAGTCCTTCCAGCGAGAAGCTGCCCTGTTTTGCCCACTCGACCGAAACGGTCAGTAAGGTCCAGAGGATCAGGCTGTTAAACACCAGCACCAGCGCCACCGGGGGCAGGGCTTCTGGCCCCAGCAGTACCGTGGCCACTGGGATCCCCAGCATGACGTTGTTGGAAAAGATGCCGCCCAGCGCAAAAACCGACGCCGCTACGCCATCCAGATTAAACAGCCTTGTTGCCAGCAGTCGCCCCACGATAAACACCAGCAGGCAACTGCCGAAAAAGGCCAGCAACAGGCGCGCATCCACCGGCGGACTTTGCGAGAAGGTGCTCATTACCCGAAACAGCATGCAGGGCAGAGCAACGTTAAACACAAAGCGGTTCATCCCTTCACTGATGCTGGCGGGCCATTTCCCCATGCGCGTCAGGCAGTACCCCAGCAGGATCAGGATAAACAGCGGGGCTGACAGGTAAATTTGATGGCTTAAGCTTTCAAACAGCAGTGGCATAGAGAGAGTCTGGTCAGACGATGATTAGTTACCAGACTAACAAATTGCTAACTAACTGTTAACCTGTACTGTGTCCGGAATGACCGTTGCCGGGACGCTAACCTAACCAGCGGCGCGCCTGCCGATCGCTGATGTCGCGATAATAGACACGGTGAATAATTTCGCCACAGCCTGTGCAACGGGCGGAGATATAGGTGGAGAGGTACTGTCTGCCATTGGGTGCCACGGCACCCTTGCGTTCAATATTAATATCCTGCCATCGATGGCGGTGTGGAATAAGCGCTAAAAATCGCATCATACATCCTGAATAGTATGAAGTTCCGCTTCAGGAGTTTTCTAACTCCATGAAATAAAGTGTTTTTTACGATGATGCTGCGAGCAGGTTAATTATTATGGGGTAACCAGAGTCACTGCGGGAAATATTACCCATCCGGGTAATAAGCGGGGCTACCTATAAAGAGGTATCTCGTTAACCCGCAGCATTAAGCCTTTTTTTGCACCCTCAGGCGTTGATCGGGATCATGTGAATTGTTTCAGCTCTGATTATTTCCCAGGCGGGAGTCGCTTGCTTTCGCTGCGCGGCTTGCCTATGCTGCAAGCCGTAATACGACTCGGGGTGCCGCTTTCCACACGGAAAGGGCTGAGAAAAACCCGCTGACCTGAACTGGATAATGCCAGCGTAGGGAAGTCTGATGCCTGACCGCATTCGCCTTCTTGTTCGCCGGTTGGGAGCTACGATGACACATCAATCTCAACACCTTTCTGCCGCGCACTTCGCGCCCATTCTGCACGCTTTCCGGCGCCAGTCACCGCTGGTGCACTGTATGACCAATGACGTGGTCCAGAACTTCACCGCCAACGTGTTGCTGGCACTCCATGCCTCACCGGCGATGGTGATCGATGCCGCTGAGGCTGCCCAGTTCAGTAGCATGGCCGATGCACTGCTGATTAACGTGGGCACCTTAACCCGCGATCGCCAGCAGGCGATGCAGGCTGCCGTCACCGCGGCTAATCAGGCGGGCACGCCCTGGACACTCGATCCGGTTGCCGTCGGCGCGCTGACGCTGCGCAGTGACTTCTGCCAGCAGTTGTTAAACCAGCAACCGGCGGTGATTCGGGGGAATGCGTCAGAGATTCTGGCGCTGGCACAACAGGCCAGCGGCGGGCGCGGTGTCGACACGCTGCATCAGGCGGATGCAGCACTCGATGCGGCCCAACAGCTCGCGGAAACCTGGAGCACGCTGGTGGTCGTCACCGGTGAAGTGGACTACGCCACCGATGGTCAGCGACTCCTTGCTGTACACGGTGGAAGCCCCTTAATGACACAGGTAGTCGGGACCGGCTGCGCCCTCTCGGCAGTGGTGGCGGGTTTCAGCTCTCTGCCTGGCGATCGGCTGATGAATGTCGCGGCCGCCTGTCAGGTGATGGCGCTGGCGGGTGAAAAGGCGGCGGCGCAGGCTGCCGGACCCGGCAGCTTTGCCACGGCGTTTATTGATGCACTCTGGACGCTGGAGGGTAATCATGAAACGTATTAACGCTCTGACGATTGCGGGTACCGATCCCAGCGGCGGCGCAGGGATTCAGGCCGATCTCAAGACCTTCTCCGCTCTGGGAGCCTATGGCACCAGCGTCATCACCGCGCTGGTGGCACAGAACACCTGCGGCGTGCAGTCGGTTTATCGCATTACGCCTGACTTTGTGGCCGCCCAGCTCGATTCGGTGCTCAGTGATGTGCGCATCGACAGCGCAAAAATTGGCATGCTGTCAGAAACGGCTATCGTGGAGCAGGTTGCGGCCCGGCTGAGCAATGCGGCAATCCCGTTTATCGTGCTGGACACGGTCATGGTTGCGAAAAGTGGTGATGCGCTGCTCTCGCCAGACGCCGTAGCCAGTGTACGAGAGCTGTTATTGCCGCAGGTCTCGCTGATCACGCCTAATCTGCCGGAAGCGGCGGCGTTGCTGGATTGCGCCATTGCGGCAGATGAAGAGGAAATGCGCGAGCAGGGACGGGCATTGCTGGCACTGGGCTGTCAGGCCGTGCTGATGAAGGGCGGTCACCTTACGGCGGCGGAGAGCCCGGACTGGCTGATCACGCACTCAGCAGAGCAGCGATTCAGTACGCCGCGCGTGAATACCCGTCATACGCACGGCACCGGCTGTACGCTGTCGGCAGCCTTAGCCGCGTTGCGACCACGTCATGCTGACTGGGCAGAGACGATTGGGGAAGCCAAAAACTGGTTACAGCAGGCGCTGCTGCAGGCGGATTCGCTGGAGGTCGGGAAGGGTATCGGGCCGGTTCACCATTTTCATCAATGGTGGTAACGACGAAGGCCCGCATCGACCTGGTAATCAGGTGGTGCGGGCGGTTTCAGGTTCAGGGTGCTTCAAACCAGGCGCTGTTACGCTCGGCAATCGGGGTGATAGAGAAGATCATCTCCTGCAGATGACGACGCATTGCCGCTTCGGCTGCATCGGCGTCATGACGCTTCAGCGCCGCAAAAATCTCTTCATGCTGCTCAATCAGCTTGTCCGGTGGAGAGACTTCACTCAGCGTCAGAAACCGCACCCGGTCCATGGCCGCTTTGATGTTCTCCACCGTTTCCCAGGCCAGCTTACAGTCGATGCTTTCAGCAATCAGGCGATGAAACTCATCGTCCAGAGTGAGAAAAGCCTGGCTGTCATGCCGTTCAGCGGCCATGCGCTGCAGCTGCAGGTTATGCTCCAGCGCCATCAGAGCCGGATCATCAATCTCCAGTGCCGCACGGCGAACCACCGACACCTCGACTGCCTCCCTGATAAAACGGCCATCCGCCACCCGCTTAGCGGAGATTTTGCGCACGAAAGTGCCACGCTGCGGCAATACCTGTACCAGTCCGGCTTCGGCCAGCTTGATGAACGCTTCACGCACCGGCTGGCGTGAAACGTTGAAGCGCGCGGACACCTCTTTTTCCGAGAGCAGCGAGCCCGGCTGAATTGCGCAGGTGACGATATCTTTGCGCAGATACCGGTAAATCTGCTGATTTACCGGTTCGCTGGTAGTAATGGTATAGGCGATCGACATGCAGCAATATCCATATTACGGCTGGCAGGGGCCAGCGCGATGGGAAAGTGTCAGTCTAATCAGCGCGCTGCATCTGCGCCAGCGCTTTGTCACCAGGCTGTTATGCCTGACTCATACACTGTTGCACCGTCGCCCGCGCGCCCTGAGTCGTCAGTTGCTGGTAATACGTCGTCAGTCGGGCCACCAGATCGGCGTTCTGCGCTAAATCTTCGCCAAAGATGTCGCGCAGACCCAATAGCGCACGGACACGCGCTTCGCCTTCTTCGCTACCGGCAACCGTCTCTGCCAGCGTGGCTTTCAGCGGATCGCGGATCTCAATCGGTTGACCCTGTTCATCGACGCCACCGACATAGCGCATCCAGCCCGCCACGCCCAGCAGCAGCAGGTCGCAGCGGCTACCGCGCTGCAGATGCCAGCGCAGACTGTCGAGCATGCGTTGTGGCAATTTTTGCGATCCGTCAGTGGCGATTTGATATGTGCGATGTTTAATGGCACGGTTTTCGTAACGGGCGATCAGCGAATCGGCATAGGCGTTGAGATCCACGCCCTGGGTACGCAGCGTCGGCGCCTGCTCATCGATCATCAGTGAACGGGCGGCGGCGCGGAAATGGGGATCGGCCACGCAGTCGCTGATGTACTCATAACCGGCCAGAAAGCCGAGATAGGCCAGGAAAGAGTGGCTGCCATTCAGCATGCGCAGTTTCATCTCTTCATAGGGCAGAACGTCTCTGACCAGTTCTGCGCCCGCTTTTTCCCACGCCGGACGGCCATTGACGAAGTTATCTTCAATCACCCACTGAAAGAAGGGCTCCGCTTCAACCGCAACCGGGTCATCGGAACCCAGACGCGCGCCTAGTGCCGCAAACGCTGCATCGGTCATGGCCGGAACGATACGATCCACCATGGTGGAGGGGAAGGTTATGTGTTGCTGAATATAGTCTGCCAGGGCCGGATCCTGATGCTGTGCCAGTTGCACAACAACGTTGCGGGTCACGTGACCATTTTCCGGCATGTTGTCACAGGACATCACGCTAAAGGCGGGTAAGCTCTGATCTCGTCGGCGGCGAATCGCGGCCAGAATCAGACCGGGCAGCGAACGCGGCGAATGCGGATTCTGCAGGTCATGCACGATATCAGGGTGATCGGCATTTAAATTGCCACTGGCAGGCTGGTGGCAATAGCCTTTCTCGGTGACGGTCATGGAGACAATCGCCACCTCAGGCTGGCTCATGGCATTGATCACCGCCTCAATACCGTCACTTTTGCCGTGCAGTGCCTGAGTAATGACGCCAATCACCCGGGTATGCAATGAATCATCGGCCATCTCGGTGAGGGTATAAAGCAGCTGCTGCTCTCGCAGGGCCTCAATCAACGCGCCGCTGTTGAGGTTCACTTCACAATAACCCCAGTCGCTGCCCTGTTCAGCCAGCTTATCGCTGCAGAGCGCCTGATGGGCGCGGTGAAATGCACCAAAACCGATATGTACCATGCGGGTTTTTAACTGGCTGCGGTCGTAAGCGGGGCGCTTGACCTCCGCGGGCAGGCGATCAATCTGTAACATAGTCCATCCTTATGGCACACGGGGCGCAAAGCGCCCCGAAATCATACATCTGTTAACGAAACAACACTCAGACCGAAACCGGTTTATCCTGGGTTTTCGGACTGCGAATCACAAATAACACCAGGAAGGCACCCAGCGCGGCGACACAGCCCGCCAGGATAAAGGCGCTATCGAATTTACCGGTGTGATGAACAATAAACCCGGTGACGATGGGCCCGATGATGCCGGAGAGGCTACCCACCAGATGGATAAAGCCGCTGATGCTGCCGATACGGCTCTTGTGCACCACATCCTGAATAATCGCCCAGTAGATTGCGCCGGTGATATAGAGAAAGAAAATCGACACCGACATCATAATTACCGCAGGCACCACATCTTTTATCGTACCCGCCAGCGCCACACAAATTGCGGCGGCCAGCAGTGAGACCACCAGCACAATTTTGCGGGACAACAACAGCTTGCCGGTGATGTTAAAGATCTTATCGGAGATCCAGCCACCCAGCGCCAGGCCAACGAAACCGACGATCCACGGGATCATGGTGGTGATGCTCATCGATTTGATATCCAGGCCGTGCGCCTGCACCAGGTAGGCCGGGAACCAGCTCAGGAAGAAGAACAGAATGTAGTTGTAGCAGAAGAAGGCAAAAGCGGTGACCAGGATAATCGGCTGGCGCAGGTAGTAGCCAAACGGATGTGACGTTTCCGACAGATCAACTTCATCATTCGGGTTCGTTGCTTTCAGGCGATCAATCAGCAGACGTTCCTCTTCGCTGACGCGCTTGCTCTTCGCCGGATTGTCAGCGGCGAAGAAGAGCCAGAACGCCATCCACACCAGACCGATGCAGCAGACAATCACGAACGCCGGACGCCAGCCATAGGCGAGCGCCAGATAACCAATGATCGGGCCAGCGACCGCACCACCTAAAGGTGATCCGGCACTCAGTAAGCCCATGGCCGTCGCGGCCTGTTTTTTCGGGAACCAGCCGTTAATCGCTTTGTTGGCCGAGGAGCAGATCGGGCCTTCAGCCATGCCGAACAGCACACGCAGGATCAGCAGTGACCAGAAGCCGGTGGCCAGTGCGGTCATGCCGCAGAAAATGGACCAGGCACCTACCGCCACGGCCAGCACGATTTTAGGGCCATAGCGGTCAGTGGCAAGGCCGCCAAGGAAGTTAAACAGGGCATAGCCAAAGAAAAAGCTGCCGAAGATCATGCCAAACTGCTCAGCATTGATCGCCAGATCTTTTTCCACCAGCGGCACCGTCAGCGACAGGGCGACACGATCGAGGTAGTTAATCATGTAAACCAGGAACAGCAGCAAAACGAGGGTCCAGCGCAGATTCTTGAACATACAAACTCCGTGATCTGTTTTATCTTTATAGTCATGCCGGCGGGTACGCACCGGCTGAGGAGACCTGGTGTTCAGCGGATAATTAACCCATCTGAAGTATGACTTTGCAGCAGGTGCGCGGATCTTTTTCAAACAGGGTCATCGCACGCTCAATCTCCTGCAGCGGGAAGTAGTGCGTGACCAGTTTCTCTGGCTGGATTAACCCTTTTTCCATCCATTCGATCACCTGGGGGAAACGATTGCTGTTAAGACGTGAGGTAAACAGCGACAGCTCCTTGCTGGTCAGGCTCTGCTGAGTAATGCTGCACGGCTCGCCGGAGAAACCCAGCAGGCCAATGCGCGCGGCCGGTGAGGCGAGGGCAGCTGCTTCAGCCAGAATGGTGGGATGGCAGGCCGCGTCGATAATCAGCGTAGGCTGCACGCCCTCAAGCTGTGCCGCCAGCGGGATTTCGCTGTTATCGAACAGTTGATCCGCACCGCTCTGCTCTGCAAGTGCCAGCCTTTCCGGCAGGCGATCCACCACCATCACCTTTTTAACCTTATAGACGCCCTTCAGCACCTGAATCGCAGTGAGCCCCATCGGACCGGCACCGTAAATCAGCGCCACATCGTCTGGCTGCGGTTTGAGAAACGCGGTGATATTGGCGGCGATAGTGAAAGGCTCAACCAGACTGGCGAGCCGATCGGGGATGCTGTCCGGCAGGGAAAAGGCATTTTTTGCCGGAGCCAGCGCAAACTCGCTGAAGCCGCCATCACGGTGCACGCCAATCACCTGCAGTGTGGTACAAACATTGGGACGGCCCACCGAGCAGGGATAGCAGCTGCCGCAGCTCACCACCGGATCCACCGCCACGCGGTCGCCCAGCCGGGCCGGATCAACACCGTCGCCCACCGCGTCAATGACGCCGAAAAATTCGTGACCAATTACCCGTGGATATTTCGCGAACGGGTTATGCCCGTGCCAGATATGCACATCAGAGCCGCAGATACTGGCATAAGCCACTTTGACCCGGACTTCGCCCGCCGCAGGTTGTGGCAGTGGACGTTCAGCCACCACCAGTTCACCCGGCTGTTCAATAACAACGCTTTTCATCAGCTTCTCCTTACCAGTTCCACAGGGTGCCATCTTCAAGACGGGCGACCGGGAGATAGGCAGGTTCATAGGGATATTTCGACGCCAGTTTCTCGTTGAATTCAATGCCGAGACCGGGTTTGTCGCCTGGATGCATGTAGCCCTGGTCAAAGGTCCAGTTAGCATCAAACAGCTCCATCATCTGTTCGGAGAAGCCCATGTACTCCTGCACACCGAAGTTCGGCACCCAGAGGTCAAAGTGCAGTGCAGCCGCCATGCAGACAGGGGAGAGATCAGAAGGACCGTGCGAGCCGGTGCGCACCTGATAGAGCGAGGCAAAATCAGCGATACGCCGCATACCGGTAATGCCGCCCGCATGCGTAATGGTGGTGCGGATGTAGTCGATCAGCTGTTCTTCAATCAGCTGCTTACAATCCCAGATGCTGTTGAACACTTCACCCACGGCAATCGGCGTAACGGTATGCTGGCGGATCAGGCGGAAGCACTCCTGATTCTCAGCAGGCGTCGGATCTTCCATCCAGAACAGGCGATAATCTTCCACGCTCTTGCCAAAACGCGCCGCTTCAATCGGCGTCAGGCGATGATGCATGTCATGCAGCAAGTGCTCGTCGAAACCAAACTTGTCACGGATGGCGGCGAACAGTTTCGGGGTGAAATCGAGGTATTTCTCGGTTGACCAGAGCTGCTCTTCGGGCCAGTTACCTTTGGTTGCAGGCTCATAGGCCAGACCTTTGCCTTTCGCCATGCCGTAAGTGGTTTTCATGCCCGGAACGCCGCACTGCGCGCGAATCGCTTTGAAGCCCAGCTCTTTGTGCTTCGCGTAGTCATCCATCACTTCATCAATGGAGTGACCGGTGGTGTGGCAATAGACCATCACGCCGGTACGGGATGCACCACCCAGCAGCTGATACACCGGCATATTGGCGGCTTTGCCTTTGATATCCCACAGTGCCATATCGACGGCCGAGATAGCGGACATGGTGACCGGGCCACGACGCCAGTAAGCGCCCTTGTAGAAATATTGCCAGATGTCTTCGATCTGATGCGCATCGCGGCCAATCAGCTGCGGGCAGACGTGATCTTTCAGGTAGGAGGCGACCGGTAATTCACGGCCATTCAGCGTTGCGTCGCCAATGCCGGTCAGACCCTGATCGGTGGTGATCTTTACGGTGACAAAGTTTCTGCCTGCGCAGGTTACAAATACTTCTGCCTTAACAATTTTCATCCTGGTTGCCTTAAGTCAGCGTTCAATGATGAAAAAGTACGCTCTTTAATACTACCATACAAGTTAGGGTGGCAGAGTTGTGAACGGAATCACAGAGTGTTTACATTGCCTGAAAACGCCCGTTAAGGCGTGATAAAGCGAGGCAGCAGGAGGAATGTTACGGAGAAAATGGGCGCTAATGGGAGCAGAAGAAAAAAGGGGCTTTCGCCCCTGATGTCGGTTCAGGCAAGCAGCGCGCACTGCGGCGGCAGGCGGCAGCTCAGCGCGCCCGCCATCACCTCAATCACGAATTCGCGCCCGGAAAGCGGCTCGCCATCGAGGTTAAAGGTCATCTCATGCGGAGAACGGATCGTCAGTGACTCCAGTTGCGTGGTGACGATGCCGGGATTGTCATCGTCGCCGGTCAGCGAGTGCAGCAGGGTAGGCAGCAACTCCTGCGCGGTAACAACACTGACGTCAAGTCTGCCATCGTTGATCAGGGCAGAAGGGCATAACCGCTGACCGCCGCCCGCCTGACGACCATTACCGATACCGATCACCAGCGCATCACCCTGCCAGGCGAAATCGGGGCCGCTGATCTCGCAGGTATCCGGTTTCAGCGTATCCATGCGCATCAGGCCGTGAATAAAGTAGGAGACGCCACCCAGCGCCGACTTCAGCTTTTCCGGGGTTTCAGTCGTGATACGGGTGCCAAATCCGCCGGTCGCCATATTGATGAAGTAGTGGCTCTGATTTACCCTGGCCAGATCGATGGCACTGGCTTTGCCCTGAATCGCCAGTCGCAGTGCCGGTTCCATCTCTTCCGGGATGCCGACGCTGGTGGCAAAATCGTTGGCGGTACCCAGCGGCAGGATGCCCAGCACCGGGCGATGATCCGCTTCAGAAGAAGCCAGCGCAGTCGCAATTTCATTGATGGTGCCATCGCCACCACCGGCCACCACGGTCGCGGCCTGCAGCGCAATGGCCTCTTTAACGTACCGATCGCCGTCACCTTTTTCAAACGTGACACGCACCGCAATGTCGAAGCCTTCTTCACGCAGGGTCGTAATAGCTTCGCGCAGATCATCATTACCCGCGCCTTTCCCATTCAGGATGAGCAGCGTAAGCGGTTTATTATCCATTTTGCGTTCCTTGAAGATCTACAGAGTAAGAAGGGATTTATAACACAGCTGCCAGCAGTAAATTATTGGCGAAAGAGAGAAAAAAGAAAACCCGCACGGGGGAGCCGGGCGGGTAAATGAGGTGGTTCCTGGTAAATCTGCCGTTTGTTGTTACTCGTTAGCAGCAGGCGGGACTATAAAGCAGCACCGCGCAAGGGTCTGTGATCCTGTTCTGATTTCCTCAAAATGTTTCCGTTGGTAAACGATTATGAGGGTCCCGGGTATCTTCACCATGATCAAAGTTGCGCAGCAGCAGTGCAAAACGCAGATCCACCTCCTCTGGCACCCGCAGCCAGACGCGATGGCCATCGCCCGGCGCAACTTCAGTGGGCTCACCACGTGCATTCTGCAGCGCGTCCAGCTGGCAATTCAGGTTCCCCTGAGGCGTCATGATCTCCACGCTGTCGTGCAGCATAAACTTATTCTTCACCGCCACTTCAGCCCATTCGCCCCGGCGTTCGCCGGTGAATTCGCCGACAAACTGCTGGCGGTCGGACACCGAAAAGCCCTGCTGATAATTCTGGTAGCTGTCGTGAGTGTGGCGGCGCAGGAAACCTTCGGTATAGCCACGATGTGCCAGGCCTTCCAGGGTTAACAGCAGTGAGGGATCAAACGGCTTACCGGCAGCGGCATCATCAATCGCCCGGCGATAAACCTGGGCGGTGCGGGCGCAGTAGTAGTAGGACTTGGTGCGTCCCTCGATCTTCAGCGAATGAACGCCCATCTCGCTGAGCCGCTCCACGTGCGCGACCGCGCGAAGATCCCGCGAGTTCATGATGTAGGTGCCGTGCTCATCTTCGAACGCGCTCATCACCTCGCCGGGCTTCATCTTCTCTTCCAGCAGAAACACCTTGTCGGTGGGCTGACCAACGCCCAGCGTTGGCGTCACATCCTGTACGGCGACAGGCGTGTGGATACCTACGATATTCCCCACCTCATCCTGCTGACCCTCCGCCACTTTATACTCCCAGCGGCAGGCGTTGGTGCAGGTTCCCTGATTCGGGTCGCGTTTGTTCATATAGCCGGAGAGCAGGCAACGACCGGAGTAGGCCATGCAGAGCGCGCCATGGACAAAGACTTCCAGCTCCATCTCCGGGACCTGCTGGCGGATCTCGGCGATCTCCTCCAGCGACAGCTCGCGTGACAGAATCACCCGGCTCAGCCCCATCTGCTGCCAGAACTTTACCGTGGCCCAGTTGACCGCATTGGCCTGCACCGACAGATGAACCGGCATCGTCGGGAAAGCGTCGCGCACCAGCATGATCAGGCCGGGATCGGACATGATCAGCGCGTCGGGCTGCATCGCCACTACCGGCGCTAAGTCACGAATAAAGGTTTTCAGCTTGGCGTTGTGCGGCGCAATGTTCACCACCACGTAGAATTTTTTACCCAGCGCGTGCGCTTCACTGATGCCCAGTGCGAGGTTTTCGTGGGTGAATTCGTTGTTGCGCACCCGCAGGCTGTAGCGCGGCTGGCCGGCATAGACGGCATCGGCACCATAAGCAAACGCGTAACGCATGTTCTTCAGGGTGCCAGCGGGGGAAAGCAGTTCGGGTTTCATGATTTTCTCACTGATGTCAGGTCAGCATGTCGCCTCAGGCGGCAGGTGCAGGGCAGTTAAGCCCTGCAAAAGGTGCGGAATTGTAGGCAGTGAGAAAAGGGAAGTAAATTGATCGGGATCAAACTAGATCAAATGACAGGCATCGGCTTCCCAGCGATAGCCCATGCCGTAGACGGCGCGGATAAAAGGTTGCTCGCTGTCGAGAGTCTCCAGCTTGCGCCGCAGGTTCTTTATATGGCTGTCGATGGTGCGGTCCGTGACCACGCGGTAATCATCATAGAGATGGTTAAGCAGCTGTTCGCGTGAAAAGACCTTGCCCGGCTCCAGCGACAGCGTTTTCAGCAGACGGAACTCCGCCGGCGTGAGATCCAGCGGCTTGTCGCGCCAGCTGGCGAAGAAGCGGCTCTCATCGACGCGAAGTAACGAGGCGCTTTGCGGCTCTTCCGCCGACCGTTTTACCCGGCGCAGAATCGTTTTAACTCGCGCCACCACTTCACGCGGGCTGAAGGGTTTACAGATGTAGTCATCCGCGCCCAGCTCCAGCCCCAGCAGCCGATCGATCTCCTCGGTGCGGGCGGTGACCATAATAATCGGCAGTTCGGAATGACGACGGATTTCACGGCACAGCGTTAAACCGTCGGTGCCTGGCAGCATCAAATCCAGCAGCATCAGGTCGGGTGGCGTCTGGCGCACATACTCCAGCACCGCGTTGCCGTCGGCGATGTGATGGGTACGGTAGTTCGAGGCATGCAGATAATCGATCATCAGCTGCGCCAGTTTCGGCTCATCTTCGACCACCAGAATCAGCGGGTCGTGGTTTTCCAGGCTCATAAGCGTCTACACAAGGGGAACATAGCGCAAGTGTAGCGCGATTTTCAGTCCACCTAAATCAGAGTGCGCCGCATGAATATCGCCGCCATGCGCGTCAGCGATATTTTTACAGATGGCCAGGCCCAGGCCCGAGCCACCGCTGGCGCGATTGCGCGAGCCTTCGGTGCGGAAGAAGCGCTCAAAAATCTGGGCCTGATGTTCCCCATCCACGCCCGGTGCGCTGTCATCAAACTCGATGCGCCAGTTGGGTGCCTCATAGTTCAGCGTCACTTCAACCCGGCCCCCGCTGTCGGTGTAGCGCAGGCTGTTCTCCAGCAGATTAGTGAACAACTGCATCAGGCGGTCGGGATCGCCAAAGAAGGGGGCGTTATCGGGCAGATTGAGTTTCAGCGTCAGCCCGTGTGCACGATAGCGTTCGGCAAAGCTGCCTGCCGTCACTTCCAGCAGCTGCACCAGATCGGTTGCCTGTTTGCGGTAGGCAAGGGCGCCCTCATCGGACAGCGACAGCTGATGCAGATCGTCGACCAGCTTGGTCAGCACCACCACTTCGCTCTGTAGCGAGGCGATCGCTTCCGGCGTCAGTTTGCGAACTCCATCCTGCATCGCTTCCAGTTCACCGCGCAGGATCGCCAGTGGTGTGCGTAACTCATGGGAGATATCGGCCATAAAGGCGCGGCGCATGCTCTCATTTTTCTCCAGCGAGCTGGCAAGGAGGTTAAAGTCCCTGGCCAGTTGGCCCAGCTCATCCCGGCTGCTGACCTCAACGCGGGTAGCAAAATTACCGGCCGCCAGATGATGGGTGCCGTCGACCAGTCGTTTGACCGGAGCCAGCAGACCGCGCCCCATCAGCCAGGTCGCCAGCGCCGCCAGCAGCGTAGACAGCCCGACGATAATCCAGCTGGTGCGGCGCTGCTGCTGATCAAAGTTAATGTCGGTGCTGCGCGTCAGCCGCTCCGGCGGCGAGCCGATGACCCAGCCGACCACTTTATTATTGATGGTGGTGATATTGCGTCGCGTGCCTTCGGGCGGCACCGGCGATTTTGGCCCGGCCAGCACTTTATATTGCTGATCGAGGATCCAGAACTGGGTGCGCCAGCCGTGCGGCGGCAGCTGACTGTTACTGTCGGGATTCTGCTCCAGCGAGCGCAGCATGGTGAACACCAGCCGATCGTTGTGGCGCAAAAAATCCCAGTTGCCGTGCTGCTCATACTGATCGGCCAGGGCATCGCTGAGCAGATTTAACCGCTGCTCGTTGCCGCGCTTAATGTAGTCGACAAAGCCATGCTCGAAACTGAGGCGAACCCCCCAGTGCATGGTAATCAGCACCAGCATGCAGGTGGCGAAAATCGCCATAAACAGTTTGGCCCCGATGCCCAGGCGCAGGTTATCTCTCATTTTTTTCTCCGGCGTCGCAAATCAACGTTGGTACTCACCTGTGGCGGCACGCGCCAGAACACCAGCGCGGGCAGGATGATAATCAGCGACATGCAAAGGTAGGTATAAATAAACATCTGATGTTCCGCCGTGCTGTTCGCTGCGCTCTCCTGAGCAAATGCCCCCAGCAGCAGCCCGGCCACGGTAACGCCAATACTCATCGACAGCTGCATAATCATCGACAGCAGGCTGTTGCCGCTGGACGCCAGCTCATCGGGCAGCTCCTTCAGCGTCAGGGTATTCATTGAGGAGAAACGAATGGCGTTGACCATGCCCTGCAGAAACAGCACCAGTGGCAGCAGCCAGACCCAGCCCAGAATTGCCACCAGCGGGAACAGCAGGACCACCAGCGCCAGCGCCACGGTCGACATCACCAGCACGTTGCGGTAGCCATAAAGATTGACGATGCGCACCACAATGCGTTTCATCCCCATATTCCCCAGCACCATCGGAATCATCATCAGACCGGCGTGAAACGGGCTGTAACCCATGCCGAGCTGCAGAAAGATAGGCGTCATAAAGGGCAGCATGCCGCTGCCGATGCGGCCGGTAAAACTGCCGAGCAGGCCGATAGAGTAGATGCGATTATCAAACAGCTTCAGGCTGAACAGCGCATTATCATTGCTGCGCGCATGCATCAGGTAGAACAGCAGAGAGAACATACCAATGAGGATCATGGCACCCAGCAGCAGCGGAGAGCCGCCACTGCTGCGCTGACCATCCAGCGCCAGCGTCAGGGTTGCCATTCCGGCGGCCAGCAGGATAAAACCGCCGAAATCAAAGCGCCGCGTCTGCATGCTGTAGTTGGGCATCAGCATCAGGGTGGCGATAGCGCCTGCAATGCCGACCGGGATATTGATCAGAAAGATCCAGTGCCAGCTGGCGTACTCCACCAGCACACCGCCCAGCGCCGGACCCAGCAGCGGGCCAATCTGGCCGGGCAGAGTGACAAACGTCATGGCGGACATATACTGCTCGCGCGGCACGATTTTCATCACCGTCAGGCGACCCACCGGCACCATCATGGCCCCGCCAATCCCCTGAACCACCCGCGACAACACCAGCTGATCCAGCGTGGCGGAGAGGGCGCACAGCAGTGATCCCAGGCTGAACAGTACAATCGCGCAGAAGAAAATGTTGCGCACGCCAAAACGATCGGCCAGCCAGCCGCTGACCGGCAGCATGACGGCGACCGTCAGCACGTAATAGACGATGACCGAGTGCATGTGCAGCGGGCTGACACCCAGATCGTGCGCCATCGATGGGATCGCGGTATTCACGATGGTGGTATCCAGCGTCTGCATAAAGAAGCCGATGGCAACAATCCACAGTTGCCAGCGGACGTTAGTGCTTTGCGTACTCATCGATCCCCCCCGATAAAGGCGTCACGTCCGATGCCTGCTGCCGCCATACCTGTTACGGCTGCTGCGCGGCGGCCAGCGGGCGTTTTTTACGGCGCAATTTATCCATCATTAAATAGACCACCGGCGTGGTGTAGAGCGTCAGCAACTGGCTCATCACCAGCCCGCCGGCAATGGTAATCCCCAGCGGCTGACGCAGCTCTGCGCCGTCGCCGCTGGTCAGCACCAGCGGCAGCGCGCCAAACAGCGCCGCCAGCGTCGTCATCATAATCGGCCGGAAGCGCAACAGGCACGCCTGGAAAATCGCTTCCCGCGCGCTGAGCTGGCCGTTGCGCTCTGCCTCCAGCGCAAAATCGACCATCATGATGGCGTTCTTTTTCACGATTCCGATCAGCAGCAGAATACCGATCAGCGCAATCAGGCTGAAGGGCGTATCGAACAGCTCTAGCGCCAGCAGCGCACCGACACCCGCCGAGGGTAGGGTAGAGAGGATCGTCAGCGGATGGACATAGCTCTCATAGAGGATCCCCAGCACGATATAGACTGCCGCAATCGCCGCCAGCATCAGCCAGAGCTGATTGCTTTGTGACTGCTGAAACACCTGCGCCGTACCGGCAAAGCTGCCGCGCACGCTGGAGGGCACGCCAATCGCGGTCATGGTGCGTTCAATTGCCTCCGACGCCTGCGACAGCGACACCCCTTCCGGCAGGTTAAATGAGATGGTCGAGGCGGCAGACAGCCCTTCATGATTGACCGAGAGCGGCGCATTCGCGGGCTGCCAGTGGGCGAACCACGACAGCGGAATCGCTTTACCTTCCCTGTTTATCACGAACATCTGCGACAGGGCGCTGATATCCTGGGTGTAGCGCGGATCGACCTCCATCACCACTTTGTACTGGTTAAGCGGCTGATAGATGGTGGAGATCTGACGCTGACCAAAGGCGTTATTCAGCAGGGCATTGGCCTGAGAGACATCGATGCCAAGCCGCGCCATGCTTTCCCGGTCATAGGTCAGCGCCATCTCGCTGCCTTTATCCTGCTGATCGGAGTTCACATCCGCCAGCTGCGGCAGGGCAGAGAACGCCTGACGGATTTTTGGCTCCCACTCACGCAGGGCGTTAAGGTCGTCCGACAGCAGGGAATATTGATAACCGGCATTCGATTCCCGACCGCCGACGCGCAGATCCTGCACCGCATTCAGATAGAGACTCGCCCCGGGTTCTTTCGCCAGCTTATTGCGCAGGCGGGCGATAATCTCCACTGCGCTCTCTTTCCGCTCCGACAGCGGCTTCAGCGAGATAAACATAGAGCCGCTGTTGGTACGCATCCCGCCGGTGAAGCCCACCACGCTCTCTACCGCCGGATCGGCCCCGACAATCTCCATAAAATCCTGCAGCTTACTGCGCATCGCCTGAAACGAAATGCTCTGGTCGGCAGAGATGAAACCGGAAAGTCGTCCGGTATCCTGCTCCGGCATAAAGGTTTTCGGAATATGGACAAACAGCCAGCCGGTCAGGACGATGGTGGCGAAAAACAGCACCATCACCCAGCGCGCATGGTTCAGTACCACGCTAAGCGAGCGGCCATAGCCCTGCTGGATCGCCATCAGTAACCGGCCCGCGCCGCGCTGACGCGGCTGACTGCGCGGCGCGTGCGGCTTCAGCAGATAGGCGCACATCACCGGCGTCAGGGTGACCGAGATAAACAGCGAGATTACGATAGCCACCGACAGCGTAATGGCAAATTCTGAGAAGAAGCGGCCAATCAGTCCGCCGATCATCAGCAGCGGCAGGAACACGGCAATCAGTGACAGGCTCATCGACAACACGGTAAAACCGACTTCCCGCACCCCTTTCAGCGCGGCGGCCAGCGGCTTCATGCCCGCTTCCACGTGTCGGGCAATGTTCTCCAGCACCACAATCGCATCATCCACCACAAAGCCGGTGGCGATGGTCAGCGCCATCAGCGACAGGTTATTCAGGCTGAAGCCGCACAGGTACATCGCGGCAAAGGTGCCGATCAGCGAAACCGGCACCGCAACGGCCGGGATCAGCGTGGCGCGGCCCGATCGCAGGAAAACAAACACCACCAGAATCACCAGCGCCACGGCGATCACCAGCGACTGCTCCACCTCATGCAGCGAGGCGCGAATGGTGGGTGAACGATCCTGAGCGATCTGCAGATCGATGGCGGCCGGGATCACCTCATGCAGCAGCGGCATTTCGGCGCGGATGCGGTCCACCGTATCGATAACGTTGGCTTCAGGCGTTTTGCGGATCAGCAGCAGCACCGCCGGTTTACCGCGCGACATCCCTGCGTTGCGTACGTCCTGCACTGAATCTTCGACTGTCGCCACATCCGACAGCCTGACCGCCGCGCCGTTGTTGTAATGCACTATCAGCGGCTGATACTCACTGGCGGTTTGCAGCGCGTCATTGGTACGCAACTGCCAGCGCTGCTGCGAATCATCCAGTGCGCCCTGCGGCCGTCGCTGATTGGCGTTGGAAATGGCGGTGCGCACCGCATCCAGCGAGACGCCCTGATTAAACAGCGCCTGTGGATTCAGGGCCACGCGGACCGCAGGCAGCGAGCTGCCGCCCACGGTGACGTCGCCCACGCCCTCAATCTGTGACAGTTTCTGCGCCAGCTGGGTCGAGGCGTAATCGTAGAGCTGACCCGGATTATAGGTATCCGAAGTCAGCGTCATGATCATAATCGGCGCATCTGAAGGGTTCACTTTGCGATAGGTCGGGCGCGACGGCATCCCGGTAGGCAGCAGGCTTTGCGCCGCGTTAATCGCGGCCTGGACATCGCGCGCGGCTCCGTTGATGTCGCGATCAAAATCAAATACCAGAATGATGCGGGTGCTGCCCAGCGAACTGGTGGAGGTCATTTCACTCACGCCCGCGATGCGTCCCAGCGAGCGCTCCAGCGGCGTGGCCACCGACGACGCCATGATCTCCGGCGCGGCACCCGGCAGCGAAGCCGAGATAACGATCACCGGAAAATCAACCTGCGGCAGCGGCGCCACCGGCAGCAGCCGGAAACCCAGCATCCCCGCCAGTGCGATGGCCAGCGTCAGCAGCGTGGTGGCGACGGGTCGGTTGATGAACAGGGCAAAGAACTTCACTCTGCGGCCTCCGTGCGGGCAAAGCGGCGGCGGGTGGCGTGCGCCAGTCGATCAAACAGCAGGTAGATCACCGGGGTGGTAAACAGGGTCAGCACCTGGCTCAGAATCAGCCCGCCGACCATGGCAATCCCCAGCGGATGACGCAGTTCGGCACCGACGCCGGTGCTGAGCATCAGCGGCAGCGCGCCGAGCAGGGCGGCCAGCGTGGTCATCAGAATCGGGCGGAAGCGCAGCAGGCAGGCCTGATAAATGGCATCAACAGGCTTCATACCTTGTTCACGTTCGGCCGCCAGCGCAAAGTCGATCATCATGATGGCGTTCTTTTTCACGATGCCGATCAGCAGGATGATGCCGATTATCGCCACGATATCCAGCTCATTGCCGCTGAGCATCAGTGCCAGCAGCGCGCCGACACCCGCCGTGGGCAGCGTTGAGAGAATCGTGATGGGGTGAATAAAGCTCTCATAAAGCACGCCCAGCACGATGTACATCGCCACAATGGCCGCCACAATCAGCCAGACGGTGCTGCTCAGCGCCGCCTCAAACGCCAGCGTGCTGCCCTGGAACTGCGTCATCAGCTCTGCGGGCATGCCAAGCTCGGCTTCAGCCTGCGACACCGCTTTCACCGCATCTTCCAGCGAATAGCCGTCAGCCACGTTGAAGGAGAAGGTCGCCGACGGGAACTGGTCGAGATGATTAATGCTGAGCGGCGTGTTGCGCTGTTCAATGCGGGCAATGGCGCTCAGTGGTACGCTGCCGCCATCGCTGCTGTTAAGGCGAATCGCCTCCAGGCTCTCCATGCCTGGAGTGGCACTATTGTCCTGCTCCAGCACCACCCGATACTGGTTCGCCTGGGTATAAATGGTGGAGATGAGCCGCTGACCGAAGGCGTTGTACAGCGCGTTATCGACATCCGCCATGCTGATGCCGAGGCGGCTGGCGCTGTCGCGGTCCACTTTGACATAGGCTTCCAGTCCCTGATCCTGCCAGTCACTGCTGACATCGCGCAGCTGTGGCAGGGTGCTGAGCCGGGTCAGCAGCGCCGGAACCCAGGTGCTGAGTGAAGACAGTGAACCCGATTGCAGCGTGAACTGATAGGGCGTGCGGCTCGCCTGGGTATCGATGGTGAGATCCTGCACCGCCTGCAGCCACAGCTGCACGCCCGGTACCTCACTGACCTGCTGTTGCAGACGCTGCTGAATAGCAGGAATGCGGTCGTCGCGTTGATCCAGCGGTTTGAGGTTGATCTGCAGACGCGCGCTATTCAGCGAGGCATTGGTGCCATCCACGCCGACAAACGAAGTCATGCTCTCCACCGCCGGATCTTTCATGATGATGGAGGCGACGTCGCGGGTGCGCTGCGCCATGCTGGCATAGGAGACCGACTGCGGTGCCTGCAGCGTGCCCTGAATAATGCTGTTGTCCTGCTGCGGGAAAAAGCCTTTCGGGATGATCATCCACAGCACCAGCGTCAGCACCAGGGTGCCAAGCGCCACCGACAGCGTGAGCCAGGGATGATTAAGTACCCGTTTCAGGCCGCGGCCATAGGCGGCCACGATACGATCAAACATCGCTTCGCTGGCCCGCGAAAAGCGGTTCTGTTTGCGCAGCGACTCCGCGCTCAGCATCCTGGCGCACATCATCGGCGTCAGGGTCAGTGAGACCACCGCTGAAATCAGAATCGCCACCGCCAGCGTCACGGCAAATTCGCGGAACAGACGGCCGATCACGTCGCCCATAAACAGCAGCGGGATCAGGACCGCAATCAGCGAGAAGGTGAGGGAGATGATGGTAAAGCCGATCTCGCCGGCACCTTTCAGCGCGGCGGTCAGCGGCTTTTCCCCTTTCTCGATATAGCGTGAGATGTTCTCAATCACCACGATGGCATCATCGACCACAAAGCCGGTGGCGATGGTCAGCGCCATCAGCGTCAGGTTGTTAATTGAAAAGCCGAGGAAGTACATCGCCGCGAAGGTGCCGATCAGCGACAGAGGCACCGCAACCGCCGGGATCAGCGTGGCGGGCACGTTGCGCAGAAACAGATAGATAATCATCACCACCAGCGCCATCGCCAGCATCAGCTCATACTGCGTGTCGTTGACCGAAGCACGAATATTGGTGGTGCGGTCGGTGAGCAGCTTTACCTCTACCGACTTCGGCAGGGCTGCGGTCAGGGCGGGCAACATGGCACGGATATTATCTGCTGTGGCGATGATATTGGCACCAGGCTGACGCTGAACGTTGAGCACAATCGCCGCATCGCGGTTGGCCCAGGCACCGAGCCAGCTGTTTTCTGCTCCCTGTTCTATGGTCGCCACGTCGCCAAGGCGCACCGGTGCGCCGTTTTTGTAGCTGATAATCAGCTGGCGATAATCCTCCGCTGATTTCATCTGGTCATTGGCTGACAGGGTAACTGAGCGGGTCGGACCATCCAGGCTGCCTTTGGCGGAGTTAACGTTGGCATTGCTGATGGCGGTCCGCACTGTTTCGCTGGTCAGACCCAGCGCAGCCAGCGCCTGCGCATTCATTTTCACCCGCACCGCCGGACGCTGACCGCCCGATAGCGTCACCAGTCCGACGCCGCTGACCTGAGAGATTTTCTGCGCCACCCGCGTTTCCACCATGTCCTGCACCTGCGTCAGCGGCATGCTGCGCGTGGTGACGGCAAGCGTCATGATCGGTGGATCGGCAGGATTCACTTTGCTGTAGACCGGCGGATTAGGCAGGTCGTTGGGCAGCAGGTTAGTGGCGGAGTTAATGGCAGCCTGCACCTCCTGCTCTGCCACATCCAGCGGCAGCGTAAGCTGGAACTGCAGCGTCACCACCGAGGCACCGCCGGAGCTTTGCGACGCCATCTGTTTCAGGCCAGACATCTGACCAAACTGGCGCTCAAGCGGCGCGGTGATGGAGGAGGTGACCACATCCGGGCTGGCACCCGGATAGAGCGTGACGACCTGGATCGTCGGATAGTCGACTTCCGGCAGCGCCGAGACCGGCAGGAAGCGGTAGCCCAGCACCCCGGCCAGCAGGATCGCAATCATCAACAGCGTGGTGGCGACCGGCCGCAGGATAAACTGGCGTGACGGTCCGCCACTATGATCGGGAGGCATGACCTGCATTACTCACGCTCTCCTTTTGACGGCAGGGTGGCGCGGGTAGCGCGCGGTGCGTTGCTCTGCGGCGCGACCACCTCGACTTTTGCGCCTTCCGTGAGGCGATCCAGCCCATCGGTCACGACGCGTTCTCCCGCCTCCAGACCGGCGCTGACCACCACTTTCTCGCTATCCTGCAAGCCGGCAATCACGCTTTTCTTGCTGACCTTGTTGTCACTGTTAACCACCCAGACAAAGTTGCCTTCGTTGCCCATCTGCAGCGCGGCAGGTGGGATAACAATCGCATCCTGCAGGGTGTTGACCTTCAGCCGCACATTCACGAACTGATTGGGGAACAGCGTGTCGTCCTGATTATCAAAACGCGCTTTGATTTTGATGGTGCCGGTGGTGACATCAATCTGGTTATCAAGGCTTAGTAGTTTGCCGCTGGCGATCAGATTCTGATTACTGCGATCCCAGGCCTCCACCAGCAGCGATTCACCGCTTTTCTGCGCCTTGAGAATGGAACTGATGCTGTTCTCAGCCAGGGTAAAAACCACATCAATCGGGTGCGTCTGGGTGATCACCACGATACCGGTGGTGTCGCCGCTGGTGACGTAGTTGCCGACGTCCACCTGTTTCAGCCCGACCCGGCCGGCAATCGGCGCAGTGATCCGGCTGTAGGTAAGATTGAGCTGCGCACTGGCGACGCTTCCTTCATCCGCTTTCAGCGTGCCGAGCGTTTCACTGACCAGTGAGCGCTGGGTATCCAGCTCCTGTTGCGACACCAGCGAGGTTTTTGCCAGCTTCTCGAAGCGCGCCAGGTCACGACGGGCGTTGGCCAGCGTCGCCTGATCTTTTGCCAACTGGCCCTGCGCCTGCGTTAACGCCACCTGATAAGGCCGCGGGTCGACTTCTGCCAGTAGCTCGCCCGCTTTCACCTGCTGCCCTTCGGTGAAGTGGATTGCCAGCAGATCGCCATTGACCCGGCTGCGCACCGTGGCCGTGTTAGCCGCGGTCACCGTACCCAGTCCACTCAGATAGTGCGGCACGCTCTGGCTGGTAGCCGTAGCGGCCTGAACCGGCGCGAGGGGACGACGGGCACCGTCACCGCCGCCTTTGCCGCCACGTGGCGCAGGTGCGTCACTCTGACTGCTGCTCTGCGGCTGGGCATGGCGCTGCCAGGCATAATAGCCGCCAGCGGCCACGGCGATCAGGGCCAGCACGATAAGGGTTTTCTTCATAACAGGATGTCGGGTGCTCATGATTGTTGGTGCTCTCCAGCAGTGACGTAGTCCCAGGCGCAGGCATCAAATGGGTAGCCTGCAAACGACAGAGTGTAGCCGCCTCTGACGGGCAGAAGTTGAAGGAAATAAGGATATCTGTCAGGGCGGGGTAATTATGCCTGTTCTTTCATTAATCGCATCACAATCGTCATAAAGCCGTGAAATCACTTTGCTATGCTGAAAGACAGACGGTTTTTTCAGGCAAATAAGGAGCAGGAAATGAGTCAGAATCAAACCCGGCAGTTGGGTGACAGTGGTATCGCGGTGCCGTTGCTGACGTTTGGCGGCAACGTGTTTGGCTGGACAGTGGATCAAACCACCTCCTTTTCGCTGCTGGATGCGCTGGTGGATCGAGGCCTGTGGTTTATCGATACCGCCGACGTCTATTCCCGCTGGGCACCGGGCAATAAAGGCGGTGAATCGGAAACCATTATGGGTGAATGGCTGAAAAAAAGCGGCAAACGCGACCAGATCGTGCTGGCAACCAAGGTTGGCATGGAATTGTCGCCGGAGAAAACCGGCCTGAAACCGCAATATATCCGTCAGGCAGTTGAAGATTCACTTCGCCGGTTGCAGACCGACTATATCGATCTCTACCAGGCGCACCGCGACGATCAGGATACGCCGCTGGCGGAAACCCTGAGCGCCTTTGACAGCCTCATCAGAGAGGGCAAAGTGCGGGCGATTGGTGCTTCCAATTACAGCGCGGCACGGCTGCAGGAGGCGTTGCAGGTCAGTGAAACGCAGGGGCTGGCGCGCTATGAAACCCTGCAACCTGAATACAACCTTTATGACCGCCAGCCCTATGAATCGGAGCTGGAGCCGGTGGTGATGGCGCAGGGTCTGGGCGTTATTAACTACTATTCACTCGCCAGCGGCTTTCTCAGTGGCAAATACCGCGAGGCGGCGGATGCCGGTAAAAGCGCGCGCGGTCAGGGTGTCGTAGATAAATACCTTAACCCGCGCGGTTTGCGGATCCTTGACACACTGGATGCTATCAGCGAAGCGCATCAGGTGACGCCGACGCAGGTGGCGCTGGCCTGGCTGATCGCCCGTCCCGGTATCACCGCACCGATTGTCAGTGCCACCTCGCTGAAACAGCTCGACGATCTGACTGGCGCGATGCAGCTGACGCTGACCCCGGCGCAGATTGAACAACTGAATCAGGCAAGCCAGTAAACACAAGGGGCGATAGCGCCCCTTTTTACGCTGCACCTGTCAAAAAAGACGCACCCCGCCCAGAGAATAACCAATCAGCGATCCCGATCACAAATGCGTGAATAAACGGATGTTACGGGAAATTATGCGCACGTATTTACAAAAAACAGAGGTTATCCAGCACTATCCTCTGCGCGTCATTTTCCGTAACTTACATAAGAATAAGCAAGATGAAAAACAGAAAAGCAGTGCAGCGTTTCCCGCTGTGCCGTGTGGCAACCGGCACCCTGATCCTGGCCATGTTTTCCGCGCAGGCGTTGGCCGCTGACGCCCTGAGCCCGGACTCCGAATGGATGTTTGGTGACTGGGGCGGTTACCGAACGCAGCTGCAGGACGACGGCATTAAGTTTGACGTTAACTACACCATGGAAAGCGCCGCGAATTTAGGCGGCGGGGCAGATACCAATACCACCATGCGCTACAGCGATCAGTGGTCGTTTGGCACCAATTTCGATCTGCAGAAGTTGCTGGACTGGCAGGATGCCGAGTTCCAGATGACCGTGACCAGTCGTAACGGACAGAATCTTTCTGAACAGGTCGCGGATCAACGCACCGGTATGCTCTCCTCGGTGCAGGAGGTTTACGGTCGCGGCCAGACCTGGCGTCTGACCCAGTTCTGGTTGCGCAAAGGATTGTTTAACGATGTGGTCGATGTGAAAGCCGGGCGGGTGACGGTAGGGGAAGACTTCGATAACTTCGATGGCAATCTGTTCCAGAACCTGGCGCTGGGCAGCGGGCAGGCGGGTAACTGGCGCGGCGATCGCTGGTTTAACTGGCCGGTCTCGCAGTGGGGCGGCCGGGTGAAATTCAATATCACGCCGGACGTTTTCTTCCAGGTCGGTTTCTATAATCAGAACAGCGCTAACTACGATCGCGGTGATGGTTTCCGTCTGGATACCAGCAATTCAGAAGGGAATCTGGTGCCGGTCGAACTGGGCTGGAAACCAACCTTCGGGCCGGAGAAATTACCGGGTAACTACCGCATCGGCTATTACTATTCCTCAGTGGATGGCGATGTTTATGGCAGCTGGCGCAACGGCGGCTATCAGGATCAGGCCCATTCCTATGGCGGCTATCTGCTGTTACAGCAACAGCTGACCGCGCAGGATGGCGATGTGAATCGCGGTCTGGGCGTGCGGGTGCAGGCGGTGATGAACGATCACAAGACCTCAAAGACCGACAACTACCAGTCTATTGCGTTTACCTGGACAGGCCCGTTTGATGCCCGTCCTCAGGATGAGATCGGCGTGGGCGCATCACGTGTTCATGTGAACAGCGACTATACCCGCTCACTGCGTCAGCAGAATCAGGCTAATGGCGAGAGCCGCTTTGACAGCCCGACCTATCTGCCGATTCAGGAAGGTTCAGAGTACAACTATGAGGTTTACTACAACGCCAAAGTAACTAACTGGATGTCACTGCGACCTAACCTGCAGTATGTGGTTGCACCAGGCGCAGTCAGTGAAGTGAAAGATGCGTTTATCGGCGGTATCAGCGCCAATATTGCATTCTGATCCTACGTTAAAAGCGGCACCGGGACGTGCCGTTTGGGACGGAAACAGCGAGCATACGCCTTCCGCAAAACCGCCATCCCTGGCCCGCGATGCTTTGCTCCAGGCCGTATGCTCCCATCGCTTTAAGTTTGTGAGCCGTCTGTACGGCGCATGTTAGTGCGCTAACATTGCAGACACTGAGCCTGCTCTCTGTTATCCGCAAAAAAAACGGCACTCACCAGTGTAATGCCAGTCAGTTAAGCGACGGGTGATAACGCAGTCTGGTGCCGCTCATGGGCTGGCGGTCCTCGCGCCGCTGCGCGGTTCCTTCACTTCATTCGCCTGCCTGACGGACCGCCGGGGATGGCACAT